>JAURYH010000062.1 GCA_030653975.1 Hydrogenophaga sp. | reverse complement strand
CTTCACTGGCCTGCGCGAGGGCCGTTTTTACGCGCTTGATCATTTCACCCATAGGGTGAGTGTGCCAAAAAACCGGCATGCCCCGTCGTTGCTGGGTTTACGCGGGTTTTAGCTCAGGCAACTGCGGTTTTTAGGTTGAATTGTTCAACCAAGACGGCCACGTGTGCCTGATGTTCGCTCACCTGAGCGACGAGGGCGGTGAAGCGGTGCAAGCCAACCAGTTCCTGGTGATCGACGGCCAGCAGGGCGCCATCATCGATCCGGGCGGCAACGTGGCCTACAACGAGCTGCTGCTGACCATCGGGCGCTACTTTCAACCCAGCAAACTGACCGAGATTCTGGCCTCGCACGCCGACCCGGACATCATCGCCTCGCTCGACCGCTGGATGACCAGCACCCAGGCCACGCTTTACATCTCGACCCTGTGGGAGCGTTTCGCGCCGCATTTCTGCAAGCCGGGCAAAACCGCGGGGCGCATCATCGGCATCCCCGACCCCGGCATGCGCATTCCGCTCGGTCGATCCGAGCTGGTGGCGATTCCGGCGCACTTCATGCACGCCGAGGGCAATTTCCAGTTCTGGGATCCCGTGAGCCGCATCCTCTTCTCGGGTGACCTCGGTGTGTCGCTGGGCACCTCGGCCGACGCCGCCAAACCCATCACCTCGCTGGCCCCCTACCTGCCCCGCATGGAGGGTTTCCACCGCCGCTACATGGTCTGCAACAAGGTGCTGCGCCTGTGGGCCAACATGGCCCGCACGCTGCCGATCCACATGATCGTGCCGCAGCACGGTGCCCCCATCGCGGGCGCCGCGGTGCAGGAATTCCTCGACTGGATCGTCACGGTGAACTGCGGCGTCGACAACATGACGCAGGCGAACTACACCATCCCGGCGTAGAACGGCTCTCCCCGAAGCGCCTTGCGGCGCCTCCCCCAGGGGCAACACCTGCGTCCCGGCAAAGCCGGTTCCGTGGTGTTCTGGGTTGTCAACCCTTCAGGCGCTGCTGGAGCGAGCGACCGCTGACACCCCTGTCCTACAAAGCGCGCTCCGAATACCGGTTGAAGCGCCAGGCGGTGCCTTCGAGCGTGATGCGCCGCCAGCTCATCCGCTTTTCGCCCGGTGTCATCGCGGTCCAGCGCTGCACTTCGTCAAAGGTGCGGCCGCAGCCTTTGCACACGGCATCCCCCTGGCTGGTGGAGCAGATGGCGATGCAGGGGGTGTCCGGCATGGTCTGGAACCAGGCCATCCACGCCTCGCGCACCGGCGGCAACAGGCTGGCTTCCTCGACCTCGGTTTCCTGACGGTACGCCATGCGGGCATACAGCTCGGCCAGCGCGCGCGTGGGCTCAGCCAGCGACAGGCCATCTGACGAGGGTGAGCGCTCACGCCAGTAGTTGATCGCAGCTTCGATATCGGAGATGTGGATGCCGGCCATGGGGATTGGATGATAGCCAGCCCCCCGCTGCAGGTTTGTGGAAAGTCCGTATGCCCCTGACAGCTGCTGACAGCCACGCCTCTATACAATCGCGGCACTCGAAGGGGAGTAGCTCTCCGGTCAGGGTGGCGGCCAAGCGGCCCGCCGATCATGACCGTTCGGACCGTCGTCAGGACGAAGCATCTGCTTCCGGCGATCCGAGCCCGGTGATCCGTCACCGGCCTGAGCAAGACCTTTGATAGGCCTACCCCGGCCGATCAAGGCCTGCCTGCCCTTGCCACGCTGCGTTCGCAGCGTGCGCCAAACGACCGGTCGGCGCCCGTCGATCGGCCGAGGTCAGGACCTCATTCCCCAACACCAAGAGGACCACATGGATTTCCTGACATCACCCCAGTTCTGGGTCGCCCTGGGACAGATCATCATCATCGACATCCTGCTCGGCGGTGACAACGCGGTCGTGATCGCGCTGGCCTGCCGCAAGCTGCCGCCCGCGCAACGCACCAAGGGCATCCTCTGGGGCACGGCTGGCGCCATCGTCCTGCGCGTGGTCCTGATCGCCTTCGCCATGACGCTGCTCAACGTGCCGTTCCTCAAGCTGGTGGGCGCGGTGCTGCTGGTGTGGATCGGCGTGAAGCTGATCGCGCCCGACGAAGACGGCCACGGCGACATCCAGGGCAGCGACAAGCTGTTCGCTGCCATCAAGACCATCATCGTGGCCGACCTGGTGATGAGCGTGGACAACGTGATCGCCATCGCCGGTGCCGCGCAGAACGCGGGCGAACACTCGATGCTGCTGGTGGTGCTCGGCCTGCTGATCTCCATCCCGATCATCGTCTGGGGCAGCACGCTGGTCATCAAGCTGATGGCGCGTTTCCCCTCCATCATCGTCGCCGGCGGCATGCTGCTGGGCTGGATCGCGGGCGGCATGCTGGTGTCCGACCCGGCCCTGGCCGACCCGGCCAACATGAGCTGGATGCCCAAGCTGTCCCAGAGCGCCACCTTCCACTACGCCGCCGCCGTGGCCGGTGCCCTGCTGGTGCTGGCCATCGGCAAGGTCCTGGCCTCGCGCCAGAAGCCGGCCGAGGCATAACCAGCGCCTGAACCGGTGGCCGGAAAACGGGGCGGCACCTGCGGGTTGTCGCCCTTTTTCGTGCGCCCGATGCTATGCTGACCGCATGAAACTCATCCTCAAATGGCTGCTCGCGGCCTGCGCCCTGTTGCTGGTGGCCTACCTCTACCCCGGTGTGCAGATCCAGAGCTTCACCTCGGCCCTCATCGCAGCGGCCGTGATCGGCCTCTTCAACATCTTCCTGCGCCCCGTGCTGGTCATCCTCACCCTGCCGGTGACGGTGATCACGCTGGGCCTGTTCCTGTTCGTCATCAACGCCCTGCTGTTCTGGGCCGCCGCCAGCCTGCTCAATGGCTTCGGTGTCAACGGCTTCTGGGCCGCGCTGCTGGGCTCGCTGATCTACTCGGCGCTGATGCTGGTGGTGGACGCCGCGCTCAAGACGGTATCGCGGGGCTGAGCGGCTTTTCCGGTCCTGGCGACCGGGTGCAGCCCTAACGCTTCTCGCGCTCCAGTTCCAGCGCCAGCTCGCGCTGCAGGCGCTCCACCTCGCGGCGCCGGCTGTCCACGATGGCGAGCTCCATCGGGTCCGCGGCGCGCTGCGCCGCCGGCAAGGCCTGCGCGGCCCGGAAGCGGTCCGCGGCCCCCTCGAAGTCCAGGTGCGCGGCGCGCGATTCGGCTTCGGCGCGGATCGACCGCAGGGCGTGCCCCTGCGCCTGGTGTGCCCGCGCCAGCACCTGCCAGGCCATGGCGTCGCGCGGGTGCTGCACCACCCAGGCCTGCAAGCGCACCACCGCGCGCTCCGGGACGCCGGTCGCCAGCGCGGCCTGCGCGCCCAGCAACAGATCTGCCCGCGAGTCGCCCGCCAGGGCCTGGTCGCGCAGGCCCGCCAGCAAGGCACCGCTGGGGTCCACGCGGCTGTTGCCCTGGCCGCCCGCGGCGGGCGCGGTCAGCAGCAGCTCCAGCAGCAGCGCGTCGGCGGCCGGTCGGGCGCTCGCCGCCACCGCCCCCCGCAGGCGCTGCGCCAGCTCCAGCGCCAGGTCGCGCTGCCCCAGGCGCTGCGCCGACAGGGCGGCCGCATAACGCACACCGGGCGCGGCGCTGGCGCCCTGGCCAACCTGCAGCCAGGCGCGCAGGCGATCCGGCCCGTTTTCGGCCAGCACGCGGGCCCGCGCCGCCATGAGGGCATGCCACTCGACGCTGACGGTGGGGGAACGGGCGAGGCTCGCCACCAGCCCGGAGGAGCCCGGTGCGTCGCTGGCCAGCGCCGGCAGGTCCAGCCGCAGGCCGGTTGACCCACCGGCCGCCAGCGGTTCGGAAGCAGCGCCGGGCACCGCGGACTGGAGCGGCCCAACGCCCGGCCGGGCGCTCGCTGTCGCCAGCGGCAGGCGCGCGCGCATGTCGGCGATGCGCTCGCTGGTCAGCGGGTGGCTGCGCAGGTAGGGAAAAGAGCCGTCGTCGTTCAGGCGCGCGGCCTGCTGCAGGCGGTCGAACATGTCGACAAAACCCTGCCCCTCGAAGCCCGCACCGGTCAGCACGCCAAAGCCCACCCGGTCCGCTTCGCGCTCCATGTCGCGCGAAAAATTCAGCTGGGTCTGCATCGCCACCGCATGGCTGCCCATGATGGCGGCGTTGGCCACCTCGGTGTTGGCGCGCGCGGCCAGCGCGCCCAGGATCAGCGCGCCCAGCATCCAGGGCGCCATGCGGTCCTGGCTCGACACCAGGCGCGCGATGTGGCGCTGCGACACGTGGCTGAGCTCGTGCGCCAGCACCGAGGCGAGTTCCTCCGGCCGCTCGGTCACCGCCAGCAGACCGAGGTTGACCCCCAGGTAACCCCCCGGCAAGGCGAAGGCGTTCACCCGCCGGTCGCGCGAAATCATCAGCTCCCAGGCCAGCCGCTCCGACAGCTCGGGCGGCACATCGCCGCGCGCGCGCGCCGCGCCCAGCAGCGGCTGCCAGATCGCCGCCAGGTAGTCGCCCAGCACCGGGTCGTCCAGGTAGTCGGGGTCGCGGTAGATGTCGCGCGCGATGCGGTCGCCCAGGCGGCGCTCGGCCGCGATCGACATGCCCTGCTCGTCGCCCAGGCTGGGCAGTCCGCCGCGCGGTGCCGCCGCTCCCGGCGCGCCGCTGGCGGCGGGGTTCGTCTGGGCGCTCGACAGGGACACCGGCAGCGCGGCCAGCGCGGCCAGCAGCACGGGCACGGAAAAGAGGCGGCTGGACAACAGGAATCGGGGGGTCGTCAAAGGGCGCATCCTCGTATGATGCCGCCAACGCCCCCAGGTTTCCGTAAAGACTGCGCAAAAGCCCCCCCGCCATGAACCACCCGACCACCCCGACCCCCAGCCCGCTCACCCATTTCGACGCCGAGGGCCAGGCCCACATGGTGGACGTGGCCGCCAAAGCCAGCACGCACCGCGTGGCGGTGGCCGAAGGCCGCATCACCATGGAGCCCGCCACGCTGGCGCTGATCCAGAGCGGCAGCGCCAAGAAGGGCGACGTGCTCGGCATCGCCCGCATCGCCGGCATCCAGGGCGCCAAAAAGACCAGCGACCTGATCCCCCTGTGCCACCCGATCGCGCTCACGCGCGTGGCGGTCGAGTTTGAAGTGGAGCCGGCAACCCACAGCGTGCTGTGCCGCAGCACCGCCGAATGCACCGGCCAGACCGGCGTGGAAATGGAAGCCCTGACCGCCTGCAGCGTGGCCCTGCTCACGATCTACGACATGTGCAAGGCGGTGGACCGGGGCATGACGATGGGCGGGGTGCGGTTGATGGAGAAACGGGGGGGGAAGAGCGGGCACTGGCTCATTCCATCCTCTGCCTGAACCAATTCGTCAGTTGCGCCTCGTCCATGCTGCCGCCCGCGACGGCTTCCATGGCCCGGATGGCATCAACAGGAGAGAACTGCAGGCTCACCCCGTTGTCTGCCAGAAACACCCGGGCAACCACCCAGGCCGTGCGCTTGTTGCCGTCAGTGAACCCGTGATCCCGCGCCAGACCAAATGTGTAAGCGGCAGCCAGTTGCGCAGCATCCGGCGGCGGATTTCCGTAACGAGCCAACTGCTCTGGCCGGGCCAAAGCGGACTCCACGGCATTTTGATCGCGCAGCCCATCCAACCCACCATGGCGTGCCAGCTGGAATTCATGTACCGCGTAGACCACATCCGGTCTGACCCAGCGCCAGACATTCATCGGGCCAACGCCCGCAGGATTTCCTGGTCGTCGTGCATGACCTGCTCGGCCAGCGCCATCTGGCGTTGAAAGTCTGGGTTGTAGGGCGTGAGGCGCAAAGCCCCGTCGGGCGCCTCAGTCAAATACAGCGTGTCGCCTTTTTGTACGCCCAGACGGATCTTGGCCTCCTTGTTCAGGATGAACCCTTCAGATCCACCAACAGTGGTGACTTTGAAAGTGAGCATGATCGTTACCTCCTATATAAAGAAAATTATATTGGCTGACGAACATCGACACAACATGCTGGCCTCGCACCGGCCAGGCCGGCGTGGAAATGGAAGCCCTGACCGCCTGCAGCGTGGGCCCTGCTCACGATCTGCGACATGTGCAAGGCGGTGGACCGGGGGATGACCATCAGCGGGCTGCGGTTGATGGAAAAGCGCGGGGGGAAGAGCGGGCATTTCGTGGCGGGTTGATGTCTGCGCCTGTATGGCGTCAGCACTTTCAAGCCGAAGGGCTCAGGGAAATTGGAATCTGACCCCGATTTACACAGGTGACGGAATGCGACACGACAGCGCTGTTTGCTTGCCGAAGCTGGTAGGCAAACTAAAAGAACCCGTCATAGGGCAGAAAACCCGCAATGACTCCGTCGGATTTCAGAACGGCCACAGCATCGGATCTGGCGAATACAGGCAAAAAAGTTGTGGAGAATTCGCTCAAATCGTTTTCTTTCAAAAGGGCCTGAACATCGCTCGTGGCACCTGGGTATTTTTCGATCAAGCGCTTCAAAGGCCTTGCTGCCGCGATTGCTGTTTTACGCTCCGACTCTCCATAGATGGTCCAGAATTTGGGTCTCTGACTGGTGTCAACACCATCAAAGACCGCTGCTGCAAGGGATTCTGACCGCTCGGCTCCAGCTTCCGCTTTTCGGACGGCAATCGTTCTCGGACCCATCAACGACAACTTCCGAAGGGCAGGAACAGCCTCCGGCAGTTCCGCAGTGACCACATCTGCGGCAGACAGTACTCTGAATCGATCATTCTCAAAGACCAGCACCACTGGCCTGGCCAAGTAAACCGAGTACATGCCATAGCCCAAGGCCGCAATCTGGATCACAGCGATCGTCGCGATGTCTCGGCGGAGATGCCCGCGGCTTTTTTTTGTGTTGAAAACTGAGAATGTCAGCACGGGCCCCAAAACGACGTCAACGGTCATGATCAAGCCAAGGAGGCCGAGCCCTCCCGCCATGTACCTGTATGCCCCTGGGAACCAGATGCCCAACACCAGTGCGGCCACACCCAGCGCCACGGCGCTGGAAGCTGCCAAATGCCAGCCAAAGGCATGCAGTCGCTGTTTGAGGTTGAAAGACTTTTGCATAGGGCAGCAGTCTACCCGTGACCACACGGGTGAACGCGATGAGGGTCTTGTGCTCGCCGTCCTAGCAGTCGAATGGGTAACGTGCAGCCCAAACCATCAAAGCACATGCTGAAGCAAAGAACGACGGATCAATCGATCTCTGAACCGGGAACTAACGACACTCATTTGACGCATACTTCGCCACCAATGTTCCGGCCGAACCCACCATGCCGCGGGCTGTTGAGGTATTGTTCGCCAACGACTGGCAACTCCAATCCAATGAACCCGTGACGTTGGCCGCAAAAGACGTTCCCAATGGAATCGCCGGACCACCCGCTTGCGCCCAAGGCGTCAACACCAGCGTCTGTCCGCCAATGGGGCCAGCGGTTGCGGAATAGGTGATGGTGATTTCGCCATCCGTCACTCCACCTGGATCCGAAGTGATAAGCACACTGGTCACATATTTGCTGGTTGCACCCAAATCGCCGGCTTGCGCATTCCAGGCCAGCGCAGTGGTAGCCAGATCAAGTTGAGTAGCCGAACCGATCCCTACCTGCGACTTGGCGTCGGTCGCCAAGCTCAAGCCTTCCATCACCCTAGTACGAACGGTGTAATCCCGATAGGCGGGCAATGCAACCGCAGCCAAAATTCCAATGATCGCCACCACGATCATCAGTTCAATGAGCGTAAAGCCTTTTTGAAGGCGGTATTGCATGACTGTTTTCCTAATTTTTGTCAACGCGGCTTCTGAATGGAAAAAGATATTGATGCAGGACTTGTGCCAAGCAGCAACATCATGAAATATGTGAGATTGTTCACAAACCCGCCTGGCTTTATGACAATTTTCAGAACACACGCTGCGAAAACGGACGAAATATGTCAATCGAAACGAGTCAAAATGGCACAACCATTAAGTGATCACGAAGCAGGGGGCTTGCAATGACCAAGTGGACATTCGTCTGGGCACTCAGTGCGCTTTGCATTGCAGGACCACTCGCAGTCGCATCCAATTCAGCGACATCGATTTAAAATAGGCTTTTAGGCACTGGTTGAATTTATTAAATGACCTGATGAATGCCATTCGACCATTTTCATCCGTTTAAAGAGGAATAAAAAAAGGCACCTAATAGGTGCCTTTTTTTCATATCGTGCAAGCACGATGGTTAGAGCCAATCAACGGCACTCGTTGGGAGCGTACTTGGCAACCAGCGTACCGGCCGTACCTACCATGGTCCGGGCGGTAGAAGTGTTGTTGGTCAGGGACTGGCAACTCCAGTCGATTGAACCCGTGACTTCTGCTGCATACGATTCACCCAGCGTTGTGATCGCATCGCCAGAGTTGATCCATGGGCTCAGCACCAGAATCTGGCCATCAATGGGGCCTGCAACTGCGTTGTATGTGATCGAGATTTCACCATCGCCTGCGGCGGCGCCGGTAGCATCGGCAGGTGCCGTCATCAACACACTGGTCACGTATTTGCTCACGGCACCAAGGTTGTTGGCTTGAGCGTTCCACGTGGACGCGGTGGTGAACAGGTCTGCGGGGCTGGCAGAGCCAGTGCCGATTTGCGCCTTGGCATCGCCAGCCAGCGACAGACCTTCCGTCACACGAGCACGAACCGTGTAGTCCTGATAAGCCGGCAGGGCCACAGCAGCCAAGATACCGATGATGGCCACCACGATCATCAGTTCGATGAGGGTGAAACCTTTTTGCATGGAACGCTTCATGAGGGAAAACTCCTTGAGGGGTTGTAGGGAGAGAGATACGCGCTCTCCCAAGCAGGGTCCGTGCCACCCCGACAGGGCCGGATTTCTGCGGTCTTCTTCGCGCTGCAGCCGGTGCAGGTGACGATTTGTGTCCTGTGATGCTTTTTGCGACTGACAATTATTGTCACTACGACCTGTAGGGCCAAAAATTGTCACCCGTTGTCGATGTGCCCGGCGCTCAGCCCATGCAGCTTCGTGAGCCTGGGTCGCGGGAGCGCGGTGCGGTACCCGGTCAGGCCTGGATCGTCGTCGCGCCAGTCAAAACCCGACATCGTCGGGTTTGCTCACAGCTCAAAGGTCTGCCCGGCGCTGAGCCAGCGGATGTCGTGGCGCACGTCGCCCGCCCGGCTGGGCATCTGGTCGAAGCGCTGGATCTCGTCCATGATGAGCCCGGTTTCGGCGGGCTTGGTGTGGGTGATGTAGATCGGGTAGCGCTGGCCGGGGTCGATCTGGTCGAGCTCTTGTGCCAGGGTGCTGGGCGCGAGGTGCAGGCTGCGGTGGGCGAGCGCCCGTTCGCGGTCGCTGAAGGCGGTTTCGATGATGAGCAGGGCCACCGTCAGCTGGTTGATGCGCTGCCAGAACGCGGGGTTGCGCTCGGTGTCGCCGCTGAAGACCCAGTGGCCCGAGGCGGTGGCGGCGGCGTAGCCGCAGGCGGGCACGGTGTGCACGGCGGGCAGCACCTCGATGGCCTTGCCGCCGACCTGCAGCGTTTCGCCCACGGTGATGGCGTTGAACTGTATCAGCGGCGTGTCGGCGCTGGGGATGGCGGAGAAGTCGGGCCAGATCAGGTTGTTGAAGATGTGAACCCGCAGGGCGGCGATGGTGCCGGGCAGGGCGTGCACCTGCAGCGGCGGCGCGCCCGCGGCCAGGCGCCGGGCGGCCACGGCGTCGAGCATCAGCGGCAGGCTGGCGACATGGTCGAGGTGGGAGTGGGTGAGCAGCACGTGGTTGATGCGGGCCATCTCGTCGAGGCTGAGGTCGCCCACGCCGGTGCCGGCGTCGATGAGCGCATCGTCGTCGAGCAGGAAGGAGGTGGTGCGGCAGCCTTGCGCGATAGCGCCGGAGCAGCCCAGAACGCGTACCCTCATCGGTGTTGTCGCAGGTTGGTGGCCCAGCGGGCCGGGTTATTTGGACTCAAAGCTGGTGGTCCCGTCCCAGTCGGCGTCGGGCGGCAACTGCTTCATGGAGGCTACCCGTTCGGCATACAGGCGGTAAAGGACTTTTTTGGCATTCTGGCGCTGCAGGTTGAGCAGGTGCACGTCGCATGCGTCCCAGTCCCGGGCCTGCCAGGCCTTGAGCGCGAGTTGCCACTGCGCCAGCTCCGCGGCCTGTTCGGCCGTGAGCTGCTCGCGGCGCCCGAGCGGGGTGACGATGGTGACGGCCCGGGCCTTGCCTTTGACGCGCACGCGGTCGAGCACCTGCCAGGCGAAGTCCGGCGCCTGGGCCTGCGTGGCTTCGCTGGCGACGATGTCGACGCCATAGATGCGCGTGAGCCCTTCGAGCCGCGAGCCGAGGTTGACCGCGTCGCCGATCACGGTGTAGCTGCGGCGCACGTCGGAACCCATGTCGCCGACGCACATGTCGCCGGTGTGCAGGCCGATGCCCAGGTGGATGGCGGGCAGGCCGCCCTGTGCCCGCTCGGCGTTGATCTCGCGGATGGCTTGCGCCATCGCCAGCGCGGTCTGCACGGCGAGGCTGGCGTGGTTGGGCGTTTCGACCGGGGCGCCCCAGAAGGCCATGACGCAGTCGCCCATGTATTTGTCGATGGTGCCGCGCTGTTGGCGGATGAGCTGGGTCAACCGGCTGAAGATGGTGTTGAGCAGGGCCTGGAGCTCGGTCGGCGCCATGGTTTCGGCGATCTGCGTGAAGCCGCGCATGTCGCAGAACATCACGGTGAGCTCGCGGGTGGTGGCGGTCATGCTGTAGCGGTCGGGGTCCTTGAGCATCTCGTCGACCAGCTCGGGCGGCACATAGGTGCCGAAGAGCTGGGCGAGTTCGCGTTTGGATTTGCTCTCGACAAAATAGCCGTAGCTCATGTTGAGGGCAAAGGCGAAGCCCGCCATCACCAGCGTGCTGGCCAGCGGCAGCACCAGCCCATGGCCGAGATACAGCCCGGTGTTGAGCCCGAGCACCGCCAGCACCACCGCCAGGCTCAGCAGCACCGCGCGCGCCGCGCTCAACAGGGGCAGCGCCAGCGCGAGGATCAGGCCGGCGAGCACCAGCATCACCAGTTCGTAGCCGAGCGCGTAGTCGGGCTTGACGAGCAACTGGCCATCGAGCAGGCCGGCGATGAGGTTGGCATGGGTTTCGACGCCGGGGTAGGTTTCACCGACCGGCGTGACCCGCAGGTCCAGCAGCCCGGGCGAGGTGGTGCCGATCAGCACGATCTTGTGGGCCAGCAGGCCGGGCGCGACACGCCCGGCGAGCACGTCGGCGGCGCTGACATAGCTGAACGACCCGCCCTGCGGGCCTCCGGGGCCACGGAAGGGCACCAGCGTGGCGATCCGGTGATCCACCGGGATGGCGAGCGTGGATCCGCCCTGGCGCAGGCGCACGCTCTCGATCGCCTGGTACTGACGGCCAACCAGCCGCTCGGGGGGAAAACCCGGTTCGACGCCGGGCGAGCCGAGCAGCAGACGAAACATGGCCAGCGACAGCGATTCGTAGTAGCGCCCGCCATGTTCCGCCAGCAGGGGGAGCGAACGCACCACGCCGTCCGGGCTGGTGATGGCGTTGAAGAAGCCAGCGCGCGGGGCCGCTTCGGCCAGCGGCGGGATGTTGGCGCCGTAGCCGTCCCAGCGCGTGGCCAGGATGTTCCGGCCGCCCAGCGCCTCGGGCTGCATCACCGGCGCCGGCAGCACACCGCTGGTGCGCCCGTCGCGGTCGCTGGTGAAGTAGTAGCCCAGGACCACCGGGCGGTCCTTGAGCGCCCGCGCCAGCCGGGCGTCGCGGTTCAGCTCGGGTTCGAGTTGCCGGAGGCGTTCGGCAAAACCGGGCTGGTCGGCGAGCGCACCGCTGGCCAGTTGCTGCAGCTGCTGCAGGCCCGAGCTGTTGTCGGCTTCGGCAAACACGGTGTCAAACCCGAGCAGGGCGATGTGCTGGTCTTCAAACAGGGTGTCGACCAGCCGGGCCACGTCGTGCCGGGCCCAGGGCCAGCGCCCGACCTCGGCCAGGCTCTTTTCATCGATGTCGACGATCACCACCCGCTCGTCGCGCGTGGCCGGCATGGTGGCGCGCAGGCGGGCGTCGTAAATGATGTCATCGAGGCGCTGCAGCACGCCCATGGGCAGCACCCCCACGGCGTGCAGCACGGCCAGCAGCAGCGGCAGCAAGGTGACAGCGATGCGCGGGCCGTGTTTGCTCAAGGCCTGCATGGGGGACGCCAAAATGGGGGGTGCAGGCCGATCATGGCCTGCGGACCGGGCTGCTGGCCGCTGGGCCTCAGGACTGCACGAACTGCATCTGCGTGCCCGCGAGCTCGAGCAGGTCACCGTTTCGCAGGGTGACCGCCTCGGTGCCGATGGCGCTGCCGTTCACGGTGGGCTTGATGGCGCCTTCGACCAGCGCAACCACATAACCATGTGGACGGCGCGTGATGGCCGCCACCGCCACACCCGGTTTGCCGATGGTGGTGACGACCTTGACCAGCGGCACTTGACGGCCCGCAGCAGCGCCCGACATGACGCGGATCGAGCCATTGCCGACCAGGGCGGCTGGCTCGGCGGTCACCACGGCACCGGCGTTGATGACCGTGGTCTTTTCAAAGTTCTCGACCGCGCCGTCGTGCACGAACTTGATCTTGTACTTGCCGATCTCGACCGTGTCACCGTTCTTCAGCTGCTGTTTCTTGATGGCCTTGCCATTCACATAGGTGCCGTTGGTGCTGTTGAGGTCTTCAAGAAACACATCGAGGCCGGATATCTGCATGACCGCATGCTCCCCGCTGACCGCGAGGTTGTCGATCACGATGTCGTTGTAGGGACGACGACCGAGCGTGGTGCGGTCTTTGGTGAGCTGCACTTCCTTGATGACGACGCCATCAATGGAAACGATCATTTTCGGCATGGCCGACTCCTGTGGAACCTGATGAATTAATTCTTAAGAACTACCGTTGCCAAGCATACGCGACAACAACCCCCTGCGGACCTGTTTGGCGCGTGCCAGCATCAGTATCACTGAAATATTATCCCGACCCCCGTACCCATTGGCCGCGTCGACCAGGGCGCAGCATTTTCCCTGCAAACCGCCTGTCGTCATCAGTATCGCGGCAAGCTGTTCATCGGCCACCATGTCGCTCAGGCCATCGGAACAAAAGAGGTACAGGTCACTGTCTTCAACCCGGTATTCGTTGACTTCCAGCAACACCGTGTCCTCGACCCCCAGGGCGCGGGTGACGAGGTTCTTGTGGGTGGCGAACCGGGCCTGTTCCTGCGAAATCAGACCGGCGTCGATCTGCTCCTGCAGCAGCGAGTGGTCGCGCGTGAGCTGCTGCAGGGTGCTGCCCCGCAGGCGGTAGCAGCGTGAATCGCCCACATGGCCGATCATCGCTCGCGTGTCCATGAACACCCCCATGACCATGGTGGTGCCCATGCCGGCGTACATGGGGTTGGAGTTGGCGGCGTTGAAGATCGAGCGGTTGGCGTTGTCGATGCAGATTTCCATCGCCCGCTTGAGTTCACGGGCGCTGGCCTCGTGCCCGCCATCGACCAGCCAGCGGCCCAGCTCCTCCTTGATGAACGTGGTGGCCATGGCGCTGGCCACTTCGCCCGCGTTGTAGCCGCCCATGCCATCGGCCAACACCACCAGCTGGTTCTCGGCGTCCACGGCAACCGTGTCTTCGTTGTTGTCGCGGACCAGGCCAGGGTCCGTGAGGGCGGCGTACTCAAAGTTCATGTTGATCAGGTTTATAACCAAACATGTGATCCGTCATCGTTCTTGATTTCGACTATTTGTCACATATTCCGCAACATCAGGGGCGGCGACCCTGGTGGCTGACGGACGTTGGGGGTCAACCTGGGTGGTTTCAAAGTGGCCGGACGGGTTGCTGGCATTGTCGCGCAATGGCATATCGGTACCGGCGAGGGTATCAATCCCCGCTCGCAGCCGCTTCAGTTCGGCCGCCAGGTCGGCGCCGCTCTGGTAACGCTGAGCGGGCGACTTGGCCAGACTCCGGGTGAGCATGTCGGCGACCCCGGCGGGCAATCCGGGTCGCAGGGCGCGCACATCGGTGGGGCTCTGGTTGGCGATCCGGTACATCAGCGCGGCCATGGAGTCGCCCCGGAACGGCAGCGTGCCCGTGAGCAGCTGGAACAGCATCACCCCCAGTGAATAGCGGTCGGAGCGGCCATCGATGTGCTGCCCGGCCAGTTGCTCGGGCGACATGAAGCTGGGTGTGCCCAGCACCATGCCGGTTTTGGTGCGGCTGGCATCGGTGATGCGCGCGATGCCGAAACCGGTGGCATTCACCAGCGCGCTTTTCCGTGCAAAGGCGGGCAGCGCGTCCGAGCGCCAGCCCCGGCGGCGGGCGCTCGGTGGCAGGGCTTGGCGGCTTTCAGGGGTGCGGGGCAATTTCCGACCTTGTTGACGCGAGGAAACCGCTCCGACCGACAAGGTTGGGGCAAGGGCTGGATGGCATCCCACGGTATCGACAGGACCGCGGCGCGTGCAGGTGATTCATTTTGTTGCAGCCGCCGTGACACATCAAGCGCCGATGTGACCACCAGGCCTCATTTGTGAAGCACCCAAGAAAAAAGGCAACGCAAGCGTTGCCTTTGTCACGTCAGCCCGGGGGCCGTTTCACAGCTGAGCCTTGAGCAGCTTGCCCAGCTCGGACGGGTTGCGCGTGATGATGAAACCGGACTCTTCCATGATGGCGAGCTTGGCGTCGGCCGTGTCGGCGCCGCCGGAGATCAGCGCACCGGCGTGGCCCATGCGCTTGCCGGGAGGGGCGGTCACACCGGCGATGAAACCGACGATGGGCTTCTTCATGTTCGCCTTGCACCACATGGCGGCTTCGGCTTCATCGGGGCCACCGATCTCGCCGATCATGATCACGGCGTCGGTGTCGGGATCGTCGTTGAAGGCCTTCATCACGTCGATGTGCTTCAGGCCGTTGATCGGGTCGCCACCGATGCCGACGGCGCTGGACTGGCCCAGGCCCACTTCGGTCAGCATGGCCACGGCTTCATAGGTCAGCGTGCCCGAACGGGACACGACGCCGATGCGGCCCTAGCCGTGGATGTGACCGGGCATGATGCCGATTTTGATTTCTTCGGGGGTGATCAGGCCGGGGCAGTTCGGGCCCAGCAGCAGGGTCTTCTTGCCGCCGGCGGCTTCCTTGGCCTTCATGCGGTTGCGCACTTCGAGCATGTCCTTGACCGGGATGCCTTCGGTGATGCAGACCGCCAGATCGAGGTCGGCCTCGACGGCTTCCCAGATCGCGGCGGCAGCGCCGGCGGGCGGCACGTAGATCACCGACACGGTGGCGCCGGTCTGCGCCGCGGCTTCCTTCACAGAAGCGTAGATCGGGATGTTGAAGATCGACTCGCCGGCCTTCTTCGGGTTCACGCCGGCCACGAAGCAGTTCTTGCCGTTCGCGTATTCCTGGCACTTTTCGGTGTGGAACTGACCGGTCTTGCCCGTGATGCCCTGGGTGATGACCTTGGTGTCTTTGTTGATGTAGATCGACATGGTGTTTCTTCTCCGGGCTTATTTGACTGCAGCGACGATCTTGGTCGCGGCTTCGGCCATGGTGTCGGCCGCGATGATCGGCAGGCCGGACTCGGCCAGCATCTTCTTGCCCAGCTCTTCGTTGGTGCCCTTCATGCGCACGACCAGCGGGACGCTCAGGTTCACGGCCTTGCAGGCGGTGATCACGCCGGTGGCGATGGTGTCGCACTTCATGATGCCGCCGAAGATGTTGACCAGGATGCCCTCGACCTTGGGGTTCTTGAGCATGATCTTGAAGGCTTCGGTGACCTTCTCGGGGGTGGCGCCGCCGCCCACGTCGAGGAAGTTGGCCGGCTCCCCGCCGAACAGCTTGATGGTATCCATGGTGGCCATGGCCAGGCCGGCCCCGTTGACCAGGCAGCCGATGTTGCCGTCCAGGCTGATGTAGGCGAGGTCAAACTTCGAGGCTTCGATTTCGGCCGGATCTTCTTCGTCCAGATCGCGGTAGGCCACGATCTCGGGGTGGCGGAACAGCGCGTTGGCGTCGAAGTTGAACTTCGCGTCCAGGGCCATCAGGTTGCCCTTGGAGTCGCAGTTCAGGGGGTTGATCTCCACCAGGGACGCATCGGTGTCCATGTAGCACTTGTAGATCTTGGCGAAGATGTCCACCGCCTGGTCCACGGAGGCGCCGGTCAGGCCGATGGCTGCGGCCACCTTCTTGCTCTGCTCAGCCGTGATGCCGGTGAGGGGGTCGATCATCTCGGTGATGATCTTCTCGGGCGTGGAATGGGCCACTTCCTCGATGTCCATGCCGCCTTCGCTCGATGCGATCAGCGCCACCTTCTGCGTGGCGCGGTCGGTGACGAGCGACACGTACAGTTCGTTCTTGATGTCGGCGCCGTCTTCGATGTAGAGGCGGCGCACCTTCTGGCCTTCGGGGCCGGTCTGGTGGGTCTTGAGCTGCATGCCCAGGATTTCGCCCGCGATGCGCTTGACGTCTTCAATGGTCTTGGCGACCTTGACGCCGCCGCCCTTGCCGCGGCCACCGGCGTGGATCTGGGCTTTCACCACCCAGACCGGGCCACCCAGTTTTTGCGCGGCTTCCACCGCTTCCTGCACCGTGAATGCCGCGATACCGCGGGGCACCGGCACACCAAATTGACGCAAGATTTCCTTGCCTTGGTACTCGTGAATCTTCATGAGGTCTCTCTCGGACTGGGGGGGTTGTTCGATCCGGCCAAAAGGCGCAGCCGGCGCACGGGCAATGAACACGGCAGCCGGCGACTGTATCATGGTGCAACGCACCAATCTATATAAGCAGCGGCTTACGTAATGCATAATTATAAAGGCCGACGCTGAACCCTGACTGACACCCACAGGAGACGCCATGGCCAAGATCTTCATCGACGGCGAAGCCGGCACCACCGGCCTGCAGATTCGCGAACGCCTGCAAACGATGCCGGCCATCGAGCTGCTGAGCATCGCGCCCGAGCGGCGCAAGGACCCCGAAGCCAAGCGCGAACTGATGGCGCAGGCCGATCTGGTGATCCTCTGCCTGCACGACGATGCGGCCATCGAGTCGGTGGCCATGATCGACAGCCTGCCCGGCAAGAAGCCGCGCATCATCGACGCCTCCACCGCCCACCGCTGCGCGCCCGGCTGGGTTTACGGTTTTCCCGAGCTCTGCGCCGAGCAGCGCGCGGCCGTGATGAAAGCGGATCGTGTGGCCAACCCGGGCTGCTACGCCACAGGCGCGATCGCTTTGCTGCGCCCGCTGGTCGATGCCGGGCTGCTGCCGAAAGACTTCCCGGTCTCGCTGCCTGCGGTCAGCGGTTACTCGGGCGGCGGCCGCAGCATGATCGAAGCCTATGAAAAAGGCGAAGCGCCGCTGCACGAGGCTTATGCGCTCGGCCTGACGCACAAACACATTCCCGAAATCCTGCATTACACCGGCCTGAGCCGCCGGCCCATCTTCATGCCCGCCGTGGGCAATTTCCGCCAGGGCATGCTGGTGCAACTGCCACTGCACCTGGACGACCTGCCCGGCGCGCCGAAAGCCAGCGACCTGCACGATGCGCTGGTGGCGCATTACGCGGCCAGCGTGGTGGCCGGCGGCTGGGTCAGCGTGGAGGCCGCACCGGAGAGCGGCAAGCTCGACGCCACCGCACTCAACGACACCAACCAGCTGGAACTTCGCGTGTTCGCCCACGAAGCCCATCGGCAGGCGGTGCTGATGGCGCGGCTGGACAACCTGGGCAAGGGCGCCAGCGGCGCGGCGGTGCAGAACCTCCAGCTGATGCTCGACCTTTGATCGGCCTGGTTCAGGGCGGATTCACCACCTGCTGCAACAGCTGCAGGTCTTCCGTCACACGGTCCGAATAGGCCTCGAACTGGTCGGCCACCATGCGACGGGCATCAACCCGCTTGCCGGCCTTCTCGAGCGCGAGCACATTGCACGCCACGTGATGAAACATGCGGTGGTGCGAACGCAGGGCGGTGAATCCCGGGAAGGTGCCCAGGCGGGCACGGCCCTGGCCGTGAATCCAGCGGCCCAGATCGCAGCGGTCGTCGCTGCAGATCCGCTCGACGTCCAGTCCGGCCTCGGGGTGGCCGGCCAGATGCGCCAGCAAGCGCTGCTTCCACTGCTGGTGGGCGAGCACGGCGGCGTCAATGTCCAGGCTCTGCGCGGCGCCCGCGGCCGCTGCCTGGAGCTGGCTGTCGCGCACCGCTCCCTCAGCACCAAAGAACCGCCGGAAAAAAGCCACTGTCTGTCTCCAGAGTCACGCCTCAAGGCGTGCTTTTGCATACCCCGCATGGTAGCTGCGAAACAAAACCACCTCAGTCCCTGTCGCGTCCACCCAGCACGCGCCGGATGACGTCGCCACCGAAGCCGCGCGCGGCCAGAAAACGCATCTGCCGGGCCTGACCCGCGGCATCGGGGGCCGGTTCACCGAACTTGCGGCGCCAGATCTCGCGCGCGCGCTCGAACTCGGAACCCTGCAGATCGGCCACCGCCGTGGCCACGGTTTCGGCGCTCACGCCCTTGTCCTGCAGCTCGCGCTTCACGCGCGATGCGCCCAACCGGCTGGCACGGCGGTGCAGCACCGACGCCACCACGCGCTGCTCGTCGATGAAGCCCTTCGCCTGCAGCTCATCGAGCGCGCGGGCCAGTTCACCGGGCTCGGTTTCGTGGGGCTTGAGCTTGCGCTCCAGCTCGGCGCGCGAATGCTCGCGGCCGGCCAGCAGCCGCAAGGCACGGCCCTTGAGTGACGGCTGGTCAAAACCCATGTCGGCCCGCCGCCAGCGGATGGGACGTGTGGTGCACCGGAGCGCTTATTCGGCGACGGCGGCTTTCTCCGCCTTGGCGGTCTTGCCGCCTTTGGCCGGCGCCGCCGTTTCGTCGGTGGGCAGCAGCGGCACGCCGAGTTCGGTGCGCACCTTGTTCTCGATCTCCAGCCGCAGATCGGGGTTCTCGCGCAGGAATTCGCGCGAGTTGTCGCGGCCCTGACCGATCTTCTCGCCGTTGTAGGCGTACCAGGCGCCGGATTTTTCGATCACCTTGTGCAGCACGCCCAGGTCAAGGATTTCGCCTTCGCGGCTGATGCCCTCGCCGAACAGGATGTCGAACTCGGCGGTCTTGAACGGCGACGCCACCTTGTTTTTCACCACCTTGACCTTGGTTTCGTTGCCGATCGAGTCCTCGCCCTTCTTGATCGTGCCGGTGCGGCGGATGTCGAGGCGCACCGAAGCGTAGAACTTGAGCGCGTTGCCGCCGGTGGTGGTTTCGGGGCTGCCGAACATGACACCGATCTTCATGCGGATCTGGTTGATGAAGATGACCATGCAGTTGGTCTTCTTGATGTGCGCGGTGAGCTTGCGCAGCGCCTGGCTCATCAGGCGGGCCTGCAGACCGGGCAGGCTGTCACCCATCTCGCCTTCGAGTTCGGCCTTGGGCGTGAGCGCGGCCACCGAGTCGACCACGATCAGGTCGACCGCGCCGGAACGCACCAGGCTGTCGACGATTTCGAGCGCCTGCTCGCCGGTGTCGGGCTGGGAGATCAGCAGATCCTGCAGGTTGACGCCGAGCTTCTGCGCATACTGGATGTCCAGCGCGTGTTCGGCGTCGACAAAGGCGCACTGGCCACCCACCTTCTGCATTTCGGCGATGGCCTGCAGGGTGAGCGTGGTCTTGCCCGAAGATTCCGGGCCGTAGATTTCGATCACGCGGCCGCGTGGCAGGCCACCGACGCCCAGTGCGATGTCCAGCCCCAGCGAACCGGTGGACACGACCTGGATGTCTTCGATCACCTCGCCCTCACCCAGCCGCATGATGGTGCCCTTGCCGAACTGTCTTTCGATCTGGGCCAGCGCGACCTGCAGGGCCTTGGCCTTTTCGCTGTTGACGGGGTTGTTCTTGACGGCTGCGTCCATGTGATGCTCCTGAGCGGGTGAGTGGGTGTTCGCTTCCAGCGGGTGTTTTTGTGTACAGGCTGGATGCTTGAACAGCAGTTTACAGCTTTGTATATTTCAAACAAGTGATTATTTGGTCAATTTGCCTTACTATTAAAGACCCCCCTGCGCCGCTGCGCGGCTTCCCCCGGGGGACGGCGCTGGCGGCCCGGCGAAGCCGGTTCCGCGGCGCCCTGTGGCGGAAATCCACCTCCTCCGACTGGCTGAATCGATGAACGAAGTACCGTCTCTTGCCGCGCCTGACGACCGCTGGCGCAGCGCCCACCTCGGTCGCCTGATGGGCCTGGCGCTGCGCCGTTTTGACGAGCGCGTGCTCGATCTGATGGCGCGCGACGCGGCCGTGCCGCTGGCGCTCTCCAACCTCGCCGCACGGGCGCAGGTGGGCGCGGCCCACATCCACATCACGCGCCACCTGGCGCTCAAGGGCTCGCGCCTGACCGAACTCGCCCGGCAGGCCGGCATGAGCAAGCAGGCCATGGGCGATCTGGTGACGCAGTGCGAAGCCTGGGGCCTGGTGCGGCGCGAACCGGATGCCCGGGATGCGCGGGCGCGGCGCATCGTGTTCACCGACACCGGCCTGCTCTGGCTGGAGGCGTTTCGCCAGGCGGTGGAACAGGCCGAGGCGGAGTTTCGCGCCCAGGTCGGCGCCGAGGTGGCCACCGTGGTGGCGCTGGGGCTGGAGGCGTACGGCACCTGAATGGCCGCGCGGCACGCGCCCAGGCCGCCCGCGCGCCGGGGGTTTATCCCGGAACCGCCCCCTGCGGCGAAGCCTAAAATGGCCGCGGAGACCATGCCGCCGCCAGCCGGTTGTGCGGCTGACCGTGCCCCCACAACAGGCCGTCCGACCGGCCGCAAAGGAAACCCGCATGCGCATCCTGATTGCCGAAGACGACCAGGTTCTGGCCGATGGTCTGCTGCGCAGTCTTCGCGCCGCCGGCGCGGCGGTGGACCATGTGGCCAGCGGCAGCGAAGCCGACGCCGCGCTGATGACCAACAACGAGTTCGACCTGCTGATCCTGGACCTGGGTTTGCCCCGGATGCATGGCCTGGAGGTGCTCAAACGACTGCGTTCACGCGGTTCGGCGCTGCCGGTGCTGATCCTGACGGCGGCCGACAGCATCGAGGAACGCGTCAAGGGCCTGGACTATGGCGCCGACGACTACATGGCCAAACCGTTTTCGCTGCAGGAGCTCGAAGCGCGGGTGCGCGCGCTCACGCGCCGCGGCATGGGCGGCAGCACCAACACCATCAAACACGGCCCGCTGGAATACGACCAGGCCGGCCGTGTGGCGACCATCGACGGCAAGATGGTCGAGCTCTCGGCGCGAGAACTGGGCCTGCTCGAAGTGCTGCTGCAGCGCGCCGGGCGCCTGGTCAGCAAGGACCAGCTGGTCGAGCGCCTGTGCGAGTGGGGCGAAGAGGTGAGCAACAACGCCATCGAGGTCTACATCCACCGCCTGCGCAAGAAAATCGAGAAGGGGCCGATCCGCATCGCGACGGTGCGGGGGCTGGGCTACTGCCTTGAAAAAATCCCCGGGTAGATGAGCGCCCCCCGCACCGCGCCAAACGCCCGTGCCTTGCAGGTCGCGTCAGGGCCAGAAGCCCTGACTCTTCGGGCTGTCCCACCCTGCGCAGGCAGGCTGGGAGCCGCAGCCCTCAGCCCCCCCGGGGGCAGCACGGGTGGCCCGGCAAAGCCGGCTCCACGGTGCTCTGGGTTGGAACCCTTCGCTCCGGACAAGTTTGCGATAAACCGCCGCAGCTGACATGTCCGACCCCAAAAAACACGACAACGGCCAGATGTCGTTCGGGCTGTTCCAGCGCGAGCAGCGCAGCCTGTTTGGCGAGATCCTGGACTGGATGCTCACGCCGCTGCTGCTGCTGTGGCCGCTGTCGCTGGCACTGACCTGGTTTGTCGCGCAGGGCATTGCGAGCAAGCCGTTTGACCGGGCGCTGGAGTTCAACCTGCAGGCGCTGACGCAGTTCGTGGTGAACCAGAACGACCAGGTGAGCTTCAACCTGACGCCGCAGGCGCGCGACCTGCTGCGCGCCGACGACAGCGATCTCGTCTACTACCAGGTGCTGGACCCGCGCGGCACACTCATCAGTGGCGAGGGCGACTTCCCCCTGCCGCAGGACAACGAGACCCCCGAACCCGGGCGGGTGATGCTGCGCGACGACATCGTGCGCGGTGACGAAGTGCGTGTGGCCTACGCCTGGCTCTCGCGCAACCAGGACCCCAAACGCCTGGTGCTGATGCAGGTGGCCGAAACCAAGGGCAAACGCTCCACGCTGGCCACCGAAATCATCAAGGGCGTGATGGTGCCGCAGTTCGTGATCCTGCCGCTGGCGGTGCTGCTGGTGTGGATGGCGCTGGTGCGTGGCATCCGCCCGCTCAACGAGCTGGAACAGCGCATCCGCGCGCGCAAGCCCGACGACCTGAGTCCGATCGAGGAGTCTTTCATTCCGCAGGAAGTGGCGCCGCTGGTCTCGTCCATCAACGATCTGCTGACGCGGCTGAAGACCTCGTTGAGCACGCAAAAGCGTTTCCTGGCCGACGCGGCCCACCAGCTCAAGACGCCGCTGGCGGGGCTGCGCATGCAGGCCGAGCTGGCGCAGCGCGAGAGCGATCCGCAGGAAATCCGCGGCTCGCTGCAGCAGATCGCGCGCTCCAGTACCCGCGCCACCCACACGGTCAACCAGCTGTTGTCACTCGCCCGCGCCGAGACCACCGGCCGCACGCTGCCGACCGCGCGCATCGACCTCGCCAAGCTCGTGACGGGCGTCGTGCGGGACTCCGTGCCGCGGGCGCTGGAGCACGGCATCGACCTGGGTTACGAAGGGCCTGAGGAGATGCCCGCTGATTGCCTGATGGACGGCAACCCGACCCTGCTGCAGGAGATGACGCGCAACCTGGTCGACAACGGCATCAACTACTCCGGTCGCGGCGGCGTGGTCACGGCCCGCGTGCTGCTGGACCGCTTCAGCGGCGTGATGATCCTGCAGGTGGAAGACAACGGCCCGGGCATCCCGGAGAACGAGCGGGAGCTGGTGCTGCAGCCGTTCTACCGCGCGCTGGGCACGAACGTCGATGGCTCGGGCCTGGGCCTGGCCATCGTGCACGAGATCGCGCAGCAACACGGCGCCGTGGTGTCCATGGAGGACGCTCAACCCGACCGCGCCCACCGGGGTCTGCGCGCGTCGGTGCGTTTTGCGCCGCGCAAGTCCCCGGACAAGGACTGAGCGACGCGGTCGCAGGACATCAGGCCGTTGCCGCCGGCTGGTACACGTTGAGTTGCAGCTTCTCGCGTTCGACCGCCCGCGCCACGGCTGGCAGCGCCGCAAAACGCTGGGCCAGATCCCAGGTGGCGGGGAAGGTGGTGGGATCGATGCCGGCGTAGCCGCCCCAGCGCAACAGGGTTAGCGCATAGGCGTCGAGCGCACCGGGTTTCTCGCCGGTGAGCCAGGGCGCCGCCTGGGCCGCCAGCGCCTCGATCTCGCCCAGCAGCCCCCGATAACTGTTCGCCGCGAACGCGCGGATGACTTGCTGCCCGCCTTCGTCGTCGGTGAACTTCTGCGGCATGAAGACGTGGGTGAAGGTGGGGTGCACGGTGTTGTTCATCCAGGCCAGCGTGGACAGCGCACGCGTGCGCGCCAGTCCCGAAGCGGGCAGGATGCCGGCCTGCGGCAACTTCGCATCCAGGTGCAGCAGGATGGCCACGATCTGGGTGATCACCTCGCCACCGTCCACCAGCACCGGCACCTGGCCGCGCGGGTTCATGGCGAGGTAGTCGGCCGAGCGCTGTTCGCCCTTGTGCAGCTTCACGCTGACGGGCTCGAACGCCGCGCCCGACAGTTCCAGCAGGCTGTGCGGCACGAACGAGCAGGCGCCCGGAGCGAAATAGAGTTTGAGGCTCATGGTGGTGTGGTCTCCTGAAGAAAGTGAAAACCCGGTCAGCTCAGGTGTTTGCCCAGCACGCCGGCGATTTCAAACATGGTCACCTGCGGCTTGCCGAACACCGGTTCCAGCTTGGCGTCGGCGTTGATGTTGCGCTTGTTGGCCGCGTCCTGCAGGCCGTTGGCCTTGATGTAGTCCCACAGCTTCTTGACCGCTTCCGGGCGCGACACGGCCTCGGCGCCGATCACCGCGGCCAATGCGGCGCTGGGCTGCTTGCCGCTGGCGGCGGTGGTCTTGCGCGGCGCCTTGGGGGCTTTCACCGCGGGCGTCTTTGGGGCTGCGGCCTTTTTCGCTGGCGCCGCTTTCCTGGCCGGTGCGCTCTTGCTGGCGGCCGCGCGCGCGGGAGCACCGGCCGCCGTCTTGCGCGGCGGGAACTTGGATGGCGCAAACTCGAAGTTCACCTTGCCCGCCTCTTTGTCCCAGGCGAGGAAGGCCTTGAAGGCGCGGCGCGTGCGCATGGAGACGAACTTGTCGAGCAGGTCGGTCTTGCCGGTTTCCAGCAGCTTGCTCATCTGCTCGCGCGCCACCGGCTGCTGCAGGATGATCTTGCCGCTCTTGAAGTCGCAGCTCGGCGTGGCCTGCGCCAGCGTGGGCACCGATTTTTCGCACACGTAGTTGGCGCCGTGCTCAAACACCGCACCGCCGCACTTGGGGCAGGCGCCGAGCGACTCGCTGCCGCTGAAGTCGACCAGCTCGCCGGTTTCTTCGCCCTTCTTGTCGTCGCCGAAGTCGAATTCCAGCTTCCAGTTCTTGTCCTCTTCGTTGAACTTGATCACGATCTCGGCCACGAAGGGCCAGCCCGCCTTGGAACGGAAACCTTCGAGCGGGCCGATCTTTTTGGTCGCCAGCAGCTGTTCGGCTTCTTCGGGCTCGAAGGTGCGACCGGCCGGCGACTTGCCGAACGAGAAGCCACAGCCTTCGCTGTTGCCGTCGGCGCCGGTGCAGGCGTAGCGGCGGTAGTTTTCCTTCACCACGCCGCCGCAGTTCGGACAGGGCGTGGACAACGTGGCGTAGTTGCCCGGGATGGTGTCGCGGTCGTATTCCTTGGCCTTCTTCACCATGCGCTCGGTCATGGCGGCGATCTCGCCCATGAAGGCGGCGCGGCTGAGTTTGCCGTGCTCCATCTGCGCCAGCTTGTATTCCCACTCGCCGGTGAGTTCGGGCTTGGAGAGCTCTTCCACACCCAGGCCACGCAGCAGCGTCATGAGCTGGAAGGCCTTGGCCGTGGGGATGATCTCGCGGCCTTCGCGGAACATGTATTTTTCGGTCAGCAGGCCTTCGATGATGGCCGCGCGCGTGGCGGGCGTGCCCAGGCCTTTTTCCTGCATCGCTTCGCGCAGCTCGTCGTCGTCGACCAGCTTGCCCGCGCCTTCCATGGCGCCCAGCAGCGTGGCTTCCGAATAGCGCGCGGGCGGCTTGGTCTTCAGGCCCCGGGCTTCCACCGACTCGGTGCGCACGGTCTCGCCTTCGCGCACCGGCACCAGGTTCTGCCCCTTGTCGCCCTCTTTGGCATCGACCACGTCTTCGGCGGCTTCCTTGCCATAGACCGCCATCCAGCCCGGCTTGACCAGCACCTTGCCTTCGGTCTTGAAATGGTGATTCAGAACTTTGGAAATGCGCGTGGTCACCATGAACTCGGCGCTGGGGAAGAACACCGCGAGGAAGCGGCGCACCACCAGGTCGTACAGCTTCTGCTCGGCTTCGCTCAGGCCGCTCGGTGCCTGCAGCGTGGGGATGATGGCAAAGTGATCGCTGACCTTGCTGTTGTCGAAGATGCGCTTGCTCGGGCGGATGTAGCCGCTGTTGAGCGCGGTCAGCGCGTGCGGTGCGAGGTGCTTCATGCCGCTGCCGGCCAGCATCTCGAAGGTCTGCTTCACCGTGGGCAGGTAGTCCTCGGGCAGGGCGCGCGAATCGGTACGCGGGTAGGTCAGGGCCTTGTGGCGCTCGTACAGGCTCTGCGCGAGCTGCAGCGTGGTCTTGGCCGAGAAACCAAAGCGGCCGTTGGCCTCGCGCTGCAGGCTGGTCAGGTCGTACAGCAGGCCGCTGGCCTGCGTGGTGGGTTTGCTTTCTTCGGTGACGCTGGCGGCCTTGCCGCGCACGGCGTCGGCGATCGCCAGCGCTTCGCGCTGGCTCCAGACGCGGTCGGCGCGCTGCTCCGGGTCGGCGTCGTCGCCGGTGGGCTTCTTGAACGCGGGATCGAACCACTTGCCCGGGTACTCGCCGGCCTCGGCCAGGAAGGCGCCATGGATTTCCCAGTAGTCGCGGCTGCGGTGGGCGCGGATCTTCTCTTCGCGCTCGACCACGATGGACAGCGTGGGCGTCTGCACCCGGCCGACGGTGGTGAGGAAGAAGCCGCCGTCGCGCGAGTTGAACGCCGTCATGGCACGCGTGCCGTTGATGCCCACCATCCAGTCGGCCTCGGAGCGGCTGCGCGCGGCGTCGGCCAGGCCCTGCATCTGCGCGTCGCTGCGCAGGTGCTCGAAGCCGTCGCGAATGGCGGCAGGCGTCATGGACTGCAGCCACAGGCGCTGCACCGGCTTGCCCAGCGTCTGGTAGGCCCCACCTTTGAAGCCGCCCGCGTACTGTTCGATCAGGCGGAAGATCAGTTCGCCCTCGCGGCCCGCGTCACAGGCGTTGATGAGCTGGGTCACGTCCTTGCGCTTGGCCAGCCGGACCACGGCCGACAGACGCGACTTGGTCTTGTCGATCGGCTTGAGCTCAAAGTAGGGCGGCAGCACCGGCAGGTGGGCAAAGCTCCACTTGCCGCGCTTGACGTCGAATTCTTCGGGCGCGGCGATCTCCACCAGGTGGCCCACGGCGGAGGTGACGACGTAGCCGTCACTCTCGAAGTGGTCATCGTGCTTCTCGAACTTGCCCGCCACCGGGGTGAGCGCTCGCACGATGTCCTGGGCCACGGATGGCTTCTCGGCAATGACCAATGTTTTGGCGGAACCGTCTGTTTTCATCTCTACAATCAACTTTCACGCGCGCAAGCACGCGCACACATGGGTACGCACACACACGCGCGCACCTGCATGAATCAACCTTACCAAAAATTCCGGCCGTGAAGAAAAGCCCCCGCCAGACCCGGCCGCGCCCCGATGACGCCGCTCCCAAGGCCCAGGCCAGCGCGAGCCGGCGCATCCAGACGCGGCGCTCCGGCGTGCACGGCAAGGGGGTGTACGCGGTGGTGGACCTGGCCGAAGGCGAGACCCTGATCGAATACGTGGGCGAGATCATCAGCTGGGACGAGGCGCTCAGGCGCCACCCGCACGACCCCAGCGATCCGAACCACACCTTCTATTTCCACATCGACGAAGGCCACGTCATCGACGCCAAGGTGGGTGGCAACTCCTCGCGCTGGATCAACCACAGCTGCAAGCCCAACTGCGAAGCCGAGGTGGACGACGGCCGCGTGTTCATCCGTGCCCGGCGCAACATCGCCGCGGGCGAAGAGCTGTTCTACGACTACGGTCTGGTGATCGACGAACCCTACACGCCCCAGCTCAAGGCCGAGTACCCCTGCTGGTGCGGTGCCAAAAACTGCCGCGGCACGCTGCTCGCGCCCAAGCGCGCCGGCAAAGCGTCGAAGCTAGGATGAAAGTGCCCCCCCTGCGCCGCTTCGCGTCTTCCCCCCTGAAGGGGGGACGCACCCTGTGGCCCGGCAAAGCCGGTTCCACGGGTGCCCTGGACGGCTTCACGCGCTCCGGCACAGAATCGTGCTTCCTCCTCCTGAAAAGCGGGGCGCATGTCTGATCTGCTGGCCCACGTCGAATCGGTCTGGCAGGCGGTGGTGCCCGATCTGCCGGGTTTCACCGTCGAGGTGCTGCCCAGCATCGACTCCACCAACAGCGAACTCATGCGCCGCGCGCGCGCCGGGCTCATGGAGCCGGTGCTGCTGGCGGCCGAAGAACAGACGGCAGGGCGCGGGCGCCTGGGCAAGGGCTGGCACAGCAAGGCCGGCCAGTCGCTGACGTTTTCGCTCGCGCTGCCGCTGGCACCGGCCGACTGGTCGGGCCTGTCGCTCGCCGTCGGCGTGAGCCTGGCCGAGAGCCTGCACCCGGACGTGCAACTCAAGTGGCCCAACGACCTCTGGCTGCACCAGCGCAAGCTCGGTGGCATCCTGGTGGAAACCGCCAGCAACGGCCTGCTGGCCGGTGATGGCACGGCGCACCAGCGCCTGGTGGTGGTGGGCGTGGGCATCAACATCGCCCGCCCCGAAACCGCGGCCGTGAGCGCCCTGGACAGCCCCGATGCGGTGCTGCCCGCCATGGCGCCCGCCGGCTTGTCCGAGGTGCTGGTCGGCCTGACCGCGGGCGAGGTGCTGGAACGCGTGGTGCCCACGCTGGTGCGCGACCTCCTGGCCTTTGAGTCCCAGAGCTTCGCCGCCTTTGCCGAGCGTTTCGCCAGGCGCGATGCACTGCAGGGGCGCAGCGTGCGACTGTCCGACGGCACCCTGGGAACCGCCTGTGGCGTGGACCTGCAAGGGGCCCTGCTCGTTCAGACCGCCCAGGGCATGCAGGCGGTCACCAGTTCGGAAGTGGGTGTGCGGCCATGTTGAGGGTGGTGATCTGGTTGCTGGTGCTGGCCAACGCGGGTTATTTCGCCTGGACCCAGGGCTACCTGGGCGCCCTGGGCCTGAAGCCGGTGGTGCAGTCCGAACCGGAGCGCCTGCAGTCCCAGATCAGGCCCGAGGGCTTGCGCCTGCTCAACGCCCCCCAACCGGTCTCCGCACCAGCCCCCGCCACAACCGCCGCGTCGTCCGCGGCACCGGAAACGGCGGCCGCATCATCCGCCCCACCAGAAGCGACCGCCGTGGCCGTGGCGGACACCCCGGAGGTCCCGGTTGTGGCGGAACCGCCCGCTTCGGCCTGCTGGCTGGCCTCGGGCTTTTCACCCGACCAGGCCGACGTGTTGCGCTCAGCGCTGCAGCAGCTGGATTTTCCCGGAGGCAGCTGGCAGCTGAACGAGGTGCGCAGCGGCGGGCGCTGGGTGGTCTACATGGGGCGCTACAACGACGAGCAGATGGCGCGCAAGAAGACCGAGCTGCGCGACATCAAGATCGAATTCCGCGAGGTGTCGGTGCCTGCGCTGGGCCGGGGGCTGGCGCTGGGCACGTTTTCCAGCGAAGCCTCGGCCGAGCAGGCCCTGCAGGACCTGAGCAAAAAGGGCGTGCGCACCGCGCGCGTGGCGCTGGAGCGGCCCGAAGGCACCGGCTTTGTCTTGCGCCTGCCCGCCGTCACGGCGGCGCAGCGCGCGCAAGTGGTGGGTCTGGGTGCCGCTCTGGCCGGCAAGACCCTGCAGACCTGCGAGTAGATAGACGCCCCCTGCGCCGCTGCGCGGCTTCCCCTCAAGGGGACCACGCCCTTCGACCGGCAAAGCCGGATCTTCGGCGTGTGCTGGGTGGCTTCCCCTCTGTGGCGAAGGCATGGGCTGGCGTTGCATTTCGCGCCTCAGAAACGAAAAACGCCGGTTGCACTTTTCAGTGCAACCGGCGCGAAATGCCTAATCCCAGCGATCACCGCGGAACCGGCTTCGCCGGGCCGCAGGTGATGCCCCCTTGAGGGGGTGACGCGCGCAGCGCGGCGCGGGGGGGTGCTTACCCCGCCACGACGCGGGCCATCTCCAGGCACTTGTTGGAGTAGCCCCACTCGTTGTCGTACCAGGCCACGACCTTCACGAAGGTGCTGTCCAGCGCGATGCCGGCGTCGGCGTCGAACACGCTGGTGCAGGTCTCGCCCCGGAAGTCGGTCGCCACGACCTTGTCGGTGGTGTAACCCAGCACGCCCTTGAGCGCGCCTTCGCTCTGCGCCTTCATCTCGGCGCAGATCTCGGCGTAGCTGGCTTCCTTGCTCAGCTCCACGGTCAGGTCGACCACCGACACGTCGGAAGTGGGCACGCGGAAGCTCATGCCGGTGAGCTTCTTGTTCAGCTCGGGGATCACCACGCCCACGGCCTTGGCAGCGCCGGTGCTCGAAGGGATGATGTTCTCCAGGATGCCGCGGCCACCGCGCCAGTCCTTGTTGCTCGGGCCGTCCACGGTCTTCTGCGTGGCGGTCGCCGCGTGCACCGTCGTCATCAGGCCGCGCTTGATGCCCCACTTGTCGTTCAGCACCTTGGCCACGGGGGCCAGGCAGTTGGTGGTGCAGCTGGCGTTGCTGATGATGGCCTGGCCGGCGTAGGTGGTGTGGTTCACGCCGTAGACGAACATGGGGGTGTCGTCCTTGGAAGGCGCGGACAGGATGACCTTCTTGGCGCCGGCGTCCAGGTGTTTCTGGGCCGTGACCTTGTCGAGGAACAGGCCGGTGGATTCGATCACGATGTCGGCGCCGACTTCATTCCACTTCAGGTTGGCCGGGTCGCGCTCCTGCGTCAGGCGGATGGTCTTGCCGTTGACGACGATGTTGCCGCCTTCGACCTTGACGGTGCCCTTGAAGCGGCCGTGCACGCTGTCGTACTGCAGCATGTAGGCCAGGTAGTCGGGTTCGAGCAGGTCGTTGATGGCGACGACTTCGATGTCCGAGAAGTTCTGGATCGCGCTGCGCAGCACGTTGCGCCCGATGCGGCCGAAGCCGTTGATACCGATTTTGATGGTCATGTCCGTCTACTCCTTCAGTTGGAAAAGTTGCAATTCAGGGAAAACAATTCGACGCAAGAGGTGGCCAACCCAGGGGCACCGCCGGGCCGGCTTTGCCGGACGGCCAGTGCCGCCCCCTTGAGGGGGTAGCGCGAAGCGCTGCGGGGGTGGTCACTTCGTCAGCACGGTGCGCACCGTGTCGGCCACGTTCTGGGCGGTGAAACCGAAGTGTTCGAACAGCGCCGGCGCGGGGGCGGATTCGCCGTAGGTGTCCAGCCCCACGACCGCGGCCACACCGTACTTCCACCAGCCATCGGTGGAGCCCATTTCGACCGCGATGCGCGGCAGGCCCCTGGGCAGCACGTCCGCCTTGTAGGCCGGATCCTGGCGGTCGAAGGTCGTGGTGCTGGGCATGGAGACCACGCGCACCGCGATGTTGTAGACACGGGCCAGCAGGTCCTGCGCCTTGAGCGCGAGCTGCACTTCGGAGCCGGTGGCGATGATCACCGCCTGGGCCTTTTTCTTCAGGCCCACTTCGCTGGGTTCGGCCAGCACGTAGGCGCCACGGCTGATGTCGCCGAGATCGTGCTTGGGCGCGTAGGGCAGGTTCTGGCGGCTCAGCAGCAGCGCGGTCGGCTTGTTGGCGTTTTGCAGGGCGACGGCCCAGGCCACGGCGGTTTCGGCCGTGTCGCCCGGACGCCAGACGTCCAGGTTGGGGATCAGGCGCAGGCTGGCGGCGTGCTCGACCGACTGGTGGGTCGGGCCGTCTTCACCGAGGCCGATGGAGTCGTGCGTGAACACGTGGATCACGCGCTGCTTCATCAGCGCGGCCATGCGGATGGCGTTGCGGCTGTAGTCGCTGAAC
>JAURYH010000050.1 GCA_030653975.1 Hydrogenophaga sp. | reverse complement strand
CGGGTTGCGGCCAAAAATGCCATGCGCGGCGTTGCGAAGCCTTGCCGGGGGGCGACCCCGGCTGCGTTTCGCGCCTTGCGCATGGCCTTTTTGATCCGCAACGCATCTTGGAAAAATAGTGTGAACAGGCCCTAGTTCAAGTAAGACATGACCAGCATCACGAAGCTGAGCGTGAACAAAGCCAATGCGGTCGACAGCCCCATGGCTGCCGTCGTCAGTTCCTGGGCCACTTCGTAGCGCTGGGCAAACAGGAACACGTTGGCGCCCATCGGCAGGGCTGCGGCCACCACCATCACGGTGAGCGGCAGGCCGGTGATGCCCACCGTCCAGGCCGAGAGGCCCACCAGCAACGGCAACAGCAGGTTTTTCGACGCCGTGATCCAGAGCGCCAGGCGCAGGTGCCCGCCCAGCGGCGTGCGTGCCAGCGTCACCCCCACCAGCACCAGCGCGATCGGTCCGAACGCGCTGCCCAGCAGTTGCAGGGGTTTGTCCACGACCGTGGGCAGCGTCCAGCCGGTCTGTGCGAACAGCAGGCCGCTCAGGATGGGCAACGGGATCGGGTGGATCAGCGCGCCCTTGAAGGCCGCCCACGCCGTCTCCAGCACGTGCGGCACACGCTCGCCACCCGCACGCGCCTCGCGCGCCACCACCAGTTCCAGCACCACCGAACTCACTGTGAGCAGGATCAGCGCGTGCACCGACACCAGGGTCAGCAGCGTCACCAGTGCCGCCTTGCCGTAAGCCAGTTCCACGAGCGTGATGCCGATCATGACCATGTTGGAAAACACGCCGCCGACCGCCATCACCACGCTGGCGCGGTTGAAGCCGCGCCACGCAATGGAAGCACCCAGCAAGCCCAGCGCCACCGGGAAATAGGCCGCCAGCGGCCGCAGGTCCAGCGTTTCCACGTGCACCGCGCTCATGGTGCGGAACAGCAGCGCCGGGATCAGCAGCAGGAACACCAGGTTGGACAGATCTTTCACCGCGCCCTCGCGGATCCATTGCAGGCGCCCGGCCAGGTAGCCCAGGCCGATGAGCAGGAAGACCGGGGTGAGGGAAGCGACGACGGGGTGGGCGGTGATGTTCACCGGGCGATGGTATCGCCGCGGTGTGTGCGCCCACAGGCCGGGGGCTTTCGGACTTGCCCGTTCACTTCACACCCGCGGCCTCGGTGAAACGGTAATACAGGCCGTAGGGATCGGCCTGCAGCACATGGAACTTTCCTTCGACCACCACCGCGGCCTGGCTGTATTTCACCGGTTTCACGGTGCGCACCTCGACCATGCTCTCGGGCCCGCCGGGCGTGCAGAACGAACACGTCAGGGGCACCGAAGCGAGCAGGAAATGGCGCTGCTGCTCGCCCGGTTCCAGCGGCATCATGAAGCCCTGCAAGCGGATTTTTTTCTGGTCCAGCGCCGTCACGGCGGCCGGATACACCGGCACGATGCGCTTGTTGCGGATCACCGTCTTCACATCCGTCAGCACCGACCAGGCCACGACATCGGTGCGTTGCTTGAGCGGTGCGAACGGACTCAGCGGACTGTGCACACCCGCGCCCTGGCCGTGCGGCAGCGCCGACGATGGGTCGGCCGGCGCGGACTTCGACGGCGCTGGCGTGCCCAGCGGCGACGACAACCCCTGAGCAAACACAGGTGCCACCGACAAACTCAGCAACGCAACAACAGACCGAGAGAAGTGATTCATGCGAAAGAAGTGTCTGAAGCCAAGAACGCCGCGGAACCGGCTTCGCCGGGCCGCCAGCGTTGTCCCCCTCCGGGGGAAGCCGCGCAGCGGCGCAGGGGGAATTCAATGCACATGCCGCATCCCGCAGTACTTGCCAATGGCCAGACCCTTGCAGGCGGTCTGAAGTTCCGCCATGCAGACTTTTTCGCCCTTGCCCGCCTCCAGGCACTTGGCCGCGCCTTCGTGCGCTGCGGCCATGGCGCGGTGGCGCGCGATGTCTTCCTGGGTTTCCTTGTCGGCGTGTTGAGCGAAGGCGGCCGTGGCGAGCAGGGCCAAAGTCAGGGACAGCAGGTGTTTTTTCATACGGTTTACCTCGTTTGCAAAAGAGAAGTCACGTCCACACGGTAGGCGCTCAGGGCCGGCACAGCGGCCGCGGCGAGCGCCACGCCCAGGGCGGCCAGGGGCACGCCCGCGAGTGCGGACGGCCAGTGCCAGCCACCGATGGCCAGGCCCTGGTCGGCCATCCACAACCCGCCCAGCAGAGCGGTCAGGCCCTGCGCGGCCAGCAGGCCCAGCGCGCTGGCGAGCAGCGCCAGCCACAGCGCTTCGCACAGCAGCAGCGCGCCCACCTTGACCGGTGACGCGCCCAGCAAACGCAGCATGGCGATGTCGGCACGCCGCTCGCGCACCGCGCTCCACAGCGCTATGAACACCGAGAGCGCCGCCACCAGCAGCAGCACCGCGCCCACACCCTGCAGCACCCGCGTGCCCACGCCCACCATGGACAGCAGGCGGGTGATTTCCATCGCCGGGGCTGCGGCCTGCATCCTGGTGGTGGCGTTGACCACGCGCGGGAAGCTGATGGCCGCCATCGGCGTGTTGTAGCGCACCAGTGCCAGCGTCACCTCGCGCTCGGCTTCGATGGCTTCGCGGTCTTCGGCTGACAGGCTGTCGAACTCGCCAGGTGCCAGGCCCTCGTGCACGTTCCACACCGAGGCGGTGTCGGTCAGCACCAGCCGGTCGAGCACGCAGGCGCAGGGCGCGAGCACGCCGACCACGGTGTAGGGCATGTCGGCGTGCTCGTGGCCGCCACCGCCCAGACCGTGGGAGCCGGTGAAGGGCTGCCCCAGCTGCAGCCCGGTGGCTTTCACCACCTGCACGCCCAGCACCGCCTGCATCGGTGCGCTCCACAGCGCGCCCTGCGCCAGCGTGGCGCCGTAGTGCGCCGGGTACTCGTGCGTGGTGCCGACGATGCGGAAACCTTGCACGCTGTCGCCCAGGCTCAAGGGAATCACCTGCGCCACCTGAGGGTGTCTGGCGAGTGCCTGCACCTCGGCCAGCGGCACATTGCCCGGCGGCACGTCGATGTGGAACACACCCGCCAGGATGAGCTGCAGCGGGCTGCCCTTGGCGCCCACCACCACATCGACGCCGGCCAGGTCGCGCTCGAAGGCGTGGTCGATCTGGTCCTGCGCGATCAGCACGAAGGCCATGGACGCGAGCCCCAGCGTGAGCAGCAGCAGGTTCAGCGCCGAGGCCAGCGGGCGCGACCACAAATAGCGCCACGAGAGCGAGAACACGTTCATGCGCCGGCCCCCACGGCCAGCAGCTGCGCGCCCGGCAATGCCTGCACCACGCGCGCATCGTGCGTGGCGATCACCAGCGTGGCGCCGGCGGCCTGCGCGCGCTCGCGCAGCAGCGTGAGCGCGGCGGCACAGGCCGCGTCGTCCAGGCTGGCGGTGGGCTCGTCGGCCAGGATCACGCGCGGGCGCAGCAGCAGCGCACGCGCCAGCGCCACGCGCTGCGCCTCACCAACCGAGAGCTGCGCCGGCTTGCGGGCGGCCAGGTGGGCCACGCCGAGCGCATTCAGTGTGTCGTGGATCGCCACCTGGTCTTGCGGCAGGCCGCCAGCAAAAAACACCAGGCCCAGGTTGCCCGCCACGGTGAGCGCCTCGCTCAACAACAGGCGTTGCGGCAGAAAACCGATGGTCCGGGCGCGCCAGGCGTCGCGTGCGGCCGGCGCCAGCGCGCCCACCAATTGCCCGGCCACCACCATCTCGCCGCCTGTGGCCGAGAGCAGGCCCGCGGCCAGCGCGAGCCAGGTGGATTTGCCACTGCCCGACGGCCCGCGCAGCAGCAGCGTGCCGCCCTGCGGCACATCCACATCGGCGAAGCGCAGCGTCTTGCCATCGGCAAACCGGCAGGCCAGGTCGCGGGTCTGGATCACGCGGCCGGCTCCTGCGGCAAGCAGCTCGCGCAGGTGCCGTGGATCGAGAGGTCCACCCGCTGGCCCTGGTGGCCCAGGCGGGCCAGTGTGCGAAACAGATCGGTGGCCACGGCGCGGGTCGGCTCGCTGGCCTCGGTCAGGCGGAACTGGCGGTGACAGGCGTCGCATTCGAAACGCGGCGCCATGCCCTCGTCGGTGTCGGCCAGGGCGTAGCGCCAGGTGCGGGCGTCGTCGTTGGCGTGGCGTTGCAGCGCGCCACAGGCGGCCAGCCGGTCCAGCAGGCGGTAAAGCGTCACACGGTTGATGTCCAGCCCGCGCGCGGTGAGCGAGGCCAGCGCCTGCGCATGGCTCAGCGTGCCCTGCGGATTCGCCAGAAACAGGCCCAGCACGGCGCGTGTGGCCAGCGTGCGGCGCAGGCCCGCACGTTCCAGTCGGGCCTGGATCTCGGCCGGCACCAAGGCGGGTTCTTTCGGCGGGCGTGTGGACACGGGCATGGCTCCATTATTGCAACAAAGTTGCGTTAATATCGACGTTACTGCAATTCAGTTGCGATAGTTTACGCCCGCCCTTCATGCACAAACCCCTGTCCCCCTCCGCTGTCCCGGCGATCGAACTGCACGACCTCACCCTGGGTTACGACCGCCACCCGGCCGTGCACCACCTGAGCCTGCGCATCGCGCCAGGTTCGCTGCTGGCGCTGGTCGGCCCCAACGGCGCGGGCAAGTCCACGCTCATCAAGGCGCTGGCCGGTGAACTGCGCCCCATCAGCGGCACGCTGCACGGGCTGACGGGGCCGCGCATCGCCTGGCTGCCGCAGCACAGCGGGCTCGACCGCAGCTTTCCCGTCACCGTGCGCGACATGGTGGCCCTGGGCCTGTGGCACCGTGTCGGCGCGTTCGGACGCTTCAGCGCCGAACACCGGCGCCTGTGCGACGAAGCACTGGCCGCCGTCGGGCTCACGGGCTTTGAACAACGCAGCCTGGACGCCCTCTCGGGCGGCCAGCTGCAGCGGGCGCTGTTCGCCCGACTGATCCTGCAGGACGCACCGGTCGTGCTGCTCGACGAGCCCTTTGCCGCCGTGGACAACCGCACCAGCGCCGACCTGCTGGCCCTGCTGCACCGCTGGCAGCGCCAGGGCAAGACGGTGATCGTGGTGCTGCACGACCTGGCGCAGGTTCGCGCGCACTTTCCGTTCACCCTGCTACTGGCGCGCGAGCTGGTGGCCTATGGCCCGACCGCCGAGGTGTTGACCGACGCGCACTGGGCGCGCGCGCAGCGCATGCAGGAGCCGTTTGACGACGACGCGCCGCTGTGCGCGGCGGCGCCGGACGCACACAGCCACGCCCATGCCCCTGCCGCGGAGGCGCTGACGTGAGCGACCTGCCCGCTTCCCCGCTAATCGCCTGGATGATGGACGCCCTCATCGCCAACCCGCTGTTCGGCCCGCTGGTCGAGTTCGAGTTCATGCGCAGCGCGCTGCTCGGCTGTGTGGCGCTCTCTCTGAGTGCCGCACCCGTGGGCGTGTTCCTGATGCTGCGGCGCATGAGCCTGACCGGCGACGCCATGGCCCACGCCATCCTGCCCGGCGCGGCCATCGGCTACCTGGTGGCGGGCCTGTCGCTCACCGCCATGACCATCGGTGGTGTGTTCGCGGGCCTGGCGGTGGCCGTGGGCTCGGGCCTGGTGGCGCGCAACACCGTGCTGCGCGAAGACACCAGCCTCGCGGCCTTCTACCTGCTGTCGCTCGCGCTGGGCGTGCTCATCGTCTCGGTGCGCGGCAACAGCGTGGACTTGCTGCACGTGCTGTTCGGCACCGTGCTGGCGTTGGACCAGGCGGCGCTCACGCTGCTCGGCGGCATCTCGGCCACCACGCTGGTGGCACTCGCCCTGCTCTACCGCCCCTTGGTGCTGGAGTGTCTGGACCCGGGCCTCCTGCGCCAGGTCAGCCGCTGGAGCCCGGTGGCGCACTACGGCTTTCTGGGCCTGCTCGTCATCAATCTGGTGGCCGGTTTTCACGCCCTGGGCACGCTCATGGCGGTGGGCATCATGGTGCTGCCCGCGGCCACCGCCCGCTTCTGGGTGCGCCGCCTCGGCCCCCTGCTGCTGCTGGCCACCGCGCTGGCCCTGCTGGCCTGCCTGAGCGGCCTGCTCATCTCGTACCACGCCGACCTGCCCACCAGCCCGGTGATCGTGCTCAGCCTGGGCGCGATGTACCTGCTCTCCCTGTTCTTCGCGCCACACGGCGCGCTGCGCCACCAGCGTCCCGCTTCTTCCCATCTGCAAGCCTAAGGAACCACCATGTACATCCTCTCCCGCCGCCAAACCATCGTCTCGGCCATCGGTGTCGCCATCGCCACCCTCAGCCCCGCGCTGCAGGCCCAGACCACCACACCGGTCAAGGCCGTGGCCAGCTTCAGCATCCTCGGCGACCTGGTGCAACAGGTTGGCGGTGAGCGCGTCGCGGTGGAGGTGCTGGTCGGACCTGGCAGCGACGCCCACGTGTTCCAGCCCACGCCTTCGCAAGCCAGACTGGTCGGACAGGCGCAGATCGTGTTCTCCAACGGCCTGGGCTTCGAGGGCTGGATGAGCCGCCTGCTGAACACCGCCGCCTACAAAGGCCGGCACGTCGTGGTCAGCCAGGGCATCAAGCCCATCACGGCCGAAGCGGACGACCATGGCCACGGCCACAAGCACGGCCACCACCATGACGAGGCCGACCCACACGCCTGGCAGGCTGTGCCCAACGCGATCGCCTACGTCGGCAACATCGCCAAGGGCCTGTGCAAAGCCGACGCCACCGGCTGCGACCAGTACCAGCGCAACGCCGGCGCCTACATCGCCCAGCTCAAAACCCTGGACGCCGACATCCGAGCCACCTGGGCCACCATCCCGGCCGCGCAGCGCAAGGTCATCACCTCGCACGACGCCTTCGGCTACTACGCGCATGCCTACGGCGTGAAATTCCTCGCGCCACAAGGCGTCAACACCGACAGCGAAGCCTCGGCCAGGGGCGTGGCACAACTGGTGCGCCAGATCAAGAAAGAACAGATCAAGGCCCTGTTCGTCGAAAGCATTTCAGACCCGCGCCTGATCGCACAGATCGGCCGCGAAACCGGTGTCAAACCCGCGGGCGAGCTGTACTCCGATTCCCTGTCCGACGCCCAAGGCCCGGCCGCGAACTACCTGGCCATGATGCGCACCAACACCAGCGCGCTCACGCAGGCCATCCAGGGCCACTGAGCGTCGCGCAGGCGCGCTGCCCCGGGGCAGCGCATGGCTACACTGGCGGGCTTTTCACCCGCCGGAGCCCCCTTTGCCCATCAACCACCTGTTGCTCGCCCTCGCGGTGGTGTTCGTCTGGGGCACCAACTTCGTGGTCATCCGCTGGGGCCTGGACGGCCTGCCGCCGTTCCTGTTCGCCACGCTGCGCTTCACCTTCTCCGCCCTGCCCTGGCTGCTGTTCATCCCTCGGCCCACCGCGCCCTGGCGCAAGCTGGCCGCGTTCGGCGTGCTGCTCGGTGTGGGCCAGTTCGGCCTGCTGTTCCTGGCCATGCGCAGCAGCATCTCGCCCGGGCTGGCCTCGCTGGTGGTGCAGGTGCAGGTGTTCTTCACCATCGGCCTCTCGCTGCTGCTCATGGGCGAGCGCGTGCGCGGCTTCCAGATCGTGGGCCTGCTGCTGGCGCTGGCCGGGCTGGGTGTGATCGCCTTGAACCTGGACGCCGCGGTGGTCACGTGGCTGGGTCTGGGCCTGGTGCTCTCGGCCGCTTTTTTCTGGGCCGGTGCCAACCTGGTGGTGAAGTCGCTCGGGCCGGTGAACATGCTGCACTTCATGGTCTGGAGCAGCGTGTTCGCGGTGCCGCCGCTGCTGGCGATTTCATGGTTCATCGAAGGCCCTGCCTTGATGCAGAGTGCGGTCACAAACGCCACGCCGCTGGTCTGGGCCAGCGTGCTCTGGCAGGCGCTGGGCAACACGCTCTTTGGCTACGGCGTGTGGAACTGGCTGCTGGCCCGCCACCCGGCCGCCACCGTGGCGCCGCTGGCGCTGCTGGTGCCGGTGTTCGGCATGGGGGCGTCGGCCTTGTCGCTGGGTGAAAGCCTGCCTGGGTGGAAGCTGGGCGCAGCGGCGCTCGTGCTCAGCGGCTTGGCCGTGATCATCCTCTGGCCCCGGCTGCGAGCGCGCCTGGGCACGGCCTGAGCGTCGCGATCCGCCGCCGGGCCGCCCCAGGGCGGATCAGCCCCCTCGGGGGGCAGCGACCCGCGCAGCGGCGGAGCGTGGGGGTCTATTTCACCAGGCGAGCGAACGTCTTCCTGAACTTCGCCACCTTGGGCGCGGCCACGGCCATGCAATAGCCTTGGTGCGGGTTGCGTTCGAAGAAGTCCTGGTGGTAGTCCTCGGCGGGCCAGTAGTTGGCCAGCGGCACGAGTTCGGTGACCACCGGGCGGTCAAAGGCCTTGTCGTGCGCGAGTTCGTCCAGCAGCGCCTGCGCGGTCTCGCGCTGTTCGTCGTTGGTGAAGTAGATGCCGCTGCGGTACTGCGTGCCCACGTCGTTGCCCTGGCGGTTGAGTGTGGTCGGGTCGTGGATCACGAAGAAGATTTCGAGGATCTCGCGGGTGCTGATCACGTCGGGGGCGTATTCGATCTTCACCACCTCGTTGCAGCCGGTGCGGCCAGTGCACACGTCTTCGTAGCTCGGTCGTTCGGCCTGGCCGTTGCAGTAGCCGGACTCGACGTCGGTGACGCCGCGCACTTCCTTGTACACGCTCTCGGTGCACCAGAAGCAGCCGCCGCCGAGCACCAGGATTTGCGATTCGCTCATGGGGTTTCTCCGTTTTGATCGTCAATCGATGGCCACATGGTGCACCGGCGGGGCCGTGGCGCGCACGGCCGCCAGAAATGCCCCCAGCACCGACTGATCCCGCCCGGTGCGCCAGAGGCAGTGCGTGTCGTAGGGCGCCAGCGGCCGGGCCAGCGGCACGAAGGCCACGCCGGGCAGACCCGCCTGCTGCAGCGCTGCCGGCACCAGGCCCACGCCCAGCCCCTGCGCGATGACCGAAACCACGCTCAGCCAGTGTCGCAGCTCGAACGCCAGCGACGGCTCAAACCCCGCGTCCGCACAGGCGGCGAGGATGCGGTCGTGGTAATCGGGTGAGACGGCGCGCATGACGATGGCGAAGGCCTCGCCCTTCATTTGGTCCAGCGACAACACCGCCTCGCTCGCCAGCGGATGGCTTGAAGGCAGGCAGGCCATGAACGGCTGGCTCGACACCAATATTTGCGAGAAGCCCGCCGGCACACGCGTGGTGTGCACGAAGCCCAGGTCCAGCCGGTCGTGCACCAGCTCGACCAGCTGTTCGCTGCTGCTCAGCTCGCGCAGTGCCAGCCGCAGCCTGGGATGGGCGGCAGCAAAGTCGCGCAGCACCTGCGGCAGGCCGCGGTAGAGCACCGTGCCGGCAAAGCCGATCTGCAGCTGCCCGGCCAGCCCCTGCCCCACGTCGCGCGCCTCGCGCGCGGCCAACGCCGCCTGCTCCAGCAGCGCTTGCGCACGCGGCAGAAACGCCAGCCCGGCCGCGGTGAGCGCCACGCCGCGGCTGTTGCGCTCGAACAGGCGCGCGCCCACCGAGGCTTCAAGCTGCTGGATGGCCATTGACAGCGGCGGCTGCGTCATGGCCAGGCGCTGAGCCGCGCGGCCAAAGTGCAGCTCTTCGGCGAGCACGGTGAAACAACGCAGATGGCGGAATTCCATAAATCTGACTTATGAATTGATCAATCGGCAATCAATATTAGACAGCTATTCATGCGACGCCGACAATCGCCATCAAACCCCTCTTCCAACCCGCCCCGGAGACACCCCATGGCCAGCCCCAAAAACACCTTCAACTGGGAAGACCCCTTCCACCTGAGCGCCCAGCTCACCGACGACGAACGCCAGGTGCAGGACGCCGCCCGCGCCTACTGCCAGGAAAAGCTGCTGCCGCGCGTGACCGAGGCCTTCCGCCACGAGACCACCGACGTGGCCATCTTCCGCGAGATGGGCGCGCTCGGCCTGCTCGGCCCCACCATCCCCGAGCAATACGGCGGCAGCGGCCTGAACTACGTCTGCTACGGCCTGGTGGCGCGCGAGGTGGAGCGCGTGGACTCCGGCTACCGCAGCATGATGAGCGTGCAGAGCTCGCTGGTGATGGTGCCGATCTTTGAGTTCGGCAGCGAAGCGCAGAAACAGAAGTACCTGCCCAAGCTCGCCACCGGCGAATGGATCGGCTGCTTTGGCCTGACCGAACCCAACCACGGCAGCGACCCCGGCAGCATGGTCACCCGCGCCAAGGCCGTGCCCGGCGGCTACAGCCTCTCCGGCGCCAAGATGTGGATCACCAACAGCCCGATCGCCGACGTGTTCGTGGTCTGGGCCAAGGACGACGGCGGCCAGATCCGCGGCTTCATCCTCGAAAAAGGCTTCAAGGGCCTGAGCGCCCCCGCCATCCACAGCAAGGTCGGCCTGCGCGCTTCCATCACCGGCGAGATCGTGATGGACGAAGTGTTCGTGCCGGAAGAAAACGCCTTCCCGGACGTGCGTGGCCTGAAAGGCCCTTTCACCTGCCTGAACAGCGCGCGCTACGGCATCGCCTGGGGCGCGCTCGGCGCGGCCGAAGACTGCTACTTCCGCGCCCGCCAGTACGTGATGGACCGCCAGCAGTTCGGCCGCCCGCTGGCCGCCAACCAGCTGATCCAGAAGAAGCTGGCCGACATGCTGACCGAAATCAGCCTCGGCCTGCAGGGCTGCCTGCGCCTGGGCCGCATGAAGGACGAAGGCACGGCGTCGGTGGAGCTGACCAGCATCCTGAAGCGCAACAGCTGCGGCAAGTCGCTCGACATCGCCCGCCTGGCGCGCGACATGATGGGCGGCAACGGCATCAGCGACGAATTCGGCGTGGCCAGGCATCTGGTGAACCTGGAGGTGGTGAACACCTACGAGGGCACGCACGATGTGCATGCGCTGATTCTGGGTCGGGCGATCACGGGGATTGCGGCGTTTGCGAACTGACAGGCATCTCCCCTGAACAAGAAGGGCTGCCGTGGGCAGCCCTTCTTGTTTTCCGGTTGGCCCCGGGCTGGCCCCTTCTGAGGTCGCCCCTGGTGCGCGGCGGGCGTCACCCGTTTCACGAAGATACGGACGTCGCCCAGCTCACCCCCGCATAGATCAGGGCCACGACGTACAGGGGCCCGAACAGGTGTTTGTTGTACCTCGCCAACCAGACCGGAAGGTAGATGTCGAAGTTGCTCTCGCGGTCTTCCGTGTACCTGGCCGCCACCGCCGTCAGCGGGCATGTCCACCCATTCAGGGCGAGGATGATGACCTCGACCAGCACCAGAATGGCCAGTATCCCGGCCAGCCCATGCTGACCCGCCCAGGACGCGATCGGCATCCCGAAGATGCACCCCGCGAAAAAGGCCCAGGCCAGCGTGTGGATGAGCTTCACCGCCACCAGCCGGAGGTGGTTGGCGTCACTGTGTCGGGGCGCTGGAAACATCTGTGCCTGAGTCCTTCAACGTGTGGTTTCCCGCTGACCCTGCGCAACGCTGCGGGAGGGTCCGTTCATTTCAGGCACCTATTTTCTTCAATCCCGCAAGCTCTGTCGGATCACCTTTTCAAAACAGGCAGGGATCCGTTCAAGGGCAAACCCATCAGGTGCCACGCCTTTCATGCACCGCGCACGGGCAGATCGAAGTGCATCACGTCTTCTCGCGTGCCGAGCTTCGTGTACAGCGCCACGGCGGGGTCGTCGCCGTGGTCCGCCTGCACGAACACCACCCAGGCACCGCGCTGCGCGGCCAGGGCCTGCAGATGCTGGATGAGCGCGGTGGCCGCGCCACGGCGGCGGTGGGTGGCGAGCACGGCCAGGTCGTAGATGTAGATCTCGCTGCGCTCCTGTTCGAACTTGGGCAGTTCGTAGGCGGCCAGCGCGCCGACCACTTCACCGCCCTGCTCTGCCGCCAGCGCGATGAAGGTGCTGGAGCCCAGCAGGCGCTGCAGGTAGGCCGGCCCGGGCCGGGCGTGGCCGTAGCTGTCGGGGTCTTCGAAGGCCTGACCGAATACGTCGAGCATGCGGTGCAGCACGTCGGTGTCGGCCGGGCCGAGGTGCTGGATGGTGAGGTCGGTGCGGTGTGTCATGGGGGTCTCCTGCGGTGGGCGGGCGACCCGCCGCTTCTGAAACAGCTGGTTCCATCTCGCCGCGCAGGGTGTCGAAGCGGGCATGGCAGTCCTGCAGGCCCGTAGCGCCCTACAGCACGGCCAACCCGACCACCCAGTACACGGCGATCGCCATCTGCACACCGAAGGCGATGAACCGTGCCGTCACGGCGGCGGGCGACGTCGATGCGAGATGGATGAGGGACTGCACGATCCGGGCGGCGAGCAGCACCCGGGCCAGCGGGTCGGTGATGGCCGACCGGTCCGCGACAACGGCGACGAGCATGAGCCTGCCAAAGATGGGCAGGCCTTCGAGGCAGTTCGCGTGCGCCCGGGCCAGGCGCCGCATGAAGGGCGAGAGGTTCGAGTTGTCCGGATTGAATCCGTTGGCGGGCACAACGCCCGTCGCGACGAGCCAGGACCGGATGCCCTCCATGAGGACCAGCAGGAACAAGGTCCAGGCGATGAATCCGAGAAGTGCTTGCAGCGTGACGGTCATGGAATGGACTCCCGGCTGACGGCGCGGGCGACCTGCCACGGGGTGACCATGCAGCCTGACGTAATGTATCCCGCAGGCCTCCTTTTGGCACGCTTTCTGTTAGCTTCCACGCATGGCCCTCTCGCTCGATTTCCTCACCCTGCCCCTGCTGGCGGCCGCCGCGCTGGTGTTCTTCAGCGTGCTGGCCGGTGTGTTTTCGGCGCGTGTCGGCTTTTCTTTCCTGCTGGTGTTTCTGGTGGTGGGCACGCTGGCGGGTGTGGACGGGCCGGGTGGGCTGGTGTTCAACGACTTTCGTCTGAGCTTCTGGGTGGGCAACGTCGCACTGGCGGTGATCTTGCTGGACGGCGGGCTGCGCACCGACATGCGCACCTTTCGCACCGGTTTGCGGCCTTCGCTGCTGCTGGCCACGGTGGGTGTGGTGCTGTGCACCGCCATCACCGGTGCGGCGGCGCATTGGTTGCTGGACTTGTCGTGGCCCCTGGCCTTGCTGGTGGGCGCCATCGTGGGGTCGACCGACGCGGCGGCGGTGTTCTCGCTGCTCAAGTCGTCGGGTGTGACGCTCAACGAGCGTGTGGCGGCCACGCTGGAGATCGAGTCGGGCATGAACGACCCGATGGCGGTGTACCTGACCCTGACCTTCATTGGCATTGCGCTGGCACTGAGCAGCGGTGACAACAACGCCGTCAGCGCTGGCGATGTGCTGATTTCGCTGCTGCAGCAGTTTGGCTGGGGTGCGTTGCTGGGCCTGGGCTGTGGCTGGGCCCTGGCCGAGCTGCTCAAGCGCCTGGGTCGCGGCTCGGATGGCGGCGGCGGCATCCGCGCGCTGCTGGTGGTGTCTGGTGGCCTCACGGTGTTTGCAGGCACCACCTGGTTTGGCGGCTCGGGGTTTCTGGCGGTTTACATGATGGGCGTGGTGGTGGGCAACCGGGCGCGGCGGCAGGTCAGGCCCTCGCTGTCCGCCATGGACGGCTACGCCTGGCTGTCGCAGGCGGGCATGTTCCTGCTGCTGGGTCTGCTGGTCACACCCACCGACCTGCTGCGCACACTGTGGCCCGCGCTCGGTGTGTCGCTGGTGCTGATGCTGGTGGCCCGGCCCATTTCGGTGTGGCTGTGCCTGGCACCGCTGCACTTCAATGCACGCGAGATCACCTTCATTTCCTGGGTGGGTCTGCGCGGTGCGGTACCGATTGTGCTGGCGGTGTTTCCTGTGATGGCCGGGGTGCAGGGTGCACAGACCTTCTTCAACGTGGCGTTTGTGGTGGTGCTCACCTCCCTGCTGCTGCAGGGCTCGACCATTGCCTGGAGCGCCAGGCGGCTGGGTGTGACCCTGCCCGACCCGGAAGACACCGCCCTGGCACGGCTGGTTTACGGCGACTTCGTGCTCGACGCCAGCACGTCGTTGGACAACCTCTGCGCCTTTTATGGGCTGCCCGTTCCGGCGGATTCCACCCAGGATATCGCCAGCTGGCTGCTCAATGAATTGCAGCGTCCGCCGGTGGTGGGCGACAGCATGCTGCTTGGGCAGGCCGAGGTGAGCGTGCGCGAGATGGCGGGCAATCGCATCACGCGCGTGGGCATCAAGCTGGGCTGAGCATTTCGGCGCCCGCGGGGTCTGGCATGGGCCCGGTCGGGCCGGCGGTATCGGTGATGGGTTATATTAATAACCAGTCGGTCATTAAATCCATGCCATCCTCCTCTCTCCCCCTCACGTCCCCCATCGAAGAGGCCCCGCGCCAGCGCCGTGAACGCCGCAAGGAAGCGCGCCCGGGTGAATTGCTGGACGCGGCATTGTCCCTGTTCGTTGAAAAGGGCTTTGCCGCCACGCGGGTGGAAGAGGTGGCCGCGCGCGCGGGGGTTTCCAAGGGCACGCTGTTCCTGTATTTCCCGAGCAAGGAAGACCTGTTCAAGGCGGTGGTGCGGGAAACCATCGCCGGGCGCTTTGGCGAGTGGAACCAGGAGCTGGACGCTTTCGAAGGCAACAGTGCCGAACTGCTGCGCCACTGCCTGCACGCATGGTGGGAACGCATCGGCATGACAGCCGCCTCCGGCATCACCAAGCTGGTGATGAGCGAGGCCGGCATGTTTCCCGAAATCGCGGCGTTCTACCAGCAGGAAGTGATCAGCCCCGGTCACGACCTGCTGCGGCGCATCCTGCAGCGCGGCATCGACCGCGGCGAGTTCCGGCCCATGGAGCTCGAATACGCGATCTACAGCCTGATCGCGCCCATGATTTTCCTGCTGATGTGGAAGCACTCCATGGCGCCGTGCTGCCCCGCCTCGCAGCAGATCGAGCCTGTGGCCTTCATCGACACCCAGCTGGACCTCCTGCTCGGCGGCATGCTGGTGCAGACAGCCCCATCCACCAACACCACCCCGCTCTGACCATGTCCACCCAACGTTCTCCCTGGCTGAAATGGCTGCTGCTGGCTGCCCTGGTGCTGGCCATTGGCCTGGGTGTGGCGCGCGCGCTGAACAAACGCAAGCTGCAGGGCGAAGCCGCCAGCGCAGCCGCCGCGGCCATGCAGCAGGCACCGGTGTACCAGTTGACGCCGCAGGACGTGTTGACCGTGCAGGCACTGGATCTCGCGCAGACGGTGGGCGTGTCGGGTGCGCTCAAGGCACTGCAGACCGCGGCCATCAAGGCCAGGGTGGCCGGTGAACTGCAGGGCCTTCAGAAGCGTGAAGGCGAGAGCGTGCGCGCGGGTGAGGTGGTGGCGCGCATCGACAGCACCGAAGCGCAGGCGCGCGTGCGCCAGGCCGAACAGCAGGCGAAGTCGGCCATGGCGCAGGTGAGCATCGCACGCCGCGCACTCGACAACAACCAGTCGCTGGTGAAGCAGGGTTTCATCTCGGCCACCGCACTGGAAACCACCAGCAACAACCTGGCCGCCGCCGAAGCCAACCACCAGGCTGCCCTCGCGGCGCTGGACATCGCGCGCAAGACCCTGGGTGACACCGCGCTGCGCTCGCCGCTGACCGGTCAGGTGTCGGCCCGTCTGGTGCAGAACGGTGAACGCGTCGCCGTTGACGCCCGCGTGCTGGAGGTCGTGGACCTGTCCAGCTTCGAACTTGAAGCCGCCCTGGCTCCGGCCGACGCCATGGCCGTGGCACCTGGCCAGACAGCACAACTCACGGTGGAAGGCCTGGCCCAGCCGGTGGACGCCACCGTGGTGCGCATCAACCCCAGCGTGCAGGCGGGCAGCCGCAGCGTGCTGGTGTACCTGCGGGTGCCGGCGGTCGTGGGCATGCGCCAGGGCCTGTTCGCCCAGGGGCAGATCGTCACCGGGCGCCTCAGCGCGCCGGCGGTGCCACTCTCGGCGGTGCGCAACGACAAGCCGCAGCCCTACATCCAGACCGTGCAGGATGGCAAGGTCGCCCACGTGCCGGTGGTGCCGGGCCGCCAGGGCCTGCACAACGGTGAGCCCATGCTGGTGATCGACGGCCTGGCGCAGGCTCCCGTGGGCACCACGCTGCTGCGCGTGCAGGCCGGCCTGATCCGCGAGGGCACGGCGGTGACGCTGACGGGCCCGACCGCTGCGGGCACCGCGCCAGCGCAACCCACCGCATCGCACTGAGCAGCGCACCATGTGGTTCACCCAGATCTCGCTGCGCAACCCGGTCTTTGCCACCATGGTGATGGTGGCCTTCGTGGTGCTCGGGCTGTTTTCGTTCCAGCGCCTGAAGGTGGACCAGTTCCCCAACATCGACTTCCCGGTGGTGGTGATCACCACCGAGTACCCCGGCGCTTCGCCCGGCATCGTGGAGAGCGAGGTCACGAAAAAAGTGGAGGAAGCGGTCAACGCGATCGCGGGCGTGAACACGCTCACCTCGCGCAGCTACGAAGGCCAGTCGGTCGTCATCATCGAGTTCCAGCTGCACATCGACGGGCGCAAGGCGGCCGAAGACGTGCGCGAAAAAATCGCCATCCTGCGACCGACCTTCCGCGACGACGTGAAGGAACCGCGCGTGCTGCGCTTCGATCCGGCGGCGCGTTCGATCTGGTCCGTGGCGGTGATTCCCGAAAGCGTGAACGGCAAGGCGCCGAGCGCGGTGGAACTCACCACCTGGGCCGAACAGACGCTCAAGAAGCGCATGGAAAACGTGCGCGGCGTGGGCTCGGTCACGCTGGTGGGCGGCACGCGGCGCGCGGTCAACATCGACCTCGACCCGGCCGCCATGGAGGCACTGGGCATCACCGCCGAACAGATCACCACCGCGGTGCGCAATCAAAACCAGGACCTGCCCGTGGGCACGCTCAAGACCACCGAGCGCGACCGCGTGGTGCAGGTGCTCTCGCGCCTGAAGAATCCGAAAGACTTTGAGGACATCATCGTGGCGCGCCGCGGCGGCAGCGCCGTGCGCCTGGCCCAGGTGGCGCGCGTGACCGATGCGACCGAAGAGGTGGAGAGCCTGGCGCTCTACAACGGCCAGCGCACCCTGCTGATGCAGGTGCAGAAGGCGCAGGATGAGAACACGATTGCGGTGACCGATGGCCTGAAAGCCACCATCACATCGCTCCAGGCCGAGCTGCCGCCGGGTGTGCGGCTGGAGCCGATCGCCGACGGCTCGCGGCCCATCCGCGTGTCGGTGGACAACGTGCGCCGCACGCTGATCGAAGGCGCGCTGCTCACCGTGCTGATCGTGTTCCTGTTCCTGAACTCGTGGCGCTCGACCGTGATCACCGGCCTGACGCTGCCGATCTCGGTGATCGGCACCTTCTTCTTCATGAACCTGTTCGGCTTCACCATCAACATGATCACGCTGATGGCGCTCACGCTCTCGGTGGGCCTGCTGATCGACGACGCCATCGTGGTGCGCGAAAACATCGTGCGCCACGTGCAGATGGGCAAGCGCCCGTTCGATGCCGCCATGGACGGCACGCAGGAGATCGGCCTGGCCGTGCTGGCGACCACGCTGTCCATCGTGGCGGTGTTCCTGCCCATCGGCTTCATGGGCGGCATCATCGGCAAATTCTTCCACGAGTTCGGCATCACCATGGTGGCGGCCGTGCTGATCTCCATGTTCGTGAGCTTCACGCTCGACCCGATGTTGTCCTCGATCTGGCACGACCCGGAAATCGAAAAACACGGCCGACACGCCGCGCCCGTGACGCTGTACGACAAGACCATTGGCCGCGTCACCGGCTGGTTCGACCGCGTGCAGGACGACCTGACCGAGCTCTACCAGGGCACGCTGCGCTGGTCGCTGCAGCACAAGCTGGCCACGCTGGGCCTGGCGCTGGTCACCTTCGTGGGCAGCCTGTTCATGTTGCCCCTGCTGGGCACCGAGTTCGTGCCCAAGGCCGATTTCTCCGAAACCTCGCTCACCTTCCACACGCCGGTGGGCTCATCGCTCGAAGCCACCGAAGCCAAGACGCGGCAGGTCGAGGCGATCCTGCGTGAGTTCCCCGAGGTCAAGTACACCCTCTCGACCATCAACACCGGCAACGCCCAGGGCACCATGTACGCCAGCGTCTACGTGCGCCTGGTGGACCGCAAGGACCGCAGCATCAACGCCGACACCATGGCAGCGAAGCTGCGCGAGCGCCTGCGCACCGTGCCCGGCATCAACGTGACCCACGCCGGCCTGCTCGATCCGGTTGGCGGCAACAAGCAGGTCGAGTTTTCGCTGCAGGGCGACGACCTGGCCGAACTGGAGCGGCTGACCGCTCAGGTGATGGAGCGCATCCGCCCCATCGTCGGCCTGGTTGATCTGGACGCCAGCGTCAAACCCGACAAGCCGACGGTGGACGTGGTGATGCGGCGCGAGATCGCGTCCGACGCCGGCCTGAACGCCGCCACGGTGGCGAGCACCCTGCGCACCCTGGTGGCCGGCCAGACGGTGGGCAACTGGCGCGCCGCCGACGGCGAGAGCTACGACGTGAACGTGCGCCTGGCACCCGGGCAGCGCGCGCGCACCAGCGATCTGGAGCAACTGCCGTTCGTGGTGGGCACCGCGGCGGACGGCAGCGCGCGCGTGGTGCGCCTGGGCCAGGTGGCGCAGGTGATGGAATCCACCGGGCCGAACCAGATCAACCGCCGCAACCTGAACCGCGAGGTGGCCATCAATGCCAACGTGTACGGCCGCTCGGCCGGCGACGTGTCGGCCGATATTCGCGTGGTGCTCGACACCATCACCATGCCGCCCGGCTACCGCTACGAGTTCGGCGGCTCGACCAAGAACATGCAGGAGTCGTTCGGCTACGCGGTGTCGGCGCTGGCGCTTGCCATCATCTTCATCTACATGATCCTGGCCAGCCAGTTCCAGAGCTTCCTGCAGCCGCTGGCGCTCATGACCTCGCTGCCGCTGACCCTGATCGGCGTGGTGCTCGCGCTGCTGATGTTCGGATCGAGCATCAGCATGTTTTCGGTGATCGGCATCGTGCTGCTGATGGGCCTGGTGACCAAGAACGCCATCCTGCTGGTGGATTTCGCCATCCGTGCGCGCCGCGGGCTGGACGGCGCCGCGCCGCTGGACCGCGAAAACGCCCTGCTGCTGGCCGCCAGGGTGCGGCTGCGCCCCATCCTCATGACCACGCTGGCCATGGTGTTCGGCATGGTGCCGCTGGCTTTTGCGCTCACCGAAGGTTCGGAACAGCGCGCGCCCATGGGCCAGGCCGTGATCGGCGGCGTGATCACCTCGTCGCTGCTGACGCTGGTGGTGGTGCCCGTGGTGTACTGCTACATGGACGATCTCGCCCACTGGCTGCGCCGCCTGTTCGGGGCTGGACGCGCCGATGACAGCACGGCCGTCAGGGCCGCAGCGGATGGCGCTCAGTAAAATGCATCAGGATCGGCTAATATACCCACCGGAGTATCAAACATGACTTCTCAGACCCCCATCAGCTTCGACCAGGCCCGCTTCAACATGATCGAGCAGCAGATCCGCCCCTGGGAGGTGCTCGACCGACAGGTGCTGGAGCTGCTGGCCAGGATGCGCCGCGAGGACTTTGTGCCCGCTGCCCACAAGGCGCTGGCCTTTGTCGACATGGAGCTGCCGCTGACGCACCCCGCCGTGGAGGGTGAATGCATGTTGGCACCGCGCGTGGAAGCCCGTCTTTTGCAGGACCTCGCCATCCAGCCGACCGACAAGGTGCTCGAAATCGGTGCTGGCAGCGGCTTCATGGCCGCCCTGCTGGCCAGCCTGGCTCAGCGCGTGGTCTCGCTGGAAGTCAACACATCCCTCGCGCGCACGGCGCGTGAAAACCTGCAGAAAGCCGGCTTCACCAACGCCGACGTGCGTGTGGCCGATGCGGCAGCGAACAACTTCGCCGCCTGCGCTGCCGAAGCCCCCTGGAACGTGATCCTGCTCAGCGGCTCGGTGGCCGAAGTCCCGCCGGCGCTGCTGTCGCTGCTGGCTCCGGGTGGTCGCCTGGCCGCCATCGTGGGCAACGAGCCCGTCATGCGCGCCACCTTCATCACGCGCACCGGCGAAGCGTCGTACGTCACCGCACAGCCCTGGGACACCATGGCCCCGCGCCTGCGGAACTTTTCCGAGCCTTCGCGTTTCCAGTTCTGAGACAGCACCCCCGCCGTATTCGCTCACACGACCGAACCCATGATCTCGATCCACCCCGCCCAGATCACCGAATGGCTTGAACAGGCCCGAACGAAGTCGCCGGACCTACGTCCCGTCGTGCTCGACGTGCGCGAACCCTGGGAGTTCCAGACCGCGGCCGTCAAGCCCGATGGCTTCGACCTGGTCCACATGCCCATGCGCAGTGTGCCGGCGCGCTACCTGGAACTCGACCGCAACCAGCCCGTGGCCTGCCTCTGTCACCACGGCGCGCGCAGTGCGCAGGTGGTGCACTTCCTGATGCAAAACGGCTTCTCCGAGGTGGTGAACATCCACGGCGGCATCAACGCCTGGGCCCGCGAGCGGGATCCGTCCGTACCGGTGTATTGAAGCCGCTACTCCGCTTTCCGCGCCTGTTACCCAAAGGAACCCTCATGACCACCTTGTCCGCCCACACCACGTCGAAGCCGCGCCCACTCTTCCTGAAGCCGCTCGCGCTGGCTGCTTTGCTGGCACTGGGTATCTCCGGCGGAGCGCAGGCACAGAACCTGGTCGAGATGTACGACATGGCCCGGGGGTTTGACACCACCGTGCAGGCGGCGCGCGCGCAGTACGAGGCGAATCTGGCCAAGGCCGAGCAGGCCAAGGCAGGCTTGCTGCCGCAGGTCGGCCTGGGCGCAGGCGTCAACTGGGCCAATGTGGACAGCAGCGCAGCGACGGGCAGCCGCAGCGCCGACAGCCAGAACCTCGCATTGTCCGCCAGCCAGCCGCTGTACCGCCCGGTCAACCGCCTGACCAACGAGCAGGGCCAGTTGTCGATCGAGGTGGCCAAGGCCCAACTGGAGACGGCCGAGCAGGACCTGATCGTGCGCACCGCGCAGGCCTACTTCGACGTGGTCGCGGCGCAAGACACGCTGACCTTCGTTCAGGCCCAGAAAGCCGCCGTGGCGGAGCAGCTGGCTTCTGCCAAGCGCAACTTCGAGGTGGGCACGACCACCGTCACCGATTCGCGCGAAGCCCAGGCCCGCTACGACCTGGTGCTGGCCCAGGAAATCGCCGCCAGCAACGATCTGCGCGTGAAGAAGCTGGCGCTGGACCAGCTGGTCGGCAAGGACAACACCAGCCCCAGGCCGCTGGCCACCGCCGTCAACCTGGAACCGGTTCAACCGGCCGATCCCGAAGCCTGGGTGCTGCAGGCGCAGCGCGAACACCCCCTGGTGCGCCAGGCTGACAAGGGCTTCGAAATTGCCGAGATTGAAGTGATGAAGGCGCAGGCCGGACACAAGCCCACGCTGGATCTGGTGGGTCAGTACCAGGTCGCGCGCGGCCCCAGTACCACGATACCCACGGCCGGCAACGTGCGCACCAACACCGCCAGCGTGGGTCTGCAGTTCAACCTGCCGCTGTTCGCCGGCTACGCCATCGAGAACCGCGTCAAGGAAACCCTGGCCCTGGTGGAGAAGGCCCGCGCCGACCGTGAAACGGCCCTGCGCAACATCGGCCAGGCCACCCGCAGCGCCTACTTCGGCGTGTTGTCGGGCCTGAGCCAGGTCAAGGCACTGGAAGCCGCCGAAGCCTCCAGCCAGAGCGCCCTCGACGCCAACCAGCTCGGTTACCAGGTGGGCGTGCGCATCAACATTGATGTGCTCAACGCCCAGAGCCAGTTGTTCCAGACCAAGCGCGACCTCGCCCAGGCGCGCTACAACGTGCTGGTGGGACAGTTGCGCCTGAAGCAGGCCGGTGGCCTGCTCAAGGCCGAAGACCTGCAGCCCATCAACACCCTTTTGGCGCGGTAAACTGCGGCACCTCGCCGCCCGGGCATGTCGCCAGGGGCTGCGCGATCCAGCGAAGGGTGATTCATGCAAGCGGTCAATGTGCTGTGCATCAAATGGGGCAAGAAGTACGGCCCCGAGTACGTCAACAAACTGCACAGCATGGTCAGCCGCCACCTCCACCGGCCGTTCCGCTTTGTCTGCCTGACCGACGACGGTGCCGGCATCGACCCCGCCATCGAGGTCAAACCGATTCCCATGGTCGGATTCGACGAGTTCGACCAGCGCAAGCCCTGGACCTTTGGCCACGGCTGGCTCAAGCTCACCAGCTTCGCCAGCCCGCTGTACGACCTGCAAGGCCGCACGCTGTTCCTCGACCTGGACATCGTGATCCTCGACAGCCTCGACCCTTTCTTTGAACAAGCTGGCGAGTTCATCGTCATCAAGGAATGGGACAAGCGCGATGGCACGGGCAACACCTCCTGCTATGTCTACACCATCGGCGCCCACGCCGATGCGCTGGAGCACCTGAAGAACGACTACCCGGCCTCGATCAGCACCGTGCGCAACGAGCAGGAGTTCATCACCCTTTACCTGGCGCGCCAGGGCAAGCTCAGCTACTGGCCCGACGCCTGGTGCCGCAGCTTCAAACGCCACTGCCTGCAACGCGGCATCATGGGCTGGTTCAAACCGCCCACGATCCCCGAGGGTGCGCGCATCGTCGCGTTCCACGGCAAACCCAACCCGCCCGATGCGATTGCCGGTGTCAGCGGCAAGTGGTACCGGCGCGTGATGCCGACCCAGTGGGTCGCCGACCATTGGCGGTGACATCCATCCCGCTGGCGCACCGGGGCTACCGGCTGCTGCTGAGGGGGCTGACGCTGCCGATGCTGGCCTGGCTCTGGTGGCGGGGCCGCAAGGATGCCGGCTACCGCCAGCACCTGGGTCAGCGGCTCGGCTTCACCGAACCCGCGCCCGCATCGGTGGGAGGTCTGCTGATCCACGCGGCCTCGGTCGGTGAGGTGCAGGCTGCGCGGCCGTTGATCGACGCCCTGCGCAGCGAATGGCCCGTCCACACGCTGACCGTGAGCACCCACTCGCCCACCGGTGCGCGCCAGCTGCGCAGCCACTGGGGCGACGCCATCCAGCACGTCTTCTTCCCGTTCGACACGCCCGGCGCAACAGCCCGTTTTCTGGATCGCCTGCAACCGCAACTGGTGGTGCTGGTGGAGCGCGAGCTATGGCCCGAACTGCTGCTGCAATGTCGCCAGCGCTCAATCCCGGTCGCGCTGGTCAACGCCCGGCTGTCGGAAGCCTCGGCCGCCTCCTACCGGCGCTGGCAGGCGCTGATGCAGCCTGTCTGGGCACAGCTCGCGCTGGTTGCGACGGCCGACACCCCGACCACCGAACGCCTGCGGGCCTTGGGCGTACCCGACGAACGCCTGCTGGAAACCGGCAACCTCAAGTTTGACCAACCCGTTGCACCGGCTGGCTCGCAGGAGCTGCGATGGCTTCGCGGGCGCCCTGTGATCGTGGCTGGCAGCACCCACGAAGGCGAAGAAGACGCCCTGCTGGCGGCTTGGCCGGCCTTTGCTGCGCGCCATCCTGGCTGCGTCCTGATCCTGGTGCCCCGGCACCCTGAGCGCTTCGATGCCGTCGCCCGGTTGATCGATCAGACAGGGCTGCCCTGTGCCCGGCGCAGCCGGCAGGAAGTGCCGGCACCGGAAACGGGTGTGTTCCTGGCCGACACCATGGGCGAACTCGGACTCTGGTACGCCCACGCCAGCGTGTGCTTCATCGGCGGCAGCCTGGCAGCCATCGGTGGCCACAACGCGCTCGAAGCGCTGGCCTGCGGCAAACCTGTGCTGTTCGGTCCGCACACGCAGCACTTCCAGAGCCTTTATCAGGAGATCGAAGCCCACGGCCTCGGCGAACGCGTCGCGTCGGCCCGGGAACTGCTGGAAACCGCCGGGCGCTGGCTGGACGAACCGGCCCGGCTGGCCGACAAAGGTGAACAGGCGCGCCACTTCGTCGAGCGGCAACAGGGCAGCAGCCAGCGCAGCCTGCAGGCGCTCAGACCCTTGTGGCAACCCACGCAGCCCGGCTTGTTGACCCAGGTGCTGCAACAGTCGCTGACGAACCAGACACTCTGGCACGACCCGGCCATGCTCACGCAATGCAGCCCCAGGCTGTTTGATCCCGAAGAAGGCGCCACCGCACTGGCCACCGGCAGTGGACGCGGTCAAGCCCACAGGCTGCAGCTTGAAGGCCAAGAGGTGGTGTTGCGCCACTACCGGCGTGGCGGAATGATGGCGCGGTTCAGCCCCGATCGCTACTGGCGCAGTCGGGCACCAGACAGCCGGGCCATGGGTGAATACGCCCTGCTGCGCCGGATGCGCGCCTGGGGGCTGCCAGTGCCAGCACCGGTGGCAGCCAGACAGCTGCTCAGCGGCTTGTGGTACACCGCCGACATCCTGGTGGCCATGATTCCGGGCACGCAGAATGTCGCGCAACGCCTTTCACAGGCGCCGCTGGGCGACGACGAGTGGCGTGCGCTGGGCCTCGCGATCCGACGGCTGCACGACCGTCAGGTGATCCATTCCGATCTGAACTGCCACAACCTGCTGCTTGACGAATGCCGGCAGGCCTGGATCGTGGATTTCGACAAATGCGAGGTCCGTACGGGAGAAACGTGGAAAGAGCAAAACCTCGCTCGACTGCTGCGTTCATTGCGCAAGGAGCGCATCCGACGTTCCCCCTTTTACTGGGACGAAACGCACTGGCCCTTGCTTCTGGCGGGTTACGAGGTTGAAGCGATACCGTCCGCCTGAGGAGTGCCTTTGGCCGGCGCGGTCCTGGGCAAACGGGCCGATGCCATCAGCAAAGTGGTCACCAGAATGAAGAAATGACTCTCCGTCGACAACCAAAGCGAGCTGTGGGTCATGTTCGAAATCACCATGATCACCACGAACGCCAGCATCAAGGCCCGGTGCGTCGACTGGTACACCATCGCCTGCCGGACGATGGACAGGATCAGCCAGAAAAACAGCAGCAGGCCCAGCAAACCCAGTTCGAAATAAAACAGGAGAAACTGATTGTGGGGATGCGGGCAGACCACGGCGCAGAACTCGGGATCTTCGAAGTAGGACTTCGCCAGAACCGGATAGGACGCCGTCCCCTCCCCCAGCAGCGTCGTGGTCTTTGAACTGCGGGCCATGAAACGCCATACCTCGATGCGCGCGCCGACCGAGGTCACCGACTTCAGGCTGCTGGTACGAGCTTCATTCAGGGCCAGCGCGCTGCGCTGCTGGAACTGCGGCGAGACCGCATACACCAGCACCAGCAACACGGCCGCCACCGTGACGGTGCCCAGCAAGGCTTTGAGTCGACCTCCCATGGCCACCATCGCAAAGATCAGAGCCGAGAACACCACGCTCAGGTAGCCGGTCCGGCCCTGGGACAGGAACAAAATGCTCACAGACCCCAGGATCGCCACCATCCACCAGAACGCGGCGAGCCACCGGCTCACCGACTTGTAGGCCCAATGCGCAGACAGGCACACGAAGAAGGCCATCATGATGCCCTGGGATATGTGGTCCTTGAACACCGTGTGGTCCACGCCGAACCCCTGATTCTCGGTTCTCGACCAGGGCACATCGAACCACACGTTGAGCCAGGTTGACACCAGGGTAAACAACATGGCCAGACCAAACGCCCACCAACAATGACTGCGGTGCTCCCGCTGCACCAGCAGGCTGATGAAAACCGGCAGCACCAGAAATTTGACGTACTTCTTGAAGTAGCCCGCAATATCGCCCCAGGGGGCAGGCGACCAGAAAGCCGCGACCATGATGAGCACAGTCAGAGCCAGTGCGGGACGCACGACCGGATTGCGCCAGGCCTGCATGAAAAAAGGACGCCAGTCCTCTGCTTTCATACTCAACAACCAGAGCAGAAGCGTCAAGAACAGCAGGCTATTGGCCAACGCCACCGACATCGGAAACGCCACATAGACCAGAACCAGACTGTATATAGCGGCGTTTCTGGCGAAAAAACGAAAATTCATCAATACCTTCATCGCTGTACCAGCATCATCACTTCACTCGGATAGGTCCATCGAATCATCGCTTGACCAGAGGTTGACCTTCTACCGGGCGGTCGTACTTGATGATCACGTAGCGAAAAAAGCACTCGAGTGAAACCAGCAGGCAAAACAGAAAACCATGGGCACCACAGAGAAAACCGCGGCGAAAAAAGTAGAGGCGTATAAAATTGTTCAGGGCAGACGCCATGCCGCGGAGAATGCCGCCGCGCTTGCCCGCCCGCACGCGTCGCACAGCACCCAGTTGGGCGTATTGCGCGAGTTTGAGCAGCCCGCCATAAACCGTCTCTCGGGAGTGATGGGACAGACGGGCCTGGAACGTCTTGACCGGGGTACCGGGTTCACGAACAATCGCGCGCTCGTGCACCACCCCTTCGTAACCGAGCAACTGATCGGTTCTGAACAAGCGCCAGACACCACCTGAAGACTTGGCCATGTGATTCAAGGTGCGTCCAAACGCTACCTGGTCCCAGAACACCTTCCAGACCGCGTGTTCACCCGAGGTCACCGCTCTGCATATCTCTTGTCGCAGTGGCTCAGGGATCACTTCGTCGGCATCAAGAAAAAAGACGTAGTCAGTCTCGACATGACTCAGCAAGCGGTTGCGCTGTTCAGCAAACCCCTGCCAGTTCGGATAAGCGTGCACCTGCGCACCCAACTCTCTGGCAATTTCGCAGGTGTTGTCACTGCTTCCGCTGTCAATGACCAGCAGTTGGTCGGCAAAGGCTGCACTCTGGATGCAGTTCGCGATGCGATGTGCCTCGTTGAGCGTGAGGATGCCGATGCACAGCGTGGGCATTCGTTCAACCGATTCAGTCATCAGCCCTCCAGCTCAACAAGCCGCGCCAGCGCCCCAGCATGCGTGCCAACAACTTCGGAGAAAAAAGCAAGGCCCGAAAAGGCAAGCTCGCCGCCGTGGTGAACAACAGCCAACGACGCAACTTTGCAGTATCCGCAAGCGAGCGGTACTTCCTGGCGAATATCAGTTTGGACTGGGCATGATGGAAGCCGCGACCGAATTCATGACGCCACGGTGCAGCGCCCCGAACAGAACCCCTGGAGTGGTGAACCGCCCGTACGGACGGCACCACCACCAGGTTCAGATGGGCGTTGAACAGGCGAAGGCACAGATCATCGTCTTCGTAGTACAGAAAAAACTGTTCATCGAAAAACCCGATGTCCTGGAAACAACTCATGCGCAGCAGCATCGCCGCACCGCAGACGAAACCCACACAGGCGGGTCCACTGGCGGCGGGGCCCCGGGATACCCACAGGGTTTGTGGCCAGCGGTAGTTGATCTCGGCTTTGCCGGATACGCTGACCAGTTGCGGCGCCAGGACAGCGCTCGCGGGCAGTTCATCAGCGAAATGCAGCAACTCGGTCAGACCCGCAACGGAAATCTCGCAGTCCGGATTGAGCAGAAAGGCAAAAGGCGTGCGCACCTGTTCGAGCGCCTTGTTGTTCGCCGCGCCAAACCCCAGATTGCGACCATGTGCGAGGACACGCGCATGGGGCCAGCGCCTGGTCGCCTGCTCGGGGGTGCCGTCACCACTGCCGTTGTCAGAGATGATCACCTCGCCGCAACGTGACAAGAGGCTGTCGAGCGCCCGTAGACAATGCGCACTCTCGTGCGTGACCACCACCACCGTGACGGCATTCAGCGACATCGAAAACAGGGGCTCTGCCTCCGCGGGGTTGTAGGCGGTCATCACCCTGGTCAAGGCGTCAATGTGCGCTGGCACCCACCACCGCGTCCGGCTTGGCCTGCCGGAGCAGGTCCAGCATGGCGGCTTCGATGCGGTGCAGGGCTTCGGGGGTATGACCCTCAAAACGCAGCACCAGCACGGGTGTGGTGTTCGAGGCCCGGATCAGGCCAAAGCCATCGGGCCAGTCCACCCGCACGCCATCGATGGTGGACACCTGGGCCGGCGCATCGAAGCGGGCGAGTTCGACCAGTTGCACGACCACCGTGTGCGGCTCGCCTTCGACACAGGCCACATTGAGCTCGGGTGTGCTGAAACTGGTGGGCAGGGCGTCGAGCACGGCGTTGGCGTCCGGGCTGCGGCTGAGGATTTCGAGCAGGCGCGCACCCGCGTAGGTGCCGTCGTCGAAACCGTACCAGCGTTCCTTGAAAAAGATGTGACCACTCATCTCACCCCCGAGCGGGCTGTCCAGTTCCTTCATGCGCGCCTTGATCAGCGAATGCCCGGTCTTGTAGATGTGCGCCACGCCCCCCGCGGCCTCGATCGCAGGCGCCAGGCGCTGCGAACACTTGACGTCGAACAGGATATGGCCACCCGGCACGCGCGACAGCACGTCGCGCGCAAACAGGATCATCTGGCGATCGGGGTAGATGTTGTTGCCGCCCTGGGTCACGATGCCGAGGCGGTCGCCATCGCCATCGAAGGCCAGGCCGAGTTCGGCGCCGGTCTCGCGCAGGGTGCGGATCACGTCCTGCAGGTTTTCCGGCTTGCTCGGGTCCGGGTGGTGGTTCGGAAAGTTGCCATCCACCTCGCTGAACAGCTCGATCACCTCGCACCCGAGCGCGCGGAACAGCGCCGGGGCCGAGGCACCCGCCACGCCATTGCCACAGTCGATCACCAGCCGCATCGGGCGCTGGAGTTTCACGTCGCCCACAATCCGGTCGCTGTAGGCGGCGCCCACGTCCACATGGCGCACCCGGCCACCGTCCGTCCGCTGCCAGTTCTCGACCTCCATCATCCGGCGCAGCGCCTGGATGTCATCGCCGTAAATGGCGCGGCCACCCAGCACCATCTTGAAACCGTTGTAGTCCTTGGGATTGTGGCTGCCGGTGACCTGGATGCCGCTGGTGCACAGCGTGTGGGCGGCGAAGTACAACATGGGGGTGGTGGCCAGGCCGATGTCGATCACCTCGACACCCGCCGCGACGAGACCGCGGATCAGAGCCGCCGACAGGGCCGGTCCACTCAGCCTGCCGTCACGGCCCACGGCCACGGTGTGTTCACCCTGCTGGAGAGCCTGCGTTCCAAAAGCCAGCCCGAGGGCTTCGGCCACCTCTTCGTTCAGGGTATCGGGAACGACACCCCGGATGTCGTAAGCCTTGAAGATGGATGCCGCGAGTTGCATGAATGGGAGCTGTGGATGGCAATCCCCTCATTGTAGGTGGCGAGGCTGACCGAGGCTGGCAGCACAGGTCCGAAAACGGCCAGTCAAAAGGCGGGCGAGGTTCTAACATCGGCGCCATGGACACCCCCGAATCCACCGACGACGACGCCCGCTACCGCGCGCTGTGTTCACACGACGCCCGGTTTGACGGCCGGTTCTTCACCGCGGTCACCTCCACTGGCATCTATTGCCGGCCGGTCTGCCGCGTGCGCACGCCGCGGCGCGAGAACTGCCGCTTCTTCGAGCACGCGGCCCAGGCCGAACAGGCGGGCTTCCGGCCCTGCCTGCGTTGCCGTCCGGAACTCGCACCGCTGCAGCGGCACTGGTCCACCGAGGACGCGCGCAACATCCTCGTGCAACAAGCCACGCAATGGCTGGACAACCCGCAGAACTGGCCCGGGGCCATCGAAGGCGGCGCCACGGTGGCGCGGCTCGCCTCGCGTCTGGGCGTGAGCGACCGCCATTTGCGCCGTATTTTTGAAGACCGCCTGGGCGTCTCGCCGCTGCAATACCTGCTCACGCGCAAATTGCTGGCAGCCAAGCAGATGCTCGCCGACACGGCGCTGCCCATCAGCCAGATCGCCCTGGCCAGCGGCTTCGCCAGCCTGCGCCGTTTCAACGCCGCCTTTGGGGACCATTACAGCCTGAGCCCCAGCCAGATGCGCAGACAGCCGCCCAGCACCACCGGCCACGGCGACAGCACCCCGGTTCAGCTGTTCTGGAGACCACCTTTCGACGCCGCAGCGCTCTTGCGCTTTCTCGCCGAACGGCAACTTCCCGGCATCGAAAACGCCCAGCCAGATGCCCCCCTCAGCCTGCAACGAACGGCACGGCTCGAATCCGGCGGATCGATGCACACCGGCTGGTTCTCCGCGCGCTTCGACCTTGATGCCCACCGGCTGTGGCTGCAGGTCAGCGACAGCCTGCTCCCCGTGCTGCCGGCCGTGATCTGGCGGGTGCGTGCCCTGTTCGACCTCGACGCCCATCCGCAGGCCATCAACGCCGTGTTGCACGCCGACTTTCCCGAGGGCGACGGTCTGCGCGTACCGGGCTGTTTCGACGGTTTCGAACTGGCCGTGCGTGCCATCCTGGGGCAACAGATCACGGTGGCGGCAGCGCGCACCCTGGCCATCCGGCTGACCGAGCGACTGGGGGATGTCATCACCACACCGCATCCGCCGTTGCACCGCCTCTTCCCGACCGCCCAGGCACTGGCCAGCGTCAGCGCCAACACCCTGGGCGAGCTGGGCATCGTGCGCCAACGCCAGGAAGCCTTGATGTCCCTGGCCCGTGCGGTGCTGGAAGGCAGCCTGGTGCTGAACGCCCATGCCGATGTGCGCACCACAACCCAAGCCCTGCAGGCCCTGCCGGGCATCGGTCCCTGGACCGCACAATACATCGCCATGCGGGCCCTGCGCTGGCCCGATGCCTGGCCCGAGGGCGACGTGGCCCTGATCAAGGCGCTCGGTATCGAGGGGCGAGGCCGGGCGGCCACTCTCGAAGCCGGCCGGCAATCAACCGCCTGGCGCCCCTGGCGCAGTTACGCTGCGATTCGCGCCTGGGCCGGCACGTTTGATATCCCCATCCCGACCTCAGGAGTACCCACACCGTGAACCACACCACACATCGGGTGAAAGCCACCATCGCATCGCCATTGGGCCCGTTGCTGCTGGCCGCCACGCCCTCGGGTTTGAGTGGCGTCTGGTTCATGGACCAGCGCCACAGGCCTGCAGAAAGCCAGATCCTGGACTGGACACCCGTTCAGGACAACGCCATCCTGAACACCGCGGCCGACCAGCTGACCGCCTTTTTTGCACACCGACTCAACCACTTTGACCTGCCGCTGGATCTGACCGCGGGCACCGCATTTCAGTCTTCGGTCTGGCGCGCGCTGCTCGACATTCCTTTTGGCCAGACACGGAGCTACGGCGAACTGGCCCGCGCCATCGGCAAACCCGCAGCGGTGCGCGCCGTGGGCGCGGCCATCGGGCGCAATCCCCTGGGCATCGTGGTGCCATGCCACCGGGTGGTCGGCGCTCAGGGCGCGCTCACCGGCTATGCCGGCGGGCTTGACCGCAAGCGATTCCTGCTGCGGCTCGAAGGCGCATTGATCGACAAAGCGCATCAATCGCAGGGGCAAACAACATCAACGGGCAACCCCGCCGCACAGCCTTTGCCGGCACACTGAGCCCATGTCGCCCGCCCTCCTTCTTGAGTTTTTCCTGCTCGCCGCCCTCTGGGGCTCCTCCTTCCTGTTCATGCGCCTGGGCGCTGCCGAATTCGGCGCACTGCCCACGGCGGGTTTGCGGGTCGCACTCGCCGCGCTGTTCCTGCTGCCGGTCTTTCTCGTCAAAGGCGTCTGGGCCGACTTCCGGCAACGCGCCAAACCCATCCTGTTCGTCGGCCTGCTGAACTCGGGCATTCCGTTTGCGCTGTTTGCCTTCGCCGTGTTGCACATCACCACCGGCCTGACCTCCATCCTCAACGCCACCGTGCCCCTGACCGGTGCGGTGGTGGCCTGGCTCTGGCTCAAGGACCGACCCAGCGGCTCCCGCATGCTGGGCTTGCTGATCGGCTTTGTCGGCGTGACGCTGCTGGTGATCGGGAAATCCGGATTCAGCGCCACCGGCGTGGCCGGCGCCGCCTCCACCGGAACGACCTTGCTGGCCATGGGCGCCTGTCTGCTGGCCACCACGTGTTATGGCCTGGCCGCCAGTTACACCAAGCGCTACCTGACCGGCGCACACCCCCTCGCCACGGCCACCGGCAGCCAGATCGGCGCTGCGCTCGGCCTGGCGCTGCCCACGTTCTGGCTCTGGCCCGAGGCACCGGTGAGTCTGGGCGCCTGGGGTGCGCTCGCGGCAGTGGCCCTGTTCTGCACCTCCATCGCCTACATCCTGTTCTTCCGCATCATCGAGAAAGCGGGTCCATCGAAGGCGCTGACCGTCACGTTCCTGGTCCCGGTGTTTGCACTGATGTACGGTGTGTTTTTTTTGAGCGAAAGCATCACGCCCTGGATGGTGACCTGCGGCGTGATCATCGTCTGCGGGACCGCGCTCTCCTCCGGACTGGTGCGCCTGGGAAGGCTGGAGCGAGCAACTTGAGTGCGGCACGCTGCCTATAGCGACCGCACTCCAGATCAAACCCATTCTGAAGCGCACAAGAAAAAACCGCCGCAGTCTTGCAACTGGGCGGTTTGTCTTTAACTGGCGGAGTGGACGGGGCTCCATCCAAACCAGAAAAAACCGTTGCTGCTAGCTAACTTACGCACCTGACGGTGTAGCACCACCTCCCCGTAACTCGGGTAGCAGTGCTAACCAGGTTCATCGCGCAACACGAGCGAGTAGAGCCCAGCCTAAGTTCCATCATACGGTGCTATCACGATGGGCACCAGAGCAAGATTGCGAGGACCGTTCGCAACCCACCATTCCACCCATCTTCTGTACAAAAAAATTAAGCGACCCGCATGTGGCATTCCCTCCAGCACACCGACAGCTATCGAAAGACGGTCTCAGCGTGTAGCCTCTTCCACAAGTCAAGAATGCAAAGGCTCTTCAAGTGACGCGCGGGCGCGACACCACCGGCCGCACGACACTCGCGTAAGGGGTTTGCGGCATCCCCGCGCTTAGGTACCCTGCTGTAAACGAAAAGACAGCTTGGAGCGTGGCCCCTCGTGCAGACGCACCGAACTCAAGTCCGCAGTTTGGATTGAGTTATCGCTCTCCGCGCGAAAAAATGTCCAAAAGAGCAAAAAACGTGACTCAATTCACGCTGAAGAACTTTTACCTTATTGTTCAGCGTTCGAAGGCAGCATACACTCCGCTCCTACTCATTTGGAGTCCGTTTAGTTCGTCAAGCATTGCTTCGAACCTTAACGAGACCTCCCGAACATCTGCTAAGTGGGCTATCAAGCCCCTAGGGCTCCCCCACGGGCACGATGTTCTTTACCACCACTGATTGCAAGTTATCTGCCGGCATCCCTGCGTAAGACCAGACCCGGAAGCTCGCTTGCTCCCCCACGCGGACATGCGTGGACCCCCCAGGCTTCGAGATGCCTTTTAAAAACCTCGGACCTTTCCTCGTCTCCACAAGAAGCAACCAACAAACGGTTGCCAGGAAAAAGCATCGCCCATTGCTTACTAATTAAAGCGACGCAGGCACGAGTTACTTTGACACCCGTTCTTGAGCAAGCGCTCTAGACCGTGCAATCCGAGCATTCAGTGCTCATCAAAACCTCAGCCCCTCCTAACGACATTTGTCGAGCCAGGGGCTTTTTCATGCGCCCTCTTCAACCGTGAGCACGGCTCACCCCCAATTAAAACTGAACACCATAATGAATAACAATCAGACTGAAATACAAGCATTCAACGAGCAAGAATACAAAGCAACCGTCGGCGGGTACAAACCCCTGGGCATCGCAGGAACCCAGATGGCCATCTTCTCCCTGATGAACAAACAGATTCATCTACGCAGCCCATCCGAGCTGAAGGAGCTCAACTTGAAGGCCTTGCTCGGAGTTCGGTGGTGCGAAGACAACTTTACCGACTACGACGAGCGCAAAGAAGAGTTTTTCTTTAATCACCGCCGACTTGCCTCTGCCCTAATCGCCGACTGCCAATTCTGCGGGCCCTACTCCGAAGCAATGGAGCGTAAAGTGGGCGTTTGGAAGATGGATGATGGTCAATTGGTCATCAACGGTGACAGGCTGTGGCGCCCAGATGGCACCCTCTTGGAACACGGTATGCATGAGGGCCGGGTCTATCCCGAAACCGGCAGCATCGGTTTTGACCTCTCGACAGATGCTGCCTCGCACGACGAAGTGAACAAAGTCTTGGGCGCCTTCAATTCACCGCAGTGGATTCACCCAATGGCCGGTGAACTTATCCTTGGCTACATCGGCGTGGGCATTGTTTCGGTGGCCTTGAAACGCCGCCCACACGTGCTGATGACCGGCCCGGCAGCCTGCGGAAAGTCCACGGTATTGAATTACGTTCGGCAGCTAATGGGCAATCTCGCGTATGCATGCACCGGACCCCAGACTATGGCAGCGTTCTACCAAAGTCTGGGCGGTACAAGCAAAGTAGTTGTCAACGACGAGTTTGAAGCGGACCCCACTCGAAAATCGTGCAAAGACACCTTCGATGTGGCCCGCGCTTCTTACAGCCTTCAGGAGGGAGATGCAGGCATCGTCCGTGGCACAGTCACCGGAAAATCGAAGAGCTACCGGTTCTATTCCCCCTTCATCGCGGCAGGAATCAGCCCGGGCAAGATGGAACCGGCAGACCTCACCCGCTGGGTCGTTCTCGAAGCCAAAGGAAAGCCCTCAGGCGCTCGACTGACCGACGCCGAGGCCCGGGACCTTGGCCCGAAGCTGGCCCGCCTTTTCATCAGCCGCTGGGACGTCTTCTGCGCCTCGGAAGATGTTGTCCGCCAATGCATCCTGGACGCTGGTGGTGATGGACGGCTGGCCGACACGGTGGGCACGCTGCTGGCAAGTTATTGGGCTTTTGTGTCACCGACCCCCGCAACAGAAGATGACGCAAAGAGCTTGGTGGGGTTGTTGGGCATTGAAGAGCGCATTGCCCTCCACGAAGTCAACGACGGACAGCAGTGTTTTGAGTCGCTGACCTCCAGGGTGCTGCCTTTCAAGGTTCTCTGCGGGCCCGCCCTTGTTACCCGGCCACTGTCGGTTGGACAGGCCATCGGGATGGTTTGCAAAGAGCCCACAGAGCAACCCGAAGTTGTAACCCGCCTCGCACAACTCGGCCTAAGGGTAGCGCTCAGCCAGGGAAAGTGGGTCCTGTACGTCGTGTGCTCCCCCAGTCACGTTGAAGCACGGAAGCTTTTCTCCGGCACGAAATGGTCGCTCGGAGGATGGTCAACGGTCCTGCGACGCCTGCCTGGTGGCTCTGAGAGCACACAACGAATTGGGGCGGGGTTTGGCGCCTCAAAAGTGACTGTCATCGACATCCCTGAGCACATGCGCTCTGCAGACGACTACATGGACATGCGTCTCGCTGCCTGAGCCATCTCTGTCAAGCCCGAGGAGGCTGACCGACTCCAAAATTTTTGACAGAAATTTAAAACTACAACCCTATAGGGCTGATGAAACGTATCCGCTGCACAAACCGAAAAATGGCGAAAACACAAAGTACATCGCCATCGTTTCAAAAAATAATTTAGTAATGACCAATATCAAAAAATCAATCAACACCTTCGGCGAAAATAATCCAATATTGCACGGCGATGTTAGCTCAACAGCTTTCTTATATCGCGGAACTGATACAGACGCTTGGCTCCATATCAATATGGATGGGGACGTTCATCCCGATTCAGTGTCAAACTCGACGACAGTTCCTATCAGCGTTTGGACCCGCGAGACGCTTCGCCTACCACTTCCGTCAAATATTTCTGCAAAGGCCCTCCACCGATGGCTTGAGGAGGCGAAAACCCAAAACTTACTCGAAACAGTGCACAACGGTCACAACCTGCAATTTGACCGTCAAAGGCAATGCGATATATGGAGTCTGTCCGACGAGGCAGAGGAAGCACTAAACACTTTAGAACAAGAGGCTAATGAGCTCGACACTTTAGAGGTCTGGGATGCTGAAGATTGGTTAATCGATTCAACGCTGCAAACCTTGTGGCCAGCAGGAATCACCCTACAGCAAGCAATCGAAAAACTGGCTATCGAAATAATCGAAAGGGAAGTTCACATCGATGGCGATTTATCAGATGTACTACTCATGCGAGCCATTGAAGAGGCAAACGAAGGCCAAGTACTGTCTAGGGAGCAACTCATGGCGATTATGCAGGCCGAGCGCGGGGACGAACTCCTAGATGTTTGATGGCACCGTTCGTTGTTGCCACCGGTGCCTATTTGAACAAGGGCCTTGCAAGCTTTACGAATAAAGCAACGATTTATGCAGCAAAACATCACGGCGATTGCAATTACTAAGCGAAAAATTTTAATGTCAAAAAAATACAACCAACTTCCTGGCGCTAGCCACTTTCAGCCTTTCTTCTCTGGTGAAAGCATCCACTTGCATTTCAGCTACACCGAAACAACTATGTACTGCAAAGTAGAGGTCATGGTTGATGACCGCGCTGCTGCTTTCGTTGAGGCACGAGAGCTGGAAGAAGAGTCGAAAGCCTCGCTGGATGCGATGGCATCGGATGATTACATCGGGCCGACGGGGGTTTTCGCTAACCTATCGGGTGAGCACAAAAAAAGTTCTGAGCTGGATGAGTTGCTCTCCAGTCACAAATTTTTGGCCAGGGCAGCTGAAGACTTGCGCGAAAGTCTGAAAGACCTGGACCCTCAGTCGGAGGAGCAACTTGAGGTCGCTGCTTTAATGGACTACAACAATGGTGAGAGTTTCGAAGCCAGGGTAGAAATAGAGAGAATCATCGACAGCTTCAATCGAACCAGCGGCTACGACCCGGAATTTAGAACGATTACAGTAAAGAGGCAATCAACAACGTAGGGGGCCGCTTCCCATTGGTAGGCTTTCTTTCACCCAAATTTCAGTCTCAAGTTGGAGTGCCAGAAGCCGATAATAAATAGGGCATGTGCCCGTATCTATCAGGGAAAACTTGTGTCACCAGCAGCCAAAAAATTATTTCCCATTGGTGCATCAGCCACCGAAGAAGAACTGAAATCAAACGAACTTCATTTCATCGCCGACCTCCAGGCCGCAATGCAGCGCTGGTACGCAGAGGCGGGTCCTGGTGTCGACGTTGTCTGGTACGGAATCTCTCTCGTCGTCAAAGCTGCAGACGAGGTAGCTGCAAGGCTAGGCACTGAAGACGAAAAAGACCCGATTTGCAGGCTGGAGGCCCTGCAGGCAATGCGTGAGGCACTAAATATCAAATGGCCGAAGACCATCGCGACCCAACGCACCAAACGCGAGCGACTGCTGCGTCGTGACAGCGACCCAAAACTTTCACGCGCATACGAGGCAAAAACGATTATTTTGATAGCAGCGGACTTCCCTGCCTGGCACGCAGAAGTCGGCATTTGGGGATTCGTGCGCAGTCTGCTACAACTTGTAAAAGTCGGCGAGCGGGTATTCGACGAGACCTTAGAGGACGCATCCACCCCGAAAGAGAAAGTGCTCTTCTTGGTTGCGTTTGAGCTCCGCCGTCGCCTCGGCAAAGTTGATGACAACTTGCTCGGAGCGTTGGAGCTCTTGGGAGCAGAGCAGGCTGGTCGAGAGCTCGTTTCCTAGGAACGACGCTTGAGCTAGAAAGCCATTGCCTTCGCTCTGCGGCGGCGCAGCTACAGACTGACGGTGCTGTCGCCACCGCGTTGTAAGGAACGGTGCGAATCATCCCCCACGGGTCCACACGGTTTTGAAGCAAAAAACTCCTTGTATGGCCATTTCGTCAAGATTTCGCACAGGTGGAGGCGGAAAGTGGCGGAAGGCACCAAGGACTTTGCACCCATTTCACTCGCGAGTTCGGCCAACGCCGTAGCGTTAAGGTCCTGGTTTTCGAGACTTTCTAAGCCAGTTTGATGTCCAAGAAGATACAGCAAGTTCAGGGGCCATAAACTGAAGCGGTCCGTCAACCTGGAGCCCCTTAAGCAAGTCAAGGTCGGCATCGTTCAGCGGGAAAAATGCCTCTCCAGGTGAGTGGACAAACCAGTCGCCAATCTTGGCCCCACAGTCCCGGCAGTGGTTCATCCAATATTGCTCCCCAATCGTGCGACTGAAGTCTGGATGAAAGTGGCCAGAAGACCTCTCTGTCAAGGCCGCCGCCAAAGTTGACGGTAGCTCCAACGGACGACGAAGAATGGCCGAATCATCATCTTCATTGACGGCTGGGTCACCCTCCACGCCAAATGGTCCAACCAGTATCACGGTAAAGACTGGGACGTAGCAACCACATTCATGACACACGTACTCCCCCTCGAGCACATATGCAGAAGCAGCTCTCAAGCGCATCGCATCATCACAAGGCTCTTGTTGCTCCATCAGTCCGCCAACGCCTTCAGCAGCGCATCGCGCCCATCTTGGTAGAACTCAATGTCCAGCTTGGTCGCCATCTCGTCCGAGAGTTCGAACAGCTGCCGACGGCATGAGACAGGCATCAGCAGGGATTTGGCACCCTTCTCTACCGCGAGTTCAGCCAGCGTTACGGCGTTATGGATAGGCTCAATAGTGCCTCCGAGGGTCACCTCGCCCACGACCACCAAGCCGCCCCGCACAGACTTTTTCAGCAGCGCGCTGGACAGCGCAACGAGTGCCGCGACCCCGGTCTTTGCACCCGACTTGGCTGCGTCAAAACCACGCAGCTGAACCGAGAACTCGTGCGAACGTGGGTCTCGGTCACCAACGAGTTGCTGCGCGCGCGCATAGAGGTTTTGCTCAGCGCAACGAATCGACTCCTTGAACGACGAAGGCACGGGATTGTTCAGCACCCGCACACCGCTTCCGGGACCTTCGGTGACTTCCAGCCTGAAGAGTCCAGGGTGCTCCTCTTGGCCGCCCGGGCTCAACGTCCATATCTGCCCGCACTCCAACGGCTCGTCGCCAATGCCGCCCTGACTTTGTAGCTCTGGTGTACTGACGAACTTTTCCACCCCTTCGGCACCGATGGTGTAGCTGAAGTGTGTATTTCGAAATTCGGCCGCTCCGATGCGTTTCTGCTGCTCCTTGACTCGTCGGCGAACCTCTAGAGCCAACCGCACGGCCCATTCCAGGTCCTCGTCACTGACCGGTGTCTCTGCGTTTGGATAAAGCAGTTTTAGCAAACCGCTGACTGTTTTGTTGACGCCGTTGAGGTCCCGCCCAGAAAGCGCACCGCCCCAGTACACGCGGTTCTGCAGCACAGAGACCCGGCTTTGGTTGCGCAGTTGGGTAAAACACTCCGACAAAAAATCACTGACCAACCCAAAGTGATTGGTAAACAGCCCAGGGTTGAGCTTGGGAACATCCCAGCCAGGCAAAAAGCAATGGATGCGGTCCATGAAGGCCGTGTCGTCGCGCATCTCGGGCGGAAGTGGCCCAAACAGGTGCCCAACGCGCTGCTGGTGCTCCACGTCCACATCGAAGTTTCCGACCAGCACGATGGACCCATCGGCACGGATACTTTCCTTGCCGCGTGAGAACTCCCCGCTCTCCATGTAGCCTTTCATGATGTTCACGCCGTCCTTGGAGTCGAAAGACACCCCGGACACCTCGTCAAAACAGACCACGTCGTACTGGCAGACCAAGCCCCGCGCACCGTTCTGGTTGTTCACGAACATCTTGGCCACGGTGGCCTTGCCGCCCGAAATCAGGTGCGCGTAAGGCGACACCTGCTGGAACAGGTGCGACTTGCCGGTGCCACGCGGCCCCAACTCCACCAGGTTGTAGTTGCGTTCGACGAAAGGCACCATGCGCAACAACAGCGCATCCTTGGCCCGGTCGGACAAGGTCTCAGGCTCGAAGCCCACACTGCGCAGCAGCAGGTCACGCCACTCTGCGGTCGTGAACTGCTCGCGTCCCTTGGCCAATACGTCCAACACCTCGCGTTTGGAGAGTTGGATGGCGCGCAAAGCGTCCACGCCAAAGGGGCGGCCGCCTTTTTCCTGCGCAATCGAGGCGTCGTAGCCCAGCGTGACTTCGGCGTAAAAGCCGCCGGTCAGCATGCGCTCGTTGTCCTTGACCATCTCGGGCGTCAGCCGCACATCGTTCAGCCGTAGGCTAGGCAGGCTGGCCACGTACGAGTCCGTCTTCGAGTCGAGCCGCGCCGTGATGATGTCGATGATTTTCACGGAGCCAGACTCGCGCGCACGAGCCTTGAAGAGCTCTTCCTCACCTGCCTTCACCGTCCGCGAGGCTAACTGCCGCTGGACGATATCCAGGCCCTCCTGGATTTCTGCTTCGTCAGTCGTTGCGCAGTAACGCCCCAGCAGAAACTCCACCACATATGTGGGTACCGGAAACTGGCGACTGAAGGTGCGCACCAAGTCCTTGCGCACCACGTAGCCCTCAAAAGCATTTGTGGCCTTACGGTCCAATTCGTCCAGTTGCATCATCAGTTTCCTCCCACCGTGGTGACTTGCTTCTGCAGCACTTCACCTTCAGCGCTCAGCACCACCACCACGGCAGCAGCACCCATATGTTCATCGTCGGCAACAGCCAGGCTGGCCTTGCCTCCATCGAGGGGCTTGTCACTCGCCGCAAGCGAGCTGGATGCCAGGGCCGCCTTGGTACGGATATCCACCCGTTGCCCAGGGGCAGCGTCATCCGCCACCACCGTGCAGCGCAGCCCCTTCCAAGTCACCGATTGGATGGTGACCGCTGCGGCCGTTTTCGCTGCACCAGCACAGTCCAGCTGCAAGACAGGCACCAGGCACTCTTGCAAGCTGATGCCGCCGTGGGCGTACTCCGCGCCGGCAATGAAGCTCGACACACCCGGCGCATAGGCCACCTGAACATCCTTGCACCAGTCCCAACCAAAAGTCAGGGGTGTGCCGTGCGCGCTGTCCTTCAAGACGGCGCAGCGCCCCCAGCGGGTTTCGGTCTGGTGCTTGGCCAGCTCGGATTTCGGCAGCCCACCAGGCATCAACAGCCAACCGTGGTCGGTCACGATGCGAATGCGCTTCCAGCCCGCCTCCGCCAGCTCTTGAGCCCTTTCGACCACCTGGTCGAGCTGGGAGTCGAGGTCGCGCGCCAAACGCAGGCCGTGCTCGTGGCCGTAATGGTCCAAGTCGCCCGCTTCGGTCCAGGCCTGGCCTTGCGGGTCACCGGTCTCGTGCTTGTCCAACGGCTGCACGCCCAGGTCAGACAGCAGCTTGCGGAAGTTGTGGCCCGACAGCTGTTTGCCATCCGTAGAGACTCTGGGCTCAAACTCGATGTCGGCAGCAGTCCCGGAGATGTGGGCAGCCACGGGGGAGCACCACGCTTTGCCAGAGGCCGTCACAGTCGGAAGACTGGTCCAGCGTGCTGAGAGGTCGGCGTCGCCCAGGGTCAACAGCCGTTGCTGAAGCTGCAACGCCACGTCGTAGCGCAGCCCATCAACAAAGACCGTACAAGTGCTCGCACCAAGCCCGCTGGCCTTTTCCGTGTGCAGTGGCGGTAAACCACCTTCCGCCTTGACCGCCTCTTGCAGCCTGCGCGCGGCTTCTTCAATCCACGGCAGGTACATCGCGCGCAGTGCGGCGCCCACCGCTTCCAGGTCGGCCTTGGCATGCACGCACGCCAGTGCATGCAGTGCTGCCTGGTCCACCTGCCAGCCGGACTGTTGGTAGCCAGCGGCCAGGTCGGCGGGCGTCTGCCCAATTGGCAGCACGCTGCTGCGCTCGGCCACCAACGCCAGATGCCCGAGGGCCTCGGCCAGCGGTGAGCGCCCCATGCGTGCCCACAACCAGGCCCGGCGCAAGCCGTGCTCCTTCTCCGCAGCCAACACTGCTGCACAGGCTTGGGGCGCCATCATGCCGGCGCAGGCGGACAGGGCGTAGCGCAGAGCGGATTCGCTTTGCTCGTTGACTTGCGGATACCCCGCCAGCAAGCCTTGGTCCGGGAACAGGCCAAGCTGCGGCGGCTGCACCTTGGCCAACAGCCCGAAGACGTTGGGGAAGCTGCTGTATGAGTCACGGTAGAGCTCGGAAACTGCCGCCCACTTACCTTCTGCCTTGGCTAGCCGCTCTGTGGCCGCCAGCACGCCGTCGGCTACCGGGTCGAAACCGAAGTCCATCTTGCAGCGCTTGGTGAACACGTCCCACAGCACATCGCCCCATTGGCTACGGGCGGCCTCGGGCGCATTCATCCACAGCAGCAGGTCACGGGTGGGGTTGGGTAACAACAAGCCCTGCAACCATTCTGCGTTGATGGTTCGGCCCTTGAAATCGTCTACGCCGCGCTCCAGTAGCACCCCGGCTTGCAGCGCCTGCAGAAGCGCTTCCTGGGTTGACTTTTCCTGCGCCACATCCAGGCCCAGGCCACCATTCTTGGACGAAAGGAATGCAGCCAGCGTCCAGTCCTTGGCATTGGCCTGGCTCCAGAACACCCCACGGTACTGCAGCTCAGCCAGTGGCTGCAGGTCGCGCGGGCAACTTTCGATAGCGCGCAGTTCTGCGCGGCTGACACCGGGCAGATAGACCACCGGAATGCCATCCAGCTGAACCTCGGGCAGCGAGCCCGCAATGACGCACTTGAGCCATACCGCAGGTCCACGGCGCTGCCCAGGGTTGTATTCGCCGAGCTCGCACAGGCTGGGCATCAGCTTCTTCAAGGCGGGCAAGGCAGCCAGCCATTGACCTTCTTTGTCAGGCCAAAGCACCGCAGCAGCAGTCGTGGCAGTGTGCGAGTTTCCTTTAGCTGCTGCCAAAACCGCGGCTGCCAGGGAGGTACCGAGTTGGGTGGCAGTCGTGGATTTTTGACTCTCTGCGCTCATTTCAAGTCCCAGCGGGCCGCGAGCACATCTATCAAGTCGCTCTGGCGCTGTTCAACCACCGCTGGCGTCCAGTTCGATATATTGAGAACCTGCGTGGTCAGGATATACGACGACACACCATGCTTACCGCCAAAGTAAGCCGACTTCTTCTTATCGAAGTCGTAGTTCTGTGCCTGTGAATTCCTCTTTTGCGTCAATGGCACCAGGTTCGCCAAGCGATGAACCCAGCGCTTGCGCAGTGCTTCGTCCGGCCAGAGTTTTTGCCAGTCCGACGAGGGGTCCACGGTTTGGGGCAGCACATGCTCGATTGTGAGCAACCCGGTGTCGTAGGTAGCCGCACCATCCCCAAGAAACGCATCTAGGCGAAGCAACAAGTGATTCCGGCGGCGCGCGGTCATGAGATAGATATCGCCGTCCAGAACCTGCAGCATTTTGGACTTCTCTTCTGGCCCCAAATCAACCGCAGATATGGGTGCCTCCAATGAGTGTGAGCCCTCCAGCTCAGACAGCACCGAGGCGTAGCGTTCAATCCGTTGATTGACGTCGTATCCACAGATGTGCATGAAGGAGGCAAGTCGCTCCAGCTTACTGAAGAACCAAAGAACGTAATCCGCATTTTTACCGTGCGTCGCAAGGAATTTAATTGCTGATGGCAGCCAATCGGAGTTCTCAATCCGGTTCAGCCACTTCAGCAAAGCATTGACATCGGCTGCGTTGGTAGTGGATAGGTATTGGCACTTCTTGGCAATCAGGTAGGCCTCCGCGAACGGCTCCACCACAGTAGACATCAAGGTCTCTGGCGACTGGTATTTCTTGATGACTTGCTCGCGAAACTCGTCCAGCAGCGTTCGCCGTGCCTTCTCCTTGGCAAAAATCATTCGGATATGACCAAAAAGCTCTGCAAAGCCATCGCGTCCGGTTTGAACCTCCAGCTCTTCCCACCTCTCCGTCACCTCATCTTGCTTGTCTTGGCTTTTGATATTTCCGATGATGTCCGACTTGATTATGTCGGTGGGCAGCAAGTCCAGCCCACGGCTGTTGAGCACCGAGAACACACGAAAGGCCGATTGTTGGCTGGGCGTGGACACAGCCACCAAAAAGCAACGCTGGACAAGGAATCCGCCGAACTTCGTCAGACCCTCTGCATCGCCACCAAACTGCTCCTCCAGTTTGTCCAAAAACAGCTTGGCGTTGAGACGAATGTTGCGTTGCGATTCGTTGTCCAGTTGCGCTGCATCTTGGGCAATCAACTCGCGCAGGCGAATACCCTGCACGAAGTTTTCAAAGAAAACGCGGTCACGCTCCCGAAGGGTCAGGCGCGGTTTTTGCGGAAGGCTTTCAAGCACATTTCCAGGCTCACACAGATAGCGATGAAATGCGTCGCGGATGTTGTCCGTGGAGAGTTGCGTGAGTGCGGCCAACAAAATGGTGAGCGTCGTTAACCGTTGCTGCCCGTCAATGACCTCCGCATGTGGCTTGCCTTCGTCCTTGATGAGAACAATGCTCCCCAAAAAGTAGGTGTCGTCCTTTTCTTTGATGAAGAAGTCATACAAGTCAGAGAACAAATCGCCGGCCTGTACTTCAGTCCATGCATAGGGTCGCTGGTAAGACGGGATGGCATAGTCGAAGTCGGAACTGAAGATTTTTGCGAGTGGGTACTCCGCGCCGCTGATTTTTTTGCTCATGCTTTGTTTTCTCTCGAAGATTTTTTCTGCCAACATCAAATGACGGTCATTGATTGCCATCTCACCTTAGCCACTCTCGCTCACACACATTGAGCGGCCACGGTGGCCACTAGAGAATCCCCCGACCAGTTTCAGCTTTCAAGAGTGCGGCCAGTTGCGAGCCAGACTTCAGCTTCTCAATGAACGAACAACCTTGCCCATTGGGCTGCCAGTGGGGGCACGCTAGGAAATACGCATCCAGCAGTCCCGTCGGATTGCTCTTCTTGCGCAACACCATGTTTTGACCATGCACAGGACAAGTGGCCAACTCCACCCCTTGCTTTTTGGAGGCCAAATCAGACCGCAGGTCATTTACCCTGGATGTGATGATTTTGGCCGTACCTGGGTCTTCAAGGATGACGCCAAATTCCTCCGCCGTGACATTGAACTCAGGGGCAGACGTATCGGTTATCAGCGCATAGTCTGAACGTTGCAACGGCTCCCTGCGAGTGCAGGCTCTGCCTTCGCTCGTTGGTACGTACCACCCCGTGCATGCCCAGAAGAAATCGCGCGGACCAGCAACACTGAGGTCACGTTGCCACTGAAGTTTCATGGGACGCCCGCACTTGCAAGTCTTGCCCAGGGTGTCGGCGAAGGCGTTGTATTGCAGTACGTGAGTTGTTTCCAGGTCAATCTCGACCTTTTCAAGCACTGCCTCAGATTCCAGAATTTTTTCTGCCGCTTTCACTTCCTTGGCTTGGTGCAGACCACTAAACAACTCTTCGCGCTCCTCCCGCAAGTTGTGCCAGCGTTTGCGCTCCTGGTCAGAGAGTCCTCCCCGGCTCATCCCACGATTGCGCAGATGCATGATTTCATCGTTGACCTCCCGCAACCGGTCTTGCTTATGACGAGTCTCCTCTGCAGCAGCCTCCTTGACAGCTCCGCCATTGCCGACGAATGCGTCGTAAACAGAGCGAACGGTGTCGACCACAGTCGCTACGACGTCCGTCACCACCCCAATCAAGGTTCCCAAACCATTGGCCAGCCAACTGAAAAAACCCATCAAATCTCCTTAGATAACTGTCGTTCTTGTTGAAGCAGTCGCAGCGCCAGCAGTCTTCCCTGGTGGGAGTGGTACGACGTTGCGATGGCAGCTTGATTGATGGTCCTATCGAAGACCAGGCCACCAGCTATGGCCACAGGGAATGACAACAAACCCCCGTCCATGGCATACACAGCGGCGCCAATGGACTGCGTGAACACGATGCGTTGGCTGCGCCGGGCCAGTGCCAGCTTGAACCCATCCATCGACTTTTGCCCCACCCACAGCCGGTGCCCCTCGTACATAGTCATGGCCGCCAGCGGCAGCAGGGGGTGGAAATGGTCGAGAAAATTCTCGGTCAGTGACACGTCAACCGCATCCACACCCAGCTCTACATGCGCCCGCAGCTCTTGGTCGGTGATGCCGCTGTCCAGCACCAATCCACTGTCCGCCACTTCACCCGAGGCCAATATCTGAATGTCAGGGTAGCGCTCCAAGGCCGTGCGGATGTAGGCCACGCTGTCGGTGGCCTTAAGCTGCAGGTACTCCACTGCAGCGCCGTGTTCGTCCACGATGCGCAAGTCCCAGCCTGGCTGGGTCATGGAATCGGCCAGCACGGCCTGCTGTCCTGGCTCTAGCACCAGGGGCCCCACCTGCTGGCCCTGGTTCAACCTGTCCACCACCAAGTACTCGAAATACTTGCCCTTGGCCGTGTTCACTGCACCCTGCAAAGCCTCAGCATCCAGCGCAAACACATTCGTCTCGCTGAGCGTCGGGTTGGTGTCGTGAATCGCCTTCAGCAGCAACGGGTCCACATCTTGCGGCCCATCACCCACCGAAATTTGAACCGACGCAGCTGCCACCGTGATGTCCAAAAGGGACTCACGATTGGCTTTCAAGAATCTGCGAAAGGCTTGCTGAAATGCTTCGCTGGCTGGCATATCCCCAGACCGGGCGTATTTTCTCGCAAGAAGCCTGAGGCGGCTGGATGGCAAATTGGTCATTGGGTACCGCTCTCAAGAGCGGCGCAGCTGGGCAAGCTCAGCCTTCAAGCGCTGCAGTTCTGCCACCCAGCCTGAAGCAGAAAGACCCTCTGGCTCCAGGCCCAGGCCTTCTTCGATACGGGTAATGCGCCTCTCGAGGCCCTGCACGAACTGGTCGAGACCTCCCAAGACCTCCTCAACCATCAGCAGATGCTGTTCCATCTGCGCCCGTAAATCCGCTTGCGTCACCGAGCTAAACATCTTGCGCCCTCCTGTATTCAGGCAGTCTCAATCAACACAAGCTGCCTTGGTTTCCCAACGCAAATCGAACTGGCTTCTTGAGTTTTTCGACAAGCCCCGCCTCGCTGGCACGCTTTAGCCAAGTCTTGGCCTGGGACTTCTCGATGCACAGCAGCTTCGAAATTTCTTCCTCTGACAGCGCCCCCCCGCGAAGCAGAGAAGCCAGCTTGGCGCTGAAATCGGCATACATATCCCAAGCGGAGCCGCTGCTTCCACCCGGTACTGTTTGTTCGGCCGCTGGTGGCTCCTCAATCGTCGTACCCGTGGTATCGCTAAAGTTCTCGACAGCAGACACGGCCAACAAAACAGTGACTACGGCCGGTTGCACTGCAAGTTCTTCGTGTCTTGATGGTGTCGGTAGCTCCTCCTGCACTGCGACAGGTAGCGACTCGGCAGGAACAGCTTCTGACAACGTAGCCGAATCGGGGGCCAGAAACGACTGCTGAACGTCGGCAATGTCACTGTCAGACGGCGGCTGGTCAACAACTCGGCCTCCAAACAACCTGATGAGTGAGTCTGTCGAGTCTGCCGCCAGAGTGAATGGCAACGCGCCGGCCGTAATCAAAGCGGCGTTGCCGGCACCCTCGCCCGGTGAACGCACGTAAAGCGGTACCCACCTGTGCTTCAGGTTCTCTACCGCCCCGGTCCAAGTTCCGCCGCCTTCCAGAGCGGAGTCAATTACCAGTGCCTGGTCCGCGAGCGTGTAGATGTAGCGGTTGCGGGCCATCGCGTTTGCTCCCCGACCGAAACCAGCCTCAGGGTAAAACGGCGAAACCAGAACCAAACGCCCCTCCTGCAACCCCATACGGTTCTGCCGATTGAGGCTGGTCTTGAGCAAGTCGCTTGGGAGGACGCCAATACCGTACCCGCCCACTTCGGTCACCCCTTGCATGGCTGCAGTATCCACACCGTCCGCACCTCCAGAGACCACAGCAAGACCTTCATTGGCACACTTCGCTGAAATCGCTCGTGTGTAAGACAGTGCAGAGGGTGAAGCCTTGCGAGAACCAACAATTGCCAGCCCGCCCTTTTCTAGCAGTGCTTTGTCGCCTGCGCCGTATAGCAACGGTGGCGCCGCGTTCTTAAGCCGGCGCTTTAGCCTTTGCGGGTATGCCACATCCCCTCGGGAGATGACCCACAGACCGCCGCGAGCCCAGCGCTCCAAGGCCAAAGCCATCGCAGTGCCGCGGCCCAACAAAAATTCCAAGCGCTTGCGCTCCAGGCGCGCCTCCTGAATACTCGACAGTGCGACGCGTCCTGCATCGGTCAACAGGTCGGAGGGACGAAGTGAGAGCGCGTTCAACCACTTGGCCAGTTCCCCATACTCTCTTGTAGCCAGAGGTTGATAGGCCTCCTGCTTTTCGCCACCAAAGCGTCCGCACAGCAAAAGGACCACCTCGGTGTCTGCACTCAAATCTTGTGTACTCATTTCTAAACTTTCATTTGGCCGCTGTAGTAGCCAGGGCGAACGGCACAACAGCATTGACGCCCGCCTCACGCAACAGCAGGGATGCCAGCGTCAGCGTCCAGGTCGAATCCACTGCGTCGTCCACTAGGAGCACGGGGTCGCAGTAGCAAAGCTCAGGGTCTACAACGAACGCGCCGTCCAGGTTGTTGCATTGATAGAACCGGTTTTCCATCTGTTTCTGAGGGTCTGTCTCACGCACTTTCTTGACGGCTTCTTGGAATGGTAGGCCCAAGGCCTCAGCCAGCCGACGAGCGAAGTCGGGCACCAGCTCTGGATGCCGAAGCGATGGTATGCAAGTCACCCAGCGCGCCTTTGCGGCATCAGGCCATCGGTGCGTCACCAGGTCTACTGTCGCTTCAACCAACTTGTCGTCAAACCGGCCTGCAGCCTTGCCCTCCGCCACGAGTGCGCCCCACACCGGCTCGCCCCATCGGGAGAGAACACGCCCATCCTGGCCACGTAGATGGTGCGGAATGTTCAATCCTCTCCAACCAAACTGCCTGCCGTACTGTCCTAATGCACTCAAGTCCCATTGCTTCTTGAGCTGCAGCGGCGTCTCGCTATGGCGAACGAAACGACGCGCTGCAATGAGCGTGGAGGACTTCGTCTCAGTGGGCAACACGGACCGCTGCAAACAGTATGCGCAGCGGCCACAAGGTCCGCTGGTGCTGTCGTCCAGCGCCGTGGCCAGAAACTGCATGGAACAGCAGCGGTTTGCCACGTATTCCTGCATTTGCTCCCACTCCAACTCGCGCTGCCGGGTCAGGTGGGCGATGCGTTCGTGGTCCATGGCGAACGGATTGGTTGTTCGAAACCACTTGCCGTCAATGCGCATCACCGGTGATTGCGGCTCCACCACAAGCAGCTTCAGCACTTTTTCAATCTGCGAAGGGCGAAGGTTCACTGCACGCTCCAGGTCGCGCACCCGCATGCCGTCTTCAGCTTCTTCAAGTGCGCTGAGAATCAGTTTCACTTGGCGCTCCGGCGGAAAAGCGGCCTCACGGAAGAACTTATTGATGCGGTTTTCTTCTTCACTCGACAGCAGTACGCCGTAAGCAAGCGGTATCGCGCGCCCCGCGCGCCCCACTTGCTGGTAATACGCCACGACATTGCCCGGCGTCTGGTAGTGAATAACGAAAGTGAGGTCCGGCTTGTCGTACCCCATACCCAAGGCAGTGGTTGCGACGAGGCACTTCACCTCGTTGGCCAACAAGGCTTGCTCCAGGCGTTCGCGCTCGACGTCGTCGATGTCGCCGTAATAGGCATGCGCGTCGATGCCGTTCTGTCGCAACCAAGCCGCCACGCGCTCGGCGTCTCGTGTTGTGAGGGCGTAGACAATGCCGCTGCCTGGCAGCGCAGGTATGCGGTCAGCCATCCAAGCCAAGCGGTCGGCCGTGCTGGGCATCTGCATGACCTGCAAGGCAAGACTGTTGCGCATCAAAGGGCCACGTTGCACCTTGACGTTGTCCCCCAGCTGGGCTCCCACATCGCGTTCCACCCGGTGGTTTGCCGTGGCGGTGGTGGCCAGCACCGCAATGTTGTTAGGCAGCCGCTCTAGAACCTGGCCGATGCGCCGGTAATCGGGGCGAAAGTCGTGCCCCCAGTCGGAAATGCAGTGCGCCTCGTCGATGACGAGCATGCCAATGCGCGCGGCAATGGGCTGCAAGACACCCGTCACGAACTCATCGTTGGCCAGCCTCTCTGGGGAAATCAAAAGCAGGTCAGCGCGGTCGGCCAGCAGAGCGCGGCGAACCGCATCCCAATTGGCCGTATTGGTCGAGTTGATGGTCAGCGCCTTCAGATTGAGCCGACTCGCTGCCTCAATCTGGTTGCGCATCAGTGCAAGCAGAGGCGAGATGATGAGCGTGACCCCGTGCCCCTGCGCCCGCATCAACTTGGCGGCGACGAAGTACACCATGCTCTTGCCCCAGCCGGTGCGCTGGATGCAAAGCACCTTGCCCCGCTGGTTGACGATGTGGTCAATGGCCTCCCACTGGCCTGACCTGAAACCCGCGTCCGGATTCGTCATCGCAACGCGCAGCAGCGCCTGTGCCTCGGCTTGACTCACCATGAATTGTTCACTCCCTTATTGTTTGGCCCGTGCGGCCCGCTTTTCAGCCACCGTCAGATGGTGGTCGTTGATGCGGTCACCGCCAAACAACTTGAACCAAGGTGCGCTCTCGACATCCTTGCCGCGGTCCTTGTCCCAGGTGATGTTGAGCTTGGGTTTCTTGTTGTGGCGCAAGACATCCGCAGCCATGAAGGGACGGATGTTCAGGCGCACGCCGTCGTTGAGGTCGGGGTTCCAGCCGATGGGTTGCTCGGCCAGTGGCTTCCAACGCACGAAGATGTCGTAGGGTGGCTCGCCTTCGAGGATGAGTTCCAGGCGGCGCTTCAGGTCTTGGGCTGCAGCCAGACGTTGTTGTGCGCCGTCGCCACCGTCGCGTACACCGGCTTCCTGCTGGCGAATCCAGTCACCCAGGTAGGTGTGGATGAGTCGCTCCAGCTTCTTGTGGTCGAGCTGGTGATAGTTGACCAGCGCGGCAAAGCCGTCCTTCAGCCCGTCCCACACATGCCAGATGAAGGGGCGGTGGTGGAAGCGCTTGGCGTGCTGTTCGAAGAGCTTCTCGCGCAGCCAGACGTCGAGGCCCTTGCCGGCGCAGTCGGCGTCGGCCAGCAGCTTGTCGAGCACGGCGGGCTTCCAACTGCCGGGCTGCACGGTCTCCCAGGCAGCAATCAGCAGCTTGAGCAGGCGGTCATGCGCGGGCGCCTCCCCGCGTACCGATGGCAGGCAGACGATGCCGTCGTCGTCGGTGTGCTCGGACAGCTTCTCGCAGCGGGTAATCCAGGTGCGGGCCTCATCGGCCAGCTCCATTGCCGTGTCGGTCTCGGCGGGCCAGCGGTAGCCGGCCAGGCGAGCAATGGCTACTTGCAGCGGGTCGCTAGCGGGCTGCGGGTGCCCGTGGAATAGCCATTGGGTGGGGTCGTCTGAGTAAGGTTTGGGCAAACCGTGTGGATAGCGCTCGGCGGCGACCCTCTGCCAGTATGCGAGGTCAAATGGAATCTTGACCAGCGACGAGTTGGTGACCTTTATTGATTGGTCGACCTGTCGCACAAGAGCACCGAACTCGTCAGAACTGCAGAAGCACCAAAGCGCCGCAAGGTGACCTCTATCGAAAGGAGTCAGCACAGAGGTGTTGTTGTCAAACTTGGTCCCCTCGTAGAGCGTTACAGGAAGTTCGCCCATCTGGGCACATGCGACGCCTACCTGGCTCCATGCGCTTTTCCCGCGAAACGTTGCTCCTTCTTGGCATACCTGGGTCATTGCCCCATAGCCGTCTTCCCAAAAAAGAATGTGCTGCTTGCCGCTGTACAACTGTGTCGTGTCGACTGTGCTCTGGTGAAAGACCCATCCCGGCGCAGGCCAAGTGAGCTCCCAGAACTTCTGACCGAAGCGCGGAAAGTCACTTGATGCAACTCCCTGCCAACCGTTTGCCACTTTCCCGAGGAGCTCTACCTCGCCAATTGAGCCAACCAAGACCCTTGCGTCAGGGTTGGCGAGTTGTTGAGCTTGAGTAGTCGCCTGGGGTTCTGCGTTCCGCAATTGGGCTGACTTATCACCCACGCTGGCTACACCGCTCACGTCAAGCCCGATAAGGCGATGGGAATCGTGCGGTTTGGCTTTCACCTGAGTCAACAGGATTGCTTGCACGACCTCGCCACTAATGGTCTCAAATGCTCCGGAGCCAAGCCAAGCCAGCATGCACCAACTGACCTCTTTCAGTAGCGTAGTTCGCTGCCCCTTCGACCTTGCGAGAAACAACCAGTTTTGCGGCATCACAATTTGCACCGCGCCGACGCCTTGGTCACAGCTCAGCTCCAGGCAGCGCTCCAGGAAGACATTGGCCAGGTCGTTCTTGGCCTCGGGGTAGTGGGCCTCGCAGTAGTCCTTCAGCGTGTCATTTTGCTTACCCCGCGCCAGGTATGGCACGTTGGTTACTACCAGGTGGTAGCGCCCATCAAGCAGGCGGGCGGCATCTAGCAGGCCGAGCGCCGTGAGTGCGTTGTCCCATGTGGCACTTGTTTCGTCCCACAGCTCAGGCTGATGTTCAGCGGCAAGTGCATGCTGCAATAGGCCGCGCAATAAAGAGTAGTCCGCTGCGAACAGGTCGCCGCTGGCCTTGCTGGGGTCCAAAAGGCTGCCGAGTAGCGGAGCCTGCGCAAAGTCGGCATGAAGGCGGCGCAGCCCTTCGCGCAGGTCGGCTGCGTTCTCTGCATCATCCGGCACCAGCGCGGCCCAGTCTCCCGGCTTCGCCGCCACCTTCAGGCCGCAGCAGGCCACCTGCGGCGCAGGCATGTCGGCGCGCACGCCCAGCGGGTCACCGTTTTCGTCCGGGAAGCGCCAGGCCGCCAGAGCCAGCGCAAAGACGGCGATTTCCACGCAGCGGGCGTCCAGTTCCAGGCCGTGCAGGTTGTCGGCCAGTACGGCGTCCACCGCGTCCATCGCGCTCAGGCCATCGACCGCCATGCGCATGGGCACCAGCAGCAGGAAGGCCGCCACCAGGAAGTGGCCCGAGCCACAGCAGGGGTCCAACAGCTTGAACTCGTCCAGCCGGTCCGGCCAGCCCTCGAACTTGCCGGCGGCGGGCGTGCCGTCGTCCAGCGTGCGCAGGTAGGTCAATGGCACCGGGCAGGTCTTGCCGGGGTGGCGGGTCGCCCACCAGGCGCCCAGCGAGTTGTGGAGCAGAAAGTCCACCATGTAGGGCTCGGTGAAGAGTTGGGTGACGGCGGGTAGCTCGTCAGCGCCAATCTTCACCTCCAAGGCGTTGACCTCGTCCTTGCGCTTGGCCTGCCAGAACTGGTAGACCCAGCCCAGGCTATCGCTGGCCTTAAACACCTCGGGCGGCAACGCAGCCAGCAGGCGCTCCAGCTCGCGTTGGTGTTCGGGCGCGAAGGCCAGCTCGAACACCGGACTCTGCGGCTTGAACACCTGGGGCAGCATGCGGGCGGCCAGCTTGCCGGCCAATTCCCACTTGGTCTTGACGCCCAGGTTCATCGCCGGGTCGGCTTCCTGCACGAGGGCTTCGCAGTCGTCCAGCGAGACGGCCGCGCCAGGCTCCCACAGCAGCAGGCCGTTCTCGGCCAGGAAGCGGGCGAACAGCATGCGGTGCCAGTGCTCGTAGGCGGTCTCCCAAACCAAGTGCTGCAAGCCTTGCGTGTCATCGCTGACCTTGGCGTCGCCTAGTGCGCGGCCGTGGGCGCGTAGACGGCGGCGCAAGATACGTTGCGGCTCTTCCAAGTAGTCGGGCACGCGGCCTTCGCCCACCCCGAGTTGTGCCAGCGCGGCGCGTGCGCCCTTCTCTGCCCAATCGCGGGCGGCCTTTACAGTGTTCTCGAGCTGGGTGCGCTGGGGCTTGGCCAAGGGTTGGTTGTTGATGCTGTGGGTGGGCATGGTGTTCTATGTCTCGGTCTTGGCGTAACGCAGGTAACGGGGTAACGCGCGCGAAAAAGGGTCTCGCAGGCTGAGCTGCTCATTCATAGCGTGCGACTTACCATCCCTTTCACGTGGTCGGTCCTTGGATTGCAGGATGTCCGGGCACGGCGAAGACGTCTACTTCGGTCTCGCGCACGCGGCGGCTGGCCGGACGATGCGCAGCCAAACCTGTAGCGGGCTTGTAGATGTCCAGGCCGCGCCCCAGCTTGAACAGCACGCCATGGTCGAGGACCAAATAACGGTCGTGCAGATTCGCTTCACGCCGCAGTGTCAAAGCCACGCCAAAGTTCTGGAACAGGTCTTTGGCGGTGTTGTCGATGGCCCGGTCTTGGTGGCCTACCGTATCCAAGGGCTCAAATCGGGTCACGATGTCGATGGCCTTTGGGCGCGCCGTCTCGCCCACGTGCAGCAAAAACTCGTTGAGGTTGCGAATTTGGTGGTGCGAAGCCAGGTAGGGGTCGATGAGCGTCATTCGCACCGCACCTTTAAGCAGGCGCGCATCAAACACCTTGCTGTAGGGCCATCCTGTTGCGCCGTCTTGCAGGCGGATGCGGTCCATGACGACCGTGGCCTTCTGCTGCGTCAGCCTGACCCAGTCAGCATCGTCTTGCGGTGCCGCATTGGTCTGGACCTTACTTGGGCGGTTAGAGCTGGGCTCTGACGATGCGGGTGAAGGCGCAGGCGATGGCTCCGTCTGGAGCTGCGGCACTGATGGCGTGGGTTCAGTGGAGCCCCCAAGCAAGGCGCCTAGCTTGCTAGACTCGTCTACTAACATGCTGCCAACGGCCATCAGTTCGTCGGCGCGCATCAGTGACTCGGCGCATTCCACGCCAATCGCGTCGACCAACGACTGAACAGCCTCCTTTTGCCCGGCAACGACCGCGGCGGCGGCAGCCCGTATGTTGTCGGCCGCCTGTTCCAGCAGCACCTGCACATCGTTTAGCGCATCGCGTGGCGCCCCTTCGGCCTCCACCACCAGGAACTGTCCAAACTCTCTAGCACGCGTTGTCAGATGAGCGTTGAGCGCCTCAGACAGCAGGTTTTTGACCTCGCGATAGAAGTCACGAACCTCGGCGGACTGGTTGTTGGTGGTGCCGGCTCCCCAGATGGAAGACACCGTGGTACGGCGCTCGGTGATGCGCTCAGAGACCTCGTCGGAGACGAAGTCGTCCAGCATGGTGGTGACGCGCAGTTCCTCGGCGGAGATGAGCTCCTGAGCGCTCTGGAGCGAGCGTTCGAGCGACTCTTTGAGCTTGACGGTCACGTCAAACGGCATGGTTGAACCGAGCTCCAGCGAGTCCGAAATCTTCGCTCCCTCCTGCGAAAGCGCGTTGAGGTAGACCTCGAAGTCCTTCGCGAAAACGGCGAATAGGCTGGTGTAGTCACTCAGCATTTCCTGCACCTTGGGGAAGATGCGGTTGGCGACCCTGGCCTGGAAGTCGCTCATGTAGCCCCAATAGCCCGAGCGCCGAGTGCGCCAGTGACGTCCCACGTCGTTGAGCTCGAAGGTACCGAGTTGCTGCTCCGCAAGCAGGCCGATGTTCTCAACCAGGATACCGTGCTGCCTGCGCTTCTCCTTCAGCCGGTCGCCCAGCAGCGTCACCTGCTGCTTAACAGCCCCTTCAAACCGTGTGCTAGCCGCCCCAAATTCTTCGCGAAACGTTTGGAGCTTCTGCTCCGCGACCTCCTTGTCTTTGATATCCCGGATGGCGACCAGCTTGGCCTCCAGCACGGTCTGGAGGTCGAGTAAGTGGGTACGAGCACCAATCGATATGCTCTGCGCAGTCAGAGCCAGGCGCGATTCCGTAGACAGCAAGCGCAGCAGTTGCGCTTTCAGGCGTTCTACGCCACCGGGGTCGGCCGGGTCGATGGCATAGGCGACCGGCTTCTTGGCCTTCCAGTCGCGGTGGAGTACCGCTGAAGTGAAGGCAATTTCGACATTACCCAACTGCTCCCGATAGCGTCGCATCGCAGGTGAATCGTCTTGGCTCAAATCGTTGAGGGTTGCATTCACCTCTGTGGCGATGCGGATGCGCTCGCGCTCGATGCGAACGGCAAGCGACTCAGGGTCTTCATCGTTGGCTTCAGCCGCCCTTACGTGCTGGTCGTAGGTCTGGTCAACTTGGGTTATGACGACGATGAGTTGTTTGACCGTTCCCTTGCGCAGTAGCGACAACAGAAAGTCCTTCTCCGACTGGCTGTAGGCAACTCCCGATTTGGTGAGAAACAAGACAGCATCAACGTCCTCGACGGTCTTTTCGGTCAGGCTGACCCTGAAGCGTTCGGTGTCATCGAGGCCGGGGGTATCAATCAGCAGTACACCCTCGTCAAGGATGGGGGCGGGTGAAGTGATTTCGATGCCCCGCACCAAGCAGTGCATTGGTTTGGCTCCAGAGGTAAATTCCTTGAGCCGGTCCCTGAAGTCTTTCAGGGATTTTCTTGTGCCATCAGGTGTTAACGCTATTTCAATCTGATGACCGCCGGGCTTGAGGTGCAGGCGCTCTAGGGCGGGCAAGTCAAACGATTCATCCACTACGCCATCTTTGTTCTTTTTTGGCTTCGCAAAAGTGTTCCAAATTTTCACCCGATGCGCGTCGACGTGCTTGGCGTCTTCGGCGTGTAATGCCTGGAGCCTGACCCATTCCTGCTGCGGCACGAACCGTATGGTGGCTTTGACCTGGGAGCCATGGCGAAAGGTGGTGATGGCGGCTGTTTCAGGGTTGGTATCTTCGCTGGCCAACCGGTCACCCAGCAGTTCATTAACAAAAGAAGATTTGCCAGTCTTGAAGCGACCAACCACAGCCACCTTGTAATCCTCGGGCAGTTCCTGTGTTTTGAGCAGCTCGCCAAGAAGGTCTGCTGTTCGCCGGCACTCTTTGCCAATCTGCGCAAGGTCTGCTCCGGACCGTCTGACTAAAGCCTCACGCACCTGGCTCAGATGGACGGTCAACGTCCGGATATCGTCTCGAATTTGCTTTGGTGTCTTCACTCTTCGCTCCCTATTTGACGTTATTGCTGGGTAAATTCGTTTTTTGAGTTTGATGGGTTAAAGACTGACCGGGCCGCTCCCAAGCTTTGCTGAAATCAATGACTCGACCTCGACCAACCAGGCCCGGAGCTCGGCCTCGTCGTTCAAGGTTCGCTTCGGTAGCGCCACGTGGACGACGTTGGGCTTGAGAAGTTGCACGGCGGCGTAGCGGGCCGCCTCGAATCGGCTGGGCAACGCTTGTGTTTTGGAGACCCAGTGCTCCAGGTCGCATTCATCCAGGGCGTCCTGCAGCTGCTCGGGCGTACCCAGTGACACATTGGAAAGTACGGCCAGGTGGTGGGCTTGGGTCAGGTCTGTGCGCTGGGTATCGTTGAGCTTGCCCCAATCGGCGTCCGCATGGAGATGGGACTGCTGCTGACTGTGGGTTTGTGCGAAGGCATCTAGCTTGGCCTTGAGCGCATGGCGCAAAAGCTCCACGGCCTTGTCGAGCAGCGGGCGCACTGGGTCGGGGTCGGCCAGGAGGCTGCGCTGGGCCTCAATGGCATCCACCTCGGCCTTCAACGCCGCATAAGGCCCCAGCGCTTTCGCGTGACGCAGCAAGTCGCTCAACTTGCGCCACGCGGGCAGGCGCTTGGCAATGTCGTCGGCGGTCTTGGTCCAGGTCTTGGACAGGCCTACCAGGTCGTCGTAGCGGTTGAATAGCTCGAGCAGCTGGGCATTGCCAGATTGCGCCTCAATGGCTTCTATGGACACCAGCTTCGGGGATTCGGGAGCCGGTGCTGGCCCACCAGCCTTGGATGCCTGGTCACGCAGCTTGGCCAGCAAAGTTGGCACCTTGGTCAGCTCTTCCTTAGGTTGGCAAGGCACGCCGACGGCGCTGAACAGCGAGCGAATCTTGATGAGTTGGGAAGGGGAGATGTTCACGCTCTCGCGCTGGAAGCTGGCCTGGGTGAGCTTGGCACGGTCCAGGCTCTTCGCGTCCACCGCCTTGGAAGCGGCATCGCTGGCCTTGAGGTGACCGGAGGCCAACAAGGCGTACAGCGCGCCGTCAATGGCGTCCCGAGGCCAGCCAAAGGGTGGCGCCTCGAAGTTGTCACGAATCTCTGCGCCCTTCTTGCCGGGGCCAATGAATGAGAGCAGCTTATGGCAAACCGGGTGTTTGTCGGCCTCCTGGGTGTGGCCTACGGCTTTGAGCGCGTCCAGGTTGCCTTTGCGGGCCTCGTCGAGCACCTTGCTCCACATGTCATGGTCGGCGGCGTCAAACTGGCTGTAAAGCCGGATGGCAGACGACTTCGCAGCGTGGTTGATGCGGTCGGCCAGGTCGTTGCCATCGACAGCCTCCTGCCCTCCGGCCTGGAACACACGTACTCCAGCCAGGAGCTGCGCCAGCAACTCGGCCAATTCCTTTTCTGCGGTGCGTTGGCGGCTCTCCATCGAACGCTGGGCGTCACGCCCTTCTTCGGTGGACGGACTGCCCTTCTTCTGTAGCGTGGTGCGGGCCGCTTCAAGTGCCACGATGGCGTTGGTCAGGTCGGTCTTGTGCTGCGCGGGCAGGAAGGCGAACAAAGTCGGGTTATCCGAGCTCTTGCCCTTGGCTTCGGCAATTACGGACTTTTCCTCCGTCTGCCAACCGTCCTGAATCCACAGATACAAGTTCTTGTCGTGGTCTTTGGGCAGGCTGTCGTCGTAGGTGGGCGTGAGCTTGCGCTCGACGTTGTCCTTGCCCTGCACGACACGCACTTTTTTCAGCACCTCGCCGAACCGCGCTTTGAGCAGGTCGGCACGCTTTTGCTCCACACGCTGCGGGGCGGCTTTGAACTCGGCTTCTTGGGCACGGAATTCGTCGTACCAGGCGCTGGACTCCCGGGTCTGGAGGCGGTATTCGGTGCCACTGCCGCCGGCCAGGGCCATGACCAGCCGGTCATTGTTCTGCAGCTCGCTCAAAAGGTCGGGCAGCTGCTTGCGTAGCTCGGAGGAGCCGGCCGAAAGGTCGGTGACCAGCAGGTCGGCCAGCGCCTCTTCGGTGGCTTTCAACCCGATGTCCAGCGCGGCATCTGACGGGAGCTTGTTGATGAGGAAGATGAGCTTGAGCAACTTGCCCTTGAGTTGGGCATGTGCATCGCCTGCGGCAAAGCGTTGGACGTTTTCGTACACCTCCTTGGGCAGTTGGGCTGTAGAGACGAGGTTCGCAGCAATCTGGTCGTACAAGAAGTCGCCCGAGACCACATGGCCCAGGGGGGCGTCGGCCGTGGCGAGCACGGCTTCATGCACCACGCGCAGCTGGCTGCGGAGTTGTGAGACGGTGCCGGTGGTGTCGATAGTTCGAAGAACACGTTCCCAGAAGCGGCGGCGCACCGGCAGCAACGGGTAATCGGACGTCATGACGTCTTCGTCTTCTGTTACGTGTTCCAGCTTGGTGCCGCGCAGGTGGCGGGAGATTTCACCCAGGTTGGCGCGCCAAACGTGCTCGACCTCGGGCTGGGCCGAGGGCTTCTTGGCCAGGATGATTTGGCGGGTGACGTTCTCGACGTCCCAGTCACCCAGCATGACTTGAACCGGGAAGCGTCCCATCAGGCGCTGGAGGTTGGGCATGCCGGACAGGGCCGACTGGCCTGTGCCGACGAACAGCAGCTTGCCATTGAAGTGCTTGGAGAGGGTCTCGGTGACTTCCTGCACTTGGAAGGCCTTTTCGGCATCTGCGCCGATGAACTGTTGCACTTCGTCCAGCACCACCAGCGTCAGAGGGAACTTGCCGTCCTCGGCCAAGGCGGCTTCGATGGCATTGGTCATCTGCTCGCTGGTGACGTCGGTGACCTGAGGGAACTGCTCTTTAAGCAGCTTGCGGGCGTCGGCCTCGGAATGGGCCAGGTCTGGCCTGGCTTTGAGCAGGGCCTTGGCCAGGTGGCCGGACACGTACATGTGCGGCAGCTCTTGCAGCAAGGAGCGGCCAGCCGCCTGCAACTCCGCTTCAACCGAGGACAGGATGCCCTCTTGCTTCATCCAGAGGACAAACTGCGCCTGGTTGTACTGCTCGGGCAGCCCTTTGGACTTGAACACGATGCCCAAGAGGGCAAGCCGGACCTTGTCGCCGGCACCAGAGCCCAGCTTGCCCGCGGCGGCGTGTAGCGCCCCGTGGCGTTTGCCCTGAGTACTAAGCTCTTTGAGGTGTTCGAACACGCCCGCGGGCAGCTTGGCCAGGCTGCGGGCGGTGGCGCCGTCGGCGAACAAGTAATCGGTCCACAGCGTGCGCAGCATCTTGGCTAGGTGCGACTTGCCGCTGCCATAAAAGCCGGAAATCCATACGCCGGGCTGTTCGGTGCCGGCGTCCAGGTTCACCAGGAATTTGTCGAGGATGGTCTCCAGCCCCTTTTCGTACTGGCCATCGCAGACGAAGGTCTCCAGCTCGTAGCGCAAGATGGCCTGTGCGGCTTCTGAATGGTCCTCGGATACTTCAGCGACGCCGTTGTTGACGAGCCGGTTTTCCTTGGGGGCCTTGTTGTAGATATCCCTGTTCAGCATGGTGGTCCTTGCTTTGGTTTTTCGGTTGAAGCATTGATTCAGTCTTTGGCTAGCAGCGGCACAGCCAGGTAGTTCCAGCCATCGCGAGCGTCCAGCAGGCGGTAGGTGTGGTTCTCGGGATGGTGCTCGCCTGGGAAGAAGACCAGCAGTCGACCATCGACTGCCTCCTTGATGCCTTCCACTACCGACGAAACCCGGGCCAGCCCGAACAAGGCACCGACGCCCAACAGGGCAACGACCGTGTCGGGGCCTGCCTCGGCGCTGATGCGCGCCTTCAACTTGGCATTGAGGTTCGCAGTGAACTCGGTCAGCTCACCGGTCTGGTACCCGGCCAGGTCTTCCGGAGATTCGAAGTAGGCGTCTCGGTACTCTTGCGCCGCCATCCACTCGGGAAATGCGTTGGTGACGTCGAGCAGCAACCACTTCTTGCCTGCTTGCTGGGTGGCGAGCTCAAACTCAGCGACGTTGGCCCGCAGGCGCAACTCGTCGGCTTTGTCGTACACAGCAAAGATGACGCGCTGAATGGCTGCGAGCCCTGCTTGCCAGGGCACGCTGAGGTGCTCGCGGTAGGTGGTAGCCAGCTTGGCGACCTTAGACGACATGTGAAATCTCCTGTCGGATTCGTTCTTCTTCGGGCGTGAGGTAGTCGGGGAAACGCACTTCTTTGACGCCGCCGGCATTCATAAACACCAACAAACCCCGGTGATAGGCAATAGTGGCCAACTCCTCGAGTCGGTCTTGCGATTGACCGAGCAGGCGCATCCATCGGGTGGTGAATAACCGCTGGCCTGAAGCCCCTTCCAAATATCCCAAGAAGAGACAAAACGCAGCGTTAGCCGGGGTCACGACTGGCTCGGAGCGAGTCTTTCGACTTCGACCTGAGAGAAAGCCAGCAGAAGTCCAGCTCCCGTTGACGTTTTGGGCAAACGACTTGAGCGATGCAGAGCTGAATCTGTCTATGTTTTGCGAGGCCAACAGGGTCTCGAGGCTTTCCCTAGAAACGACTTCACCCAGTTGCTTGCCCAGTATGAAATCCTGGGTACCCAGCAGAAGGGGGTCGCGAGCCATCGCAATAGTCAGCGCCAGGACCGGACGAGCAGCTTCATCAGTGGCCCAAAGGCGCCGGAATGCTCGAAAAACAGGCACGTCTGGGCTGAGCGCGTACAGGGATGACATGTGCCGAAACGCAAGCTCTCTTGCCTTTTTTGTCGGCTTGCCCAGGGTATTTTGGACCTGCACTTCATTCGAGTACGTCTGGTACTCGGCCGATACTGGCACGTGGGAAAGCAGAACCGCGATGTCGTCGAACATCATGGTCCGGGCTGCATGTGGTCCGTTTACGCCAAACCGAAAGCCCAGTTTCGCCAGTAATTGCTGATGTTTTTCGTTCACTGTCGCCGTGTGAGTTGTTCTTTTTCGATTTTGAACAAGCGCTTCGCGCGAAACCCTGAAAGTACAGCTAGCTTAGCCGAGACCATGGCCGATTTCCCGTTAGCTAGCCAGGTGAAGGTCGCGTACCTTAACTTTCTGTTTGTGAACGCCAGAAATGCCTGCGTCTCACCGTCTCTCCACCCTTTAGGGTGAGAGACGGTGAGACGCAGGCGGGAGCAAAAGGGTCAGGAAGTGGCGTCCTCCTTGGCCAGCGAGTTGATTTGGGCAAGGCCTGTCGCAGTGATGGTTATCGCCTGACCGCTCTCAACAATGAAACCCGCCTCCAGAAGGTCCTTTCTGGCCCGCACGAAGGCGTTTCGCTTCCCACTGTCACTTGAAGCTGGGCAAGCTGTATAAAAGAGCGACCTCCACGACCCAAGGTCTAACTGTGCATCGACGGATAGGCCCATAGGCCCAACAGCGTCTCGAAGGGTGGACAAAGCCAGCTTCAACGGGGCAGATAAGCCAGTGGCCTCCTTTTCGAGGGGACAAGTCTCAAGCTCCTGAATCACGCAGCTTGTGACGGGGTCGCCGTCATCGTCCTGGCCCAGTGACACTTGAATCAAGTCGAACGCGCCGTGGATGTCGTCCGTGCCGTCTTTCACTTTCTTGCTCTCCCAAAAGCGCCCCTTGGCATTGCGCCCGACAAAAATAGAGGCGTCTGCTGCAGCCTGGAGGGACGAGTGACCCCTCGGCCCTTTGTCCGTGTCCTTGCCACTGTGGTGAACCAGCAGAACCAGGCCTCCGGTAGCTTTCTGCAGGACTGCGCATCCTTCGAGTGAACGCCCCATATCCGCAGAGCCGTTTTCTTCACAGCCGGGCATTGCACGATTCAGCGTATCAACAATGACAACCGGGCAGGCCAAGCCTGAGGGAAGCGTCTTCACCCAGCGAACGATGGCCTGGGAAAGCGCCACAGTATCGTCAGAGTTGTGCAAATGAAAGCTGTCCGCTATCACCATGAGCAGTTCCGGCGCCCTCTTCCCGTTCGCGTGTTCCCAGGCCAGGATTCGTTGAGCAAACCCACGCTCCCCCTCTAAGCACAAGTAGACAACTGGGGCACGCCGAGTTTTGCGCCCCAACCAGTTGTTCCCCTGGGCGATTGCACAAGCAACATCCAGCATCAGAAAGCTTTTTCCGGCACCCGGCGCACCGTACACCAGCCCCAGGCCCCGCTCCGGAAACAGCCCCTTCACGGTCCAGGCGATTGGCAAGGCATCAGCGAACAGCGACGCGCTTCGTAATTGAAATTTTCCAAATCTTGGTGCTTCTGCTGAGCGGCCACTCCACGTTCGGACCGGCTGGACTCGAAAGCAAGTCACAGGCTTGTTTTCGTCTCGCGCACGACCCATCAATGGCGGGGGCTGAAAATTGACACGCGGAGCTGGAGCGACCGATGAGAATCTGGGGAAAGCAGTTAAAGGAATGAGGCTCATTTTCAAAAACCCTTCAAGTTCATCTGGTGGTGCCGCGCCGCTTCGTCCAGCGTCGCTCGGAACAATCGGATGCTGGATAAAGACATCACGGGGTTCGCGGGGTCGCCCTGCTCCAGAAAAGCCCTGCCAATTTCGGCAGGCTGGCTACCAGTCACTTGAGCGAGTTCATCTACGCCGTCTTGGGAAGGGCCATTGCTCGTTTCGACTTCTTTCGTGGGGTACATACAGACATTCACTCGCACTAAAAGTAGGTCTAGCGCCTCGGAACCGTGCGACATCCAGAGCGCACTCGAGGCCACAGATTCCCCCCAAGTGAAAGGTCTAGCACCGTGCTTTTATTTTTCAAGCTGCTATGCACTCGCGCTGGTCGCCTAAACCGTCACCGAAACAAAAAAAGAGCGGACCAAAAAGGCCCGCTCCATCAATCAAAGATTCAAAACAGCGCAGCCTGCGCTGTGCTCACAGCACCTTGGACGTGTCTCGGTGCCCTGCTTCGGCAGCGAACTCGTTCTCGTCGTGAATTACCGCCGCTCTTTGCAGCCAACGCGCGCACTCGGGAAGCTCCCTCAATCGAAAAACGTCTGCACCGGTAGATTCGCTGTAGAGCAGCGCAATGGCCCTCTGCGCATCCAGTGGAAGCAACGCCAAGTCAACTGGCAGGGACGAACGGATGTGCGGGTCGGACTGCACGAGTCGAATCGCCCGCTCAAGAATCTCTTCTTCAGACTCGTGTGTGAACGAAAAATCACGCATCGTCAGAAAGCCGCTCAAGAGAAACACGACCACGGTCGGCACTCCCAGAAAACGAGCACAGGCCGTTGCAAATCCATGGCTGATGCAAGCGACCTCGCGATTCCCATTTCGCAACTGCGCGATGTAGCCGTAAGTGACCCCGAGCTTTGACGCCAGCTCCCCTTGTGTCAGCCCACGAGAATGAGCCTCGTCCGTCAGCCAACCGAGGAGTGGTCCGCCAGCGGAGTTGTACAAGCGAATGACCCTCTCCTCTGCCGTTTCAAGGCGACCTGCCGGTGCATCGGTTGAACTGGGGCTGCTCGATGGAATGCTGGTGATGCTTACCTTGGTATTCATTTGTGTCCTTTGGATGTTCATGCACTTGCATGTCCTGTGTATAGACACCGGCATTTCACGCGCTCAACGAGCCTTGGCCTTCGCGAAACCTCGACCTTGCAGCGCCCTAAGCAAACTCACAGGACCCGCAGAACCTTCGATTTCGCGGTAAATCTGAACCCACGTTTGATAAGTAGATGAACCTCTGACGCCCTCCTTGGGCGCGTCGCCGTAGCGTCCATCACGAACTGCTGATGCTGCGCGACGTAGCGCGGCCAATGCATCTGAAAGAGGGTCAGGCGGTGGTACAGGTCGCGCACTCGCCCATTGCACCGTCCTCACTTTTTGAAGCTCTCCGCGTAACGATTCGACTCGGCTATCCGGGACCAAGGCGCAAGCGCTCAAAGCGCTCGCTTCTTTCACCAAACGCAGTGCGTCGTCGATACGCCACAACGGGTCCTTTTGCCGAGCCACTTCCTGCTGGGCCAGGCTCACTGCAGCCCTTCGCGCCGGGTCTATAACCTTGGCCATGACGTAATCGACCTCTCCCTCAGTCAGCCTGTCCTTAAGCGCTAAGGGGAGCTCCTCAACTTTCAAGTCCAAGCTCCCTAAATATTGCTGTTTCGAATACCCGTGGGTGTTGCCGTCGGCTCCTTTTGGCACCCAGGTCGAGCGATAGAGCATCGCTCGTGCTCCGCGTTTTTTCATGTGCATGTCTTACTCCGAATTTCTGTGATGCAACGTGTAGGAACCAAGGACACGGCGGCAGGCAGTAGTTGGGCAGAATAAAAAGAGAGCCCACCAGGTGGTGGGCTCATCAATCGCCTGGTCGAAGTTTCGGACACGACGCTGTTACTTCCGTTACCTAAATCCATCGACAGAAAAAATACCTTCAAGAAATTCGTAGCTGCGCTGGCCGTTCGGTCCAAACAGACCAGCTCCAAAGCCCTGACATCCAACACGAAACACTCTTCTGAAATCACGCTCACCCGCTGCGTAGCGAGGAAATCGTCGACCGCCTCCACGACGAAAAGTTGCTCTTGCTCCCCGAGCTTTTTCACTCAAAAGGCGTGCCGTGAGAGCTTGAAGCCAATTGCTTCGTCTCGGAGCGCCCTAGTCAGCGGTTTCCAGTGTGACAAACATCAAACCGAGCCGGCCCCCGTGCGCATAACTGTCACTGACTCAAACGCATCCTGCGTTGTCTTTGGTCTGTCTACATTGCGTCTAGGTCCCAGGCGTCGGCCTGGTCAGGTCCGCAAATTGACTAGCCGGCGACCGCTCATTAAGAATCACTAATAAGAACAGTATTGGTGTGCTAATATGGCCGCATGGAAAACGCTTACCAGCTCAGCGAGCTGTGCGCCCTGGTCGACGTGCCAGTGCGCACCGTCCGGTACTACGTTCAGCAAGGCTTGGTGGACCGCCCTGATGGGGAGACCCGCGCCGCTAGGTACGGCACCAAGCAGCTTGAACAACTGCAACTCATCAAAAAGTGGACGGCGGCAGGGCTGTCACTTGACCGCATTCGGGAGCTTTTGCAGGGGCAAGACCTCAACGTTCCAGAGCGCCCCAATCGCAGAGGCAGACTTGAAGTCGTGACCCGCCTGACCATCGATGACGGGGTTGAGCTGGTCATCGAACCCAGTCGTGCTGGACTCACACCCGAACAAGTACGGACGTTCAGTCGCTCCGTCATGAGCCTATTCGACGAACTGAGAGCGCAAGCTCCCACCAGTCAACCCAAGTAAGCGGTTTCCAACAAGCCTGTCACACACCAACGGAGAAGCACGAAATGAGAACAGCCATCTGCGAGACGCTGCAAGGAGAGTCGCTAGCCCTGGACAGCGTCAGAGCTCAAGGCACAGTTGTTGGCCGCATGCTCGAGATGTCACTTGAGCAGAAGTTTCGCAATACGGAGCCCGCCAATGTCGAGGTGGTCTATACCTTCCCGCTCCCCTGGCACGCTGTGCTTTTGGGGCTAGAGGTCGAGCTCAACGGCGAGACCTTGCACGGTGTGGTCAAGGCGAAAGGTGCCGCAAGAGCAGAGTACGAGGAAGCTCTCTCCGAAGGCCACAGTGGCATCCTGGTGACCGTCAACCCTGACCGCAGCTACACGCTGGAATTGGGCAACCTCATGGCCGGAGAAAGCTGTGTCGTGCGTCTTCGCTACGTTCAAGTCCTGCAGCCCGAGCAGGGGAGTCTTCGCTTGATGCTCCCAACTACCATTGCTCCTCGGTATGGAGACGCCGTACGTGATGGCGGCTTCGAGCCGCATGCTGCACAAGAGGTTTGCGCAACAGCCGAGTACCCTTTCAACATCGAAATCAATATCCAGGGAGAACTGGTCCAAGCCCAGATTGGCTCTCCCAGCCACCGCATCACAACACGCACGCTGTCCGGAGTCGGCACAAATGCGAGCCTTCAGACACAGGTCAAGCTCGCTGACCGTGCCTGGCTTGACCGGGACTTCGTCCTCGTTTTCAGCGAGCTGCTCCACAGCAGTCAGGGGCTGGCAACGTGGGACCGTCTCAATGAAGAGTGCGGAGTGGTCATGGCCAGCTTCACCCCGAAACTGACCGCCAGCTCGAGCAAGCCTGCCTCCGTGAAGGTGCTGGTGGACTGCAGTGGTTCCATGAATGGCGACAGCATTCAGGCTGCACGAAGCGCATTGCAGAGCATCTTGTCGACTCTGAACGCTGACGACCGATTCAGTTTGAGCCGGTTCGGCAGCTCGGTAGAGCACCGCAGCAAGGCGCTGTGGAAGGTAGCACCTGCATCTATGGCCTCTGCTCAACGCTGGGTACAGACCCTTGAGGCTGATTTGGGAGGTACCGAAATGAACGATGCCATTCTGTCAACCTTGGCGATTCCAGGAGCAGAGCGCAGCGATGTACTTCTCATCACTGATGGAGAAATTCACTCCATTGACCCCGTGCTCAAATCCGCCAAACAATCAGGCCACCGGTTTTTTGTGGTCGGCATTGGCTCGGCAGTGGCTGAGGGTCTGTTGCGTCGTTTGGCCGAGGATACCGGTGGCAGTTGCGAATTCGTGGTCGCAGGAGAGCAGGTCAGCCCTGCGATACAACGCCTATTTCACCGCTTGCGCTCTCTATCGGTGCAGCAAGCGCGGATTGAGTGGCCAGAGAATTACGCAATACATGCAACATCTGAACTCCCAGCGGGTATTTTCGACGGTGATGAGTAAGCGCGCGGCCATCCCATCTTGACCGCAGGACGCGGTGGTGTTTCTGAGAATGCTTTGTCAGGCTGGCTGCCACCGATGTGGCAGCAGCTCGCCGATCTGGCTGGCGCGCTGCATGGGCAGGCGTGCCATCACATCGC
>JAURYH010000044.1 GCA_030653975.1 Hydrogenophaga sp. | reverse complement strand
GCGGCTCGAAGTACAGCCGGTCGCTGGTGTCGTAGTCGGTAGAAACCGTCTCTGGGTTGCAGTTGACCATGATGGTCTCGTACCCGTCTTCGCGCAGGGCGAGCGCGGCGTGCACGCAGCAATAGTCGAACTCGATGCCCTGGCCGATGCGGTTGGGGCCACCGCCGAGCACCATGATCTTCTTGTTGGCCGTCGGTTCGGCCTCGCACTCACCGTCGCCATGGCCTTCGTACGTGGAGTACAGGTAGGCGGTGTCGGTGGCGAACTCGGCCGCGCAGGTGTCCACCCGCTTGTAGACCGGGCGGATGTTTTCGGCAATGCGGCGCTCGCGCACGGCCTGGTCGTTGGTCTTGAGCAGCTTGGCCAGGCGGCGGTCGGAGAAACCCTTCTTCTTCAGACCGCGCAGTGTCTCGGCGTCGATCGCTTCCAGGCTGGTTTTCTCCAGCGCCAGTTCGATCTTCACGATCTCTTCGATCTGCACCAGGAACCACGGGTCGATCTTGGTGAACTGGTGGACCTCTTCCATCGTCCACCCGGCGGCAAACGCGTCGCCCACGTACCAGATGCGGTCGGGGCCGGGCTCGCCGAGTTCACGTTCCAGCGTCTCGCGGTCCTGCGTTTTTTCGTTCATGCCATCGACGCCCACTTCAAGGCCGCGCAAGGCCTTCTGGAACGATTCCTGGAACGTACGGCCCATGGCCATGACCTCGCCCACACTCTTCATCTGCGTGGTCAGGCGGCTGTCGGCGGTGGGGAATTTTTCAAACGCGAAGCGTGGGATCTTGGTGACCACGTAATCGATCGACGGCTCGAACGAGGCTGGTGTCGCGCCGCCGGTGATCTCGTTGCGCAGTTCGTCCAGTGTGTAACCGATGGCCAGCTTGGCCGCGACCTTGGCAATGGGAAAGCCGGTCGCCTTGGAGGCCAGCGCCGAGGAGCGCGACACGCGCGGGTTCATCTCGATCACCACCATGCGGCCGTCGGCCGGGTTGATGGAGAACTGCACGTTCGATCCGCCCGTGTCCACACCGATCTCGCGCAGCACGGCCAGCGAGGCGTTGCGCAGGATCTGGTACTCCTTGTCGGTCAGCGTCTGCGCGGGCGCCACGGTGATGGAGTCGCCGGTGTGCACGCCCATGGGGTCGAGGTTCTCGATGGAGCAGACGATGATGCAGTTGTCCGCCTTGTCGCGCACCACTTCCATCTCGTACTCTTTCCAGCCGAGCAGCGATTCTTCGATCAGCAGCTCGTTGGTCGGCGAGGCTTCCAGGCCGCGCTTGCAGATGGTCTCGAACTCTTCCGGGTTGTAGGCAATGCCGCCGCCCGTGCCGCCCAGCGTGAAGCTGGGGCGAATGACGCTGGGGAAACCCAGCGTCCTTTGCACGGTCCACGCTTCTTCCATGCTGTGGGCAATGCCCGAACGGGCAGAACCCAGACCAATCTTGGTCATGGCGTCCTTGAACTTCAGGCGATCTTCGGCCTTGTCGATGGCTTCGGGGGTGGCGCCGATCAGTTCCACGTCGTACTTGGCCAGCACACCGTTGCGCCAGAGGTCGAGCGCGCAATTGAGCGCGGTCTGGCCACCCATGGTCGGCAGGATGGCAAAGCCACCTGCGGCGAGCGGTCGCTCCTTGGCGATGATCTTCTCCACCGTCTGCCAGGTGATGGGCTCGATGTAGGTGACGTCGGCCGTGGCCGGGTCCGTCATGATGGTCGCGGGGTTGCTGTTGATCAGCACAACCTTGTAGCCTTCCTCGCGCAAGGCCTTGCAGGCCTGCACGCCGGAGTAATCGAACTCACAGGCCTGGCCAATGATGATCGGGCCGGCGCCGATGATGAGGACGGTTTGGATGTCGGTTCTTTTGGGCATGGGGTTCGCGGTGTTTGCGCAGGGTCAAAGAGATCTCTTAGGCCTGACGCTGGGTGTCCAGTGTGTTCAGCAAGGCCTGCAGTCGCTCGGCCGGCACGTTTTTCTGCATCAGCTGCAGCAGGCCGTCGCCTTCGATCAGGGGGCGTAGCACCTCGACTTCTGCGTCGTAAAAACGCGCGTCCCATGCCGCCAGTTCGGTGTTGAAGGTCTCGTCGTCCCAGGTCTTGCCTTTGGCCAGCAGCGTCACCAGCGGCATGGCCTTGTTTTCCACGAAAGCCTTGCGGTAGGGCTTCTGCGCCCAGCGCTGGGCAAACCAGTCCTTGTATGGCGCCTCCAGCGTCAGCAAACGCTTGGCAACCGCCTTCTCCACCGCAAACACCGGAAAACTGAAGAGTTTCATGGAAGGACCTTGGTGGGCATCAGGCGGCCACACGCTCTTGCATGAGCGCAATGAAGCGGTCGAACAAATAGCCGATGTCGTGCGGGCCGGGTGAGGCTTCCGGGTGACCCTGGAAGCAGAACGCCGGCTGGTCGGTGCGGGCCAGGCCTTGCAGGGTGCCGTCGAACAGGCTCACGTGGGTGGCGCGCAGGTTGGCTGGCAGGTTCTTCTCGTCCACCGCAAAACCGTGGTTCTGGCTGGTGATGCTCACGCGACCGCTGTCCAGGTCCTTCACCGGGTGGTTGGCGCCGTGGTGGCCGAACTTCATCTTGAAGGTCTTCGCGCCACTGGCCAGCGCCATGATCTGGTGCCCGAGGCAGATGCCGAAAGTGGGCACGCCGCTGTCGATGATCTCGCGCGTGGCGGCGATCGCGTAGTCGCAAGGCTCCGGATCACCCGGGCCGTTGGACAGGAACACGCCGCTGGGCTTGAGCTTGAACACGTCTGCCGCAGGCGTCTGCGCCGGCACCACGGTGACCTTGCAGCCGCGTGCGCTGAGCATGCGCAGGATGTTGTGCTTGACGCCGAAGTCGTAGGCGACAACATGGAACTTCGGTGCGATCTGCTCGCCGTAGCCGAAGCCGAGTTGCCACTCGGTTTGCGTCCAGACGTAGGGTGCGTCGGCCGACACGACCTTGGCCAGGTCCTGGCCCGCCATGTTGGGCGCAGCCTGCGCGGCGGCAATGGCCTGTGCGCGGTGGGCGTCGGTGAGGGCAACACCCGCGGGCAGCGCCAGGATGCAGCCATTCTGTGCGCCATGGGTACGCAGACGGCGCGTGAGCGCGCGCGTGTCCAGGTCGGCGATGGCGACGGTGCCTTCGCGCTGCAGGTATTCGGACAAGGTCTCGGTGCTGCGGAAGTTGGACGCCAGCAGCGGCAGGTCTTTGATGATCAGGCCAGCGGCATGGATGCGCGAGGCCTCCACGTCTTCACGGTTCACCCCGGTGTTGCCGATGTGGGGATAGGTCAGCGTGACGATTTGCTGGCAATAGCTCGGATCGGTCAGGATTTCCTGGTAGCCGGTGAGCGAGGTGTTGAACACCACTTCGCCCGAAGTCTGGCCGGTAGCACCGATGGAAATGCCTGTAAAGACCGTGCCGTCGGCGAGCGCGAGAAGGGCTTTCGGATGGACGGGAAGCACGGTTTTCTCCAGAGATTTTTGGACGCAACCGCGCCCGCCTTGGGGATCAACCGGAGAAGTTTCGCGCCCGCTCCCGGAGCGCCGCAGGCAGGCCGCAGCAAGGGGGAATAGGACGGGGAACCTGGGCAGGAAGCCGGGGCGGACGCAGGGGCATGCGTCGATTGCGGGTAAACCCCGGAATTATAGCCGCTCGCCCTCTATGATTCGGCTCACCACGCCCCGAAAAAGGGCATGTTTCAGCGCCCTACCCGACCGGTAACCCGGTTTCAGCGGCCGGCCGCACTGGCGTGCAGGCAGATCGCCGCCGCCGCCGCCACGTTGAGCGACTCTTCGCCGCCGGGCTGGATGATGCGCACTGTTTGCGCCGCCAGCGCTTCGAGGGCGGTGCTCACGCCCTGCCCTTCGTGCCCGAGCACCCAGGCACAGGGCCAGGGCAGCCGGGCTTTGTGCAGAAAGTCACCCTGGTGGGAACTGGTCACCAGCAGCGGCACAACCAAACCTGACAGATCGTCCACCGACAGCCCCTCCACCAGGTGCAGGCCGAAGTGCGCACCCATGCCGGCGCGCAGCACCTTGGGCGACCACAGGGCCGCCGTGCCCTTGAGCGCGAGCACCTGGGCAAAGCCCATGGCGGCCGCGCTGCGCAGGATGGAGCCCACGTTGCCCGCGTCCTGCAACCGGTCCAGCACCACCGCCGCAGCGCCGACCTGCAGCGCAGCCGCTTTGGGCAGATCCCAGACAAAGCCCACACCCGCCGGCGATTCAAGACCGCTGATGCCGGCCATCAGCGCGTCGGGCACGGTGACGATGTGGTCCGCCGCGTCGCGCAGGTCGTGCGGCGCCTGCGGCCAGAATGTCTCGGAAAAAACCGCGGTTGCCGGCCGGTGTCCACGGGCCAGCAGCGCACGGCAGAGATGATCACCTTCCAGCCACACCTGGCCCTGTTTGCGGTAGGCCGTGCTGTCCTGCGCGAGCAGGCGCACGCGCTTGAGCAGCGGGTTGTCGCGCGAGGTGATGGCGGTGGGTGCGTTCATGGCTTGGCTTGGTTGGTGGCCAGCACGCGCGCGACCGGGGCAAAGGAACGCCGGTGCTCGGGCAATGCGCCATGGGTTTGAAGGGCCTGCAGATGGACCACCGTGCCGTAGCCTTTGTGTCGGTCGAACCCGTATTCCGGATGCCGCAGGTGCAGGTCTTCCAGCAGACGGTCGCGCGTGACTTTGGCGAGGATCGAGGCCGCCGAAATGGCCGGAATCAGGGCATCACCCGAGACGATCGCCTCGGCCAGCACATCCAGCGCCGGCAGGCGGTTGCCATCGACCAGCACCTTGTTCGGCTTCAGGCGCAGCCCCTGCACCGCGCGCTGCATGGCGAGCATCGTGGCCTGCAGGATGTTGAGGCGGTCGATCTCTTCGACCGAGGCCATCGCGACGCTGCAACACAGCGCCTTGGCACGGATTTCGTCGTAGAGTTTTTCGCGCCGTTTGGCGGTGAGCTGCTTGGAATCGGCGAGGCCCTTGATGGGTTTGAGCTCGTCCAGGATCACCGCCGCGGCCACCACCGGTCCGGCCAGCGGTCCGCGCCCGGCCTCGTCCACGCCGGCCACCAGACCGGGCGCGTCCCAGACCAGCGCGGCCTGCTCAGCTCTGAAGAACTTTTTCGATCGCATCGGTGGCGAGTTGGGCGGTGTCACGACGCAAGGTTTGGTGCAGTGCGGAGAACCGCGCCTGCAAGGCTGTGACTTTGTCGGGGGCGTCCAGCCAGTCCAGCGTGGCACGGGCCAGTGCCTCGGGCGTTGCAGCGTCCTGCAGCAACTCGGGCACGACGAAGTCGCCGCACAGGATGTTGGGCAGACCAACCCAGGGCTGCAGTTGTTTGCGGCGCATGATGTGCCAGGACAGGCGGTTCATGTTGTAGGCGATGACCATCGGTCGCTTGAACAGGGCCGCCTCCAGCGTGGCCGTGCCGCTGGCTATGAGGGTCACATCGCAGGCAGCCAGCACGGTGTGGGACCGGCCATCGACGATGCTCAGCGCATCGCCAAGGCCACCGGCCGCCGCCAGCTGGGTGATGCGTTCGCGCAGCGCAGGCACCGCTGGCACGACAAAACGCAGGTCCGGCCGGGCTTTGAGCATCAGGGCCGCGGCGGCAAAAAATCGCTCTGCCAGGTACTGCACCTCCGAGGCCCGGCTGCCCGGGAGTATCGCCACCACGCAGTCCTCGTCGCGCAAGCCCATCTGGCGCCGGGCAGCCGCGCGATCGGGCTCCATGGGGATCACGTGTGCGATCGGATGACCCACATAGGTGGAAGCGATGCCATGCTCGGCCAATAAAGCTGGCTCAAACGGAAAAATGCACAGCACATGGTCGGCCCCGCGCCGCACCTTCTCGATCTTCTCGGGCCGCCAGGCCCAGAAAGAGGGGCAGACAAAATGCACGGTGCGCACGCCCGCAGCCTTGAGATCGGCTTCGAGTCCGAAATTGAAATCGGGCGCGTCCACGCCGATGAACAGCGTGGGCGGCCGTGCGAGCAGGCGCTCGCGCAAGCGTTTGCGGATGCGCAGAATGCCCAGCAACTTGGGCAGCACTTCCAGGTAGCCCCGAACGGCCAGTCGGTCGCTGGGCCACCAGGCGTCAAACCCCTGCTCGACCATGCGCGGCCCTCCGATGCCTGCCGCCACCAGATCGGGCCAGCGCTGGCGCATGCTCTGCAACAGCAGGCCCGCGAGCAAATCGCCGGACATCTCGCCAGCCACCATCGCAAACCGGCGTTGCCCTGCTTCCATGGATGGGGCCTGCAAACCGTCAGCGGGCAATGCCGCGGGTCGCAGAAGCCAGGAAGCGGTTCATCATGTCCACATCGGCAGCAGCCTCGGGCAGTTCGCTGGCCAAGGCCTGGATGCCGCTGCGCGACTGCTCCAGGGTGAGACCCTGGCGGTACAGCAGCTTGTGCATCTGCTTGACGGCGGCAATCCGTTCGGGCGTGAAGCCGCGGCGGCGCAGCCCCACGACGTTGAAGCCGCGCACCGCCAGCGGATTGCCGTCCACCAGCATGAAGGGCGGCACGTCCTGCGACACAGCACTGGCAAAACCGACCATGGCGTGTGCGCCCACCGACACAAACTGGTGGATGCCGGTGAGCCCACCCACGGTGACCCAGTCGGCCAGGTGCACATGCCCGGCCAGCGTGGTGTTGTTCGCCAGGGTCGTGTGGTTGTCAACGTGGCAGTCGTGGGCGATGTGGGTGTACGCCATGATCCAGTTGTCGTGGCCCACGCTGGTCACGCCACCCGCACCGGGCACGCCCAGGTTGAAGGTGCAGAACTCGCGGATGGTGTTGCGGTCGCCGATGGTCAGCTCGGTGGGTTCACCCGCGTACTTTTTGTCCTGCGGGATCGCGCCCAGCGAGTTGAACTGGAAGATGCGGTTGTCCTGGCCGATGGTGGTGCGCCCTTCGATGACGCAATGTGCACCCACCGTGGTGCCCGCACCGATCTTCACATGCGGGCCGATCACGGTGTAAGGACCGATGCTGACCGAGCTGTGAATTTCGGCTGCCGGGTCCACCAGCGCCGTGGCATGAATCTGTGTCACGTACTGCCCTTCGCTGCGCTCAGGCGACGGTACGCATGGTGCACATCAGTTCAGCTTCGCAGACCATCTTGCCGTCCACGGTGCACACACCCTTGAACTTGAAGATGCCGGCTTTCATGCGCTCCAGCGTCACATCCATGATCAGCTGGTCGCCCGGTTCAACCGGGCGCTTGAAGCGCGCAGCGTCGATGCCGGCGAAGTAATAGACCGACTTTTCATCGGGGACCGAACCCACCACTTCGAACGCCAGCAAAGCGGCCGCCTGCGCCATGGCTTCGAGCATGAGCACACCGGGCATCACGGGCCGGTGCGGAAAGTGCCCTTCAAAGAAGGGCTCGTTCATGGTCACGTTCTTCAGCGCCTTGATGCGCTTGCCCGGTTCGAGTTCAAGCACACGGTCCACCAGCAGGAACGGATAACGGTGTGGCAACTGCTTGAGAATCTGGTGGATGTCCATCATGGCTTGGGCGTGTTTTTTGTGGCTTGTTCGATGGCCTGCTCCACGGCTTTGAGCCGTTCGCGCAGGCGGTTGAGTTGTTTGAGGGAAGCGGCGTTCTTTTCCCAGCTCGCATTGTCGTCGATGGGAAACATGCCGGTGTAGTGGCCAGGCTTGGAAATGGAGCGTGTCACCACGGAAGCGGCCGAGATGTTCACTCCATCGGCCAGGGTCAGATGCCCCAGCACCACGGCACCGCCGCCCACCGTGCAATGCGCACCGATGGTGGCACTGCCCGCCACCCCCACGCAACCGGCCATGGCCGAGTGCGCTCCGATATGGACGTTGTGGCCGATCTGGATCAGGTTGTCGAGCTTGACGCCGTCTTCGATGACCGTGTCGTCCAGCGCGCCACGGTCGATGCAGGTGTTGGCGCCGATCTCGACGTCGTTGCCGATGCGCACCGCGCCCAACTGCTCGATCTTGACCCACTGACCCCGGTGCGGCGCAAAGCCGAATCCATCGGCACCGATCACCACACCCGGGTGCAGCACGCAGCGTTCTCCAACGCTGCAGCGCTCGCCCAAGGTCACGCGCGGGTGCAGCAGCGACTGGGCTCCGACCACGGCTCCCGCGCCGATCACCGTGTGCGAGCCCAGGCGCGCACCGGCACCAATGCGGGCGCCGGGACCGACGGTCACGAAAGCGGCAATGTCCACACCCTCACCAACATGGGCGTCGGGATGGATGCTGGCCAGCGGATCGATCCGGGGGTCGGACGGCGGCTCGTGCTGCGCTCGCCACCACTGGGTCAGGCGGGCAAAGTAGAGGTAGGGATCGTCCGTCACGATGCAGGCGCCACGAAGGGCGGCCACGGCCTGCAAGGCCGGTGGAACGATCAACGCCAATGCGCGGGTGGTTTCGATCTGGCTGGCGTAGCGGACCTGCGCCACGAACGCGAGGTCGTGCAAACCCGCGGTGGACAGGGGCGCCAGACGCTGGATGAGGGCGTGGGCGTCGCCCTGCAACTGACCACCCAGGGCCTCAACAATAGACCCCAGGGATCTGGACACGTCAACCCCGCAACGCCTTATTTGGCGTTGTTCAAAGCATCAATCACCTTGGCAGTGATGTCGAGCTTCGGGTTGATATAGGCCGCGTCCTGAATGATCAGGTCGTATTTTTCCGCCTCGGCGACCTTCTTGAGCGCGCGGTTGGCCCGATCAACCACCTGCTGAAGGGCTTCACTCTTCCGGAGAGCCAGGTCTTCCTGGAACTCCCGCTGCTTGCGCTGGAATTCGCGATCCTGCTCGACCAGCTGACGCTGGCGGGTGATGCGCTGTGCTTCGGGCAGCGTCGGAGCCTCACGTTCAAACTTTTCAGATGAGCTCTTGAGCTGGACACCCAGGGCTTGAAGCTCTTTCTCACGTGGCGAGAAATCCTGTTCCAGTTTAGCCGTCAGAGATTTGGCCAACGCCGAGTCCCGCACAATCGAGTCCAGGTTGACCGCGCCGATCCGAACTTCTTGAGCAGACACAGACGCCCCTGCGGCAGCCATCAGGAGTACCGAGAGCAACCCATGCAAAAAGAGGCGAGGAAACTTGTTCATCAAAAGGACGTTCCGATCTGAAACTGGAATTTCTGAATTCTATCCCCGTCGAACTTGCGCACCGGGTTGGCATAGGCGAAACGCAGTGGGCCAATGGGTGAAATCCAGCTCAGGCCCACGCCAACAGAGGCCCGCATTTCGCCAAAGTCCACTTTCTGCGATTCGCCAAACACATTGCCCACGTCGACAAAGCCGAACCAGCGCAAGGTGCGGTCGTTGCCTGCACCGGGGAACGGAGCGATGAACTCGAGATTGGCCACAAAATTGCGCGCACCACCGATGTTGACGGTCTCACCCGTGGTGGAGCCAATCACGGCCGACCTCGGGCCCAGGGTGCCCTGCTCAAAGCCACGGACCGAACCCAGTCCACCGCCGTAGAAATTGCGCAGCACCGGATAGGGCTTGCCACCCATGCCTTTGCCGACACCCAGTTCGGTGTTGAAGGCCAGCGTGTACTGCCGCGTCAGGGGAACGTATTGCTGAAACTGGTAGCTCAGCTTCACATAGCGCTTGTCGCTGCCCAGACCAAACTCGGTATTGAAACGCTGCAGACGACCTTCGGACGGCACGAGCGCACTGTCGCGTTCGTCGCGTGCCCAGCCGATGGTGGCTGGCAGGTAGGTGCCCCCCTGGTCGCGGTAGGCTTCGGGCAACTGATCACCCTCCTCCACCTTCACGCGCTCCGCCCCAAGGCCGAAAAACACGGTGTCGCGCTCGGTGAACGGGACGCCAAAGCGCACACCCACGCCGGGGGTTGAAATTTGGTAGTCACCACCTTGTGCGTCATAGGGACGTGTGGTCTTGTAGTACAGGTCGAAGGTGCGTGAAATGCCGTCCGCCGTGAAATACGGATTGGTGGTGCTCAGCACGAACTGGCGGTTGAACTCACTGGTGTTGAGGTCCAGGCCGAGGTAGTTGCCGCTGCCGAACACGTTCTCCTGCTTGATGCTGGCCAGGAACGACAACTTGTCAGCCTGGGAATAGCCGGCGCCGATGGACAGGTTGCCGGTGGGCTTTTCTGCGACGCTCACCGTCAGGTCCACCTGGTCATTGGTGCCAGGCACAGGTTCGGTGTCGATGCCGACTTCTGTGAAGAAACCCAGACGGTCCACCCGGTCGCGCGACAGGCGGATGCGGTCGCTGTCGTACCAGGCCGATTCGAGCTGGCGGAACTCGCGGCGGATGACTTCATCGCGCGTGCGGTTGTTGCCTTCCACGTTGATGCGGCGCACGTAAACGCGGCGCGAGGGCTGGGCACGCAACACGAAGGCCACCCGGTTGTTGACGCGGTCGATCTCGGGGGCAGCCTCCACCTGCGCGAAAGCGTAGCCAAACCCACCAAAATAGTCGGTGAACGCCTTGACCGTGCGACTCACGTCTTCGGCGTTGTAGGCCTCGCCGACCTTCAGGGTCACCAGCGACTTGAACTCCTCCTCCTTGCCCAGGTATTCACCCTCCAAGGCCACCGAAGACACCACGAAGCGATTGCCTTCGGTGATGTTGATGGTGACCGACATGTCCTGCTTGTCGGGCGAGATGGCCACCTGGGTCGAGTCGACCCGGAACTCCAGGTACCCGCGCGTCAGGTAATGCGAACGCAGGTTCTCGAGGTCGGCATTGAGCTTGGCGCGCGAGTAGCGGTCGGACTTGGTGTACCAGCTCAACCAGCCACCGGTATCCAGGTCAAACAGGTTGCGCAGGGTGGCCTCGCTGAAGGCCTGGTTGCCGACGATGCGGATGTCCTTGATCTTGGCCACATCGCCCTCGATCACGCTGAAGTTCAGGTTGACCCGGTTGCGCTCACCCGGCGTGACCGTGGTGGCCACCTGTGCGGCGTACATGCTGCGGTTGATGTACTGGCGCTTAAGCTCCTGCTCGGCACGATCAGCCAGCGCCTTGTCAAAAGGCCGACCTTCAGCCAGACCGACATCGCGCAGGGACTTCTTGAGCACCTCGGCATCAAACTCCTTGATGCCGGAGAAACTCACATCGGCCACCGTGGGGCGTTCCTCGACGATCACCACCAGCACATCACCATTGACCTGCAGGCGAACGTCGCTGAAAAGGCCCAGACCAAACAGCGAGCGGATCGCCGTGGAGCCCTTTTCATCGTTGTATTGCTCACCGATCCGGAACGGCAACGAGGCGAACACGGTACCGGGCTCCACACGCTGCAGGCCCTCGACGCGAATGTCTCGCAAAGTGAAGGGATCCACGGCCCATGCCGGCAAGGCCGTCAGAAGGAGGGATGCAGCCGCCGTGAACGACAGGCCACGCAGTCTGTTTGTGATTATTTTCATGAGGAAGATCGTTCAGCCTGCCAAGCGGGCCACATCATTGAACAAGGCGACGGACATCAACGCCAGAAGTATCGCAACACCACCGCGCTGCAGGCGCTCCATCCAGACGTCTGACACACAACGTCCGGTCACACCCTCCCAAAGATAATACATCAGGTGCCCTCCATCGAGGACCGGCAGTGGCAGCAGGTTGAGCACCCCCAGGCTGACGCTGATCAGCGCCAGAAAAAGCAGATAGGACGTCAGGCCCAGGCTGGCCGACTTGCCCGCGTAGTCGGCGATCGTCAGAGGTCCGCTGAGGTTCTTGATCGAGGCCTCGCCGATCACCATGCGCCCCATCATCTTGAGCGTGAGCCAGGAAACCTCCCAGGTGCGCACGGCGCCCAGCCACAACCCGTCCACAGGACCATGACGCACCAGTGTCATGGCGGGCGCTGCGCCCACATAAGCACCAATACGCCCGACCCAGACCCCTTCGTGCTGCTCGGGTTTCGGCTGCACGGGCAAGGTCAGGCGTTCGGCGCCCCGCTGCAGCAGCCACTGCTGCACCCGAGGCTCGCCTTGCGGGCCCACCGCTTCGCGAATCAGGGTCCGGAGGCTTTGACCATCGGCCACGGGCCGTCCGTCCACCTGCAAGACCAGATCGCCCGCGCGCAAGCCGGCGGCTTCACCTGCTCCGTCTGGCAGCAGATCGCCCAACTGGGGTGCGGTCCAGGGCGCCAGGATGCCGATGCGCCGGAACAGGCTTGCATCGGCTTCGCGCACGTCCAGCGTGCTCAGGGGCAAGGTGATGGCACGCGCAGGGTCACCCTCTTCGCGCGCCACCCACAGCGTCATGTCCTCGCCCGACAGCGCGGCCTGGGTCAATCGCCAGCGCAGGTCTTCAAATGACAGCACAGCCACCGGCTCCGAATCGGCGCCTGCGCCGACTTGAGACACCCACTCCCCGCCTTGCAGCCCCGCCTGTTGCGCCAGTGAACCGGCCACCGGGGCCGCCAGCACCGGCTTGGGCTCATCCACGCCCGACCAGTTCACCACCGCATACAGCACCACGGCGAGCAACAGGTTGGCCGCAGGCCCCGCTGCCACGATGGCGGCGCGCGATTTCAGCGGCTGGGTGTTGAACGCCAGGTGGCGCTCGGCAGCGTCCACCGGGGCTTCGCGCTCGTCCAGCATGCGCACATAACCGCCCAGGGGCAGCGCACACAGCACGAACTCGGTGGGGCTGCCCTTGCGCTGCCAGCGCAGCAGGGGTTTGCCGAAACCGACCGAGAAACGCAGCACTTTCACGCCACAGGCCACAGCCACCCGGTAGTGCCCGTATTCGTGCACGGTGATCAGCAGGCCGAGGGCCACCACAAAAGCGATCAGGGTCAACATGGGGAGGGTCCTGCAATGACGGGGACAAGCTTGTTCAGGGACGACACCGACCACCGGCGTCCGCGACCGTCGTGAAGTCCGGTCAGGCCGCGCAACGTGCAACCACCGTGCCAGCCACTGCGCGTGCCTCGGCATCGATGGCCATCAGATCGCCAAGGCCCACCGGCTTGGAGGGGCTCATGGCGCCCAAAGTTGCATGGTTGACCGCGTGAATCTGGTCAAAGCGCAGTCGCCGGTCGAGAAACGCCGCCACGGCCACCTCGTTGGCCGCGTTGAGCACGGCGGTGGTGCCGACCGGACCGGCCAGAGACTCCCAGGCCAGCCGCAGACCCGGGAAGCGCTGGTCGTCCGGTTTTTCGAAACTGAGCGCGCCCAGGGTCGAAAAATCGAGCGCTGCCGCACCCGACACGATGCGCTCGGGCCAGGCAAGTCCATAGGCAATCGGTACGCGCATGTCGGGCGTGCCCAGTTGGGCCACCACCGAACGGTCGTGGTACTGCACCATGGAGTGGATCACACTCTGCGGATGGATCACGACCTCGATCTGCGCTGGCGCCAGACCGAACAGGTAGCGTGCCTCGATCACCTCCAGCGCCTTGTTCATCATGGTGGCCGAGTCCACCGAGATCTTGCGCCCCATGATCCAGTTGGGGTGGGCGCAAGCCTCTTCGGGCGTGACGAGATGAAGGGTTTTCGGATCACGTTGGCGGAACGGCCCGCCGGAAGCCGTGAGCACGATCTTCTCCACCCGGCGCTCCCAGGTGGCCGAATCTTCGGGCAGCGACTGGAACACGGCCGAGTGCTCGCTGTCGATGGGCAACAAAGTGGCACCACCCTCGCGCACCGCCCGCATGAACAGTTCACCGCCCACCACCAAGGCTTCCTTGTTGGCCAGCAGGAGTTTCTTGCCAGCCTGCGCGGCGGCGAGGCTGGGGGCCAGCCCGGCCGCCCCCACGATCGCCGCCATCACGGCGTGCACGTCGGGGTCGGAACTGACTTCACACAGTGCGCGCTCGCCCGCCAGAACCTGGACCGGCAAGCCCAGCTCTTTCACGCGCCCGGCCAGTTGCGTGGCATGGGGCGCGCTGGCCATCACGGCGTAACGCGGGGAAAAAGCCTGGCATTGCTGAAGCAACATCTCCACCTGTGTGGCCGCGGTGAGGGCGAACACCCGGTAGCGGTCGGGATGGCGTGCGATCACATCCAGCGTGCTGGTGCCGATTGATCCGGTCGAACCGAGAATGGTGATGCTCTGTCGAAGGGATGTCATGGTGTTCAGAGGGTGACCAGCATCATGGCCAGTGGCAGCACGGGCAACAAAGCGTCCACCCGGTCCAGCACACCGCCGTGACCCGGCAGCAGTTGGCTGGAGTCTTTCATGCCTGCGCTGCGTTTGACCAGTGATTCCAGCAGATCCCCCACCACGCTCATGGCGGACAGACCGATCACGGCCAACCACGCAAGCAGCTCGCCGCGCACCTGCAAACGGGTGAACAGGCTGGGCTGATCGGTCAGACCAAGCCGATCAAACCAGAGCCATCCGAGTCCGAGCAACAGAACGCCCACCAGACCGCTGACAGCACCTTCCCAGCTCTTGCCGGGACTCAGTGTCGGTGCCAGCTTGCGGCGCCCGAATGCACGCCCGCCGGCGTAGGCCGCGATATCCGCCATCCAGACGAGGCTCAAAACCGAGAGCAGAAATCCCAGGCCCAGCTGTCGCGCCTGCACCAGCGCCAGCCAGGCACAGGCCAGCAACAGCAGCCCCAGCCCCAACCGGATCGCCGCAGGCCATGCACGCCATCCGGCCACACCGCGCCGCAGCATCACCACCGCCAGACCCACCCAGGCCATGGAAGACAGCAGCCAGACCGACCGCCAGGTCTGGTCCAGCCCACCCAGCAGCCAGAACGCCAGCAACACCAGCCCCAGGACGAGGCCCACCGCTTTGGCCATGGCCGGTGCACAGGCGTTCAGCCGCGCCCACTCCCAGCCAGCTGCAACGATGAGCAGCAGCGACAACAGCACAAAGGGCTCGCTGGACGGATAGAACAAGGCGGGCAACAAGACCGCCATCAAGATCAGCGCCGTGATGATGCGCTGTTTAAGCATGGTAGGGTCCGACTTTGGCTTTGTCCGGCGGGTTCTTTTCCAACTGATCGGATGTCTGACCGAAGCGGCGCTCACGGCCGGCGTAGTCGGCGAAGGCGAGGTCCAGTTCCGCCGCATCAAAGTCGGGCCACAGGCAGGACGTGAAAAACAGCTCGGTGTACGCGGCTTGCCACAACAGGAAGTTGCTGATCCGCAGCTCGCCGCCCGTACGGATCAGCAAGTCCGGATCCCCCGAATGGGCGAGCGCCGTGGTTTCGCACAGGCTGGCTTCGGTGATCTCGCGCCCTTCGGCCGCCAGGCGGCGCGCCGCCTGCGCAATGTCCCAGCGTCCGCCGTAGTTGAAACAGACATTGAGCACCATGCGCTGGTTGTGGGCGGTGGCTTCCTGAGCACGCTGAAGACCTTGAACCACCCGGGGCGAAAGTCCGCTGCGGTCGCCCGGGAAATACAGGCGCACACCGTTCTTGGTCAGCTTGGGCACCTCGCGCGACAACGCCATGACCAGCAGATCCATCAGACCGGACACCTCGTCCACCGGACGGCTCCAGTTCTCGGAGGAGAACGCAAAAACCGTGAGCACCTGAACGCCCCGCTCCAGGCAGGCCCGGACCGTGTTGCGCAGCGCGTCGACCCCTTGTTTGTGCCCGGCCACCCGCGGCAGATGGCGGCGCTGGGCCCAACGGCCATTGCCATCCATCACGATGGCCACATGGCGCGGCACGGTGTCAGGTGTTTTCAGATCAGCAGGCAAAAAATCGGCCATCAAGACTCGGGCTCAGCAAACAGGCAGGGATGACGCACCCGCGTCACACCGCCATGATGTCCTGCTCTTTGGAAGCGACCAGCCGATCCACCTCGTTGATCATGCGGTCGGTCAGTTTCTGGATGTCGTCGGTCGAACGGCGCTCATCGTCTTCCGACGCCAGCTTGTCCTTGACCAGCTTCTTGACATGCTCGTTGGCGTCACGGCGCAGGTTGCGGATGGCCACCTTGGCCGCCTCGCCCTCGCCCCGAACGACTTTGGTCAGCTCCTTGCGGCGTTCTTCGGTCATGGGTGGCATGGGCACGCGGATCAGGTCACCCTGGCTGGAAGGGTTCAGGCCCAGGTCGGATTCGCGGATGGCTTTTTCGATCTTCGCGCCCATGCCCTTTTCCCAAGGCGCCACACCGATCGTGCGGGCGTCGAGCAGGGTGAGGTTGGCCACTTGCGACAGCGGCAACATGGATCCGTAGTAATCCACATGCACCGTGTCCAGCAGCTGGGGATTGGGTCGTCCCGTGCGCACCTTGGCCAGGTTGCTCTTGAACGATTCGACCGACTGCTGCATCTTGTGTTCGGCGGTTTGGCGGACTTCAGCAATGCTCATGAATGCTCCTCAATTCGACAGGTTTCGATGAATCAGTGGACGTCAGACGTGGACCAGGGTGCCCTCGTCGCCACCGAGCACCACATTGCGCAGGGCGCCCGGCTTGAAAATCGAGAACACCTTGACCGGCAACTTCTGGTCACGGCACAGCGCAAAGGCCGTGGCGTCCATCACCTGCAGGTTTTTGGCCATGGCTTCGTCAAAGGTCAGCGCCGTGTAGCGGGTGGCACTCGGGTCCTTGTTTGGATCGGCACTGTAGACACCGTCCACCTTGGTGGCCTTGAGCACGATCTCGGCACCGATTTCTGCGCCACGCAGGGCGGCGGCCGTGTCGGTGGTGAAAAACGGGTTGCCGGTGCCGGCAGCAAAAACAACCACCTTGCCTTCTTCGAGGTACTGCAGCGCCTTGGGGCGGACGTAGGGCTCGACCACCTGCTCGATCGCAATGGCCGACATGACACGCGCCACCAAGCCGGCTTTTTCCATGGTGTCAGCCAGTGCCAGCGAGTTCATGACCGTGGCCAGCATGCCCATGTAGTCGGCCGTGGCCCGGTCCATCCCCACCGAGCCACCCGCCACGCCACGGAAAATGTTGCCTCCACCGATGACGATGGCCACCTCCACGCCGAGGCGCGTGACTTCAGCAATCTCTTCCACCATGCGAACAATGGTGGCGCGGTTGATACCAAATGCATCGTCGCCCATCAGGGCTTCACCCGACAATTTAAGTAGGATGCGTTTATAGGCTGGCATGAACAACTTTCAGGAAATCAGAATCGGTAAGCTCAACCGGCAAGTGTACCGAGGAGCCAGCCCATAACGCCCCGGGCAGCGACACAATCACCGCAATGTGCAGGCATCACACAAGACAACGGGCCATGCGGCCCGTTGTCTTGTCTTGTCTCTGCGAAGGGGCTGGCAGCGACCAGCGCCGGATCAAGCGCCTTTGGCAGCGGCCACTTGCGCGGCGACTTCGGCGGCGAAGTCGTCCACCTTCTTCTCGATGCCTTCACCCACCACGTACATGGTGAAACCCTTGACGGTTGTACCAGCGGCCTTGAGCATCTGCTCCACCGTCTGCTTGTCGTTCTTCACGAAAGGCTGGTTGAACAGGCTGACTTCCTTCAGGTACTTCTGCACCGCGCCGTCAATGCGCTTGGCGGTGATCTCGGCGCTTTGCGCTGGCTTGCCTGCGGCCAGGAGTTCCTTGTTGGCCTCGTCGGCCTTGGCGGTGGCCACCGAGCGCTCGCGCTCGATGAACTCGGCCGGCACGTCGGCGCTGGTCAGCGCCACGGGCTTCATGGCAGCGATGTGCATCGCGGTGTCCTTGGCGGGCACTTCTTCGCCGTCAAATTCCACCACCACGCCAATGCGCGTGCCGTGCAGGTAGCTCACCAGCTTGGCGCCGCTGCTGTAGTGCTTGAAGCGGCGGAAACTCATGTTCTCGCCGATCTTGCCAATCAGACCCTTGCGCACGTCTTCCAGCGTGGGACCGAAGCCGTCCTGGCTGTACGGCAGAGCGCCCAGTGCTTCGACATTGGCCGGGTTGTGCTCGGCCACCAGCTTGGCAGCGGCATTGGCGAGTGCCAGAAAACTGTCGTTCTTGGTCACGAAATCGGTTTCGCAGTTCACTTCGATCAGGCCGCCGGTGGTGCCATTGATGAAGCTGGCGACCACGCCTTCGGCGGTCACGCGGCTGGCAGCCTTGCCCGCCTTGGTACCGAGCTTGACGCGCAGCAGTTCCTCGGCCTTGGCCATGTCGCCATCGGCTTCGGTCAGGGCTTTTTTGCACTCCATCATGGGTGCATCGGTCTTGGCGCGCAGTTCGGCGACCATGCTTGCGGTAATTGCCATTTCAGTTCTCCGTTGGCCGCCTCCCCCGAATGGGCCGGGCGGACTTTTCAATTGATCGGTTTTGCTTGTGAAAAAGGGGCTACAGGAGCCCCTCTTTCGCGCAGTGGCGAGGCTCAGGCGGCCGCGTCTTCCTTGACTTCGACGAATTCGTCAGTGCCTTCGGCCTTGACCGCCTTGACGATGTCGTTGCCCGCGCTGGAACGGCCTTCAAGGATCGCGTCAGCGATACCGCGGGCGTACAGTGCCACGGCACGGGCCGAGTCGTCGTTGCCGGGGATCACATAGTCGATGCCCACCGGGTTGTGGTTGGTATCCACCACACCCACCAGCGGGATGCCCAGCTTCTGGGCTTCAAGGATGGCGATCTTGTGGAAGCCCACGTCGATCACGAAGATGGCATCGGGCAGCGCGGCCATGTCCTGGATGCCACCGATGTCTTTTTCCAGCTTTTCCATTTCGCGAGCAAACATCAGCTGCTCTTTCTTGGTCATGCTGTCCAGGCCGGCTTCTTTCTGGGTCTGCATGTCCTTGAGGCGCTTGATGGAAGTCTTGACCGTCTTGAAGTTGGTCAGCATGCCGCCAAGCCAGCGCTGGTCAACGAAAGGCACGCCGGCACGGCGGGCTTCCTGGGCCACGATGTCGCGCGACTGGCGCTTGGTGCCCACCATCAGGATGGTGCCGCGGTTGGCAGACAGCTGCTTCACGAACCTGGCTGCCTCTTCGAACAGGGGCAGCGTCTTTTCGAGGTTGACGATGTGGATTTTGTTGCGGTGACCGAAGATGTACGGAGCCATCTTGGGGTTCCAGAAGCGGGTTTGGTGACCGAAGTGGACACCGGCTTCCAGCATTTCGCGCATGGAGATAGACATGGGATTACTTTCCAGAGGTTGGGACTAAAATCCAGCCCTGATTGCCTGGAGCGAAAGAGGCCAAACGGGCCTCCTTCACACGCTCCGACAACACCCGGTTGGGCTGGTTTGCGATTACTTGGCCATCGGGCCGCCGAGAACACACTCAGAACACCCTTCAGCAAAGCCATTCAATTATAGCAGGCAGGCAGCGCGGGCCTACCGGCTGCCGGTCCGGCCAACATGTGACCCCAAAGGGACCCGCCCGCGGCGACCGCCCCCCACAGACCTCTTCTGGCTGCAGCGCTGACTGTCCTTGGCTTCAAAGGCCCACCCTCACCCGCACTTGACGCAAACGTGCAGCGCCTGCACGATGCCCTGTTCCGTTCACCTTCCAAGGAACAAAACCATGGGCATGTTCAGCCTCATCAAGGAAGCCGGCGAAAAACTGTTTGGCCTTGGCAAGGCGCAGGCGGCACAACCCGCCACAGCTGCTCCCAGCACGGACCCGGTTGCCGCCCTGAACCAGACCGCAGCCCAGGCCTTTGCCACCTACATTGAAAGCATGAAGCTCAACGTGGAAGGGCTGGACATCGCATTCGATGGCGCCACTTAAACAGTGACCGTGGCCGGCATTGCACCTGATCAGGCCACGCGGGAAAAGGTTATGCTGTGCTGCGGCAACGTGGCCAACGTGACGACCGTCAACGACATGATGACCGTCACAGCACCCGAACCCGAATCGCAGTGGTACACCGTGGTCAAGGGTGACAACCTGTCCAAGATCAGCAAGGCGTTCTACGGCACACCCAGCAAATACCCGCAGATCTTTGAAGCCAACAAGCCCATGCTGACCCACCCCGACAAGATTTACCCAGGCCAGGTGCTGCGAATTCCCGCGGCCTGATCAACATGCAACGGGTTGGCGGTCATGGTTCGGAACCACTTTATGGTTTGGAGGCCACGCGCTCGATCGAGCGCATTGCCGCCAGTTCCCTGCCACCCCACACACTGATGGCCCGGGCTGGCCTGCGCGTGGCCGAACTCACCAGAGCCCTGGCGCCCCACGCGCGGCGCATCTGGATAGCTTGCGGCCCCGGCAACAATGGCGGCGACGGGCTGGTGGCTGCCACCCACCTTCATCGCTTCAGCCGGTCGATGGGTGGACTGGACATTGTGGTCACGCTGTGTGGCGACCCAGCACGACAGCCCGCAGACGCTGCGCAGGCCCTGCAACAGGCACTTGCCGCTGGCGTGCAAATTCAAGACGCCCCCCCTTCGAGCTTCGATTTCGCCATGGATGCCCTGCTGGGCATTGGCGGCCGACGCCCGCCTGAAGGGGTGCTGGCCGAGCACCTGCGAGTCCTTCGGTCAAGTGGCGCACCCGTGCTGAGCGTCGACCTTCCCAGCGGACTGGATGCCGAGACCGGCGTGCTGATGCGCGCGCCGGGTGAGGCCGCTCAATCACCCAACCAGCGCCACACCTTGTCACTCCTGACACTCAAGCCTGGCCTCTTCACCGCAGACGGCCGCGACGCGGCAGGCCAGGTCTGGTTCGACGACCTGGGCGCACCGCCCTGCAACGGCGTTCTGGCCCAGGCGCAACTCCTCTGCGGGTCGCCGCGTGGCGGGGCTCCGCTGCGGCGAGCCCATGCCAGCCACAAAGGCAGTTATGGCGAGGTGGTGGTCATCGGCGGACAGGACATCGCGCACGCCGGCTCGGGCATGACCGGTGCTGCCGTGCTGGCCGCCCGCGCGGCCTTGCATGGTGGGGCCGGCCGGGTCTATGTTGCGCTGCTGGCCGAGGCACCCGTTGAAACGGCGTTGCGCTGGGACCCGATCTGTCCCGAGCTGATGTTCCGTTCCGTGCAAGCGCTCATGAACACGGCCTTGCTGCAAAGCGCCAGTGTCGTTTGTGGGTGTGGCGGTGGTGAGTTGGTGGCAGGCATCTTGCCCTCGGTGCTTTCACAAGCGCCCACGCTGGTGCTCGACGCCGACGCACTCAACGCCATTGCCCTGGACAGCCGCCTTCAAACACGCCTGCAGGAACGCAGATCATCCGGCTGGATCACGGTGCTGACGCCCCACCCGCTGGAAGCGGCCCGCCTGCTCGGCAGCGACACCGCCAAGATCATGTCGGATCGAATGGCGGCGGCCCAGCGCCTGAGCGACCGGTTTACGGCCATCTGCGTGCTCAAGGGATCGGGCACCGTGATCAGTGCACCGGGTCGGATTCCGATGATCAACGCCAGTGGCAACGCAGCCTTGGCCACGGCCGGAACCGGCGACGTGCTCGCCGGCATGATCGGCAGCGCCCTGGCGATACCCGCAGGCACCTTCGAGCAAACCGTTCAACGGGTCGCTGGCGCCGTTCACCAGCATGGCAGCCTCGCGGACCGGTGGATTCAACGCGCAGGAGCAGGCCACCTCACCGCCAGCGCCCTGGCGGAACACGCCTGTTAGCCAGCCAGACCATCGGGCATTCAACCCAGCAGGATCAGGCCCACCTGCAACAGGATCACCAGCACCAGCACCGACAGGTCAACCCCCCCGATCAGCGGAATGATGCGGCGCACCGGGCGCAGAATCGGTCCGCACAGACGATCCAGCGTGGACAGCACCGGCGAACCGGGCTGCACCCAGGACAACACGGCATAGACCAGCAAGAGAATCATCAAGCCCTGCAGCACCACCCGCAGCAGGAGCTTCACGGCCAGGGTCGGAATGGCCAGCGCCATCGCTGCAGACGAAGCCGGCATGCCGGCGAACAGCGAGGCCAGCATCAACCACAGGCCCCCATAGGCCAGCGCCAGCAACAAGGCAGCCATCAGGCTTCCCCAATCGACGCGGCTTTGCGCCAGGGACTTGGGGAGGATGCGCCGCACCGGTCGCACCAGCCAGTCGGTGACCGCGATGGCCAGGCGCCCGGGCTGCACTGACATGTGGATCCGCAAATGGTTCATCCAGGCGCGCAGCAATGCGGCGGCGATCAGGAAAAAAAACAGGGTTTCCAGCAGGAAAAACAGGACACTCATGAAAATGGACTCTTGATCAGAACAAGCCAGAGAAGACCCCCGGCGACGGCGCCAGATTCAGGGCCAGGCCGCACCATCTCGCCAGCCCGCCCCCAACGAAAACAGACCCCGTTCCTTAACGGCGCCCTTTGCGCACCTTGCCCGCCGAGGGTCGCGCATTGCCCCGAGCCGTCTTTTTGCTCGCCGCACGCTTGACCGACGCCTTGACCTCCTGGACCAGGGCGTCGGCGGCACTCGCCGGACGGGGTTTTGACGCCGACTCGGCCGGGCGATTCCGCCTGGCCTTCCCCCCCCGCCCGGTGGTGGTCTCGCCGTCCGCAGCAGCGCCTGCGCCGGTCTTGTCGCGCATCGCGCGCAACAGCAGATCGTCCTCACCGGTGACCAGGCGGAAGTCGATGCGCCGGCCATCCAGGTCCACACGGCTCACCTGCACCTGCACCCGGGTGCCCAGCGCGTAACGGATCCCGGTGCGCTCGCCACGCAGCTCCTGGCGTGCTTCGTCGAGCCGGAAGTACTCGCCACCCAGTTCGGTGATGTGCACAAGACCCTCGACGTACATCGCATCGAGCGTGACGAACAAGCCGAAACTCGTCACCGAACTCACCACACCGCTGAACTCCTCACCCAGGTGCTCGCGCATGTACTTGCATTTGAGCCAGGCTTCCACGTCGCGGCTGGCCTCGTCGGCACGCCGTTCGTTGGCGCTGCAATGCAGGCCGGCCGCCTGCCAGGCGAGTATGTCGGTCGACAGCTTTTTCACCGTCTCGCCAGCCACAGGCGGCTTGGCGCGGCTGGCCAGGCGCTTGCTGAGCTTGGCGTGCGCCTCGCCCGGCGTTGGAAGATCCGGCAGCTGGTAACGCTGCTGGGCCAGGATGGCCTTGATCACGCGGTGCACCAGCAGATCGGGGTAACGGCGGATCGGGCTGGTGAAGTGGGTGTAGGCCTCGAACGCGAGACCAAAGTGGCCCTCGTTCATGGGTGTGTAGATCGCCTGCTGCATGGAGCGCAGCAGCATGGTGTGGATCTGTTGCGCCTCGGGCCGGTCCTTGGTCGCTGCAGCGATCTGCTGGAATTCGGACGGCTGGGGGTTGTCGCTGATGGTCTGCGACACGCCCATGGCCTTGAGGTAGTTGCGCAGGATGTCCTGCTTCTCCGGTGTCGGACCTTCGTGCACACGGAACAGGCCCACGTGTTTGCCCTGGCTGATGAAATCGGCCGAACAGACGTTGGCCGCCAGCATGGCTTCTTCGATCAGTTTGTGGGCATCGTTGCGAGTGCGTGGAACGATCTTTTCAATGCGGCCCGATTCGTCACACACGATCTGGGTTTCGGTGGTTTCGAAGTCCACCGCTCCGCGTGCATTGCGCGCCGTCAGCAAGGCACGGTACACATCATGCAGGTTCAACAGATAGGGAATCAGCGGCTTGCGTTGCGCAGCCTCCGGGCCTCGGGTGTTCTGCAGGATGGCGGCCACTTCCGTGTACGTGAAACGCGCATGACTGAACATCACCGCTGGGTAGAACTGGTAGGCATGCACCTCGCCCTTGGCGTTGACCAGCATGTCGCAGACCATGCACAGGCGCTCCACGCCCGGGTTCAACGAACAGAGGCCATTGGAGAGCTTCTCCGGCAGCATGGGAATGACGCGGCGCGGGAAATAAACCGAGGTCGCGCGGTCGTAGGCATCAATGTCGATGGCCGAGCCGGTCTGCACATAGTGGCTCACATCGGCAATGGCCACCAGCAGGCGCCAGCCCTTGCCCCGGCCCACTTTGGCCGGCTCGCAATACACCGCGTCGTCGAAGTCGCGGGCGTCTTCACCATCAATGGTGACGAGAGGCACATCGCGCAGATCGACGCGGTTCTTGTGATCGCTGGAGCGCACATGGTCCGGCAGCGCCCGCGCCTGGGCCGTGGCCGCATCGGAGAATTCGTGCGGCACGCCGTACTTGCGCACCGCGATCTCGATCTCCATGCCCGGGTCGTCGATTTCCCCCAGCACTTCCTTCACGCGGCCGACCGGCTGGCCATACAGGGCCGGCGGCTCGGTCAGTTCGACCACCACCACCTGTCCCGGCTTGGCCGAGCCCGTGGCGCCCTTGGGAATCAAGACATCTTGCCCATAGCGCTTGTCTTCGGGCGCGACGAGCCAGACGCCACTCTCCTGCAGAAGCCGCCCGATGATGGGTGACTTGGAGCGTTCGATGATCTCCGTCACCCGGCCTTCGGGACGACCCTTGCGGTCCTGGCGCACGATGCGCGCTTTCACGCGGTCCTTGTGCAGCACCGCCCGCATTTCGTTGGAAGGCAGGTAGATGTCGGCCTGGCCATCATCGCGGACTACAAAGCCGTGTCCGTCACGATGACCCGACACGACACCTTCAAATTCGGCCAGCAGGCTGTTTTTTTCGTTCACTTTTTAGGTTCAATTTTTGGTGCTATACTAGCGTTTTCCTGAAATGCCCAGGTGGCGGAATTGGTAGACGCACTAGTTTCAGGTACTAGCGCTGAGAGGCGTGGAGGTTCGAGTCCTCTCCTGGGCACCAATCATAAGGGCTTGCAAACGTGATGTTTGCAAGCCCTTTTTTTGTTTTTTCGAACGGAAAAACACGGAAGCCGGCACGCACACAGTGCGCCGGCTTTTCACTTTCAGATTCAGATGCAGGGTTTCACGGATGACCACCGGACCGTGGTCAGCCTGGCATGCCGGCGCGACAACGGTCAAAACGGAACCGCCAGCAAGTCGTGCCCCTCGGCAGCCACAACGCGCGCCTTGGTGAATTCACCCACCTTCAGCGTCTTGCTGATTTTCTCGGGCGGCAGCAGCCGCACCACACCATCGATCTCCGGCGCATCGGCGTAACTGCGGCTCACGCCACCCTTCTTGCCCATGCCGGGCGCGGAATCCACCAGCACCTGCATGGTCGCGCCCACGCGCTCGCGCAGTTTGTCGGCGGACACCGCCTCGGCCACCGCCATGAAACGCGCACGACGCTCTTCACGCACCGCATCGGGCACCGGGTCGGCCAGCGCATTCGCTGCAGCGCCACTCACCGGGGAATAGGCAAAACAGCCGGCACGGTCGATACGCGCTTCCTGCACGAAATCCAGCAGGTGCTGGAATTCGGCCTCGGTCTCACCGGGGAAGCCGGCAATGAAGGTGCTGCGCACCACAATCTCCGGGCACAGCTCGCGCCAGCGTGCGATGCGCTCCAGGTTGCGCTCGCCGCTGGCCGGGCGCTTCATGCGCTTGAGCACATCGGGATGGCTGTGCTGCAGCGGCACGTCCAGGTAGGGCAGGCACAGGCCTTCGGCCATCAGGGGAACAATGTCGTCGACATGCGGGTAGGGATACACATAGTGCAGGCGAACCCAGGCACCAAAACCTTTGGCCAGTTCACCCAACGAGCGCACCAGGTCGAACATGCGGGTCTTGACCGGTTTGCCGTCCCAAAATCCGGTGCGGTACTGCACGTCCACCCCGTAAGCCGAGGTGTCCTGGCTCACCACCAGCAGCTCCTTGACACCCGCTTCAAAAAGCTTGCGCGCTTCGGTCAGCACATCGCCGATCGGCCGACTCACCAGATCACCGCGCATGGACGGGATGATGCAGAAGGTACAGCGGTGGTTGCAGCCTTCGCTGATTTTCAGATAGGCGTAGTGGCGCGGCGTGAGCTTGATGCCCTGGGCCGGCACCAGATCGACAAACGGGTCGTGCGGCTTGGGCAGGTGCAGGTGCACCGCTTCCATCACTTCGTGGGTGGCGTGCGGGCCGGTCACCGCCAGCACGCTGGGATGCATCTGCCGCACCATGTTGCCGCCGCCATCGGCTTCACGCGCACCAAGGCAACCGGTCACGATCACCTTGCCATTTTCGGCCAGCGCTTCACCAATGGTGTCCAGGCTTTCCCTCACCGCATCGTCGATGAAACCGCAGGTGTTCACGATCACGAGATCAGCACCGGCAAAGGTCTTGGAGGTCTGGTAACCCTCGGCGCTGAGCTGCGTGAGGATGAGTTCGGAGTCGGTCAGCGCCTTGGGGCAGCCCAGGCTCACAAAACCGACCTTGGGCACCGCGGCGCCCGGAGTAACAACAGTTTCAGTCATGGCCCGATTGTCTCAGACCCGCCCATCCACGGCGGGGGCAGGGCGAACGTCCAGCATCGGAACGCCCCCCCCGCGGGCGCATCGACCCGTGCAGCAGCGAGGCATGCAGCCCAGGAGATATCAGCGCTTCAACCCCAGGGCCGCCAGCATCTGCTCGCTGTTCTTCTGCATCTGCTCCTGCATCTGCGTGAACGCGCTGCGCGACTGCTCCATGTAGGTGCCCATCATGCCCTGCATCATGGGCGACTGCACGTTCGTGAACTGCTTCCACACTTCGGGGTTGAGGCCCTTGGTCTGCTCGGACATCTTGTTCTGCAGATCCATGAAGATCTGCACGTTCTTCTCCAGGTACGAGCCCATGAAATCCTGCATGGCGTGGCCATAGAACCGGATGATGTTGGCCAGCACCTGCTCGGTGAAGATGGGCACGCCCGCAGTTTCTTCTTCCAGAATGATCTGCAGCAGGATGCTGCGGGTCAGGTCGTCATTGGTCTTGGCGTCGCGCACCACAAAATGCTCGTTGTCCATCACCAGCGCCTTGACCTCGGCCAGCGTGATGTAGGACGAGGTATCGGTGTCGTACAGACGCCGGTTGGGGTACTTCTTGATGATGCGCAAGACGCCCGGGTTGGCGCTGCTGGCTTCGGCCTTGCTTTTTTGCACTGCTGGACTTTCAGAATGGGAGCGGCTCGGGTACCGGCACTGCTCGGAGCATACGGCACATTCTAGGAACCGCCGCCGACAACTGTCAGCATGGGTTTACCCTGTGCGCCCGCCCACCGCCGAGGCGGCTGCATCGCAGCAATGAAAAAAGGCCGGACGATACCGTCAGGCCTTTGAAAATTCGGAAAGGTTTGGTAGGCGCGATTGGACTCGAACCAACTGAAATAGCAAACACTTTCCCTCTGCGAAGAGTGGAGCAGTGTTTGCTGTCACCCCCTGGAACACCCTGGAATACCCATCAATTCCCCTGAATATTCCCCTGGATGGGTCATGTCAGCATCCATCATGTATGCCGAACAGTAGCCCACAAAAGGCCAGGTCAGCCCTATGATCGCGGCCATGTTCTGGCTCTGGCTCATCTTCATCGCCTTCCTGGGCGCCATCGCGGTGGCGCCGCAGGAGACCATCCACATCTCGCTGGTGCTGGTCTGGGCGGCCATGCTGCTGGCCATCCCGGTGACCATCATCATCGAGCTGCTGAAGTAGCCCAGGGCTACTGCTTCACCTTTTCGGCGGCCCGGTTCAGACGGGCCATGGCCTGGGTGATGCTCTCCTCGATCGCCTTCACCCTCTCTCGTGGCGCACCCGCCTCGATCAGCGCCCGCTTCTCGCGGCGCAGACGTTGCACCTGACGCTCGGCCGTGTTGGCCACGGCGATCAGGTACGCGTCAGGCCTCCCGGCACGCAGCTGCTGGGCCTCGGCCGCACGACCATCCCCCTGCAAGCCTTTGATCTCCGTCTCCAGCTCGTTGAGCTTGGCCACGTTCGAGTAGAACGCCGTGCCCTCGCTCGACTGACTGCCAGCATCACCGATGAACCGGCCTACCAACGGCATCTTGAAGATCGGCACGTTTTCGCCACGCACCACACCCAGGCCTGTTTGCTCAACCTTGGACAGCTCGCGTCCCACGCCGCCGGTGACCTGGCCGATCAGGTAGTCGATCTGGTCCGGGGTAGGGCTCATGGCGCCCGCCACGTACTCGTTGCCACCAGTGGCGGCGTTGACCGCCTCGGCCATCAGCTTGGCCAGCGTGCTGGCGGTGTCCTTGTGCAGCGCGTGCCCAGGAATCGCCTTGTTCATCGAGGTGCGGGCGATCGGCTTTCCGGTCCAGTCCCGGTTCTCCGTCAGTGCCACCAGCGGATCCAGCGCCGTGGGTGCCAGCGTCTGCATGGACAGGCCGGCGTTGCCGATCGGGTTGAAGCCGTCGGCGAACATGCCCAGCATCGTCACCATGCGCTCGGCCGGTTTCTCGAAGCCGCTCAGCGCGAACTCGACGGCGTGGCGGCCAATGCCTGGGATCACATGGAAGCCCAGCGGCATCGGGATCGACAAGTACTTCTTATCGCCGATCGGGATGACCAGGCTGCGCTCGCGCACGAACTCTGGTGGATCTTCGTCATCGAATCCGGCCCAGGCCAGCGCCACGGCCTGGATGGCTCCAAGCAGGATGCCGCCGTAGACCACCTGCTTGCCGGTCTTGGACAGGCGGATGGACTTGATGTCGTTGCCGTCCATATCGAACACCGTCTGGCCGATGCGAGCCGAGCCCTGCATGGCGGCGTTGAAGAAGGCGTAGACCGCGCCCGCCTGCATGCCCATCTGCCCCTTGCGGTTGAAGTTCACCGTCAGGTTCTTGGCCAGGCTGGCGGCCTGGCGCTTGCTCATGCCCTTGTCCAGTGCGGATTTGTAGGCAGCCAGGCGCACGCCGTTTTCCATCGCCTCGTTGTAGTCGCTGAGCCAGGAGAAGATCCAGTCAGCCCCCTTCTTGGCCTGCGACATCGGCACTTTCAGCGTGCCGTTGGCTGTGAATATCTTGCCCAGCTTGCTATCCATCCAGGCGTCAGGCGTCAGAATGCCCTGCAGGGCGTCTGCGCGGTCCTTGGACGTGCGGAACAGCTCGCGGTAGCCTGTCTTGCCACCCTGGTCCACAAACTCCTCCCAGAGGGCCGCCCAGGGCGATGTGGCCTGGCCGCCGCGGCGCTCGGCGCGCAGGTCGCCGTAGATGGCTCGCAGGGCCGACAGCGTGTCGCGGGCGATACGGACCCGCTTGCCGGCCAGCGGCGTGTCGCCCAGGTTCAGCATCGCACCCTGCACGTCGCGCACCAGGTTGACGACGCCGAAGACCGGGTTGTACTGGGTGTTGATCGACGAGAAGTAGCGCGTGATCTTGGCGCTCACACCCAGGATGCCTTCCAGGTTGCCGGCGTCCAGGTTCTTCATGGCCTGGGCCATGCGCAGCGCGCGCGGGTCGTCTTCGTTGAAGACCACCGCCATCTCGCGCACATCGCCGTTCGGGTAGCTCAGCTTGGCCACCACCACGTTGTCGCGGCTCTTGTACATCGGGTCGACGCGGTCCACCACCGTGTTGGTATTCGGGTCGTAGACGCGCTCGGCCGGCGGCGCGCCAACGCTCCAGAAGTCGGGGTTGGGGTTGGCCGCGGCCAGGCCCACCAGGGCAGCGGCCACGCGGTTCTTTTCACCACGCACGATCAGGCGCTCGCGCTGCATGGCGATGTTGGCCAGGATGTCGACCACCTTGCGGGTGGAGCCGGTGCGGCCCCTGGTCTCCTTGCCCTTGACGCTGAAGCCCTGGCCGATGCCCATGCCGCCGCGGCCGTCCTTGTCCTCGCGCTGCAGCGGGATGTAGTGCTTGAACAGACTCTTCCAGCTGTCGACCGTGTCCTGGGACTCCAGGCCGTAGTCGACGTAGAGTTGGCGCGTCTTGTCGTTGATCGCATCCACCTTGGCGGCAGCGGCCTGCAGCTTGGTGCGCAGGGCCGCCGGCAGGTTGGCGAAGTAGGCGTCGGCGTCGGCGTCCTTCATGCCGGAGCCACCGTCCTGCAGACCGGGCACGCCCGGGTTGCGGTCGGCGATCACGCGGTTGGCCTCATTGGCGTGGCGCGCGTGCAGGTACTCTTCGATGTCACCGATGGTCAGGCCGTCTGCCGCCAGTTGCTCCATCAGCGGGGTCAGCTCCTGGGTGCCGAAGTCGTGCGCGCGCTTGGCCGCCCGGCCATGGAACAGCTCCTCCTGCAGGTAGGCGTTGATGTCGTCGGCGATGGCGCCGGTGGACTTCTTGATCGACTGCACCACGCGCTTCAGGTCGATCAGCTTGTCCTGGGCCTTGTAGACGAAGTCGTCAAAGCGCGAGGCGGTCGGCTCGTCCCACAGCGAGTTGCCGTTGCGGATGCTGTAGCGGATGTCTCCGCCACCACCAAAGCCACCATCGTTTCCAATGGCCGACTTCACCTGGCTGGACTTGAACGCCACGAACAGGTCGCGCTTGATGGCGCCCTTGCCGCGCACGATGATGCCGTCAGCACCAGCCTTGTCGGCGCGCGCGTAGATGCTGTCGCGGTTGTAGTCGAAATACTTGTCCGGCGACTTGGTCGAGCTGACGATCAGCGGGTTCTGCAGACTCAGGTACACCGGCATGATGTTCGCCGTACCATCGCCAAAGTCGGCGCCATCAGGGTTGCCAGGATTCAGGACGGCGCCAGCCGGTTGCTCGGCGTAGACGCTGGCGGTGCTCGGGCTGCTGGTGAAAAAGATGCCGCGCTGGCCCCCGGTGGAGCGGTAGTTCTTGCCGGACTTGCCGGCATCGAACTCCGTGAAATCGCCATCGGTACCGTGGTAGACAACTTGTGGATCCCCGGACGCCGTCACCACTTTCGAACCATCGAACCAGGCTTTGAAAGCCTCTGTCTCGGTCTGCGGATCGCGCGCGCTGTACTTCGGCCGCAGGCCGAAGAAGGTCATGAAGTCCTCGTCCGTCTGCCCGGTGATCAAGTCGTCATCCTCCATGCGATCCCAGAACCCTGCAGCGTCATCAACCACGCCCACGGCGTAGGCCTGTTTGCCGGTTGAATCCTTGAGCCACTCCAGGATGGCGCGGCCGCGCACCTTGGGCCCGGACTGAAGGTCTGTGACGTAGGTCGTGTCGGAATCCTCGATCCAGCGCACAAACCCATCGCCGACCTGGGCGCTGCGCTCCTGGTAGACGGACCACTTACTGTGGTCATTGATCTTCACATCGCGCGCGCTGTACAACAGGTTTCCGCTGTCGGCCTTCTTTGGGTTGAACTTCGCCCACGGGCTGCGCAGGTACTGGGGCCGAAAAACAACCACCTGGCCAGGAATCTGGCTGTTCTCATTGCGCATGCCTATGTAGCCGGCGCGATCGAGCCAGGTATTGAGGTTGCCACCTCGGCCGACGGTCTCCATGATGTGTGCAGCCAGCTCGTGGTTACTGACCCCGAGCCAAGTCCGCCACAGATCCTCACCAGAGTCCGTCATGCTGGCCTCGGTGGACAGCGCCTCGTTGTTCGCCTTCAGGCGCTTGGCCAGTGGCACAAACCACTTGGCCATCTGCTCACCCTTGACGCCGCGCCAGGCCTGGGCGATGCCGGTCGAATCAAAGATGTCACCCTTCTTGAGCACCACCGGGATGATGCGGCCTCCATCAGACGGGCGGCCTGCCCAGGCTTCTGCGTACATGGGTTGATCCGTGACATAGATGCCGGACCCCAACTCATTGATTCCGCCTTTTCCGGCCTTGAAGCCCTTGAAATCCTTGGCCACGGTGCCGTGGTACCAAGTCTTGCTGGCGTCGAAGCCTGCTTTTTCAGCGGCCTCGAGGTCGCGCGCGCTGAACAGCGGCATGCCGCCGGACAGCTTCTCGCGTATGGCGTCGGTGATGAGCAGGCCAGGCTGCTCGGTTACCAGGGCCGGATCGTTCCTGCCGAGCCACGCACTGGCGTCCTGCCAGGCGTCGAACGGGCCAGCGACCTTGTCACCAGTCTCTTTGCTGACGACATAGTGCTTTCCGTTCAGGTCGGTCAGCGTGCTGTAGGTGAAGCGCTTGCCACCGCTCACCGATTCGCTGGTCTGAACGCGAACACCGGACACCTCGCCGCCCAGTTTCTTGGACATAGCCTTGACGGCGTTGGGAACAATCTTGTCGTAGAAGGACTTCATGCCTTCGCCGCCCACCTTGAGGTCCAGGCCGGAGAGCGACTTCATCTGCGCAGGCTTGACGTCCTCGGACTCCCAGCGGTCAACCTTGCCGGCCGCCTTGCCATCGCCAGCCTGCACCTTGGCTGCTATGTCCTTGCCGACAACCTCCTCGATGCGGTCGAGCGAGATACCCTCTTCGGAGAACACCTCGCTGCCGTCCTTGATGGCCGAGAGATCGTAGGAGCCATCGCCATTGTCGGCGTAGTCGATGCGGTCGATCTGCTTGGAGAGGTCGTAGCGCTCAGCACTCTGCTCGCCATTGACAAAGGCCACAGCGTCGTAGCCACCATCAACGGCCATGCCGATCACGCGCTTGAGGGCGAGGTTGAGCCATCCCTGGGTGTTGGATACGAACGGGGCCACAGGGATTGCGCCCGAGGTCGGGTGCAGGCCGTCAGCGATCGAGGCATCAAGACCAGCTATCGTGAGGGCTGCTTCCATCTCGGCCGTACCCATGCCGACCATCATTCGATTGACGTCGGTGGTGGCCTGGAAAATGCGCGGGCGCTCCTGAACAAGACGACCGAAGTGCTCTCGAATGGCGTGGTCCTGCTCCGTCGTCAGACCCGGGTTGCTGCCGACAAAACCCTTCTTTTTCCCGTCCTGGCCCCAGTCACTCTGGATCTCTTCCACAAACAAAATCTTGCGGCCATCGGCATCGGTGCGATCGTTGACGCGGATGTGGGCTAGGACGTTGCCTTGGTTCCAGTGGCTAGATCGATACAGTGGGGCGTCTGTGTCCCATCCTTTTTCTGCGCCAAGTCTGCGCGCTGTTTCGTCATCAACACGTCCGACCTTCACCGGTAGCGTCAGAAGCACCTCGCGGTAGTTCTCGCCACCAGGCAGGGTGTAGTTTCCGTATTTCGTTGACTGCTCTGGAGAGTCTGACCTGTCGGTCAGATCTTGAAGCCTGTTGAACGATCGGTCATCAAGCTCATCCTCTCCGAGGGCCTCGAGGCGGCGAAGCTCAGCGCGCTGTTCCGGAGTGAGGGATTGGTCACCCAGCACCACCTCCTCCACCTGAACCCCATTGGCATCAAGGTAGCCCAGCAACGCCTCCTTGGGCACCTTGCCGGTCTGCAGGTCCAGCCAGTCGTTGACGCCGGTCCACTCGATCTCGTCGGCCTTCACACCTTTGCTGGACAGGGCTTTGATGTAGGTCTTCCAGGCCGCAGCCGGGGCCTGCTTCATGGTCGACTTCTCGACCTGGGCCGAGAGCTCGCTGAAGAAGAGTTCGCCCGGGGTGCGGGCGCTCTGGCGGATGTCATTGGACTCGGCGCTGAATGCACCGCTGTTGCCGATCGCGCTCTTCACCTGCGCTGCAGAAAACGGCACGATGTGCATGGTGCCGTCGCCAACGCCAGGCATGCCCGGGATGCGTGCGCCACCGAAGCCACGGCGGCTCGGACCGAAGTGGAATCCGGCGTCCATGACGATACCGTCGTAGCCCGCCTCTTCGGCGATCTCGGAGAACACATGGCCGGCGGAAATCATCTCGCCGCTGTCGTCCGTGGCGTATGTCAGGTGCTTGTTGGCCAGCGACAGCGCGTCGGCCATACGGGCCCCATCGCCGTCCGCCAGCATGGCGTCGATGTAGGACTCCATGTCGCGACCGATGTCGTAGCGCTCACCCACGGCGCGGGCGGTCAGCACCCAGTCGACCAGCGAACCGGTCTCGTCGATGACGTCACCGTCGTCGTTCTCGACCAGGTTGTAGTCCAGGGTGCCGTGGACCGTGTCGGCAGGGTTGGCCAGCCTGACGTAGGCCGGCATCACCAGGCCGTCGCTGTCGCCCTTGAGCTGGCTGGTGGCGGCGTGCTCGATGGCCGTGTCGCCGTACTGCTCGAGCAGTCCGTCGATGTTTTCTTTCGTGATCTCCTGCTCGATGCCGGTCGCATCGAAGTAGTCACGCAGCACATCCTCGGCGTAGGCCTTGTCGTCGCCCACCGATTGGCCGATGTCATCGACGGCGACGCCGATGCGGCTCTTCAGGTCGGGGCCGATGCCGGCGTAGTTGATGGAGGCGTCGTCCGGGCTGGTCGTGAAGTACGGGCCCTGGCCCAGGAAGCCGCCCTTGTCTCCGGTGCGGCTGAACTCGGTGATGCCGTTGTGCGTGGTGCCGTGGTAGGCACGGAACACGGCGGGGCCGCCGGTGTAGAAGCCATCCTCGATGACTTCCAGACCGGAGCTCCAGGCCTGGAATTCGGGAGATGCTTCCGTGCGGGCGCTGAACCGGGTGTCGTTGTTCCAGTCCTGCGCGGCCTGGTTTACCGGCTGGCCTTCGCGTTTTGCGGCAGCTCGACCTGCTCCATCAGCCAGTCGTGCTGCTGCTGCGCGTCGAGCCCGGCGGGCATCAAGGGCTTCTCGGATGCCTTCAGAGACGGCTTTGCGCGCCCGATCACGAAGCCAGTCGACTCCTGTTCGAACTTCCGACCCAGATCCGGGTCGTGCCCCTTGGATGTGACTTTCATAGGATGCCTTTTCAACCAGTTCAGAATGGACGTCACCGAACGATGTGACCGCTTCGAGCGGGATGTCGCTGGCTTCCAGCGCATTCACCACCAGGTCGTTCAGCTCCTCGTTCGACAGGTCCGTGAAGTTCAGGATGTCGAAGTTGTTGCCGCGCGCCGTGAAGGCGTCCACCTCGGGAACAGCGGCGTGAATGGCCTGGTAGATGGCGTTGGCGTGAGGCTCAACTTTACCCGAGAAGGTGATGCGGATCAAGCCGTTTTTGCTCTCGACACGGGGGTCGACCAGGGCCACGGAATCCTGGTCCAGCACGTAGCCGATGGCCGATGCCAGCGAGCGCGCATGGGCCAGGCTGACCTTGGTCTTCTGGTACTCGGCGATCAGGCTCGGATTGACCAGGCCGGCGTAACCACCGGTGGCCGGAGCCACCTTCTGGACCGGCACACCCACCAGGGTGGCAATGTCATCCACCACAGCCTTGCGCACGGTGTCCGTGACCTTGGTGCGCTCCTGGGTGGTGAGCTGACCCCAGGCATCCACCGCGGCGTTGTCGGCCGGGTCTGGCGCCACCTCGAAGGCCAGCTGCGTGCCCTGCTTGGGCGCCGAGCGGAATTCCTTCAGCATCGCCGCGCGCTCTTCGGCGCTCAGCGTCTCGCCGCGCACCGTGCCGCGTTTCTCGGCCTGGTCCATGGCGGCCACCACGGTCTTCAGGTCGACACCGTTGTCCAGCGCCAGCGCCATGGCGGCGTTGGCGTAGTCGGGCGCCTCGTCATCCTCGTAGCCGTCGGCCACATCCTCGTCGGACTTTGCGGCGTCGTACAGGCGGCGCTCCGGGTACCAGAGCAGGGCCTGAAGGTCGGACATGGTCATGCCAACGCCGGACTCGCGCAGGTTGTCCAGCGCGGTCTGGAACACGGCGCGGATCCAGTTGCGCTCACCCGGGTTGGCGGGCGCCTCTTTCTGGCCGTCCAGGTACTTGTGGTGCCCGTTGCCGTCGCGGCGAACCCTGTCCATCGCTGGCGCGGCCATCATCTGCTCGCGGACGTTGACCTTCATTGAGGCCTTCTGGATCGCGGTCGCGGCGGCGTCGATCTCGGCAACGGTCATGCGGCGCTTGACCAGCACACCGATCAGGCGCGACATGGTGCGGCGCTGCGCATCGTCCATGGCGGTTATGGAGCTGGCCAGTTTGGCGCGAGAGGCCTTGACCATCTTCGGGTCGACCTGCAGCAGCGTGCCGGTCAAACGACCCCAGGTGCGCATCAGCCACCGGTCCATGGTCAACGAGTTGAAGTAGCCGTTCAGGTTGGAGAAGAATCCGTTGCCGATCTTCGGGCCCAGGATGGCGGCGCCACGCACCGGCGTGCTCTTCCACTCACCACCCACCGCGACACCCAGCATGCGCTCGATCTCGCCCGCACCGAACTCGGTCGACATGAACTTGGCCAGGCGCTCGCCACCCACCTTCTCCACCAGGTGGTTGAACATCAGCAGGCTCTTGTTGATGGCGCCGGCCGCGTTGCCGATACCCACATCGCCCGGCATGGTGCCGGTGGTTTTCCAGGCCTGGTAGGCGCGCTCGGCAAGCTCGAAGTTCTTGTTGACCTTCAGGCCGTTGGATGTCGTGGCCAGTGCCCACAGGAACGCCAGGCGCGCCTTGGGGTTGGATTCGATCTCGGGGTGCACGGTGGCCAGGGCGCCCAGTGCGCGGCTGACCTTGGTGTCGTACCAGCCGACCGCGTTCTGGTTGGACTTCAGGGCGAACTCGGCGTCAGCCCGCACCATGTCGGCCAGGAACTGGTGGTTCGCCTGGGTGCGCTCGGACAGGTCAACGCCCTCCTGGTCGGCCGCGGCCAGCACGCGCTGCTGCAGGTCGGCCTTGAGCTCGCGACCGCGGCGGTAGCTGCCGCTGCGGGCCACGGCCAGGGATTGCTCCAGGGAGCCGGTTGCCACCGAGGCGGGGATGGGCTTGCCGGCCGGCAGCTGGGCGACGTCGGTCTTGTCGCCAGCGGCGGCGTCCTGCGTGCGCTTGCTGTAGCGCAGGTCGTCCACGTCACCGAACTCGCCCGTGTTCCACTCGGCGCTCTTGACCTGGCCGGGCTTGAAGGCCACAAACACATCGCTGGGCTCGTGGGCGTAGGGGCCGGAGCCGCCGCCGTCGTCGATCACGTTGCGGATGATGGTGCCGTCGTTGCCGTAGCGACGGCCTTCGCGCACCTCATCGTCCGAGGTGGAGTAGTGCTCGTCGGCGCCGCGAACGTAGTCGTACGGGTCGGCGTCCTCGTCGTCTTCGGACAGGAAGGTCTGCGCGAAGTCGCGTGCCTCTTCCTGGCTGTTGAAATACATGGTGCCGTCGCTGTCGGACTGGATCTCGCCGCCCACCTCAACCACCCACTGGTGGTCGCGTGAGCCGCTCCAGAGCGCGCCCTCGAAGTCCGACTCATTGGGGTTGCGCAGGTTGATGAAGGTGGCGTAGACGGTGGAGATGTTTTCCGAGCCACCGAAGGATTCTGCCGCCGCAGCGACAGCCTGATCCAGGCTGGTGAAGCGGTAATGCGTTTCTCTCGGGCCATCCAAATCGTAGCCATCAACATCGGTCACCCGAACGGATGGAACGATCTCGTCGCCGTCATCACGGTCCTCTTCGGCGGACTCCATATCGGGGTAGAACTTTTCCTGGATCGAGAAACCTTCCTCGAACTGGAAGCCGGCCTCCTCGAGCTCGTCGCGCGAGGTTGGCGCCATGACATCCTGCACCCGGCCGCGGCGCACGTAGCTGCGCGCCATGTCGTAGTTGTCTGTCGTGAAGATGCCCAGGTCGCCGCGTTGCTGGCCACCGGCGCTCTTGAACGCCATGAAGCCACCTTTGTCGGTGCCGTGGTAGACCACCAGGGGTTCGCCAGTGTCCTTGTGCACCGCCTTGGAGACAGCGCCGTCGCCATCGGTCCAGACGCCGCCTTCTTTGGTGGCGAAGGACTCCCAGTCGCCGAACCATTTCTTGAACGACTCGGTTCGCACCTGCACCCACTGGCGCTCGGTGAGCTTCGTGGCCTGGCCGTTGGGCGCCTTCATCCAGCTGGGTTTTCCCATGTGCTGGTCGACCACCGCCTGGTACTCGGCGGCCAGCGCTTCGCGAGCGCTGTAAAGCACCGGCGCGGCGAAGGACTCGATCTGGTCGGCTTTGAGCTTGCCGGCCATCATCTCGCGCGTCATCGCGGCGCGCGCCAGCTGCGAGCGGCCCAGGCCCAGGGCGCGGGTTTCCACGCGCGACAGGATCTCCGACACCAGGCGCTCGGCATCCGATCCGTCGGCCAGGGTGAACAGGCCGGTCTGCGGGTGGTACTGCAGGTCCATCACCTCGGGCGCCAGCTCGAAGGCGTTGCGCAGCGTGGCCAGCACCAGGCGCGACAGGTTGTCGTCGTGCTGCTCGATGGTGGTGGCCTTGTCGTTGAAACCGTACACGCGCTGGGTCTTGTGCGGGACCATGGCGTTGGACTTGCCGGTGCGCAGCGCGGCCGAGAGCATCTGCTCGGTGCGGCGGTAGCTGTTCACGGCGCTGACCGAGCTCTCGGCGTGCAGCGGGATGTTGCGCCGTGCGGCGAACTCCGACACCAGTTGGTACACCGCGCCGCCCATGCCGCTGCGGCCGAGTTCGATGGTGTTGACCTCCAGGCGTTTGGGGCCGTCGTCGCTGATCAAGGTCAGCAGCGCGCCGTAGCGCTTCTCGCTGGTCTTGCTGTTGAAGCCGATGTTGTAGACGGTTTGTCCCGGGTACGGGGTGTCGATGACGATCGAGACGTCGTACTTCTCGTCCAGACCCATCTCGTGGGCGATGTCTTTGAGCGTGGTGGCCTTGGCGCTCGGGCGCTTGTAGGCGCGCACGTTGTCGAGTTCGCTGGCGGTCTTCCAGCCATCGACCGCCTTGCGCACCGCAGCCTTGGGTGCGGCCGACAGCAGGTCGAAGCCGTTCTTGTGCAGCGTCACGGCGGCCACCTGGCGGCGCACGAAATCCTGCACGTCCTGCATCGGCGCGTAGCCGTCAGCTTCGTCGGCTCCGGGTCCGAACCAGGTGGTTGGCATGTCGGCGCGCCACAGGCCGTCGCCTCCCGCCTGCTCCATGTCGATGCGGGCCGTCTTGCCTTCACGGTACAGGTCGGGGATGCGGGTGGTGAGCTGGTAACCGGTGGCGCCTTCGTCTTGCCAGGACAGCTCCTGGAAGGCGTCTTCGGCCAGCAGGCCGGCGTCCCTCAGATCGGCCGCTGCCGGCATCTGGGTCGCGCTGCCGTTGCCGTCCAGCTCGGCCTCAAGCTCGGCCTGCAGCAGGGCTTCGAGTTCGCCATCCAGGAAGTCGGGGTCCAGGGATGGGAACTCGTCGCGGGCGCTGAACTTGGCGTCGCCCGCCGAACGGCGGTAGCCAGAAAGGTTTTTCTCGGTTAGAATTCGTCCCGCTCCCCGCGCTTCTTGTTCGACCCTGGTCAATTGCAGTCCAGACGGGGCAAGAATCGCGGGGAGCTTCTTTTTGTCGATGTAGCGCGTTAGCCCGCTCTCGGCCCATCGCATCCACGGCGCGCGGCCTGGGGCGTCGTAGGCGTTCACCATGAGGCTGACACTCAGGCCGTCGAGCTCCGGAGAAGCCTCAACGATCATGCGCACCGGCAGGCCATTCAGCAGCTCTGGCGCAATGAACACCAGACGGCCATCCACCGTGTCGCTATCGAAAACGGCAGCAGGGTTGTCCAGCCATCCAGGGATCTTTTTCCAGACGTCCGCCGTCATGCGCGGATGGTTGTCCATCCCGGCGATGACTTTGCCCTCGGCGATCAGGATGGGCTGATCACCGAGCCCAAGCATGTCCAACATGTCGGAGCGGTCCAGAATCCTGGCGCCGATACGGTTGGCCTGGTCGCCAGCGAAAATCGCATCGATCCGGTCCTCGTAGACCTTGACAGTCTCTGCGCGAGCGCTGAGCTGCACGCCGTCCGTGCGCGCGGCAACGTCAGCCTCTTTGGCCAGCTTCGGATGACGCTCTGCCCAGGCAACAGCCACCTCGAAGGCGATCTGCTTGGCCTCTTCGAGCTGGGCGATGTAGCCCGCCATCAGGGCGTCGATGTCTTTGGTGGCGTTGCCGCTGCCGCCGTTCCGACCAAGCATTGCTTGCAGGTGGCCGATCAGCGCGTTGAGCGCCTTCACCCAGTCGCGAACGAAGTCGCCGAACAGGGCGGGCTTCTGATGCGCCAGCTGCTGCAGCCAAGCTTTGTCATTGAAGCGCTGACCCATGAAGTCGGCGACCATCTCCTCTTTGAGCAGAGCGAGGTCATCCGGCGTGGCCTGGCTCAGCTGATCGGTCGATGCCTGGTTGGTCTCGTGCAGATAAACAAGATACTTGGCTTTGGCCGAGACCGGGATCAGATCCCAGATGCGGTTGTACAGCTTGGCCAGGCCGGGCAGACGCTCGGACAGGTGCTTGAATTCGTGGCCAATGGTCCAGGCCAGGCTCTGGACCGGGCGATCGATGTTGACGAACGTGTATTTGCCATGCTGCACACCATCAAATGCATGGAGACCGGTGGCAACCACGGGAATTGCGCGATGACCGGTCAGGCGCTCGAATGCATCAAACAGGTTATGCGCTGCCTGGACGCGATGGTCGCCAGGGTCTGCGGCATCGATTTTGACTCGTCGACCTTGCTTGGCAGCAGCGGCAGCCAGGTCTCGGATGGCTACATCCTCTTCACTCCGATCTCGCCGCGCTGAGTCAGCAACTCGATCACCCTGCTGCGCAGCGGCTCGTCCAGCTCGTCCGGTGGCTCCGGTGTTCTGATGCTGACGTGACCCACCTTCCCCTCCTTCATCAGCTTCACCCAACCCCTGGCGCCCTCCATCATCTCCATGTAGTTGCTCACCCACTCCTGCGCCTGCTGCTCCAGCGTCATCTCGTCCATTGCTCTCTCCGGTTGTAGAGCTTGGATCGTACTGCGAAGCGGGCTTCCTGGCGGCGTCGGAGCGCACCCACTTGCGGAAAACCGACAGCGGCATCTCGGTGATGGCGCCCAGGCCCTGCCAGCCTTTTTCGTAGTTGGCCAGGTAGCCGGCGCGCGCGTCTTCGATGGACTTGAAGCCCATCATCACCTTGTGTTCGTCGAACTCGCCGGTCTCGCCGTCGATCTGGTCGACCACGTAGACGGTGTCCAGGTCCGGGCGCGGGCCGATGAAGACGTCCACCTGGTCATTGTCGGCCCCTGTGGTACGCCGGAAGTAGCCATAGTGGTGAGCCATCTTGGACTCCCACTTCGTACCGTCCGGCGCGGTGCCGGAGCGCACGGACTCGCGCGGGTTCTCGATCGAGATCGCAAAGCCGTTGAGGCGCGCGGCGCCCTTCTTGTAGTTGCCGGCCTTGGCCTGGGCCTCGGTGGGCTGCTCCAGGTCGTTCAGTGGGCTGGATGCCGATGCGTGGGCACGGGCGTCCGTGGCGTCGGCGATGAGCTTGCGTGCGCGCGCCATGGCGCCAAGGCCGGAAAGTTTGCTCTCCTGGTTCTTGCCGCTGTGCACCAGGTACACGCCATCGGCGCGGCGCTCCACGGTGTCGAAGCCAGCCTCAACGGCGGCCTGGATCTGCGTCATCTCGCGGCGCTGCGAGGCCGGCGCATTGCCGGCGGGCGTGGCCACCTTTGGCAGGTCAACCAGGCGGCGCGCTTTGGGTTCTGCGGCGGGCTCGATCACACCACCGATGTCGGCCGCGGCGATGTTGTCGGCGGCATCGGCGGGGATGGGCGCCTCGTCGACAGATTCTTCCTGGACGATCGCGGCATCGCCCGGCATGGCGCCGTCGCGGATCCAGCCCATGGCCATGTCCAGCGACTCGACCGCCTGCTGACGGACGACGGGGTCCATCTTTGGGTTCTTGGCCACCGCCAGGGCATCCAGGAATTCGGTGGTGGTGCGGCCTGGCTGGCCGATGTTGCGCAGCTGCTCGAGCAGGCCCTCGTTGCGGACCTGGGTTTCGATCTCGATGGCGCGGGCGCTGATGGGGTCGACTGGTGCGCCTGCCGGCACTTCATCGGCAGCATCTTCCGGCAGGCCGGCGAGTGCCGCGCGCGACAGCACGCCGCCGGCGTCGGCCTTGACCTTGAGCATGCCACGCACGCTCATGTCGTTGCCCTGGCTCGACGTCATGGAAGCGGCCGCCTGGGGCGCGCTCTGCGTGAAGCTGGCCAAAGCCTCGATCGCGGCGTCGTAGGGGTCGGCCTCGCCGTCGGCGGCCAGTTCACCCAGGTACTCGCCACCACCCTCGCCAAGGGTCTCCATGCCGACCACACCGCCCGCGGTGGCGGCACGCTGGGTCAGGCTGGCAGCAGCCGATGCGGCATCTTGCCCGGCCTTGGTGGCGGCCTGGCGCAGGCTGGAATCGGCCGCCAGGGCGCGGGCAATGCTCTGGCCATTGCTGATGTCCACGCCGGCATCGGCCAGCACCTTGACCTCGGCGCGCGCGCCGGCCTGGATGGCGCTGCGGTTGATGAACTTGGCAGCGGCGCCGCCCAGTTTGAATGTCAGGGCGTCCACCGCGGTGATCACGCCAGCCTTGGTGGCACCCTCGCGCAACGCGTCCTGGCGGTCCTGCTCGGTGAAGCCTTCGGCGTCGACAGCCTTCTCCATGGCCTTGGCGCCGGTCTCGATCAGTGCGTTGCCCAGGAACATGCCGCCCAGGAAGCCCAGGATGCCACCAGCTGCAGCGCCAGCGGCCGTGCCCACCACAGGGACGACGGAGCCGAGCGCGCCGCCAGCCACCGCGCCAGCCTTGGCGCCAGCCCAGCCGCCGCCCAAGGTCACCAGTGTGTTGGGGGCCTGCTCGGCCACCAGTTGCAGCGTGCCTTCCGGGTTGGCAACAGCCGCACCCAGCACATCGGTGATGGCGGTGAGCACCTTGGATTCCGGGTTGGCCTCCTTGCGCAACTGGATCTCGGCCATCAAGGCCTTCTTGGCTTGCGGGTCGTTTTCTGCCGCAGCGGCTTGCGCCTCGGCCAGCAGCTCGACCTCACTCAGGTTGCCCAGTGCGGCGCTGCCGCTGGAGCGGATGTTGCGCGACAGCATGCCGACACCCTGCTTGACGGCGGTGCCCAGGTCGGAGATGAAGCCACCCTGGCTGGCATCAGCCGACGAGTCGGCGCGGTCGGCGTAGCGCGGCGCACGCGAGGAGGCGGTCTGAACCGGCGCACTGGCGGCTGACAGACCAGCCGTTTTCATGGCGCGCTGGGCCATTGCGGCGGCAGCCGAGCCCTTGGCGATGTAGTTCGGATCTTCGGCGTAACCCACCTTCTTCAGGGCATGGAAGTAGCGCATCGAATTGCCGCCAGCGCCCATGGCGGTCTGGTACTTGCGCTCGATCAGGCCCGAGAAGCCATCAGCGAAATCGTCGGGTGTGTCGAACTTCTTGTAGGCATCGACCGAGCCCGTCATGTTGTCGCGCGCGGACGGGCCTTTGCCGCTGAAGTCCTTGATGTTGCCCAGGTTGTTGGTGCCCGGGATGACGCTCTTGCCCCAGCCCGTCTCCAAGCCCCACTGACCGAGCAGCACATGCGGCTCCACCCCGATGCGACCGCCAACCCGCTGCGCCAGCTGCAGGTTCTCTTGCACGAAAGAATCCACGCCACCTTGCCGACGGCTCGGCGCCAGCGGCGCGGCTCCAGGCGCACTCGGCGCATCAATCAGTTGCTCGACTTCGGACAGGTCTTGGATGATCAGGTTGCTCATGTGCTGTTTGTTCTGTTTTACTGGATGAAGCCGAGTTGACGTGCGCGCAGGGTTTCGATGCGGGTCAGCGGGCTGGCGCCGGATGCTGATGCGCGGATGCGCTCCTGCAGAGCTCGCTTGGCACCGGGCGACTCGAAGTCGTCACCCATGGATTGAGGCGACTTGGCGGGCGCCGTTTCTTGCGGCACCTTTGTGACGGCCGCTTGCCGAGCTGGCGCAGGATCTGCCACGCGCTGCAGCCCGCCGCTGGACATGCGGCTGGCCTGCGGGTTGTTGTCTGCTGCAGCCTGGGTCGACGGACTGGCCGGGCTGGCCGGCTTCGTGCGCACCTGGCGTGGCTTCTCGCCGAACTGGCGGATGGCCGCAGCCTTGTTGTTCACCTCGGGCATGGCCACATTTTTGACGTGGGCCGATGCAACGCGGTTGAGATCCAGGTCGCTCGGCACCTCGCGGCCGGCGGCCTTGTACTGCTTGCGCAGCGCATCCATGTTGAGGCGCACCAGGTGGTTGGTCAGCGGTGTGACGGCCTGCTGGTCTCCGAACGCCAGCTTGTCGATCAGGCTGGCAATCGTGGGGTCGGCTGCCGCCATCTCGCCACGCATCTCGCGCACATCCTGGCGCAGCGCCAGGCGGTCGTCATCGGTGAGGCGGGCCTGCGGGAAGGCGTACACCCGGGCCTTGCTGCCGCTCTGCGGGTCGGTGTAGACGCCGTCGATGCGGCCGCTGTCCTTGTCCAGGCGCGGGCGCACGGCATCCGGCGTCTGGGTGATCTGGATCGCCACGGATGCCGCCTGGTTCGGGCTCATGCCTGGGTTGGCCAGGATCACGGCCTCGGCGTTCTTGCGCGCAGCCAGGAGGGCATCAGGGCCGAGCTTCATCGCGCCGTCGGCGTTCTTGCTGGCCTCGGTCACGGCATCGGCGGCGGCCGCGGCAGCCACTTGCGGGTCGCTGGTACTGCCGGCCGGCGCTGCATTCTTCTTGCTGCTGCGAGATCCACCGGCGCCATCGTTCCTGCGGTCGTCGCGCAGGCTGTCCGTGAAGATCTGGCGGTCCTCCCACTTCTGGTCGGCCGCAGCCTCGTCGGCTCGCTTGGCATCCAGCCTGGCTTGCGCCTGGCGCGTGGCATCGATGTAGCCCAGCAGCTCGCTCGGCGTGCGCTTCATCGAGGTGCTGATGTACTTGGTCCAGCCAGCCTCGTCATTGGAGTAAGGGCCGCCGTTGACCGTCTGGCCATCCGCCCCGGTCACCCGCAACACAAAACCATTTCCATCCTGAGTCGGAACCGCCTTGGCGATCTCTCGGCCCGCGATGGTATTGACGTGGCCTGCTGCGGCGGCGCCCCAGTTGGGTGAGAATGGCACAGACTCAACCAAGACGCGATTGGCCACCGATGCGATCTGCTTCTGTGTGGCGTCGTCGAGCGCGCTGTCGTTTTGCAGCGCTGCAACAGCCTCCTGGCGCATACCCAATCCGCGCCTGAAGTCGACGCCAGAAACGCGGTCGGCGGCCCTCAGCTGGCGCTGCACTGGTGCGTTGTATTTTCCGAGCCCGGCGCTGGCTGAGGCTTGGTCGCTAAACACCTGGTCGGTGCCCTTGATGCGGTATTTCTTGGTCGACGCCGGGGTCGGCCCTTCGTCCGTGCTCTCTGCCCCGGTCTCTTCAAACTCCTCCAGCTCACCCGGCGCAGCGCCTGCATTGGTCTCATCCTGGACGCGATCGTCAAGCGCCCATTCCTTGCGCTTGCGTCCGCGATTTTCATCGACCCAGGCGCGCTCCTGGTCCTCGTTGGCCACTTGCCGATTCTTCTCGGTGGTGGCATCGAAGGACTTCATGAACGCATTGCCGAAGCCGCCAATGGCTCCGAAGAGGTATGGGTTGCTCATGTTTATGCCAGGTAAAGATCGTTGTACGACTGCGTCGCAGGAGCGCCAAGGACGGACGATGACCCCGATGACGTGTTGCCGAAATTGGTGAGGCCCGAGCTTCCGCTGCCTTGATTGTTCGCCGTGTAGCGCCCCATCAGAGAGCCACTCAGGCTGGCCAGGCCACTGGCTGCGCCGCCCCACATGTCCGCCTGGTTGCCGTAGCTCTGTGTGATCAGCCGGTTGGCGTTGCTCATGCCGACACCGTATTGAGACAGTGCGCCTCCCATGAGCTGGGTCTGGGTATTGGCCGCGTTGACAGGCGCGTAGGCGGCGTTCATGGCCCCATTGCCTGCTGCTGTGGCCGAGTTGGCTGCAGCCACCTGGGTTGTTGGAAGGTTGCGGCCCAGGCCGGCGGCATCGAATCGGCGCGCCCAGCCGGTGGCTTCGATGTTGCTGCGCGCTGCGTTGCCGGCGGCGGCCTTCGCGCTACCCTCGCCCAGCGACATCATGTTTTGCTCCAGGCCGAACTTGGCGCTGTTCGGGTTCACCCCCAGGCGCATGAGTCCACGGTTGCTGGCCTGGCGCTGCAAACTGAGCTGGGACTCAACATCAGCCATCGCCTTGCCGGCCTCGCGCTCCTGGCGCTCCGGCGTGTCGTACTCCTTGGCCTCCTTGATGATCTGGTCTTCCAGTGGCCAGAACACATCCTTGGTACGCGTATGCAGCTCACCAGAGATCTGGCGCTGCTGGTCCATCAGCGCCACCTGGGAGTTGGCGACCTGGCCAGCAATGGCGTTGGCGGCGGCCTGCAGAGCGAACGACTGACTGTCGCGCTCCCTGTAGTAGTTCAGCGTGTCGGTTGCCGTCTGGCGCTCCATTTCGGCGGCGGACAGTCCGGCCTCAACGCCTTTCTTGTTGGCCTTTCTGGCCTGGTCCACAGAGTAGATGGTGGTTAATGCACCAATCCCTGTGGCCACCAAGATTCCACTCATATCAGCTCCTTGCTGGCTTTGCCAGACATCAAAAGTTGTCGGTTGTTTTTGCCGCCCGCCAGCTCATCTGCCTCGGCATCGAAGTAGCGCGGGATCAATGCATTCAGGTCGCGCTCGTCATCAGGATTGGCCCAGACGTTGGACCACTGCGAGTCCTCCCGTGCATGCACGGCGTTGGTTGTGCCCGGAAGGCATCGAACCACATCGCCAGCCCGCGCCTCGACAAACCCATCAGCCGTGGCCACCAGAAGGTGCCCCTTGGAGATGATGATCAGGTTCTCGACCTTGTGCTCAGCGCCTGTGGCCACGATCCCTTTCAGGATGACCGCCTCGCGGATGAAGACGCCGGGCGCAAAGTGGTGCCGGAACTCGACGTCCGCCTGAGGCATGGTTTCCATGATGGCCGTCAGCCGATCCACCTTGGTGCGCAGCGGAGTAGATCGCGTGGCTGCCAGCTCAATGGCCGTGGCCAACTCTGGGTCGATGACCCTGCCCAGGCTGCTGGCCAGGATCTCACGCACCGCGGTGATCTGCTCCTGACCGGCCTGGATTACTGGTAGGCTCAGCACCTCCTCGGCAATCTCGTGCGTAGCGTGTTGTGTCTGCTGGAGGTCGTCGACCCCCAGCCGAAGGGCTTCTGGATTCATGATTTTTTGCCCTCAGGCTGCCATCCATGAGATGGCCATGGGCGCCGCACGCGCAAAGAAAAAGCCCCTGGCGGTGTGACCAGGGGCTTTGTGCGGAATTCTGAGGCGAGCGACTCCACCAGGAGTGCCGCTTGTTTTTGTATCGGGTCTGTCTGTCCGACTCTATTGCTGCCTCTATTTTACCTTGCGCCCAAAAGATCTGCCAGCCGATTCAGGAAAATGGCGATCTCGGCATTGGTGGGGTCAGGTCCGAGGCGACCAATGGGCCGCGAGTCGCGCGCGCTTCCGGTCATGCGGTCCAGGTGCTGCTTCATGATCAGCAGCGAGTTGTCCAACGCCGGCTGCCCTGTCCGCACCAGCGGGATGGCCCCCCGGCTCATTGACTGGCCTCCCGCAGCTCGGCAGTTGACTGGGCGATCGTCATGCTGTGCACACGCACGGAGCCTGAGATGCCGATATTGACCACCTCACCCTTGATGCCAGCCGGAAGTACGAATGGCATCTCACTGGTGACCTCTGTCGAATAAATCAGCTCCCGGTCGTACCAGAGCGTGAACGTGACCTTTTTCGATGTCTGCCGCCTGGGCGGTATCAACAGGCTGCCGTTGACCTCGATCAAGTTGAATTCCAGGCCCAGCATGTGGCCGTTGACCGCATCGGCCCCTGCCAGCATCAGCGCCTGGTCTTGCGCAATGAACTCAGTATCGGGCGGCACGATCTCGAAGAAATCGGCGTGCACCTGGGCGACCGAGAAATTGGTCGGCTGTCCAAGCTGCACATCCATGCTGACCCAGTCCGCCATATAAGCAGACCCTGGGTCAGCATCCCAGCGCAGAATGCGGCCGCCCTTGGCGATGTACAGCTCGCCATCCAGCTCATTGGAGAGCATCGCCGTTGGCGACTCCAGAATCTCGACCGCACTGTCCGACTCGCCAATGTCCAGGGCAAAGACCCGGCGGCCGTCATCGTGCTCATAGGATGCGTAGTAAAGACCATCGTGGAACACGCCGCGGAAAGTCTCTGGCCGCAACTTCTTCCACTCATCCTCGCGATACAGCCTTTCGGTGAACTTGCTGACAGCCCCAGGAGCCGCCAGCCACAACCCGTCGTAACTCGGGTAGAGCACGCCGCCACCGACATTGACCGCGCCGCGCGCCGATGCGCATGGCGCATAGGTCTCCATCAGCATAGGCGACATGGCTGATGGGTCTGCTCCCGCGTACATGACAGGGAAGCTCTGCGTGAGGACCACTACCGAGTCGCCAGCCGGCATGGCGCGCACGGCCTTCCCGCTGAACGCGTAGCGGTTGGACAGCGGCCAGTTGTACGGCATATAGGGCTCTGACAGGCACAGCTCGTTCTCCGTGATGCCAAACAGGCAGCCGTTGGGAAGCGATCCCAGGCTGGTCAGATTTTTTGGCGGCGGAAGCCCACCGGCTGTAGGCATGAGCTCACCCAGGTCGGTGCTGGGCTTGGAATCATCGTAGGTGGTGGTGGCAACAGGCACCTCGTCCACGTACAGGTACTGTCCTCCGGTGCCGGCAGTCCGGTAGATGCGCTTGACCATACCCGATGTGTTGAGGGCGGCGTTGCGCGCCCAGGCACCCGCCGATGTGTAAGTTTGTGCCGTGGGCAACACCACTTCGATCTGGTTGGTCGTTGGCAGCACCTTGACGATGCGCAGCGACTTATTCAGGTCGGTCATGCCGACCACGCCAGCCACCGTGATGGTGTCGTAGGCAGCAAGGCCGAAGACCGTGTTGAGCGTCAGTCGGACGCGGCCGTTTGACAGCACCAGTGCCGCAGAGATCGATCCGTTGTTTGGCGGCGCCGTCTGCAGATCCGTCAGGTTCCACGTCCCATCAACATTGCCAGAAAAGATGGCGGATGCCGGCGAAGGCCCGGACTCCTCTCCTGTGGTGGCCGCGAACGTGATCGCGTAACTTCGACTCTCCACCGGTTCCGCGCCGCCGGTGACAGATGCGATGACTGGCTGCATGGTCGGCAGCGGCAACCCCAGGGCATACCAGGCAGCCGGAAACGGCGATGCAGACGTCGCCTGGGCGTAGGTGGCCGACCGCGGCTCATGGTCGTCGCAGCTCCAGTAGATTCGACCTTCCTCGTCGTTCGCCAGCGGCGAGCGAACCACATCGGCAAAGCCGGTGAATGCCAGCCAGATGTCGTTGGCCTCCGCGTCGTCAAACTTGCGGTAGCGGGCGATGGTCTGGATCTCATGCCCGATCGTGGCCACTGGAAGCAAACCACCAAGCGGATCCAGGGCGCCAGAATTGAGTTTGCAATTGACAGCGCGCTGCGCATAGTTGGGCGACAGCAGGCGCCGACTTATGCGCGGCACATGGCCGCGGAACACTTTGAAGTTGACAGCTGTCATTCGCGGCGGATCAGTAGGCGACGGCCGTGGCGCCAGCGGGCAGCACGAAGAAGGCAGGCTTCTCGGTCAGCGCCTCGACGAAGGCTGACGTTTGATCGGCGCTGGCTGCGTTCTGCTCGCGCTCGGTCTGTGCATTGGTTTCGTTGATGCGCTCGTTGCTGGCGCGCTGGTTGTTGCGGTCGTTCAACGCCATGGCGCCAAGGCCCAGCGGCACGGCAACGCGTTCGAGGAAGCGGACAGCCTTGTCCGCCATCTGCACGTTCTCGCTCACGGCGTCTGGCGTCTCGGCCAGCAGCACGTTCAGATCTTGCGGCACGTACACCTCGAACACCTTGGCGTTGATGGTGATCGGCTGTCCGGCATGAGCCTCCATGCGAACCATCGGCTTGGCATTCTTCTGCACATCGGCCACCTTGTCTTTGCGGATGCCCTGTTTGGCCAGGGTCACCGCTTCGGCGCTGGTGATGTGGGTGATCTCTCCGTCCTTGAGGGTGGCGGTGCGCGGCGAGGCGCAAGCGCCCAGGGTGAGGACGGCGGCGAGCGCCAGGGCATTGGTGATGACGCGCTTCAGTGATGCTGATTTCATGGGTTACTCCTGCGCCTTGTAGACGCTTGGTGCGCGGGGTGCGCGGGGTGCTGTGAAGCGGATCAGCGCTTCGGCGCGGGCGTGCTCGTAGTGGGCGGAGGCAGAAGATTCAACAAGTCCGCCAACGCCAAGTCCAAGCTCTGCAACATTGTCTCGGCACGTTTGAGCTGTGCGGAAGGCTCCGGCGGCAAAGGTGCGCGCGACGCCGCACTCGGAAGCGCCAAGTCGTTGTTCGAGCTCAGGGCCGGCGGCGACTGCGCGCACCCGCTGGCCACGGTGATCAGCGCCAGCGCGAGCGCCAGCCAGAGCGTTTGAGGTGATCGAATAGGCATTCAGGGCCTCCGTCAGTTCGTTGGAAAGGGTTGCGATGCGCTCGGCCTGCAGGATCAGCGATCGGTTGACGGCGGCCTGGTGCTCGCCGGTGGCCACGGCGTAGCCGCGATGGTAGCCAGCCTCCACCTTGGCGCTGTGCCACCATGCTGCGCCACCGACAGCAGCAGCGCCTGCCGCAGCGATGGCGCCGTAGAGGTAGAGCGACGACGAGCCGCTCACGAGCCAGCCGCCAGCGCCCTTGATCAAGTTCCAGGCCTTGCTCATACCATGCCCCGGTACTGTGGCGCGCGCACGAACAAGACGTCTCGGACGTGACGACGATTGATGTCACACGCCGAGCTGGTGCCGTACAGTGGTGCCCTACTCTTGAGGCAGACGTGCTCGACGTGGCCGAACCAGCGCTGTGGGTCACACCCAACTTTGAGCCCACACGCGCGGCGCTCTTTCTGCACCCCGCCGTCGCCGCCGTTGTAGCCCGCATCCGCGAAGGCCAGCGGCTCAGCCGTGGTAGAGAATCGCTGGTGGCCGCTCTTGACCATGATGATCATGGTGCGCATCTGCAGGTCCGGGCGCTGGTAGATCGTGGCCCAGGAGAGTTCGCGCAGGGCCGGGTGGGCGTCGCGCATCTCGCCCAGCTTGTCAAAGCGCAGTGCGCCGGTCTTGCTCCAGGCGCGGGTGAGCTGCCCGAAGCCAGCGCCCTCTTCTCGTTGCGTCTTCAGGCGCGCCGTCGGCTTCCAGCAGCTGGACTTGCGCGGGCAGGCGCTCTCGTGTTCAATCAGGCCGCCAAAGTATTCGCGGCTCGGTGCGCCTGGCCAGATACGGCTGACCTCGGCACCCAGGGTGGGCAGGTACTGGTGCGCCTGCGCTGGCACCTCGGCGTTGGCCGACTTGCCGAACAGGCCCAGCAGACCGAAGATCACCACGCAAACCCCCAGGAACACCAGTCCTGCGCCGGTGGGGCTATCCTGGGCACGTTCTGCGACCTTCTGCATGTCCAGGTAGTCAAACAGGCCGCGGCGCCCAAGGTGGGCGAATGCCACAGCCAGCACCGGCGTCACCAGCGCAAGCACCAGCATGCCGGTCATCAGGCCCTTGTCAGGGTCGGTGAGCAGCAGCGCTGCCAGGATGGCGGCCGAGCCGAAGCCCATGAACCAGTATCGAAATCGCATCACTTCTCTCCTTCTAGCCCGTGCGGGCTCACCATGAAATTCCGGCTTGCTTGAGGATCAGCAAAACGCCAACCACAGCCGCCGCCCACACCGTGCGGTCCATCCAGCTAGATGTGCGCGACACCCCGGGCAGTTGCTTCTCCAATGCCTGTGTTCGACCATCCAGCGCCTCGATCACCCGGAAGGCGCGCTCCACAGCCTCGTGGGTGCGTGCTTGGCGCTCCTCGACCAGCACCAACCGGTCGATGCTGGCGGTGATCCGCTCCAGTGTTTTGTCGATCGAATCCAAGCGGTGCAACACCACCTTGTTGTCAATTTCATTGGGCACCGCTGGCTCCGTTTGCTGTTGAGAAAAATTCTTGTGTGATGTCGCGCGTGCCAGGCAGCGCCCAGGCCAGCAGCATCATCTCGGACGGGCTCAGGTCTTCTGCGCCCTGTACACCCTGAGACTCGGGGATGCAGCGGCTGCACCACTGGCCTAGCTTGGCCACCGCGATGCCAGCCAGGCGGATCACGATGGCCACCAGCATGCTGGCCGACGAGGAGGCGCCGAGCTTGCTGTAGGGGATGCCGACGTGTTTCTCGAACCAGGTCGCGCTCTTCACGACATCCCAGGCCGGAACGTCGAGCGCAATCCAGTGCGCCGGGTTGAGCTCGGTGGTTTTGATGCGCACCTGAGAGCCGTCGCGCACGGTGGCGCTGGCGATGGTGCAATGCCACCACGGGCCCATCAACACCGCCTCGGTGTGCGTCACCCGCCCGAAGCGTTGACCGGTCTGCGCCAGTCGTACCATGCCCCAGCCGAGCCGAGCCGTGAGCCCGTCCTTTTTGTGGTCGCCGATGTAGCCGAGGACGATCATCGCTTCAGTCCCAAAACATGCACCCAGTACGCGCGGCCATCGCTGGCAACAGCGCAGCCCAAACCGATCTCAGCGGCTTCCGGCCACATGACCCACGGGCAGTGCGGCGGAGACTCTTTGTAGGCGGCCATCACTTCGGCTGCGGTTTCGTACCCAGCGCCGAGCACTTCCTCAGCGAAGCGCGGGTGGCCCACATCGGCCAGCCGGCCCTGCACCCGCCGACCCTTTGAGTCGAGATGCATGCTGTCCGCCTGCCCGTGCAAATCCGGCTGCACGATGGCCAAATACTCGGCGTGCTGCTGAGCGACATACTGCAATGTGTTGTGCAAATACAGAGGTCTTGCCGCTGGGCCGCATTTAGCTCGTTGAGCGCGCCCGGCGTTTATCGCGCTCAAGTGCTCGGTGATAGGCGGGCACACATTGCTTTTCCCGATGACTTCCGGGATGTCATCACCACCGCCGCAGGCTGTCAGCGTGGCCAAGGTCAGCAGAAACCAGAGGGTGAATCGCAGAGTTAGACCGGTCATGGCAATTCCAAATATGGTCAGGCGCGCAGTGCGAACAGTGCTGAAACCACATCTGGCGCCCACCCTGTGTCCCAGTCATGGTCTGCTCCACCGCCTCCGAGAACGGTTCGAAGGTAGGTGTGACTAATTCCACGAGCGTTGAGAAAAGCCTCCATAGCAACTGTGTCGGTATCGAACGTCGCGGAACCCGCAAGCACGATACGTGGTTTGTCGTTGACGCTCGCTATGTTCACGTCGAATATCGTCATCGGGTTGAATAGCAGGAACTGCGCTTCACTGCCAAAGAAGCTTACCTGCCCGTAATTTGTGCCGCCGTATGTCATCGAGTACGGTGTGTCCCATGTAGCGATGTACCCAAACAGACGGTCCATCAGCAGCAGAGACATTGCTCCCCAACCGGATTTTGAGAAGCCCAGAGCAAGCCGGTCATCACGCCCGGTCCCGGCGTTGAAGTGATCCTCCATGAATCTGACGAAGTTCGCCATGTGGATGTTGTGCTGCACCGTCCCGTCTCCCTTGTTTCCGTACCAAGGAGACGTAGCGCTAGTACCTGGGAACTTTGTACGAGCCAGTATCACGTTGTGCACGTTGTGCACGTCTAGAGACTCCAGATACCCAAGACCATCTGAGTAGGAAGTTCCTGGGGAGTTCTCCACCTCCAGCACGTACAGCACCGGGTATGGCTTGGTCCGGTTTGCGTCGTAGGTGTCTGGCACAACCACATCCAAATGCCCGCGATTGGCATTCATATCGAGACGCTTGTCGTGAAAAGGACTTCTGGATTCCCAGCGTTGGCAGTCAAAGGCGTAAGGGTTGTTTCCCGTTGTCGGAACCGTCACGGTGCCCTTGCTCAGTACCTGCAACTGGTCGTAGTCCGTGAATGGAAGAACACCGTCAGCTGAGCGGGGAGCGAATACGTCCATGGTTTCTGTGCCGTCCATGGTTTGGGACAGGCTTACCGGGCTTGTCAGCGTCTTAAGTCCATAGACACCAACAGTGCTTGTGGTGAAGGCGCCCTTGCCACGTCGGAACTGCAGACGCTTCCATGTGCCGCTGGCGACCTCTCGGGTTTCAACAACGCACAGGTCAGCGAAGTTTCCAACCTTGTCGCCTGTCCCAATGTGGATGGCGCAATATTCGCTAGTGTCGTTGTTGGACGGGTAGATCGCAACAACAGGCATATCAGGGTTGTATCGAACCCATGTCTCAAATCCGCTGTTGTTGACAGTCGAAATCGGCGACATAGCGCGGCTTATGTTGTGACTGGCGGCTGCTGCTGTAGCCGTGAAACGCCAAGCCGAAGTGCCGCCAAAAGGGTCCGCTACTGCAGATGGCGCACCGCCAAAACTGGCACGGGTCCACAAATTGAAGTCCCCAATACGGTTCGCCTCGGCTACAGATACTGTGAGCGTATTGCCGCCAGCCGCCAGAGTCACATCGAAGTCTTGCTCTGTTGGCGTCCAAAGAAGCGTCGGGTCCGCTGTCCCAATGGAAACCCCATCCGCCGTTACCACCGTCGATTTCGTCGTAGTAATCGTGTTCCCTACGCCCTCTGTAAAGATAGATCGGTTCGACGGCTCAGTGAAAGACAGCACCGCAGGCGCAGCACGACGGCGGGCGTTGTTGCCCGTTGCGCTCAATGCCGGCCGAAGCGATGGACTCAGCGGACTGCGCAGCATGCTCAGCCTTCCTTGTCGACTTCAACGTCGGCGCCATTGAGGCGGCTGACGATGAAAGTGCCTGGCACGTCCAGCACTTGCACCGGGGCGCTTGCATCGAGCTGGCCGATGGTGATGAACGAGTCGTCCGATCCCTTCATCTTCACCGCCGCGTTGCCGGCGCCGCGCAGGATCAGAGTGACCGGGGTTCCACTCAGGACGGTGAATTCGGCCGAGTTGTTGGAGCCGATGGAAAGAATTTCAGTGGCCATTTGTGGTCCTTGGTGGTTGCGTGGTTCTGGCGCGGCTCAGGGCACAAGGTAAAAATGCTCGGTCAGCTTGGCTACCCAGTTGGCCTTGATCTCAGCGGTCAGCAACGGGGTCGTCGCGGCACCAATAGCCTGAGCGGCCAGCTCGTACGAGAGCGTGTCCATGTAGGACTGAGCCGCTGCCACGGCGGGGTCATCAATCAGCCCGGTCAGGTCAGGCACAGTCCATGCGCCGGAGCGCACGCGGCTCATGTTGTCGGCCGCCATGAAGGCCATGAGCTGGTCTTTGACCGAGGCCCTGCGCTGGTAGCGCCGGATGTCTTTTTCGTACTGCGTCAGCTCCGGGACGAAACTGACAATCTCCAGCGCCTGCGCTTCGGTAATGGGCTCTGCGGCGGGTGGGATGTAGTCATCTTGCGAGCCATCGTCTTCATAAGCTCGGACGGCACCATCGACAAGGAAATATTTCATCGGAACTCCTTGATAGATACGCCAGTGGAATCGGACCACTCGTACAGGTAGGTATCACCCGGCGGAATGACCGCTTGCGCGCCCAGCGGAATACCAGGTCCCGTCGGGTAGTTGGACGACGACTGATAACGACCATCTGTCTTGATGCTCAAGTCACCATCCACACCAGTGCTTGTCGCGGTAATGGACGCAAGGATCGGCTTTCCGGTGCTGTTCGTGTAACCGACCCCGTTGGTTCTGGAGACCGTCTGCCAGGACTGCGATTTACCGAAAATTTCGGAAGCTCGGGAGACCTGGCTGTTGGATGCATTGGCCGGAACCTCCAGAGGCCCCGTCATCGTGTCGCCGGCCTTGCTGACCCGCCCATCAATCGCGGTTTGCTGCGCTGTGCTGACGGGTTTGTCCACGTCGCTGGTGTTGTCGGCGTTGCCAAGGCCAACCTGAGTTTTGGTCACACTGTGTGGGTTTGCTGTATTACCAGCATGATCATCCAGTTCGCCCTGGGTTGCCATGTCAACCGCAAAACCGGGGTTCGGATACGAGCCAGACAGCACTCCACCAGCAGCACCACCTACAATGGCCTCAGCTTCATCCCGCGCGGCCTCGGCCAGGATCTTGGCATCCTGGGCGGCAGTGGCACTGGATGCAGCACTGATTGCAGATCCGGCGGCAGCATCAGCGCCTGCGGTGGCAATCACAGCCTGTTCAGTCGACTCGGTCTCGCTGGCCAGGGCAGCCGCAGCACTGGCCGCCGCATTGTTTGCCGATGCGCTGGCTGCTTGCTGTGCAACCTGTGCTGTCTGACCGGCCAGGATCGCGCCCTCGATGATCACCTGTCCATCCACCTTGCCCGGGTACGGCGGCAACGTGGTGATCTCGTGCAAATTGGCGGCAACCTGGTTGGGGACGATGGCCGCAAGCGAGAAGGTCTTCCCGGTCGCCGGGTTCCGCAGCCGAACCGAGTACGCGGATTCTGTCGATCCAAGCTGGTTGGGCCACAGCTCGGCCTCGGCGATACCGCTCTCGTCGGCCGTGACCACGGTGCGCCTTGGCGTCACGTAGCCCTCGTAGACCTCGGGTGTGTTCAGGATGAACTCGAACGTGGCACCGGGGACGGGCTCCCCGGTCTGGTCATGCATCACGCAAATGACCCTGCAAGTTGGTAGTGGCATGTCCGGTCCTTAGCCGAGATGTTGTGGGCGGTATTGGGTCAGCGGATAGCGCACGATGACCACACCCGCGGCGCCTGGCGTGCCGGGGTATCCAGGGTAGGCGCCGCCGTTCCCACCACCGCCGCCAGATCCGGTGTTTGCTACGGGCGCGGTGGCCGCGTAGCTCTCCCATTTGGAGCCGTTGCCACCGATGCCAGAGCCGCCGATGCCAGGCTCACCGTTGCCTGTTCCGCTTTCACTGGATCGGTTGCAGCCCGCACCACCGCCGCCGGCCGCGCGCAGCACGGATGTGCCCGTGATGAGTGATGCCTTGCCTGGCCCACCATTGCCGCCGTTGATGACGCTGATCGCGCCAAATGCATTGCCACCGATGCCGCCAGCGCCGCCGCCGCCGCCACCGCCGCCGGTCTCTTTGCCGGCCGGGATGTCGCAGTAGCCGCCGGCGAATCCGAGGCTGGATGTGGCGCCACCGAACGCGATGCCACCAGTGCCAGGCTGGCCTGCGCCGCCGCCAGAGCCGCCAGCGCGGCCGTTGTAGGTGGCCGGAGATCCGTACGACCCACCGTGCCCACCGCCGATGGCCAGGAGACCGCCGAACGAGGAATTTCCGCCATTGGTGATGATGGCCCCGCCGGCGCCCACCTGGGCCAGATGGGCTGCGACAGTGAGGTAGGTGTAATCGTGCGCCGACAGACCGTTGCCGCCGCCCAGATGGTCCCCGGCCCCGCCGCCGCCACTGGACCCAGACGTCGGCTTGCTGGTATTTCCGGCGCCGCCGCCACCACCGACAACCAGGCGCTGGACGTAGCCACCCAGTGATCCGAGACTCGACACCACCAGGTTGTCTGTGGCGTTGAAGACATGCACGCGCCAGCCGACTCCATTGGAGTCAACGATGTCGGAGATGCTGCCACCGGTCGCCTGCATCGGCGAGAAGCCGCCACCAAAGAGAGTGCAATGCACGCCTGCCATCAGCTCAGGCCCTGACCTGAAATGACAAACTCGTCGCCTCGAACGCACAACAAGGAGACCACACCACGACGGGCCAGAGTCCGGTTGGCGTTGGCGCCATCAACCCACCACAGGGTCACGCCAACATCCTTGGCGATGCTGATGTCAGCCCCGCTGTCGTTGTAGATCACCACCACGTCGTCGCGCAAGAAAACGCCGGCCGGGATCGTCACCGTGCCAGACGACGGAACGAACTTCCCAACATCAGCGCGAGTCAGTGTGCGCCCTGCGGTCTCGGCTTGGCCCGGGATCGTGTTCCACTCACGGGCCACGCCCAGGATAGAGTCCCGGATGTCAGCTGCGGTCAAAGCGATGCGGATGACAGTGCCAACAGGCCAAGCGCGCGCGGTGCCCGACCCATCGGTCTCGTAGCCACGGATCACGTCGGAAAAAATGTTGTTGCCGGCCGAGCGCGTGCGCACCGCCACAATCTCCGTGAACACCTCGGCAGGTGGCGACAGCACATTGACCAGGTTGGTCAACGTGGCCTTGAACCAGTCGTTGTTGGACGGCAGCGCCATGGCGCCCACGTTGGCTACCGGGAACATGTCGGCATCCACCGGCGAGACCGCCATCGTGTTGGCCGAGTCAGAGACCGCTGTGACCAGCACGGAGCGAGCGTTGTTGACGAATTGTTGTGCCATGGGTGTTGTGTGTTGTGGGTTGCTCAGTCCCGAGGACCGATGGCCTTCTCGACCTGCAGCTGCACGCCCAGGATGCTCATGCCCAACTGGATGTAGTGCAGAGACGCATCCATGTTTCCAGCTCCCTCGATGTCCTTCTTGTAGGCGTAACCCAGGACAAACGCCTCCAGGGCAGACTGCCACTTGTCCGCCAGGCTGATGACACCGGTGACCGTGCTGGCTTCTTTCCCGTTGCCGGACGGTGCCGGGACGTCGGTCGGGTAGGCGCTGTACTGCAGGCGCACCAGCGTTCCCGCGATGGCTGGCGGATAGGTGTAGAACGTGCGTGAATCGCGCGGGTCGTAGCAGAAGTGCAGGATCTCTCCGACCTTGTTTTGGCTGCGCCAAAAGGGATCCACTGCATCGAGCTTGTTCAGCGGTGTCTTGGTGATGCGGGCTTTGCGCCCCGTCGCATGGGACGGGATGTCGATCAGTGAAGAGGCCTCTGGAGGCAGGGTCTGCTCGTCACCCTCGGCCAGCGCAAAGTTGGCCGAGGTGGCCGTCACATCCGGCCGATGGTTGATCGTGTCGCGCTGAGACTGGTTGAGATACCTCACCAGCAGACTGGCTGGGTAGCGCACACCGCGGTGGTCGTTGAGCACCTCCTGGGTGTTCTCGATGATGGTGCGGGCGGCGATTGTCATGATGATGTCAGCCGAACTTCACCGGCGGAATGATGTGCTCGGCCGTGCTGCCGCCAGAGATGGTTCGTGATGCAGCCTCACTGATGGCCGCCTCGTAGCGCTCTCCGTGGTGCACGCCAAGTGCCTCATTGCGCCAGTCAACGCCAGGCATGAGCATGAGGCGAGACTTCACGCCATCCGCTATGGCGAAGCGGTAGGTGCGCATCACCGCGTCAGGCAGCTCGGTCATCGAGTCGACCGGCACCAGTCGGGCTACCACATCAATCTGCAGCCCGCTCTCGGAAGGTGTTGGCCACAGGACCAGGTTGCCACTCCCTGTGAACTCGTAGTGGGATGGCCTGGCTGCTGTGGCCGTCGCCCAGTTCGATGACTCCTTGGCGATACGCAGCATGGGCCTCGGAATGACCGGAGCGCCACCCACGGAGACCGCCTGGAGATCCATGATCGACGCCTTGGCTGGCGCACTCAACTGGTACTCGGACACGCCAGCAAAGGTGACGTCGCTGTCAATGACCTGGGCCCATGCGCTGGTTCGGCGCACAAAGTCCTCGATCACCTCGATCGCCGTCACCATGATCAGCGGCACAGGACATTCCGGTAGCACCGGCGTCACAAGCACGAGAAACTGGTCTCTGGTCATGGATCAGGCGTCTCCGCTCACTCGGTGATCTGGTAGGCGAAGCGCGGGGTTTCGTACTCAATGGCACGGCCGCCGTCGCCCAGGCGGTAGCTGGTGATCTTGGCGTTCCTGATCACTTCGGCGACCTCGACCGGGACGCGCTCGGGCTTGCCACGCGGCATCAGCCACATGAAGCCATTGACGCCGATCTGCACGGCTTCATGACCGGTTTCGCCTTCGCCCTGGAAGATGGTCAGCGTGACCTTCTTTCCGCTGAGTGCGTCGTCGTGGTTGGCGCCGCGCACGGACTCGCTCACTTCGGCGGCGGCGACTTCCTGGGCCTGGGTCTCGGGATTGATTTCATCCAGCGTGGTGACGGTGGACTGGTTTTTGTTTGCGGTTGCCATGATGGTTCCTCACAGATGGCGTTGTGGCCGTATTGGCCAAGAAAAAGCCCCGGGGCATTGCTGCACCCAGGGCTTTGATCGGTTGCCTTTACAGGGCAGCAGGCAGGATGCTGACGTCGTGGTAGGTGACGGTCAGGCCGGCCGCATCCAGCAAGGTCGTGCCCGGCGTGAACGTGGTGGAGCCGTTGGTAACCACCTTGATGGCGCCAATGGCGGTGTAACCCTCGGGCTCGACGGGCACGCCACCGGCACCGGTGTTGATGCGCGACAGGTTGCCCGCGTACGACTGCACCTGGCCGGCGTAGCTGCCCTGGACCACCGCCACCGTGCCGGCCGCGTTCAGCGCGATCACGTAGATGACCGTGGTGCTTGCGGGCTGCACGTAGGCGGCGATGCCATTGGCGACAGCGATGCCGTCTTCATCGTGGGTGACCGCGATCGACTGGGCGGCCAGGGCGGCCTTGGTTTTGAACTCGCCACCCACCAGGTAGCTGGTGGTGCCGGTGGTCTTCACCGTGGCAGCGCCACCGGCGTTGATCGCCAGCGTGGCTTTGGTCAGGCAGAGCGTGCCCAGCAGCTTGCGCAGGGCGGCGTCCGACGTGTTTTTCATGTTGGCCATGATGTGTCCTTGTGTGGTTGATTTGGTGGAGACCTGGCTACCCTATGGCAGCCAGGAACTCACATCACACCGCTTACGCGGTGGCGGAAAGTTCCGCGCGGACCAAGAACGCGTCGTTCAGGATGACGCACGTCTGCATCGACTTCCAGGCCACATGACCACGCTGGGCCAGCGGATCGGAATCCGACGGCTTGGGGTTCACGACCATCGGGATGGCGGCGTACTGACCCTTCAGGGCCACGATGCCGAAGGCGTCGCGAGCCAGGTAGATCACCGGGTACACGTCGGCGTTGACACCGGTCGTGGACAGCATGGCGCCTTTGGCACCACCAGCGTCAGCCCAGGGCTCGAACACCGTCGAGGACACATAGCGCACCTCATCGACCTTGCCGATCTCGTTCTCCCAGGGGGTGATCGAGCCGTACTTCTCGGCCGGCGTGAATCCCGGCAGGGCGCGCACGTCGGATTCCAGGTCGGGATGGATCAGGCCGACGAAGCCGGGAGCCACGTTCTCGGTGCCGTAGGCAGGGGTCGAGCGCACGATCTGGGTGATCGGGCGGCCGTTCTGGCGCTTCAGGGCGCGGACAGCGCGGCGCTGCACCGTCACCGAGATGGCGGTGTTCACGTCGGTGCGCGCGGCTCCGTTGCCGTACAGCACGTTGGTGCCGGCCTTGATGACGCCGAAACGCATCTTCTCGATCACCTGGGCGGCTTGTTCACCCAGCACGTTCACGGCCTCGTTCAGGGTCGGGTCTTCGTGGGTGTCGATCACCACGTCGGTGATGGAGACCTTGTCGCCGTACTGGGTCAGGGTCGCGGTCACATCGGTGACGTTCAGGGCCTGGCCAGCGGGCGTCACGCCTTCGGTCAGGGCCACCGGGGTGCTGGGCAGCGCGTTGTAGCGGCGGAACTTCATCACCTTGGTGGAGTTCGACGGCATGGGCTTGGCCTGGCCGAATTTTTCCAGGACCAGGTAGGGGAGGCCGCGCTTGAGCAGTTCTTTTTCAGCGTAGGCAGCGGTGCGGGGCGAGATGTCGCCGTAGGCGGTTTGAGTCATTTGAAATCCTTGCGATGTCGTGATGGACGTTGGCGCGGTTGCGCCATCGGAAGGAGCGGTGAACTTCTTGTTGCCGTATGCAGACCGGCCGGACCATGTGGGGGCCGTGAGGCATGTCCCAGTCCAGCTGTCAGCGCGACCGAGGTCGTGCTCCGAGGGGTTGCAGGTGATTGGTATCCGGCGCACCTGCACGCCGGCTGTGAGGCAGTCTTTTCAGGCCTCATGGCAGAGATCGCAGCCCTGTTGCCAGGACTGCCGGGCCGACAGTGCGAGCACTACCAACCGTGAATGACAGAGGCCGCCGGGCATTGCTGCCGGGCGGCCTCTTGGGCTGTGTCCGCGCGTGGCGGATCAGCGGTTTAAAACTTCGACCAGGCCGTCTCGTAGTCGTCGTTGCGCGACGGCTGCTCTGGCAGACGCAGGCCCGTGGAGCGAACACCTTCTGCGGCATCCACTGCGGGGTCTGCGGCTTCAGCGGCCGGCTCGTCCTGGGCCGGCTCTTCTTGAGCTGGCGCCTTCTGGGATTCGCTCCAGGCCTTGAAGCCATCAAGGAAGCGGATCACCTGGCGGGTACTGCCAGCGGCGGCGACCTGTTCGGCCTTGGCGCGCCCAGCTTCATCCAGGCTGTCCAAGTAGGCCTTCATGTCTTCGCTGTCGGCGACCTCATTGAAGTCCGGGTGGGCATCAGCAATGGCCTCAAAGTGCGAGCGCGTCTTGTCGTCCTTGATCGCATCGACCAAGGAGTTGATGTCGCCCGACACCTTGCTGCCCACCTTGCTGGCCTCGGCAGCAACCAGCACCTGGAGCATCTTGGCGAACTCAGGACCGAAGTCATCCGAGAGCGTCTGCATGGCGGCTTCAGCAGTCATCTCACCGGAATCCACCGCGGCAGCCAGATCGGCCACCGCTTCACCAGGATCCTCGCTCATACCCTCATCTTCGGAGGCGCCACCGCTGAGCGCTGCGATCTCGGCGGCCTTGGCCTCCAGCTCTTTCTCGCGCGCCCTCAGGCGGCCTTCCCAGGACTTCATGCGCTGCAGCTCTTTCGGGTCGGTCGGCATGTCTTCCTCGCCAGTGGGCTCGGCCTCAGCGCCATCTTCTGCCGGCATTTCTGCAGCAGGATCGGCGGCCGCCCCGTCGGCTTCGGCCATCTCCTCGGCCTCGTCATTGACAGCCTCGGCATCTGTTTTCATTGTGTCATCACTGTCAAGAGCGACCGCCGCATCGGTGTCGCTGTCGCCTTCCGGCAAGTCGAGACCAAAGGCCTCCTCCTCACCCATCTCGGTGACCTCGGCATCGGGCTCGTCGAATGCTGCGTTGAATTCCTGCTCGCTGTTTTGCAGGTCTGCGCTCGTGGTGGTTGCCATGGGGTTCCTTTCTTCCGGCTTCCAAGAAGCCGGTCGCCCGGCTCCAACTGTCCTGGCTGAATTGCCAGGGGTCAAAGAATCGTTCACACCCTCGGGTCGGCGTGAGCCACACCAGAGAGCACTGATTTGAGGGCCCGGCACTGCCGAGCTGCCATCTGCAGCTGCAGCGTGCGATCGCCCGTGCTGGCCTCCAGCTCGTCGCGGTACTCGGAGATCAGCGCGTCCAGCATCTTCACGACCTGCCGGCTCTGGTCAGAGTGCGCATAGGCCGCTACAACCCGGGCGGTGGCCGCGGCGATGCTCATCCTTCCAGCGCCACGGTCTCAACACCTTGGCGCTGACCCTGGTTGCCGCTCGGCGGCTGCACCTGCACCTGCACCTGGGAGCCGGCCGCAGGGTCCGGAATCTGCGGGTTCATCTGGTTGCCTGGCGCCGGCTGTGCGCCCGCCTGCGCGCCGGTCAACGCGCCGAGTTCGGCCATGCCTGGATCCGGCGTGCTGTCCTCCCATTCGGCGGACTTCAGGATCTCGTCGGCCACGATCGCGGTGCCCGGGTTCATCACGATGATGCCGGCGGCCTGCAGCGCCACGTAGACCGACTCCAGCTTGCGGTCCACCGCCTCGGCCTTGTGCAGCAGGGCTCGGTTCTGCATCGTCAGCGCCTCGGCCTTGTAGCGCTCGGCCTGGGCCATGCGCAGGTTGACGTTGGCCTCGCGCTCGGCCAGGGCCAGCTGCTGATCCTTGGCGGCGAGCTCCTGCTGCATCTTGGCGTCCGGGTCGGCCGCAACCTCCTCGTCAGTGCGCACCAGATTGCCCAGTTCATTGGCCTCGGCGCGCAGCTTGTTGAGCAGGCCGCGCTTGATGTACGGCGCATCCATCGGGTTGTTGGTGGCCGCAGCCATCTCGTTGAGCTGGCGCGCGCGGACCTCCTTGGCCACCAGGGAAGCAGCACCGGTGGTCTTCACATCGAAGTCACCCTTGATGCTGTCGTCCTTGTGGAACTGCATGTTCCAGGCGTACATCGAGCGGATGAAGGTATCGGTCACGTCATCCCAGTTGGAGACCAGATCCTTCAGCACGATGTTGGCAGCGCCCATCAGCATGGACATGCCGCCCATGGTTGCGGCCGCGCCGCTGTTCGGGTTCTCGCCACTCATGTAGCGCGGGATCGCCGTCGTCTCGTCTGCCTGCACCTCGAACTTCTCGGCGATACCCATCAGATCAGACAGATTGCCCTCGACCTTGATCGGCGTGATAGCCCGCTGGCCTGGCGACTTGGCGTTGCGCATGAAGGCCTTCCATGGCCTGAATATGGTCGCCGTATCCGGGTTCGTCAGCAAATCCGTCTGGATCTCAAACATGGGCCCCGCCATCAGACCGGCGTTGTCCAGCAACATGCGAATCGCCGCGTTGATCATGTCCTGGTCGTCGCGCATCACCGCGGCGATGCCCTCGGCAAAGATGCTTGTTTCATCCTTGTCGAAGTAGTAGAGGTGGTAGGGCCAGGTGACACCATCGATCGGCTGCAGCACGGCCTTCAGGATCACGCCCGATGGCAGCAGCCACACGTTGGCGAAGAAGGTTTCGTGGCAGCGCTCCTCGGGCACCTCGACACCGGCGTTGCGCAGCTGCTCGCCATTCAGGTAGCCCCAGCGCTCCAGCACCTCGTAGGTCTGGCCGTGGTCGCCCTGCTTGGTCGGTCGCTCGCCCAGCTGCTTGAGCTCGCTGTCGACCGAGCGGATGGTGCTGCGGTGGCCATTCGGGTTGGCCTTGATGTGCTCGCGGATCAGCTTGCCGCGGAAACTCTTGCGCGTGGACAGGTCGGCGAACTCGGCGCGCGTCATGTCGTGCAGCTCGTAGACGAACGAGCAGCCGGCCAGCTCGGTGGCCGACATGTCGGGATAGAAGCGCCACAGCGGCACGAAGTCCACGAACGGCGTGATGTACTCGACCGCCCGGCGCGTCCACTTGCCGCCCTGCTTGACGTGCTCGGAGCGCACGCGGCGCTCGATCAGCGGGCCCTTGATGACGCCGGTGCCGTACAGGTGGCCCGAGTGGATCGCCTTCAGGCAGGACTTCTTGTAGCGCGCCTCGATCAGTTGATCGGCCACGGTGCGCTCCATGCCCTTGGACGCGGTCGTGGCCATCTCGATCACGGCCGCCTCGATGTCCTTTTCGGTGACCCGCATCGGCTGCGGCGCTGGACCCGGTTGTTCGCCTTGCTCGGCCATGGCCTGGTATTCGGCCAGCGCCTGCTGGTGGTCCGCTGCAAACTGCTGCTCCAGCATCCGGGCGATCTCGGCCTTCTGGTGCTCGCTGATCGATGGTCGAGGCGTGGATTCCAGGGACCAGTTCTTGTCGGCACCGGCCGGGAACAGCATGTCGGCGACGCGGCTGTCGGTGGTCTTGACTTTGACCCGCGTCTTGCGGGCGAAGGCGGTCGAGCGGTCCACCAGCTTGGCCAGCACCTCGGGGTCGTACTGTCCTTTGTACTGGCGCAGATCCTGCAGCCAGCGCTCCTCGGTGGTCTGGCGGTCGGCCACGGCGCGCGTGAACTCGGCCACCAACACCTGGCCCAGGCTATCCAGATTTTCGGGCTGGGCGTCATCCGAACTCATCAGCTGGTTGGCGTGCGCGTCGTACTCGGCCTGCTCCTGCTCGCGCGTCACCGGCACCGGGATGGCGGCGATCACCAGGGCCGGCAGCACGCCTGGCTGGCTCAGCTGTTCTTCAGCGGGGCTCATTGGCTCTCATCCTTCTCGTCGGCCGTCAGGTTGGCGAACTCGTCCTCGAAGTCGTCCTGGTCCTGCTTGGCGCGCTTGCGGGCTGCGCCCTGCACGGTTTTCTCAGCCGGCTCCACGATGGCGCCCTCGCCCCAGGCTTCGGTGTATTCGTCGACTTGGTCCATGGGACTCCTTCAGTACCCCGCCTTGGTGGCTGGGCTGGTTGTTTCTGGGGCACGTCCAGCGCTCTGGTCGCGGAACTGGACGGGCATGGCAAATGTCAGCGACAGCGCATCGGCGCCGTCTGGCGAGCGGATGCCGCGTTTGGTCATGTCTTCTTTTTTCTCGACCATCTTTCGACCGTTGCTGCTGTTGCGCGGCATGGGCGAGGTGATGTCGGAGATCAGCGCGGCGTCGTTGGGCAAACGGCACGGGGTGTTCTCGAACCACTCTTTCATCAGGTACCAGAGCTCGGCACGTTTGTTCTCGTAGCGCTCGCTGTCGATCGCGGCGCTGGCGTTGCTCACGCCGATCACCGGGATGTTCAGCTCCTGCAGCCGGTCCACGATGCCGGCACCCAGGCCGGTCTTGTCGATGAACATCGCATCCGGGTGCATCTCGTTCCAGTAGGCGGCCAGCTTGCCGGCCACCTGCATGGTGTTGAGACCCTCGTGGTACTCGACGCGAAAGCACATGCGCCCACGCCTGAAAGCGATCGCCGTGCGGTCGGCGTTGTTGGCGCCATCACCCGCCGGGTCGCAACCAATGATCAGCGGCGCGCGGCCCTCGACGAAACTGGAGTTCACCGCCGCCATCACGTCGTGCGGGCTGATCAGCGGGTTCACCGTGGCCGACTGGAACGCCAGGCTGGCGGTCGCCGGGTACTCCTGATCGAACAGCCACTCGAAGCCGCGGCCGTAGGTCGAGATCTTGTTCGCCCGCCACTGCATCTGCTCCATGTCCAGCCCGTAGGCCTGCATGTACTTCAGGTCTTCATTGCTCAGCTCGAGGTCGGGCTTCACCGGTGCCCGGTACTCCTCCTGCCAGAACCAGGGCACGAAGATCGCGATGTAGTCGCCGCGCCCTGCCTCGGCCTCCTGCCACATTAAATGAAAGGCGTTGCCCTGGCCGTTGCCGGTGGACTCCAGGATGATCTCTGTGCCAACCATGTCGGCCACCGTGTTGCCAATGCTCGCCAGGTGCATCTGCGGCTTGCGCCAGAACGCCACCTCAGAGCCATGAAGCAACTGCGCCGTGTTCGATCGGCCAACGTCGTCCGTGCCCGCGGTCGCCAGTTTGTAGCTGGCATCCAAAGCCCCGAAGATCAGCTCCTGTGCGTTCGAGGCCTTGGTGCTGGGCGCCAGTGGGTTGTGGTCCTGGTAGCGCTTGACCATCTCGAACAAGTTGCGTGTCGCCTTGTCCTCATGCGCCATGATGAAGGCGCTTTTCCCCTGAGTCGACACCTGGTGATAGAAGCGCTCACCGACGTAAGTTGACGATCCTTGTTGACGGCTTTTAAGGATCAGCGCCCGAACCATCCCCGTGGCCGCGCGCTGCTGCTCCAGCCTTTCATGGATGTAGCGCTGCGCCCGGTTCAGACGAAACGGGATCACCTTGCCAGACTTGTCCTTGATCTTTGCGCAGTGCGCGATGTGCACCAGCAGACTCTCGCGCACCCGGCGCAGCGCCTGCTCTCGCTCCTCTGGCGTGAGGCTCATCAGGACATCAACCTCGCGCCGGTCTCGAACGCCTCGCGCCCATCCATGGCGTTGTGGATCACCAGGCCAGGGTCTTTCGCGTCGAACTCGGGCCGGCACCAGCAGGCGCCATCCAGGTCGATCTCGTGCGGCCGGTAGTCGTCCAGCGGATAGATGTGCTCACGCTCTGCGCGGCCCAGCGAGTAGCCGACCTTGATCCACTGAATCGTCCCTGCTCGGACGATGGCATCAGTCGGCGCTGGCATTGATCTTTTTGAGGATCTCATCGACCGAGCTGCCCTTGTCTTCGCCGTCATCGATGTTGAACGCCTCGCGCTCGCCCTTGCGAACCCGGTCATCCACCTCGGCCAGCTTCTTCAGGTCATCGACCAGATCGGAGCGGCCCATCGCCTTGCGCATGGCGTCGTTAAACTTGTCCACGCCGCGGGCATCCTCTTTGCGAACCATGTCGATGATCTCGGCCAGCACCGGCATTTCATCGACCGCCTGCTCTACGCTGGCCAGCAACTTGTCGCGGATCTCGCTGAGCTTGCGCAGGCCCTTGCGGTGGCCCAGGACCACGTTGATGCGCACATCTGCAGCCGCTTCGATCTCAAGCTGACTGGGTGTTGCATTAGCCCTTGCTTTTTCGGTATTGCTCACCAGCAGGACTGCGTCAGCGATCGCTCGCACCTCTTTCGACTTGTCCTGGACCCAGCCTTCCTTCTTGGCGCGCCGACTCAGTGAGCTGGCCTGGATGCTGAACTCACGGGCGATCTGGTTGTTGGACTTCTGCCCCAGGCGATGCTCGCGCTGGATCGGCCCCCAGTCGGTGGCGTTCTCCGCCTTAGGGCGCGCCATGGTTGCGCTCCTGGTTCTTCATGTGATGTGTGTTCATTGGCTCTCCCGGCCAACGCCTGGGTATAAAAAAGCACCCGGGGCCTGGTGGTCAGGCTGTCCCGGGTGCGAAGGCCTTGCGGCTCTCATGGAACTGGTTTCAGGTGGCGGCGCCCAGAGGGGCCTTGGGAGATTTACAGGCGATCCCCTGGGCGCACACCGTCAAGGCCACACTGATGGCCGCGCTTTTCCCAACGCTGCACGGGCCGCCTTGGCCTCACCCGGCCCCCGAGCGGGGAAGGGTTCAGTGGGGTGGCGGATTTACCCGTTTGGCCACCTGCTGCTGCGGCGGCCCAGAAACGCGAAAGGCCGCCATCGGCGACCTCGTCAGGAATTTCAGGGCGAGCAACTCCAACAGAAGTTGCCGCTTGTTTTTATGCGGGGGCTGTCTGTCCCGCTCTATTGCTCATGACATTGTAGCGGAATTTACTGTCCGCTATACAACTCGATTGTCGTTCAGCTGTCAAGCTGTGGCGCCCTACCAACCCTGCCCGCCTGCCGCCCGGCTCTCCAGGACGTCATCCTCTGGTTCCGGCATGGCGTGCGCCAGCTTGGCCGCGGCCGAGAAGCGCTCCATCCGCCCGGCCAGCTCGCCCATCTCGCCGCGCAGCCGGTACAGCTCGTCGTTCACCATCCGGGCGTTCTCTTGCAGCGTGGGCAGGCGCAGGAAGTGCCGGGCCATCTGGCCCTCGATGTCCTTCAGCTGCTCGACGTGCAGTCGCAGGGCTTTGGCGGCCATGGCGGTTTCTGTTGGGGTCAGGTGCATCAGGCACTCCGGTTGGGGTAGGGGCGCCAGACCTTGATGTCCATGGTCTCGGCGGCATCAATCATGTTGGCTGTGCCGCGGCCACCCGGAAAGGCCACCAGCAGCTCGGCGGTCGGCTTGAGTGCCGCCATGGCCGCGTTGCGCATGGGCCCCGCCGCCTTGCCATCTACCGTCCACTTGGCCGGCACACCAAAGTACGGGATCTCGCGCGCCCTAGCCCAGTCCTCGGCCAGCAGATCAGCGCCAGGCGCTGCGCCATGGATCAGCAGGCTCACCGGACGCTGGCCGTGCAGGCGGTCCAGTGCCGCGAAGACGTCCGCCTTGTGTTCGAAGTCCCTGCCGCCGCAGACGATGATTCTCATGATTTCTGTGCCGAAAGTTCTATTATCTAAACCTGTCACGCGTGACGCGCTGTGACACCGCGTGACTCACCCGTGACACTGGGGGTCGATGGATGGGACTTTAAGCAGTCACCAAACACCAAACGTCAGGATGGAAAGAGCACGGTCGATGCCGTCTCGCTTTGGCTGTCGACGCGGAGTTGAGTAGTAGGCTTTTTGCTCCATCCTTGCCGCCACCTCGGCCAACTTCAGACCAGCCGAAATCCCCTTAAGGCCTGCTTTGATGCGCTCGCGTTCGGCGAGAACAGCGGCATCAGACATAGCCCTTGCCTCCTCAAGCGTCACCATTGTTTGTTGATCCATCTTCTGCCTTTCCGGGATCTAGCCCAACGCTTCATCGACCGGACGCGCTGCGCCGGTCATGGTGGTGTTGGACTCCACAAGAAATCCGCGGTAGCGCAGGTAGTCCAGCGCCATGCGAGCTTCGATGCTGCAATGGGCTGCGTGGTCAAGCACCACGCCAGCGAAGGTGCAGCCCCTCACGTTTCTCTCATGCAGCCACGCAAGCGGAACCACCTGGAGGTCGTCTCGCCTTAGCCTGATGGCCAGCTCCCGCGGGTAGTGCGTCCGGCTGTTGCACCACACAAACACTGCACCCTGCGGGGCGTCCACCATTTGCCTGGTCGTTATCCCTGTTTGTCTGTCACCCACCGCTGCGCCTCTTGCTGGTCCTGGCATGGATCCACGCCATCACCTTGATCGGGCAGACCGCGTAGTTGTGCGATCCATCGGCGCCGACGCTCAGCAGCTCGCCGCGCGGGAAGCTCTTCGGCCGCTTGCCGGTCGTCGACAGTGTGACCGTGGGATGTCCAGCCAGCACCGCGAGTGCGCACGACATCGCCAGCGCGGTCAGACCGCCGTCCTTGATGTCATCCTTCTTGGCTTGGCCCATCAGACCGGATGCCACGCCGGCAGCTGGTCCGCCGGGATGAACTCCCCGCTGTCCAGGTGCAGGCCGGGCTCGAGGGGCTTTGGCTTGCTGCCAACAATCCCATACAGGGATGCCGGCATCACCTCGGGCTCTTGGCCCACCACCTCGGTGTCCGCGAACACGTAGCTCGATGGCTCGGCTCCCGCCAGCGACCGCAGCGCCTCGCCGACGGCCGACTGCATGGATGCGATCGCCATGTCCCAGCCCTTTTTCACCAGGGCAGCCGCATCGCTCGACACCGCGGGATCCAGCGCCACCTGGCAGTGCCAGCCGATGATCTTGCTCAGCGTGGCGGCCGGGTCATCACCCTGGGTGAGCACGCCGATGCCGGACACGACCAGCTCTTCATCGATCCGTCTGGCCAGGGCTTCGAGCCACTGCGCGCGCTGGACCCCGTTCAGAATCTTCGGGTACGCATCCCGAACACCCATCACAAAAATTCGGTCGGCGTTGTCATCAAGATCCATTTTTCTCTCCTTGTCACGGGTTGTAGGTGATCAGGCCGTGTTCCAGCCCGATCTGGTACCAGTAGATGGCAGTGGAGTCGGCCCAGCCACCGCAGTTGCGGCATTCGTAGCGCGTGCTGGGCTTGGCGCCCGGTGTCAGCGGTCCGAAGTCGTGCCGCTGGCACGTCCGCAGGCGCGTGTGGTTGCGCTGCACCTCGTCCCAGAGCGACAGCAGCTCCTGGCGCGGCATGCCAGTCACCCGGGAGATGGTGTCGACGTTGTCAGCCATGGTCAGGCCTTCGGACCCGTGTCCAGGCCGGGGTTGTCGGCGCGCGGCAGACCGGCCAGGTCGGCCATGGCATCAGCATCGCTGAGCGCCGGACCCTGCGGGTAGTCCTTGTCGGTCGGATTGGGTGCCGTGGCCACCTGGTACGGCATCCACTCGACGTAGCGGCCGATCACCTGCCCGCTTTCGGAGACGTGCACCGGGTCGCCGGGTTGCTGAAGGTCGCACGACAGCACCGGGAACTGCTTGCCCATGGTGTCTGTGACCAGCACGTTTACCATGCGGTCGCTCCACACAGCGATCACGGTGGCGTCCAGCGGCTGGCCGGGCGATTGCGACATGGGCACGGGTCCAGTCTTGTCGCTGACGCTGGGCCAGTACCAGACCTTGCGACCGACACTGGGCTTGATGATGTTCGACATGGGAAATCCTTTGTGAGTCTCCGGCATCCGGCCGGCACGGCAGTTGCTTAATCGCGGCGAGTCTGCGGAATCGGAATAGGCGTCACCTGGAAGGCGCGCTCGGCGAGATCGATCTTGCGCAGGATGTCTTCCTGCCTTGTCATCACCAGGCGGTGCGAGTCCGGATCGTCGTCTGGCTGGCCGATGGCATCCGCCCAGCCCAACATGTCCGTGTTCGGGCAGTCGTGCGCCTCGGCGCAGATCAATCCCTCGCACCGATCCATCCACCAGCCCAGCGACAGAATGATGACGCCCACCGCGATCAGCGCCAAGCCAGCCAGCACCAGGATGGATTCAACCGGCATGCTGCACCTCATTGAACAGGAAGCGGTAGTTGAACTGCATCTTGGCGATGAATTTGTCGTCGATCGATGGCGGCACGTCCTGCACCTCGAGGAACGGCACGCCGTCCAGGCACCAGGTCTCGATGTCGTCGCCCTGCACTCGGGTGCGGGTGCACCGGTTGGCCACGTCGGCCAACATCCACTCGGCACCACCCAAGGCCCGGGTGATGCCTTCACTCACCAGTGCATCCAGGTCACGCGCCAAGCGCTGGCTGGCCTGGTTGATGGCGGTCTTGGTGACGTCAAGCTCATTGCTCGAGGAGCCCTGTGGCGAGTTCGGCAGCAGGCTGCGCAGCACCTCGCGAGCGCCGTCCATTTCTTTCGAGTCGACGCGGCCGTCACCGCAGGCCTCATCGAACCAGCGGTCCGCCTCCTTGATGGCGGTCTCCAGCGCCACGGCGGCGTTGGCGAGGCGATTCTCGGCGGCCAGCGCGCGGGACTTCCAGTCCTCGCCTTTACTCATGAACATGCTGTGCATCGGAATCCCCTGTTGATGTTGGTGCCGTCTCTCCGGCTGTCTCGGTGTTTGCCTGCCCAGGCCCACCGTTGGCCACTCGTTTCGTTCGGATTTCACTCACAGGCCGCTACCCCTGGCTTATCACAGTGCCAGGTCGCGTGATGCCGCTTGTACTTCGCTGCCCATCAGGGCCGCGCACTTCCGGGGCTGCCGGTGCTGCGCAATAGGATGACGTCGGCTAACCTCCGCCCTCGACCCGCCTGCCATGCGCGGCCCTGATGGTCCTCGTCTTTCCGAGGCGTCAGGCGATTTCAAGGCGGCTGCTCCTGCTTACCACAGCAGTTCGATGGCTGGTGCCGCTTCAGGCTGGACCCCGACCAGGGTCTTCGCATCTTTCGGCGCCTTGTGGGCGGCGTGGTCTCTGAACAATAGGTTGACGGCGGCAGGGAGTGTCGGATGGCGCGGACATCGGCCCGTTTTGAAGAGACCTTTTGCTCACCACTCGGGTATTTCACCGGGTCGGTGCGTGTCGTTGTTCTCACATTTTCACTATGCCGCCATCAGGTCATCGCCGGTACACGTTGTGCGGCTTGCGGGGAATCGAACCCCGACAGAGCCTAGGTGCCCGCCTGGTGTCCGCCCCAAAATGCACGGCGATGACCTGATGGCGGCACCTTGCGGGTGCCAGTCGTTCGATACAGCAGGCCGCATAGGGCAGCGTTTGACATTGGGATACAGGAGAATGACTTGCTTCGGCGCCAACCCGAAACCCTGCTGAGATCGACAAAAGAGACTTTACCACTCAGCAACCATTATTCCAAGAACTGTTTGCTGTTTCGACAACATTTTTTCATGCGGTCGCGATCGGCGGTAGGGCCTCCTTGGTCTTGAGGTTGGCGAAGTAGCGGAAATCACTCAGGCACATGCCACGCGTCACCACCGTCTCGTGGTAACGCATCTCGGCCTCGGCCAGCGCCCACACGCTCAGCTGCGGCCACAGGCGATCGGCTGCAGCCATGCCGGACTGGATCGATGCCCGGTTAGCCTCCACCAAGACTGGTCGCTCGGCGATCTCGGCCAGCGCCCTGGCCGCCCCGGCGATGATGCGCAGCTCGGGCAGGTCCGCCGGCAAGCGGCAGGCGATGGCTGCTTGGTCCACGATCCACAGCACCTGGGTGCCGCGGTGGATCAGCTCGACCGGGTTCTTGGCCCGGGCCCAGACTTCCCAATCGGCCGCCTGGCGGATCTCGGCCAACGTGGCCTCGACCTGGCGCTGCAGCTGCGCCTTCACCCAGGGGTTGCGGAAGTAGGCCTCGGCCTCGCGCGGGTTCTTGCGCCATCTCACGCCCTCGCCCCCAGTCCGGCCCACGGGCTGCCGTACTGGCGCCATGACAGGCCGGTTCGGATGCGCCAGGCCATCTGCCGGCTAATGCCGATCTCGGTGCACAGGCTCTGAATCTCGGCCGGGTCCGCGGACCGGATGCGGTCGGCCTCGGCTTCACCCGAGAGCTTTCCGGTGCCGCGCCGGTGGGCCGCCATCTTGGCCGCCGCGGCCGGCGTGTGGATCTTGCCCGCCGCCACCGCGCGCTTGATCACCCACTGGCGCGTGCGCAGGCCCGACAGCTCTGGGTTCATGCAGGCCGGGTTTTCGCACAGGCCGACGATCAGTTGACCCTTTCCGGGTGGCTTTCCGCCGTTGGCCAGGTAGGCGGTCTTGCGCACGCTGACCATGCTCTTGTTGACGTTCATCAGCGGCAGGGCGTGGCCGTACTGGCGCCCCGTCCAGTGCCACGGCTCACCGCAGCAGTGGCAGGGTTTGCAGTTGTCGGCCACGCGCTGCAGGACGTGCGCGTTGGACAGGTGCAGCGGAGGTCCGATGAATTCGGACGGCCTGGATCGTGCTCGGCTCATTCTTCGAGGTGCTCCAGGTTTTTTGGCCACAGGCCAGATCTGATGATTTCCGCCCTTGTTTGCTCGGCATATTTCTGCTCGAGCGCGCGGCGTTCCTCTCGGGGCATGATCCCGGTCATGCCGATCAGCGCATGGCAGCCGATGTGTCCAACACGCGGCCCGCAGGCCGGGTAACAAGTCCGGTCGTCGGACTTGATGTGCCCGCCTTTTCCTTGATCAGCGTGAGCTGCTTGCGAGTGGCCGTGGATGCCGCAGTGGATGCACGGTCGGGCGGCCACGAGACGGCGGTAGGCCTCGGAACGCACAGCGTTTTCCTTCTCGATGGCCGAGATGGGATTCCCCATGTCGGACACCATCACGGCCTTGCGGCGCAGGTGCTCCGGGATGGGTGTGTGCACCGTGCGCTGGCGCTCGCGCACCGGCTGCCTGAAACCAGAGCGTTTCATACCGCCTGGCTCAGCAGGCTGCGCGCCTTGACCTCGGCGAAGCCGACCATGGAGTCGATCTCGGAGGCCAGCCACAGCGCCAGGTCGGCGTGCTCGCGGCGCACCAGGCGCTCCAGCGGGATGCGGCCGGTGCCATGGCACTCACCACAGACCCTGGTGTCGTCGATCACCTCTCGGCCTTCTCCGATGGTCGGGTGACCGCGCCCCAGGCAGGCCGGGCAGGTGTTGTGCTGGCGCCAACGCAGCACCAGCAAGGCAATGTCGCGCGCCTCGATCAGGCGCACCGATGGCGAGACCATGCGCGTCCTGCCCCGCATCGAACGGCGCACCAGCAGGCCGCCCAGGCGCTCGGCCAGGCCGCGCGCGCCGGTCATGCCGCCCGACCCCTGCAGCCGGAAGGCCTGCATGGCCAGCGAGCGCCGAACCCTCTCGTGCGGATCCAGGTCGCGGTCGATGCAGGAGAGCCCTGCGGCGATCAGCCGATCCGCATCTCCCATGGCGTTGTTGCGCATCGTCAGGTTGCTGGTGTAGGTGGCCGACAGGTAGGCCTCCATCACGCTGCGGTGGTCGCCCATCATGATCGAGCCTTCGCTGTTTTGTTTTTGCTGAGCGGGCCCAGCGGGAGGACTGCGTGCCCATTGGTGGCAGCTTTGCGTCGCGACTGGTGGACACCCTTGGCCAGCTCAGCATCGCGCCAAGTGGGCCAGGCCCAGCTCGGATCCTTTCGCTCGTAGCCCTTTGCGGCCAGCCAGCGCGAGTAGAGCCGCGTGCGGAAATGCGTGTCCTGCGCGAACAGGGTGGGTCGGGATGCGATCTCGTCCACCATGCGCCCGAAGTCGGACCGGCTCACAGGCCGGCGCTCCGGGCTTCGGCGTACAGCGAGCCGTAGGACACCAGGTCTTTGCAGGCGTCCAGGTGACAGTTGGCCCGGGACTGGTCGCGCGTGATCTTCAGGAAAACCATGAACAACCAGCCGTCGGACTCGCTCAGGTCGGCGCCTGTCGCCACGTTGAACATCGCCACCGTCTTGGCCATCGAACGCTCGCCTCCCGGCTGGTCGTACTCGCCTGCACGCGCCTCCTGGATGGCACCGGCCGCACTCAAAAAATCCACTGCACTCATGTCGCTCACACGCTTCTCCATGCCCTCATCGGGCGATTTGACAGAAAAAAACCCCGTCGAACGGGGCAGGGAAAAGTGGTTGGCTGTCGCCATGGCCGTCACTGTTCGGGCCAGACGTAGTCGATGATTTCTCGCACGGCGGCATGCCAGCCGACGCAGACGGCGACCTGGTTGCCCAGCGCGCGCAACATCGGCATGCGCAGCTTCTGCGAGTCCGTCAGCTGGCCGCCTTTGGCCTTGAGCTCGAGGCGCAACGAGGAAAATCCCTGCGATGGCAGAGGCACGCAGATGTCGGGGATGCCGGAACGCACGCCCTCGGCCTTGAGCTTGCCGGCCACGGCCTTGGAGCGCTGGCCGCCGTTGGGCACGGCGTGGATGCTGCCGACCAGCTCGGGCCAGTGCGGCTCCAGCAGCTCGAGGAACTTGAAAACCGCCACCTGCTCGCCGTGCTCGCTGCCATCGAGCTTTCCGCTGGCCGAGGCGCCAGCCAGGAACGCCTGGCGGCTGGCCGGTGAGGCGCCGAGCGGCACCCTGGACCCAGCGACCCCGGCGGCGAAGCCCTCGGCACAGGCCATGGCCAGGGCTCTCGTGCAGTCGGTGGGTGGAACGATTTGAAACATTGGCGCCGATCATTGCCGAACAGCAGACGGATGTCAACCGATCGCTGAGCAATCCCGGCCAACGGAGGCCTCGCCTCCCGTTACGTCAGTAACGGAATACATACTGGTTCTGGTTCTGGTGTCGTGACTCACGCGTGACTTCGTGTGACTCACGCGGTGTCACGCGTGACATTTCTGATTCAGAAAACCTTGTTATTACATTTGCACAGCATTCGCACTGTTTTCTAATGCTTGTGCGTGATGTCGGAAATCCGACACTTTGTAACGAGTTGTATAGATATGCTGACGCGAAACTGACAAACGGCTGTTTTGGCGCATATCTAAAAAAAGTCCGCGTGAGTCACGCACAGTCACAGGAAATCACGCGTGAGTCACGCGTGACACGATGCGCATCGCTCGCGCACGCATTACATCAAGTTCGTGCGCGACGCGGCGCGTGAGTGACCACTCCACTTTTCTGTGGATAACTATTTTTGTCAGGAAGCCGTAAGAAAGCGAATAACCATGCAATTTAGTCTGGATAAAACATGGGGTCTACCACTTGTGCCTCAAAAAACACTTGACATCTTGTTTGCTGCACGGCATACTTCATCCCATCGACGCCGCATCACCGTATCGAAAGGCAGCCCAAACGCCGACACCGCCTCCACCGAGCGGTCAATTAAATGGGTGGCTCCGCCAAGACCAGTAGCGATGCCCCCGGATGGGATAAGGCTCAGCGAACGGGATGTGGATGCAGGTAGCGATTACCTGCATACCGACGCCGGGAAAACACAAACCGCCCCGCTGCTTCAAGCGGGGATGTCGGAACCGGCCCAGCCGGACTATGCCGACCGCAGGGTAGGCCCGGAGGTCCGGGCACCACATAACCAACGACACCCTGCAAGCATCCCGCAAGGGATGTCAGAGCGCCTTCAGCCTGAGGACGCTCCGACATCACAAGGAGTCTTCATGCCCACCATCACCCGCTGCTCGGCCGCCGAATTCCTGGCTGGCGTTCACCCGGCACCCAGCCGTGAGGCTGTGGCCATCCAGATCACCGACCCCTGCTGCGCTGCGCCGCGGGCTGGGGATCAATACCACGCCCTGCACCACTTCGAGTTCACCGACACGGAGCGCGCCTCGGAGCTCACCGGCGAATTCGCCATCAACAACGACCAGGCCCGGTCCATCGCCGTGATCCTGCGGGATGCCCTGGCCGAGGGACGTGATGTGGTGGTGCACTGCCAGGCTGGCATCTACCGCAGCGGTGGTGTGGCCGAGGCGGCGCGCCGTTGTGGCTTCGACTACGTCAACCGGATGGAGCGTGAGTCCTTCGCCAGCGTCTTCAACCACCGGGTGCGTGACCTGGTGGCCATCAACTTTTACCGCTTGGGAGAACGCCATGCATGACACAGGCACCGCCCGCCGCCTCGACGCCACGGAGCTCGCCCTTCAGCAGCTGCAGCGCGCCGGCTACACCGCCAAGCCCTCTGTACTCTGCGACCCGGGCTGGATCGACATCCAGGATCCCGTGATGGTCTCGAACGGTGGCAACACCCAGCGCACCGAGTTCAAGCGCGCCACCGTGCACCACACCGGCGTCCACAAATTCATCAGCGACCGCAGCTGACCACCAGGGAGATCCACATGGCACGCAAACTCACCGCCACCCACGACGGCGAAACATTCACTCGCACCACCAACCGGGCTTACAGCCACATCGTGGTTGTGCGGCCCAGCCTCGACAAGACCCTGGCCCGCGCCGCCAGGAACGCCCCCATCAGCCAGCGCGACTTCAGCCGCCTGGTCGAGGTTGCAAACAACACGTACGAGCTCATGCAGTACGTGAATGAGGCGCAGATCGAGGAGGCGAAGTTCGCCATCCAGATGGGCTACGCCGACTACAACCAGCACCTGGTGAGCAAAGCGGTGGTTCGCGCCTCGACCAACTTCGATCCGCACTGGTACGTCGCCGGCTGGTGCGGCCGGCTGGACCTGGCGCAGAAGCTGTCAGCCAAAGAAACAACGTCCGAGTGGTCGGTTGCGGCAGAGGTCGCGATTGTCCCTGTCAACCCATAGGAGATCAGGCCGTGACCACCGTCATCTACATCGCGCCGGCCCAGGGCATCCTGGCCGGCCAGTGCCGCATCTACCGCGCCGAGTTCACTGGCTGCATCAACGGCGATGGGATCCACACCCATTACCGCAACAACCCCGAGCGCTACGCCGAGGCCGGGATCATGAGCAGCCGCGGAAAGCTGGTGTGCTTCGATGGCACACCCGAGCAGCGCCAAGACCTGCTTGACTGCCAGCCGCTGATGGCTGGCCTGGTCTTCACCTATGACGAACCTGGGGCATCCGCATGAGCACAACCCCAGCACCCAAGTCGCTCTACCAGCGCCTGGTCGACGCCGGCATCGAGCTCGATCACTGGCAGTCGGACCTGTACTTCCCGGCCACCGAGCAGACGCGGCAGATCGTCGCCGACTGCCTGGCCGACGGCAGTGTGATCAACCGGCCGCAGATCTTCTGCTCGGCCATCGATGGTCAGCCGACCTTCGATGCGCCGTTTGCCTACGAGCCATTCTGGGCCCGTCGGTCTGCTTGATTCACATATCGCTTTGGTACTTGCGGTGCAGGGGCTGTCGAGCAGCCGGAGTCGCAGGCGTTGCCGACGTGGTGCGCGTTGCCGGGGTTGCGGGAGTGGCGCGAACAACCGGCTTCTGAGCGGCCGCCGGCCGGGTGGTGCTGGGGTTGGCGGCGCGGGCTGCAACCTGGGCTGCCGGGCGGGATGCCTTGGAAGAGGCGACAGCAGCGACAGCCTGACCAAACGGCTGTCCAGAGACGGTTTTGGCCGGTGCAGCAGCCTGAGTAGGCTTGGCAGCGGTAGCCCCTGCCATTTTGGCGGTGTGCTTGGCGGCCATGGCGGCAGCCAGGCTATTGCCGCCGCCGAACTTGTCGGTGATGGATGCCACCTTGGCCACATTCTTGGTGATGCGACCCGTCACCTTCTCGGTGTCCTTGATGGCACGACTGGCCACCGGGTTGTGCTTCACGAGTTTTTTCAGAGATCCGAACATGGAAATGCCTTTCAGTTGATCCGGGCAACACGCCGGGACAGCAAACATTGTCAACTACTTTTGTCAAGCAGACAACATCAGGAGCGCTAAATGGACTCATCAGCATTCGCCAAGGCCTATAACAAGATCCGCAACGGCACCGACGGATTCCACTTCAGCCCGCTGCTCCGACGCTTCCTCTATTCGGACGGCGTGAAGGAGTGCGCCGATGCGGGGTGTCATTGGCTGCTCGACATCCTGGGGTCCGAGTTGCCCAAGGTGTTCCGCTACCGCCTGCCGCACCAGTCGGCGCTGATCATCGAAGTTGCCGTGAGCGACAAGAGCGTCGCCGTCATCACCGGGAAGTTCTCAGACGACCTTCCTCCGCAGTACCGGCGCAAGGTGGACTGGACCGACCTGCCGGCCGGCACCTGGCAGTTCTACGTCAGCGACGACGGCGACGGCTGCCTGCGCTGCATCCTGCTCACGGAGTATTGACCATGCGCGAACCCATCAAAGCCGGCGACCTGGCCGAAGTCATCAACGGCCTGCTCGGCAAGGACAGTCCCAACCTGGGCCTGATCGTGCGTGTCAGGCAGTACCTGGGGGACGAGAAAACCCTGGGTCGCATCTGGCGCTGCGAAGCCGAGTACGCCCAGACCCTCAAGCTGCACAACGCACCCACTCCTGCAGGCATGGCGGACTTCGCCCAGAGCTGGCTGCGCAAGATCGAACCTGACGCGCCACCGGCCGAGGCGGAAAAAACCAAGGAAGGGCTGAGCGCATGAGCTACCGCATCACCAAGGCCGAGTGGGCCAGCTTCGGCGGCCCGTCCAGTGCCGCGGTCTACCGCAAGCAGAGTAAGAGCGGGCGCTGGTCCTACTGGCGCATCTTCTGAACCGGCCGCCAAACAACCACTTCAACCAAGCCACCCGCCGCGGTGGCTTTTTCTTAGGGAGATCGCCATGGACGAAGTCTTCTGCCCCGCCTGTGATGGCCAGGGCGCCTACCTGGGTGCACTGGGTCGCCGCCACTACTTCCGCTGCATCTGCTGCGGCCTCGAATTCACCGGAGACGATCAATGAAAAACCCCATCCTGCGCGAAAGCATCAACGGCCAGACAAAAGTCCGGGCTGTCGGTGGGCTCCACTTCATCCGCGGAAACGCACCGACCTACTTCTCGCTCACCATCGAGAGCTGGAAGGGCGGCCGTGAAGATGAGTTTGGCGCTGGGCACAACCGCCTGATCAAGCGCTGGCCAGAGCTCAAGCCGCTGGCCGACCTGCACCTGTCGGACATCGATGGTGTGCCCACGCATGCCGAGGGCAACGGCTGGTACTGGCTGGCTGGCGCCGCCCCGGAACTGCAGGCGCAGGGACAGTACCACGGCGGAAATGGCCAGCGCCAGCACTGGAAGCCAGACGGCTCGTTCGATGGCTACCGCGAAAGCACGCCGGACGAATGCCTGCAGGTGTTCGCCGAGCATGTGCGCATCAGCCTGGCCGATGCCGCCGAGCTGCGCCAGCTGGTCGTTGCAGAAACCGAGACGGTCAACCAGTACGACCGGGTCTACCTAGGACTGGGGCGCGTCAAGGCGCGGGCCGCATTTGCTCATTGGATCGAAGCCCAGAAGCCACGCTGGAAGGCAGATGCCGACGCCTGCGTTGCGTCTCTCGGCCTGGTGGTCTACGGCGACCCGTGGAAAGTCGAGGTGCCCGCATGATCCTCGTCCGCCTCTATGCCGATGCGCTCATCCAGCTGCGCATCACCTACTACGAACTGGCCCGCAACCACCTAACGCGGACCAACCCCTGTCACCCGGACCTGCCCGGCATCGTGCTCACGATCAACACGCTCAAGGCCCGTCTCTACCGGTGGACGCCATGACACACCGGCTCGCCGTTCGCATCACCCTGGGGGCCATGTACATCGTGGCCCTCGTTGTTTTGTACCTGGACACCTTTTACTGGAGTTCGCCATGAGCAAACAGAAACCCGAGTCCCGCCTCGACCCCGTGATGGCCGCGGCGCTGGCGCCCTTCGCGCCGCCCGGCTCCGAGGTGCACCGCATCGCGGCCGACCTCGAATACATGCGCCTGAAGGACAGTGGCGAGCTGCGGCGTCGAGACGACCAGCGCGCACTCGATCTGCAGACCCAGTGGAGAACGTCATGAGCGCCAATCCACGCTTCCCCGTCACGTACTGCTCTCAGTGCGGCGGAACCTTCGGCCCCGGCGACAGCGGGCTTTCTCACTGCGACGACCACCGCGCCATGACCTGGAAGTTCACGCCCGGTCCCTGGGTTCTTCACCCGACGTCCATGCACCCGGCCGTTCGATCGGTCGGAACCGAAACCGCCGGGCCCAAGCGTATCTGCACCGTTGGGTCCATGAATGGAAACAAGACAGACGAGGCCAACGCCCACCTGATCTCCGCCGCGCCCGAGCTGCTGGATGTGCTGATCATGATCCGCGAGGCCGCCATTGATATGAGAGGGCTGGACTTCAACCTGACAACCGAGCAGTGGGCGCAAGTCCACACAGTCATCGCCAAAGCCCACGGAGACGCAACATGAACGCCCAGCAGCGGGTCATCAAGGTCATCGTGAAGGACATGGGCCGCCAGGGCCTGGAGGCCTTCTTCCCGGAGATGGGTGCCAACCATGGTTGCATCGAGTGCTGGGGAACGCTGATGACCTACGAGCGCAGCCACCAGGACCACCCGGGCCCAGGAGCGCTCGACGCCATCCTGTCGCACCTGGTGTCCAGCATCTGCGCCGAGCTCGCCCAGCAGCTCCTGCCGGCCCTGGTGCAGACGCTGGACAAGACCATCGGTACCGCCGCCTTGGAGATCGCCACCCGGCCAGCCAATCCCATCGTCGAGGTGGACGTCTCCACGGCCAGTGCGCAAACCAGCGCCGCCGTCAGCAAGGCCGCTCGGGTGGATGCACCCATCGTCATGCCTAAGGCGCCTCCGAAGTTCGCGCATTTCAAGGTGGCGATCGTCGGCTTGCGTGGCGACCAGGTGGCCATGATCAAGAGCGAGTACGGCGGCAACAAGCTCGACCTGCGCTTCATTGACGGCGCCAAGAACTGCGCCGCCGACATTCGTGTCGCGTCCAACCAGTGCGACCACGTCGTGGCCATGCTCGACTTCGTCAGCCACTCCGACTCCGATGTGGCGCGCGCCGGGACCGCCAAGTACATTGGCCTGCATGGCGGCATGAGCACGCTGCGCAACAAGCTCAACGACATCGTGCTGGCCCACGAAACCAGAATCGCCGCCGTTGCGGCATAGACCACAGGAGGCCACCGTGCCCGCATCGATCTTCTACGACCCCCGCATGAACGTCACCGGGCTGAGCAGCCTGTCCCCATCGGCCAGCAAGCCCGCGGCGCTGATGGCGCTGCTGAAGGAGCGCAACCGCTACGACGTGGTGCACGGTGTCTACCCGGTCGCCCCGGTGACGATCGGGCAGCTCAAGCTGGTGCACGACACGGACTACGTCGACGGCGTGTTCGCCGGACGCATCCTCAACGGCTTCGAGTGCATCGATTCCAGGGTGCCGGAGGCCTGCCTGTGGACCGTTGGCAGCCTGGTGGGGGCCGTGCGCCACGCCGCAGAGCACCCGGTGCATCCGACCCTGTCGCCGTCCAGCGGCTTCCACCACGCCCACTTCGGCGAAGGTGGTGGCTTCTGCACCTTCAACGGCCTGGCCGTGGCGGCCGCGCTGTACCTGCAGGACCACCCGGACCACCGGGTTGGCATCCTGGACTGCGACGTGCACTACGGTGACGGCACGGCCGACATCCTGCGCCGCCTACCCTTCCTGGCCGACCGCGTGGTGCACCACACCTCGGGGCGTTACTTCCACGAGGATGCCGAGCGCCTGGAGTTTTTCGCCTGGCTGCAACAGTCCATCGCCGCCATCAACGAGGCCGACTGCGACGTCGTGATCTACCAGGCCGGTGCCGACATGCACAAGGACGACCCCCTGGGCGGCTTCCTGGACGACGACGACATGGCCCTGCGCGACCGCATGGTCTTCCGCGGCATCCGCGCCGGCATCGCCTGGAACCTGGCCGGCGGCTACCGCACGCTGGCCGGCGACTGCACGCCGGTGCTCAACACCCACCACCGCACCTATGGCGAGGCCAATGCCTCGGTCGCACAGCGGGAACAACTCAGGAGCTCAACGTGACAGACGTTCTTTTGAGCCTGATCAGAAAGGCCTCCACAGAGCTTGGCAGCACCGCCTGCCAGGCCGGCAAGCACCAGTGGGCATTTGATGGTGGCCGACCCTGCCCGCACGACATCGACGACAACTGCAGCCAGGCGGTCTACCAATGCCGCGTCTGCGGTACCCATGACTACGGCGACCCTGGTGGGCCTGGAGAGGCGGACTGTGAGCACCACTGCAAAAACCGTTTCGAGCGCGAGATCAGCATCGCGAACAGAAAGACGGACCCGCTCGGCTTCGCCTGGTGGAACTACTTCAACGGCAACTGCAGCAGCGAGTCCAGGGCGCCAATCCACCGCAGACGACTGGCTGCCTTGCGTCGCCAGCCAAAGCCGACGCTCCCATGAAAACCGACGGCATCAGCCGCAGCGCCAGAGCTTGAGCCCCAGCACCTCGAACAGCCCGCTGCCCGCCGGTGAGATCAGCTCATCAGGGAAGTTCGGGTTGTCCGAGTGCAGGCGCAGGCCACCGTCCAGTGTTTTGAACAGGCGCTTGATGCGCAGCTCGTCACCGAAACGCACGGCGTAGACCTCGCCGTCTTTCACCTGTCTTTGACCCAGGTCAATCATGGCGATGTCGCCATCCATCAGGCCGGGCTCCATGCTCTGGCCGCGGATCTCGCACAGCCGCAGATTGTCGCGGGATGTCACGCCCTTCTTGCGCAGCCAGTCGCGCCGGAACGCCAGCGGTGGCAGCTGCTGCTCGGTGTTCACCAGGGAGCCGCTGCCGGCGGACAGGCTGACCTCGATGCGCGGCACCAAGGCGAAAACCTCGGGGTCCAGGTCGTCAGGAGACGCCCACTCGGACACGGTGGATGGGTGAATGGAGGTCGCGTCCAGCCATCCATCGGGCAGGCCCAGGCTGGCCTCGATGCTTCTGGCGGCCTTTTCTCCAAAGTGACGATCTTCGCGGAACAGCAGCGAGACGTAAGCGCGCCCGCTGCCGATCCGCCGCGCAAGATCAGACGAGGACACCGTGCGAGAGTCCATCCAGCGCTTCAGGTTTTCTCGGCGCTGCTGGGCAGGGTTTTTTTTATCCATGCAGGTATCGTATACTTTGTGCGTTTGCTGTTCAGCAACCGATCCGTTTACCATAAGGCACCCCCATGAACAAATTCGCCAAGTGGCTGGGAAAAAACCCTGGCCAGGCCAAAGAGCTGGCAGACCGGCTCAACATCAACCCAAGCACACCATCCAACGTGCGTCACGAGCGTCGCCCCATGCCGACCGCCTGGTTCCCGGTGATCGTCCAGATGTCCGACGGCGCCATCACCTATGAGTACCTGACCCGAATGCGCAACCGGGTCATCCGCGCCATCTCGAAGGAAAAGGCGGCCGGAGAGCGGCCGTGAGCATCCCTCTGCAGGACATTGGCAGCGTCAAGGTCGGCCAGGCCACCCACTCGTGGCTGAAGGCCGTCTCACAGGTGCGGGGCCTGGATGTCACCACGGTGGCTCGGCAGATCCTGGACGATCACGCAAACAAAGTGCTGCAGGAGGCCAGTCTGGCGCAAAAGATCCACAGCGGCAAGGGGTTTTCTGAGATAGCCGGCGAAAGGCGGTGATATGGATCAAGACACACCAAGAACCCCGCCATACACCAAGGACATCACGTCCAAGGGTTGGCGTTTTGAGCTGGATTTGGAGCGCATCCAACGCTCCGATACATGGGTGCTGGCATCCCCGCTGCAGCGCCCCTGGCTGCTGATGATCTGGTCTGTCGCTTGGCAACAGTCGCCCTGCGGAAGCCTGCCCCGTGACGACCGCCTGATCGCCGCCCACCTGGGCATGCTGCTGGCCGACTTCACGGCCGCGCGCGAGGTGCTGCTGCGTGGCTGGTGGGTGGCCAGCGATGGTCGTTTGTACCACGACGTGCTGGTCGACCGCACGCTGGAGATGTTGGGCAAACGCAAGGGAAACCGGGAGAGGCAAGGCCGGCGCCGCGAGGCCAAAGGCCAGGCGCCGGAACGCAGCAAGGCGGCCCCTGCTGCAGCCCAGAGGCCTTCCCGGCCAGAGCAACCTGCACCAGCCCAGGCACCAGCGAAGTCGGTCGAAGAGATGAACCGGGACGAATTGTGGTCGGCCGGCAAGTCCCTGCTGGAGGCCTCCATGCCAGCCAGGCAGACCGGCGCAGCCATTGGCCGACTGATCAAACGCTACACCGACCCGGTGGTGCTCGACGCGGTGCGCGCGGCCTGCGTCGAGCGGCCGGCGGACCCCATGTCGTACCTGGTTGGCGTCTGCGAGCGGGCGGCCGGCCAACGCCCGGGCATCCAGGGGGCGCTTGAAAAACGCAACTTTGAAACCGTCGAAGGATGGGCCTCATCATGAACGACTCTCACAAGAAAGAATTCGGACAGGTCGTGGCCGGCGTGCTGGCGTACTACAAGACCGAGGCCACCGCCATGGTGCTCGACGTCTGGTGGAACGCCCTGCGCGGCATGGACATGGAGCAGGCGCGCAAGGCGCTGAGCGCCCACGTCACCGACCCCGACCGTGGCCAGTTCTCGCCCAAGATCGCTGACGTGGTGCGCGCTGTTCACGGCACCCATGCCGACCGCTCGCTGCTCGCCTGGGGCAAGGTGATGGAGGCCCTCACCGCGGTGGGTGCGTACCAGAACGTGGTCTTCGACGACCCGGCGATCCACGCCACGGTCGAAGACCTGGGCGGATGGCCAAAGCTTTGCCGCACACCCACCAAGGACATCGGCTACGTGCAGCACCGTTTCTGCGAGACGCACCGTTCGTACACCAACCGAGGCCAGTTCGAGTACCCGCACCTGCTGGGTGGCGACCAGGACACCAAGCGCTGGGGCGCGCCGGCCCTGCCCATGCTGATCGGCGACCCACAGCGAGCGGCCGATATTTACCACGGTGGTAACAAGGGATCGAAGACGCCCATGACCCTGCTGGCCAACGAAGCCGCCAAGCTGCTGGGGCTGCCACACCATGGCCGCTGACCGCACCGAGGTCGCTCTGAAGCTGATCGCCGTGGATCCGGTGAGCATGCTCGACTACCTGAACGACATGGGTGGCTGTCGCGACGCCGCGCGCCTGGCCTTGACCCGGCTGCAGCGCAAACGCTGGGTGCACGCCACCACCCGCTTCTCGCGTGGCTTCCACATCTACGAGATCACCCCGACCGGGCGCCGCCGGCTGCGAAAGATGGGCTATGCGGCTTGACTATCTGACTGCGGCCGAGCTGGAGGTGCACTGCCGAAAGCTCATCACCCGGGTCTTCAAGACCGGGTAACACCTGCCGCCACCCACCGACCAGTCGGCCGAGACCTTTGCACACCTGGTGCGGCTGTACGGGTTGGATCCGGACTACGCGATTTTCTCGGCCAGGCTGCAGGCCACCTTGCAGCCGAAGACCATGGGCGACATGGTCGACCGGCTGCTGAACCACTTTCAAGGAGATTGAGCATGAGCGCTGAAAAACCACAAATCTACCTGGAGCCCCGTCCGTTTTGCGGGAGCCATCTGCTGCAAAAAGTTGGCCGCTGCAACCCAAGTGCTCGCTGCACAACGGACGGGTGCAAAGGCAAGCAGTTGCCGGTCCTGAATCTGGATATACAGAGCGACATCGATGCATGGAACACCCGCGCCGAACTCGCGCCAGAAGGCTGCACACCAGCTGATGCGCGGATGCTGCGCAAGGCCAACCATGGCCTGGCGATGGAGAGTCACAAGCTCAGGGCGAAGGCTGATGCGCTGATCGAAGAGAACGAGGCGCTTCGGAAAGATGCGGAGCGCGTAATCGAATCGCGTGGCTGCTACGGCTGGAGTGTTGAATGTGACGCTGAAATTGACAAGCTTCGTGCCCGTCTTGACGCAGCCAAGGAGCCAACATGAGCGAAGCACTGATGAAGCGAGCGAATGACCTTCTGGACAAATTGCTCGACCACAACTTGCAGTTTGAGGCGCAGACCGGCGCGGCTCAGATCGTTGATGACCTGATTTCCGAGCTACAGCAGGCCCGTGAAGAGCGAACCGCACTGCTGGCGACTGAGCAGAACTTGCGGGAAGAGCTTGCAGCACTGCGGGCCGAGCACGATCTGCTGAGGTTTTCGGCCAAACCGCCGCCATTTGTTTAACACCGCCGATGACCGGCCAGCTGTCCGGTCGATTTAAGAGTTGGGCTTAGGCCCGGAAAGGCAGCTATGGCTTTGTACCCATGGAAAGAGCACGAGGATAAGAACCTTGGCAATACCCCGTGCAAAACAGACCGCGAATCTTGGGTGTGCCCGAACATGCGTCCAGTTGATGGCGACGCCAGCATGAGCCACGAGCACTACGAATGCAAGCTCTGTGGCCGGCGACACGCACTCGACTATGAGGAGATGCGATGACAGCACCACTCAGAAACACGCCGACGATCAGCATCGGCGTTGACAAAGCCGAGGACGGAACATTCACCGCACAGATGCTGGTGACCGGCCTGGAAACATTTTCCCAGGCCAATGCCGCTGCCGAGCACATGCGGCGCCTTTTCTGTGGCGACGAAATCGACACTGCTGATGGGCAGCCCAACACCGAAGTTGACCGGCTTCAGTCCGGTCGGACGCAGAGTTAGCCAGCAGGTGGACGAGCGCGACGGATGACGCCACGAAGCCACTCAAGCCCGTTCGCGTCGATCTTGGCCCATAGGTCTGGCGGCAGGTACACAGCGCGGCGCTCCAGCTTTTCGCCTTCCGCTTTCGCTGGCCGACCACGAGGTTTTTTAGGTTGTTCCATGGCGCAATTGTAGTGCCACAAAAAAGCCTTGACTATTTGTATTTTCAGTGGCACCATAAATGCACACAAACACACAGAGAACGCCATGAGCAAACCGCCACAACTGATACCTCTTCGATGCACGGCAAGCGGCCAAGACTTCAATCGATATTCGGTTGAGTGGAGCCCTGACAAGAGAAACATAACGCCGTGTCCCGTGTGCCTGAAAGCCGTAAAGCTAATGGCCAAATACCGAGCATGCAGTACCGCCCCAGCGCGCAATTTCGTTGTCATCCCGTTCCACAACAAGAGGCAAGCATGAGCCACACAGACAAAATCGAATACGAAGTCGATCAGCGAGACGACGGGACGTTTCACATCACCGGGCCGAACGACATGGAATTGCTGATTGTCCCAGCCAAGACCGAGGCGCAGCGCCAAGAGTCGAAGCGCCTTGATTGGTTGCTTCTTCATTGCAGTGCCAACATCGATTCGGAGGCAAATGGTCGTTGCTACATATCAGCGTGGCTGTCCGCAGATGCCCCGGGCAACGACAGAGGTGCTTCGAGCCATTTCGTCTCCTACGGGAAAACGCACCGTGAGTGTATTGACAACTTCCTGGCAGGGAATATTTCTCGTGGCGACTGACATGCTGGCTAACACAAGTTCTACGACACCAAATGTCGTGTAACAAGGCAAGCGGCTAACGCAAGCCCTTGATCCACAAGGCTTCCACGAATAACAGAACCGAGAAACACGACATGAGAGTCTTCGCAGCACTTTTCTCCATCGCGGCACTGATCGTTGGTGCCATCTATATCCAAGTCGCCGTCTGGTCTGAGTGCCGAGAAACAAACTCTTTCCTGTACTGCCTGCGGCTTATCAGCAAATGAAGGAATCGACATGACCAACACAGCAATCATCAAAGGACTGGCGGGGCGGATCGAGCGGGAAGCGCCTGTTGTGCCGGAATGGTGGGTTACCACTGAGAATGTCGAGCGACTTGCTGACCAGTTTGGGTGGGCTCTTGATCTGGACGAGATAGGTGAGCTGGTTCATTTCTGCAACGCCATGATTTCAGCAGCACCCCAGCCGCAGCTCTGGGCGATTCACATCCCCGGCATGGATGACTACTACCCGGCTCCAAGCGAGCACGTAGCTAACCACATGGCCGAAAAACACAATGCTGCCATGGCTGAGTGGTACAAGGCGAACCCGGATACAAGTGGCAATCGCCCGGCCATAGATAGTTCACTGGCAAGTGCAAAACGCTGGCCCGGAAGCGCCGCCGATCACGAGGAAGAAATCGCCGTGTTCGACTATGCAGCGTGGGGATTGGAAGCACTCCAGCAGGCACCACAAGCCGCGCAGCGTGCGGCTGCGCCGGTAAAGCTGCCAATACCACCAGCACAAGCAGACATGCTCAGCGTGGTATTCGCAGATGGCTGGAACCAGTGCTGCGATACCTTCTTTGGTGGACTGCCCGCACAAGAGCCGGTGGTAATCACCATCGAGCACCACGCAGCACCACAAGCCACGCCCATTGCGCGACCACTGAGCGACGAGCAGGACAGCGCATTGTGCGAGGCGCACTTTAACGCGGCATCGGATGAGTACTTCGCAGCAAGGAAGGCGCTCGACTTTCCAGAAATGCGTCGCATCTTTTACGCCGGGTTTCGTAAGGCGTGGATTGTCGAGCGTGCCCACGGCATAAAAGGAGATTGAGATGTTGACACCGAGCGAAATTGAAAAGATGTGGGATGCGGCGCGTTTTGTCGGCGGCGGAGAGTCTCCGCACAAGGCGTTTGCTGCAGCGGTAGAAACCGCAGCAACAGCCACGCTGCTTGAGCGCATTGCCGAACTGGAGCGCACGAAAAACGATTGCGGCGCTGGAGCCGGGTGCTGTTATCAAGCGGCAAAGATAGAAGAACTTGAGCGCCAGCTTGCGCAGCCTGTGGGTGATCCTGTGGCGTATGTGACAGGGTACTTTGGTGGTAGGTTTGTGGTACAGCCTATAAACCCTGCGGCTGTTTTGCCGACTTGTATGGGGCTCTACGCCTACCCAGCACACGGAAAGGATGCGCCATGACCCAGCCGGACGCGCGCGTGCTGATCGGCGACGCGCTGCTGGCCGGTGACAAGACGCAGGCCCAGCTGCGAGCCGAGCTGTGCCTGGCGACTTCCACGGTCAGTCGCTGCCTGAAGGCCCTGGTCGCCGACGGCATCGTCTACGTGTGCCGGGTGGACCGGCCGGCGCGCGGGCCTGGTCCGCCGGTGTTCACCTACCGCCGTGGCGTCAAGCCCCGCTGGTTCCGGCCCATCCAGACCCGCGGCGCCGTGGCGCTGGAGCGGGCCAAGTCCAAGAACAAGGCGGCGGCCGATAGCCGGCTGTGGCTCAACGCCCTGGCTGTGGACCGTGATGCGCCCGGCCGACGGCCGCGGCGCGACCCGCTGACAGCGGCATTTTTCGGATCGGAGACCACTTGAAGCAGGTTGCACTGATACAGAACAAGATCCGGCTGCGCCACGCGTTCACGGAGTTCTACAAAGCCGGGGAAGACCTGGTGGGTAGCGACCAGTCGTTCATCCTCGAGATGCGCAGCGTGCCCAAGACGCGTGAGCAGGAGGAGCGCTACCATGCCATGGTCGGAGAAATCGCGAAGCAGCAGACGGTCATGGGCCGCAAGCTGTCGGCCGAGTCCTGGAAGCGACTCCTGGTGGATGCGTTCAAGCACGACACCAAAGACGACCCGCAACTGGCTCGGCTGTGGGCCGAGGTTGGCGACATGCAGATGGCGCCAGCCCTGAACCACGACGGATTTGTCATGCTGGGCGAGCAGACCCGGAAGTTCCCGAAGCTGCTAGCGTCCGCCTTCATCGAATGGCTGTTCGCCTACGGAGCGGAAGTTGGCGTGACATTTCGTCGCTGACAAAAATCTCACCACGCGGCGCGACAAGTTCGCGCTTTTTTTCGTCTAAATGTTTGCTGTTCTGCATATTTGTGGTATGCTGTGCAGCAAATCAGGAGATCACATGAGCAATCAACTTGAGGTCGTTACCGGGTGGGTTCTCGGCTGCCGGGACACCTTCACCTCGTTCAAGCCGGCGCCGGAGATCAACTTCGACCGCGAGGCCGGGTTCGCGATCCAGCTGTTGCAGGCCAGCAAATACCTGACCGACACCGCCTACGCCAACAGCCAGTCCCTGGTTGACGCGGTGACCAACATCGCCGCCATCGGCATCAGTCTGAACCCGGCCAAGAAGCAGGCCTACCTGGTGCCGCGCAAGGTCGGCGGCAGGGTCCAGATCATCCTGGACATCAGCTACCGAGGCATGGCCGACCTGGCCGTCGGCGGTGGCTCGCTGCAATGGGTGCAGGCCAAGGTGGTGCGGCTCAGCGACAGCTACGAGCCCCAGGGCTACGACCGCCCGCCAGAGCACAAGTACGAAGCCTTCGCCCCCGAAGAGCAGCGCGGCCCCATCGTCGGCGTCTACGTCGTCGCCAAGACCGAGCATGGCGACTACCTGACGCACGAGATGACGATCGCCGACGTGCACAGCATCCGGGCCCGCAGCGAGTCCTTCAAGGCCTACCTGTCCGACAAGAGCAAGAAGACGCCCTGGGTCACGGACGAGGGCGAAATGATCAAGAAGGGCCTCGCCCTGAGTACACCAATCCCAACTCCTGGTGGGTGGACAACGATGGGCGAGCTGTCTGTCGGTGACGTTGTGTTCGATAAAGATGGGCTTCCTACGCAGGTTACCGATGTCTCCGAGGTGAAGTGCATCCCATGCTTCAAGGTCACCTTCTCTGGTGGCGAATCGATCATTTGCGACGACGAACACCGCTGGCTCGCCAAAGCTGGCGGAAGCGATCTTTGCAAGAAGCCGTACTCCGTCAAAACGGTCAACGAGCTTTTGACCGCAAAGGAGGCAGGGCTGTCAGTGGTGATACCTGTTCAGGGTGAGCTCAAGACCCCTTTGGCCGATCTGCCTATCGATCCATATCTGCTTGGGTACTGGCTTGGCAATGGGACCACCGGAAGATCGAGTGTCACCTGCCACATCGACGACGTCGATCACATCAAGCAGGCGGTTGAAGCCGCCGGATACAAGGTGGGCGCCGTCCGTCGAGACAGCCGTAGCAAGGCTTGCAGTATCGGCATCACCGATGGATTCCTGATGGACCTTCGATCTGCTGGGCTACTCGAAAACAAGCACGTCCCAGCCGCATACCTGAGGGCGTCAACGCATCAGCGGCTAGCCCTTCTTCGTGGACTGGTCGACTCCGATGGTCACATCGATAAGGCGCGAGGAAGAACCCACTTCAAATCGACATTGAAATCTCTGGCCGATGCGGTCTATGAGCTTGCGTGCTCTCTTGGCGAGTCGCCGAACATGAACTCCAGGACTCAAAAGGGTTATGGCGTCGAGGCCCTGTCTCACGCCGTCGTATGGAAGTCGTCCGTGGTTTGCGCAACCCTGCCTCGGAAGGTGACGCAAATCCGCCCAAGGAAGCTCGCAAAGTACCGCTCAATCAAGAGCATTGAGCGGATCGAGACCGTCCCAACCAGATGCATTGCTGTGGAGAGCGACAGCAAGACCTACTTGGCTGGTCGCTGGATGGCGATCACCCACAACACCGCCGTCAAGCAGGCCTCCAAACTCTGGCCGCGCTGCGATGCGCTGAACAAGGCCATCAATTACATGGACACCACCGCAGGCGAAGGCATCCAGCTGTCCGACAACCAGCCCGCCGGGCCACAGGAACCAGCCGGCCTGCCCGAGTACAGCGAAGAAGACTTCGCGAAAAACCTGCCGGCCTGGCGCAAGGTCATCGAGAGCGGCCGCCGCACACCCGAAGACGTGATCGCCACCGTGGCCAGCCGGGCCCAGCTCAGCGCCGACCAGATCCGGCGCATCAACAACCTCAAGCCCATCGAAATGGAGAAAGCAGCATGAACATCGAAATCACCGACTTCCAGGTCCACAACGTGGTGCAAGGGACTCCTGAGTGGCACGCCCTGCGCGCCCTGCCAGGCACCTGCACCGCCAGCGAGGCCCCCGCCATGCTCGGCGTCTCCACCAAGATGACGCGCAACCAGTTGCTGACCGCCAAGGCCACCGGCCTGACCAAGGACGTGTCCGACTACGTGCAGCGCTTCCTGTTCGACAAGGGCCACGAGACCGAGAAGCAGTTCCTGCCACACGCCGAAGACATCGTGGGCGAGGCGCTGTACCCGATCACGGTCACGGCCGTGGTCAACGGCATCCGGATGCTGGCCAGTTGCGACGGCGCCACGGTGGCGATCGACAAGCTCATGGAACACAAGCTCATGAACAACGCCCTGGTCGACTTCATCAACGTCAACGGCGAGCCCGACCTGGAGCGCGTCTTCCAGGTGGAGCAGCAACTCCTGGTCACCGGCGCCGACAGCGTGCTGGTGGCCGTGGGCGACGGCACGCGAGAGAACACCACCACCTGCTGGTACGAGTCCAAGCCCGAGCGCCGCCGCCAGCTGATCCTGGGATGGCAGGTGTTCATGGAAGACCTGGCACGCTGGACGCCGGCCGATGCTGTCGAGATCCCAAAGCTCGAAGGTGCCGTGGTCGAGAAGCTGCCGGCCCTGGTGGTGAACGTGACCGGAGAGCTCGCCATCGATGGCAACATGGATCAGTGGAAGGCGATGGCCGAGCGCTGGCTGGCCGCCGCCCCCAAGGCCGCCGAGCTGGAGAGCGACCAGGACTTCGCCGACGCCGAAACATTCGGCAAGGAGTGCAAAAACGTCGAGGACCAGCTGGAGCTGCTGAAGTCCCAGGCCCTGGCCCAGAGCCGCCCGCTCGAAGAGCTGGTGCTGATGATGGCCGAGATCAAGGAACGCGTGGGCCAGACCCGCATCTCCCTCGAGCGCTCGGTCAAGCTGCGCAAGGACAACATCAAGGCCAAGATCGTCACCGACGCCACCGCCAGCCTGATGCAGTACGTCGGCGCACTCGACCGCGACCTGGGTGCGCGACTGATGCCGCAGATCACCGCCGACTTCGGTGGCGCCGCGAAGAACAAGCGCAACCTGGCCAGCCTGAAGAACGCGGTGGAGACCGAACTGTCGGGTGCCAAAGCCAAGGCCCTGGAAGCGCACCTGCGCATCAAGGCCAACCTGGCCAGCCTGAAGGCCAACGGCGAGGACCACACCGCCCTCTTCCCGGATCTGGCCGCGGTCTGCAACAAGGCCACCGACGACTTCGGGGCGCTGCTGCAGGTGCGCGTCCAGAAACACAAGGATGCCGTCGAAGCCGCGGCCGAGAAGAAGCGTCAGGAGGAGCGCGCCGCAGAAGAACGCAAGAAAGCCGCGGACGATGCTGCCGCCGCGGCAGCTGCCGTCGAGGCTGCCGCGGCCGCCGCCAAGGCCGCCTACGTGGCGCCTGCAGCACCGGTGGAACAGGTGGAGCAGCCTCAGGCGCACGGAGAAACGCAGTCCGTTGCGCAGCCACGCTTCGGGGGCCATCCTGCCCTGGTGCGCCGCACCGATCCCCTGGTCGAGCAGCCCGCGCCGCGCCAGGCTGCACCGGTGGCCGTCAGCCAGGACGCGCTCGACGCCCAGATCGACGAGTTCATGGCCACGTTGACCTTGCCCGCCATGGTGCGCGGCGCGGTGCGCGCAGCCATCGGCGACTGGGAAGCATTCAAAGCGGTCCAGATGCGCAGCGTCGCCTAAAAAATTCATCACACCCACCACCGAAAGACCACATGAACGGGAAACGCTCCAAACTCATCCGCAGCATCTGCAAAAGCCGCGGCGAATACCAGGCCGCCAAGCGCTACTACATCGACGTCGCGCGCCGCGCCGCCCAAAACCCCAAGGTCGAGAGGCAGCGCTACCAGCAGCCGATGGCCGTGGCCACCAAGCCGGTGCGCGTGCACCACCTGCGCCACGCGGTGCGTTTCTGCATCGCCATGGGCATCAGCGCCAACGTCGCGATCCGCAATGCCATCCCGGGTGAATACCGTCGCCTGCTCAACGTCCGCCACACCAGCCTGGACCGGCTGTTCTCGGCGATGTCGCGCACCGTGATCGAAAAAACCATCCGCAACCTGGAGTCCGTCAATGTTTAAAGCACTCACCATCTACCGCCTCGCCAAAGCCTGGTATCCCGAGATTGGTCTGATCGAGGCTTCGCTTGACGCAGCGCGCTTCACGCCCTGCGGCGCCACGCAGGACAAGTCCATGGGCTGGATCGCTCCGCGCGGTGAAGACCATGGCGCCCTGGCCGAATCGGTCAACGGCCAGGTGATTCTGCGCCTGGCGATCGAGACCAAGAGCGTGCCAGGCGAAGCGGTGCGCAAGGAGGCCGATGCGGCCGCTGAGCACATCGAGCAGACCACCGGCCGCAAGCCCGGCAAGAAGCAGATGAAGGAGCTGCGCGAGGACGCGCTGCTGAACCTGCTGCCGGCCGCCTTCCCCAAACGCACCGACGTGCTGGTGTGGATCGACCGCGAGCGCGGCCTGCTCATGACCGACGCCAGCAGCCAGGGCAAGATCGACGACGTGATCACCATGCTGGTGCGCGCCTCTGACGACCTGAACCTGACGCTGCTGAACACCGTCATCACGCCTCAGACCGCCATGACGGCCTGGCTCTCCACCCTGGCTTCGGACGATGAAGACGGCGGCGCCCCGGGCGAGTTCTCGATCGAGCGCGAGTGCGAGCTGAAGTCGGGCGGCGAGGAGAAAAGCGTGGTCAAGTTCACGCGCCACAACCTGGCCACCGACGAGGTGCGCAAGCACATCACCGAAGGCAAGCTGCCCACCAAGGTGGCCATGAGCTGGAACGGCCGCGTCGCCTTCGTGCTCACCGAGGCCATGGCACTGAAGAAGATCGACTTCCTGGAGGGTGTCTTCGACGACAGCCGCTCCGACAGCGCCGACAGCTTCGAGGCTGATGTGGCGCTGAGCACCGGCGAGCTGCGCCAGCTGATCCCGGCCCTGGTCGATGCGCTGGGTGGCGAGCTGGTGATCAGCGCCGGTCTGCCGGTTGCGCCGGAAGGTGGTGACCTGTGAGTCGCATCGACTACACGTGGGTCGCTGCTGCGCCGCCCGCTCCGGACGTGTACACGACGCGCCGCAACGAGTCCACCTACCTCACGCTGCGCTACTGGGATGGCTCGGCGTGGTGGGAAATCGGCGGCGGTTCGCGCGGTGGCAAGCCGTTCGTTTGGCCGAAGAAGTCGCGCTCCCGCAAACCGGCGTGGATGGCTTACTACAACCCCATCTACCTGCGCAAGATCGGTGTGCACCAGGGCGCCATCCAGTGGGGTGAGCCCTTCAAGGTCTACGACGAAAAGGAGGTTCTCGCGCACCTTGTCAAGACCGGGCGTCTGCAGCCGGACTGGCGCACCCTGTACCAAAACGAGATGCGTTGCGAGGTGGCGAAATGAAAACCGTCACTGTGGATGCGCAGGCGCTGCGAGATGTGCTGTCGGCCCTGACCGGGCCTGGCCACATCATCCGGGAGATGCTGGCGACCAGGAGCTTGCCTCCTGGAATAGCAATGCCCAACCCGATCAACATCCTGATCGAAGACTTCAACAAGGCCTGGAACGAACGCCAGTCCGGCGCACCACAAGTGCCTGACCTGGCGCCAGAAACGCTGCCCGGCCAGGTCGAGCCCAGCCACTGAGGTGAACCATGCCCAGCAGCACCAGCATCGACAACTACCACGAGCACCGCCGCTCCGGTGAGCTCGGCGCACAGGCCAAGGCCATTCTGGATTTCTTGAAGAAGCACCCGAACAAGAACTGGTCCCGCGCCGAGATCGAGCGCGCAACCGGCATCCGCCTGTCCAGCGTCTGCGGCCGCGTCAACGAGCTGACGAGCAAGGGTCTCATCACCGACCGACCGGAGCGCCCCTGTGGCGTCACCGGCAAAACCATCCGCCCGGTGCGCTTCAAGCGCCCCGAGCACTGATCACCCAAACCACCATAAAAGGAACAGCCATCATGGCATCTGTCAATAAAGTCATCCTCGTAGGCAACTGCGGACGTGATCCCGAAATCCGATACCTGCCCTCCGGCCAGGCTGTCGCCAACGTCAGCATCGCCACCTCCAGCCGCCGCAAGGACAAGACCAGCGGAGAGACCATTGAGGAGACGCAATGGCACCGCGTCACCTTCTTCGACCGCCTGGCCGAGATCGCTGGCGAGTACCTGAAGAAAGGCCACCCGGTCTACATCGAAGGCCGCCTGAAATACGGCACCTACGTCGACAAGACCACCGGTGTTGAGAAGAACACCTGCGACATCATGGCCACCGAGATGCAGCTGCTGGGCTCCCGGGACCGCAACGAAGGCGGCGGTGAACAGCAAGCACCGCGTCAACAGGGTCAGCGCCAGCAGCAGCCAGCGCCCCAGAAGGCGCCACGCCAGCAGCAGGGCTACTGGCAGCAGCAGGGCCAGGCTCCGCGCCAGCAAGCGCCTGTGCGGCCAGCACCGCAGGCGGCCCCGGCAGCTGGCGGATTCGACGATATGGACTCCGACATCCCTTGGTAGCCATGAATGGCCCAGGCTGCCTCCGGTGGCTTTGGCGTCTCACTTTTTTGTTTACATAGTTTGCCGTTTGGCATACAATGCGAATTCATTTCAGCAACATCTGGAGATCACCATGAGCAAATTCAAACCCGCCGCCGCTTTCTCGGAAACCGAGTACGTGGCCATCACCATGAACCCCGTGGTCAGCAACCAGATCGCGGCCATTGGTTTCTCGTCGCCCATCACCGCTGACGCAGCACCCAGCGACGCCTTCGGCACGCTGGCCGTCACCTTCACCCGCGGCACCGGCGCCGTTTACCACTACCCCGGCGTCTCGCGCGCGACCTACGACGCCTTCATGGCGGCCGAGTCCAAGGACAAGTTCTTTGGCCAGCACATCAAGAACCTGCCGTTCGACAAGTTCCCCGCCTCGGCGGCCAAGCCGGCCGAGGACAAGGTCGAAGAGGCCGCCGACACCGCCGAAACCGCCACCGCCGAAAAGGAAGCCTGATCATGGCCACCCGCACCCGCCTCTACAAAGTCGAGACGCCGACCAGCGTGCACCTGGTCGAAGCGCCCACGCCGTCGCGCGCCATATCGCACATCGCCTCGCGCCAGATCACGGCATCGATACCGCCGCAGCACGAGGTGTTCCAGATGGCAAAGGACGGCCTGGAAATCGAGCGCGTCGGCGACGAGCCGCTGAGCGACGAGACCCGCAGCGCGCTGGCCCAGGAGCCCATCGATGCTTGAAGTCGACGACCGACCGGCTCTGCGCGCCCGGTTGTCCGAGACCCTCAAGAAGGTGCCGGCGAAGGTGAACGCTGGCAGCCACCAGATGGCTGTCCAGTACAAGAAGTTCCACGCCGACGCCACCAAGGTGCTCAACAACGACCGCTCGTCCAAGCAGCTACTGCTGAGCACGCTGCAGCGCTGCGCCGACTACCACGCCCCATGAGCCAGGACAGCATCCGACTCACCAACGACCGCTCGGCAGCCGTGGACCACTCGTATCCCTGGCTGCCGATCGACCAGCACACGCCGCGCGGCGTGAAGCTGCAGCTGATCAACCGCAAGGCCGGCGTTGCCCATTACGGCCAACTCGGCACCGAAGAGACTTTTTATTCGCACTGGGCGCCTTTGCCCAAATTCAAGGACTGAAGCCATGAGCAACATCACCACATCCGACGGCATCTACAATGCCCCCGCCACCGACACCGCCAACCCCAGCGGCATCCCGGCGGCCAAGCCCGAAGTCAAACGCGCCGACGGCAAGAGCAAGGGCGCGCGCAAGGTCGATGAAAACAAGGATGGCATCACCGATGGCCTGAAGATGAAGATCGCCCTGGTGCTTCCGGGCGCCAAGCAGCCCACCTACGCCACCGACGGCTCAGGCTTCTTCGACATCTACAGCCCTGTCTCCGTTCACCTGAATGCGGGCCAGGCTGTGACCATCGACACCGGCGTGAAGTTCGAGGTGCCGGCTGGCTGGACGATGCTGGCCGTCGGCCGCAGCGGCCACGGCATCAACAACGATGTGCGCCTGGCCAACTGCGCCGGCGTCATCGACTCCGACTTCCGCGGCACGGCCAAGGTCAAGCTGCGCTCCGACGGCATCACGCACCTGATGATCAATGCCGGCGACCGCATCGCCCAGGCCGCCCTGGTGCCCACCCCACGCGTGGCGTTCGAGGTGGTCGACGAGTCCGAGCTGTCCGACACCGAGCGCGGTGAAGGTGGTCTTGGCAGCACGGGCGCCTGACGCATGACGGTGATCTGCTGGGACGGTCACACGTTGGCCGCCGACAAGATGGCTGACGTTGGCGGCCTGCGCCGCTCCGTCACCAAGGTGCATCGCATCCAGGGCTGCCTGACGGCCTACGCAGGCTCCACGCCGCACGGCGAGGAGATGTTGGACTGGTTCAAGAGAGGTGCAAAGCCAGCAGACTTTCCACCCTCACAGCGCGACAACGAGAACTGGGCTGGCCTGCTGGCGATCACGCCTGATGGTGAAATCCTCAAGTTCGAAAACACGCCTTTCCCGGTGCGATTCGATCATGGGCAGACCATCGCCATCGGATCCGGACGCGACTACGCCATGGCCGCCATGCACTTGGGCAAGAGCGCGCAGGAGGCGGTCGAGATAGCCTGCCTGTTCGATACCGGCTGCGGCAACGGCGTGGACACGCTGACGTTCTGAGGATGACCATGACAGACATCATCGTGCAGCCGTCCGAGACGGTGCTGATCCGGCTCGCCGCGGCCATGACCGGCCACACGCCAAAGGCGCTGGAGCGCAAGATCGCGCGCGGCGTCTTGGCCGAAGGCATCCACTACCACCGCCACGACGGCAACATCTACATCAACATGCCAGCCTTTCAGGGGTTGGTCCGAGGGGAGAAGGCCCATGTCCAGGACCGGCGACGGGGTTGAGTTGCGCGAGAAGTCGATCCGCATCGGCTTCACGCACGGCGGCACATACTGCCGCGAGACCCTGAAAATCAAACCCACCGAGGCCAACCGCAAGTACGCGGCGCGCCTGGTGGCCACTATCAACAACGAGATCGTGGCCGGAGTGTTCGACTACAGCGCGCACTTCCCGGACTCGCCTCGCGCGCCGAAGACGGTGAACAACCAGCTCTTCGGCGACATGGCCGACCTGTGGCTCAAGAGCAAAGGCCGCCTGGCTCTGAAGACGCGCAACCAGTACCGCAACGCCATCGAGGTCTGGAAGACCCTGCTGGGCGCCAGCATGCCCATGGCCAAGCTCACGCACGGCGTGGTGGCAGGCAAGGTGGGCTCGCACCCCTGGGCCTCGGCCAAGCTGCTGAACAACTACCTGATCTGCCTGCGTGGCGTGTTCAAGCTCGCCGGCCGTGAGCTCAAGGGCATGGACGACCCGATGGCCGGGATCGAGAACAGCAAGAACCAGGCGCCAGCGCCGGATCCATTGGACCAGGCCGAGACCCAGCGCATCCTGGACCACATGCAGGAGCGATACGACACACGTGTCTACGCCTACTTCCTGTTCGCGCTCTCGACCGGCATGCGACCCGAGGAGATCATCGCGCTGCGAGTGGAGGATCTGATCGAACCCAAGCTGGCGCACGTCGAGCGCGCCCGGTCGGGCGGCGAGGTGGGACCGCTCAAGACCTACCAGGTGCGTGACGTCGACCTCACCACGCCGGCCGCGCGCGCCTGGGCCCTGGCGCTGCCGCACGCGGTGGACGGCTACGTGTTCACCAACCCGGTGACCAGGCGCCCATGGCACGACGAACGCAGCCAGCGCGACCACTACTGGAAGCCCACCCTGCAAGCCCTTGGCATCCGCGAGCGGCGCGCCTACCAGTGCCGGCACACCTACGCCACGACGGCGCTCATGGGCGGCGCCAACCCGGGCTACGTCGCGCGGCAGATGGGCCACAAGAACACCCAGATGCTGTTCAAGATCTACAGCCGCTGGATCGATGGCGCCGACCGCGGCCGCGAGCTGGCGAAGATCGAGGCGGCCCAGAACACCAAAAATCAGCCGCGCACAACTAGCATAAAGGAAGCACCATGCGAGTAATTGAGATTGTGAAGACCCACCTCACAGAACACGGATTCGGGGGCTTGGTGGCGGATGGAGCGGAGTGCGGATGCGAGATTGATGATCTCGTGCCGTGCGGCAGCGATTGCGGCCAGTGCTATCCCGGATATAAGCACGCAGACCCGCGACCAGACAACCTGGGCGGCTGGGCCATCTGGCGGCAGAAGGAAACCCCAACGCCAGAACAGTGGGAATCAGTGGAGTACTGATAGCCAAACACCGGAGATTAGCGATGAGCGAAGCGAATTCGATGGATTGCAGAGTTGGGCGACCTGCACCGGAGCGCGACCGTCTGCGCGCCGCTCAGGCCGAGGCAGTTATGCCGCTGGTCGGGCCCCTTTTGGATGCATGGGAGGGTTGCTCTCAGTCCGTGCGAGAAGAACACCCCGAGCTTGACAAGCAACTGCGCAGAATCAACCGCGCGATGGAAGATGCGGGCGAGCAGCCCAACACCGATTGGGCTAAGGCCCGGAGAGGAACATGATGAACATGCAATCTGTACTTTTTGAGGTCGCAAAAGAGCGCGGCCGTCAAGATGCCAAATGGGGTGGTCCTGCCCATGATGACAGGCACAAGACGAAAGAATTCGCCGAGTTCATCGATCTGCGAGCTGACCGGATCAGGGTCTTCATGCACGTCAACCCGGAGGCCAACGGCACTACCAAACTTGCATATCGTGGAGAAACACCTCGGAGCATATTGATCGAGATAGCGGCCCTTGCTGTTGCTGCGGTCGAGTCGATTGATCGCAAGCAGCCAAACACCGGCGACGAGACGAGCCGGGAGACTCAGAAGGACGCACCATGAGCAACACCACCGCCGCACCGACTGACCAACTGCTGGACAGCGAAGAAGACCCGGCACGCCTGTGGGCTGAGATTCACACGCTGCGCGCTGCTGTGGCGGGACCGCAGGGCTACGCGACTTGGCAAGACGCCGCTGTTGCAGAGCGCGTTCGCCGCGTGAAGGCAGAACGCGAATTGAAAGCCGCAACACCGCAACGGCCGGAGCAGCAAGAGCCGCGCACGCTTCGCCAGCGTTTCGCCGCTTGGCGCGAGCGCACCGGGTTTCTGATGGACGGTCGAGATGGTGGTATGTAGCCCAACACGAATTAGGCGACGCAACCGTCGTATAACAAGGTGAAATCGACGGCAAGCCATTGATTCAAAAGGCCTGCCGGAAACAAACACGACAACACGGAGATGGGCTGCGGCCCAGAGGAAAAACATGAGCGATTTTGAGCACCCAAGAAAAGCAGACACGCCCTCCGAAATGCGCGCCGAGATGGCGAGACTACGTCGGCAGGATGCCATCGTGCACAACGCCATGACGGCAGCTGATGTAGCAGGTCTCTCTGGCGAGGATCGCTACACGTTTCTGGCCTACCACGCACTGGTCGCACTGTCTAATACGCGGGAGTCATACCTCGAGCACATGGCACGGACGCAATCGATGTACTTGATAAAGCCGAACCATGGAAGCGCCGGCTACACCGACATCGCGAGCGATGGCGGCATGGATTCAAGGGATCGGACTAAGCCATATGGGCTGAGACTGCACCGAGCGCCGAGAAAGGTGGCGCGGATACGCGCAGAGTTCAGGAGCGCCAAACAGCGCTGGCTGTTCGAGCGCTCAAAGGCGCGGTACGACGTCTGGCCAGAAGGGCTGCACACGAACGAGGCGCTTCGCGCTGCATGCCTGGAGAGCGAGATCGGTCAGATCGATGGGTTCCGCGTGGTTTTCAGCCCCGTCGAGCAGGCCTGATGGCTGTTGCAAAACAGCACCAGGCCAACTTTTTTGACCGGTGCATGTTTACCGATCAATCCCCCTGGAATGTCCCTGGGAGTTTGATTTCTCAATTCTCCAGAGGGAGAATTGGTAGGCGCGATTGGACTCGAACCAACGACCCCCACCATGTCAAGGTGGTGCTCTAACCAGCTGAGCTACGCGCCTACAAACTGTCCGAAGCCTCGCAGTATAACAGCTTTCCAAGCGGCTTTTCGCCGAATCGCATCATTTGCGGCGCACCACGCGAACACCAGCCACATCACCCACCACCGCCATCGCTCGGTTCACCTGACGCGAGTCGACCACCTCGATGGTGAACGTCATCCACGCGATGCCTTTGACCGACTGGGTCTGCACGCCGATCACGTTCATTTTTTCGCGGGCAAACACCTCGGAAATGTCGCGCAGCAAGCCCTGCCGGTCCTGCGCCTCGACCGCCACGTCCACCGGGTACACCTCGGCCGAACCATCGCGCCCTCCGCCCGCCGGCCCGCCCCACTGCACCTCAATGACACGGTCCGGGCTCTTGCGCTGAAGGTGGGCGAAGTCACTGCAGTCGCTGCGGTGAATGCTCACGCCCTTGCCTCGCGTCACGAACCCGCGGATGTCGTCCGGCGGGGCAGGCTTGCAGCATTTCGCGAGTTGCGTCATGAGGGAATCGACCCCCACCACCAGCACACCGCCGGAAGAGGGGCTGGCGCGCTTGCGCGGCTTTTTCAGCCATGCAAGTTCTTCAGCCGGTTCGGTCGGCTCGGCGGGCCGAAGATGGGTCTCGATGGCCCGCAACGAGAGTTCGTCCTTGCCGACCTGCTCAAACAGCGCCTGTGCCGACGTCAGCCCCATGGCCGTGGCGAGGTCGTCGAACCTGAGCGCCGTGCGGCCCTCGCGCTGCAGCAGCTTTTCAACCGCGTCGCGCCCTCTGGCGATGGTTTCCTCCATGGCCAGGGCGTTGAACCAAGCACGCACCTTGCTCTTGGCCCGGTGACTGACCAGGTAGCCCAGATCGGCATTGAGCCAGTCCCTGGATGGCCCACCCTCCTTGGCTGCCGTGATCTCCACCGTCTGCCCGTTTTGCAAAGGTGTGTTGAGCGTGACCATGGCCCCATCCACCCGGGCGCCCCTGCAACGGTGACCCAGGTTGGTGTGAACGGTGTAGGCGAAGTCCACGGCGGTGGCACCCTGGGGCAGCTCCACGATCGCGGCATCGGGCGTCAGCACATAGATGCGGTCGTCAAACAGACCCTTGGCACTGCCGCTGAGGTCGCGTTCCCAGGCCAGCAGCTGGCGCAGCACGGCGATCTTGGCGTCGTATTCCGAACTCGCCGAAACGCCCGCATACCCTTTCGCGCCCGCTTCCTTGTAGGCCCAGTGCGCGGCCACACCGTGCTCGGCATGGTCGTGCATGGCCTGGGAACGGATCTGGATTTCAAACGCCCTGCCCTGCTCGTCGCGCACCACGGTGTGCAGCGACTGGTAGCCATTGGGTTTCGGCTTCGCAATGTAGTCATCAAATTCTTCGGCAACCGGCCTGAACTGGGCGTGCACAAGCGCCAGCACGCCATAGCAGTCATCGGTCTGCGGCACCACCACGCGCAAGGCGCGGATATCGAACACCTGGTCAAAATCGAGCGCCTTGCCGCGCATCTTCTTGACGATGCTGTAGATGTGCTTGGGCCGGCCCTGCACCGAAGCTTTTATGCCCTGGCGCTGAAGGTCCTGTTCGAGCTGTTGACGGACCTGTTCGATATGCGCTTCCCGCTCGGCGCGCTTCTCGTCCAGCAGGCGCGCGACCTGCTTGTAGGTGTGCGGTTCCAGGAAGCGGAAGGCCAGGTCTTCCATTTCCCACTTGATCTGCCAGATGCCCAGCCGATTGGCCAGCGGCGCAAACACATGCAGCGACTCACTGGCCAGCGCCTCACCCGGGTCGCCTTTACGGGCCGCGAAAAAACGCAGGGTCTGCAGCCGGGAAGCCAGACGCAGCATCACCACGCGCAGATCACGCGAAAAGGCCAGCAGCATCTTGCGCACGTTTTCGGTCTGACTCGCCGCCAGCTCCGAGACGGGCGCCTTGCCCGCCGAAACGACGGGCAAGGCCTGATCCTGCGCGGCCTGGCGCTCCTCAACCTTCTTGGCCTGCACCTCGGCCGATTTGATGCGCGCCTGATGCTGCAGTTGCACCAGCTTGGTGGTCTCCATGGCCAGGGCGGCAAAGTTGTCACCAAAGGCCTTGGCAATCACCTCCTGCGGACGGTTGAGGTACGGACACGTGTACACCAGGTAGGCGGCAGCCTGCATGGCTTCGGACCCGCCAATGTCCCTCAGGATGGCGGCCACAGCATCGGCATGGGCCAGGATGTTCTCGCCGGTATCAAGCTCTTCACAGGCCAGCAGCGGTTCGGCGAAAGCGCGTGCGCGCGCCAGTGCCTGCGCCTGGTGGGGCAGGCTGTCGGAGGTGGCGGCGACGATGGCCGATGAAACACCCATGCCCGGTTGGGTCACTGCGGTCGGTGACAAAGACCCCTCGGACAGCTCAGTAGCAGGAGAACGTTTCATGTCAACCCAAAGGAACGGCTCACACCGCCCATAAAAATTCCTGCACCACGGCAACCTGATCGGCGGCCAACAGGGTCGGCGCGTGTCCGACGCCCGCGAATTCAACACAACGCGCTCGAGGGCCCCTCTGGCCCATGTCGGATGCGGTGGCACGGGTCAGCAGATCGGAGTCGGCACCGCGCAGCAACAGGGTGGGCGCAACGATGGCGTCGTACAGGCCCCAGAGCGTGCGCTCGCCGTCTTGCACGAGCTGCCTCGAGGCTGCCTCGTCCAGACCGGTGGTCATCGCCTTGTAGGGCTGCGCGATGGCCGGGTCGTAATGCAGCCACCAGCGCCCGTCGCGCTCGCGCAGCATGGGCCGCGAAAATGCCAGCCACTGCGCAGGCGAATGGGGACCAAACCCGGTGGAAATGGAGGCCAGGTAGGCCACGGCATCCTGCTCGCTGGCGAACGACGGGTTCAGGCCCAGATAGCGGCCGATGCGCTGCAGGGCCGCCCACTCAATCACCGGACCGACATCGTTGAGCACCAGGCGGCGCGGTGCCAGCGCGGGCTGGGCCGCAATCGCCATGCCAATGAGACCGCCCATGCTGGTGCCCACCCAGTCGATCACCACATCAGGGGTTTCCGCCCGCACCTGCAGCACCAGAGCGGCCAGATCGGCCACGTAGTTGCCCACCTGATACGCCATGGGGTCGGCCAGCCAGTCGCTGTGACCGCGTCCGGCCACATCAACCGCCAGCACGCGCGAACGCGGCGTCAGCGCCTGCGCCAGCACATCAAAATCACGCCCCTGGCGCGACAGCCCGTGCACACAGATGACAACGTGGTGCCCCTGCGCCACCGGGTCGGAAGTCCAGTCCCAGTAGGCCATGCGGCGCACCCCACCGTCGCGGGGAGCAGGCCCGCTGACGGGCAGAAATCGAAGCTGTGGTGACTGCATGAACCGGGCCCTTCCCTGTGTCTCCGTGATAATGAATCCAGTGTTTTTCAACCTATCGTAATGGAACAGGAGCTTACCCATGCTTGCCAACAAAACTGCCCTTGTCACCGGTTCCACCAGCGGCATCGGCCTGGGTATCGCCAAAGCGCTCGCGCGCCAGGGTGCCAACATCGTGCTCAACGGTTTCGGCGATGTCGAAGGCCCGAAAGCCGAGATCGCAGCTTTGGGGGTCCAGGTCGCTTACCACGGTGCCGACATGAGCAAGCCCGCCGAGATTGAAGACATGATGAAGTTCGCCGCAGAACGGTTCGGGCGCGTGGACATCCTGGTCAACAACGCCGGCATCCAGCACGTGGCACGCATTGAAGACTTCCCCGTCGAGAAGTGGGATGCGATCATCGCAATCAACCTTACCAGTGCCTTCCACGCCTCGCGCCTCGCGATCCCGGCCATGCGCGCGGCCAACTGGGGCCGCATCATCAACGTAGCGTCGGTGCACGGGCTGGTGGGCTCGGCCGAAAAGTCGGCCTATGTGGCGGCCAAGCACGGCGTGGTCGGCCTCACCAAGGTGACGGCCCTGGAAAACGCGGCTTCCGGCGTGACCTGCAACGCGATCTGCCCGGGTTGGGTGCTCACGCCATTGGTGCAGAAACAGGTGGACGCCAAGGCGGCTGCACTCGGCATTTCCAATGAGGAAGCGAAGAACGCCTTGCTGGGCGAGAAAGAGCCTTCGATGCAGTTCACCACACCGGAGGAACTGGGTGAACTCGCCGTCTTTTTCTGTTCGCCCGCCGGCAGCAATGTGCGCGGCGTGGCCTGGAACATGGATGGCGGCTGGGTAGCGCAATAGTTCCCGCCAGCGATCGAATCGGCACAGGGTGCCTCCATTGTCGGAGGCACCCCCGCCACACCACCCGGCATGCGGGTCCGCACCGGGCGGGGGGCTCTTGAGTTCGAGGTCACGACAGTCGTGGCACTCCCAACCTGTCAAAGTGCGCAATCGTCAGCACGCTGTTGGGCAATAGGCCGCTGTTATGCCACCCACGCAGACGTTGCAGTCGTCGGCGTAGCGCGCGAAGCTGTAGCCTCGCGCCTCCAACGCCTTGTCCACCTCGTCGAGCAGCACGTTGGCCAGCGACGGGCTCAGTGGCCCGCCTTGCGGCGTACCCAAGTGGCGCTCACTCACCACCCCGCGTTTGCCCGATTGAACGTACGCCCGCGCGGCCTTGACCGCGTCGTGCGCTCGCCTGCCCGGGCCGAACCCGTGGCTGTGTTCGCTGAAGCCGGGATCGATCCGGGGTTGCAGCACTTGCAGCAGTGCCTGCTGGATCAGCCGATCCAGCACCGTGGGGATGCCCAGCTCGCGCTGGCTCCCGTCCGGTATGGGAATCATCATTTTGCGTACCGGACTGGGCCGGTATGCGCCCTCCAGCAGCGCTTGGCGGATGTCTGACCAACTTTGACGGATCAGCCAGGCGGTTTGCTCAATGCCGAGCCCATCCACCCCGGCTGCGCCCCTGTTGGCCTTGACCCGCTTCCACGCCGCTTGCAGGTTTGCAGCGGGACTTGCACCCGCAGGTGCGCGCCCATGCTGGGCGCACAGAAAAAAGGCCCGGATGTCCGGTCCTTTTTCATGGAAGCAGCACCACTCAGCGCAGCTGGATCGAACCGGACACGGTGACACTCACCGTGCTCTTGCCCGCCTCCACCGGCACCGGGGCATCTGTCATCGCGGTCTTGGCTTCCATGGTCATCATGCGCGGCCGCACCGGTCCACCGCCCTGGTCGGCCGAACTGACCGACACCTCGCGCAGCGTGTAGCCGCCGAAACCAAAACCCTTGGCCACTTCAACGGATTTTCTCTTGAAGCGCTCGATCGCCTGCGCCTGCACATCCGATTCGAGTTGCTGCTGGGCCTTGCGCGACAGAGAGAACCCCACCTGGCCCATGGTGAGCGTCTGGATCTTGCCGGCCGTGCTGCTGATGCGCCCAAAGTCGCGCCCCTCCAGCCACAGTTCGGTGCTGCCCTGCCAACCGTTGATCTTGCCGTTGGTGCCATAGCGCGGGTACAGGCTGAACTGCCCGGTCCGCAGTTCGAGCAGTTCGGGTTGCGCCGCCGGCCGGGCCACGGCCAGCGCTGCGTCAAGCGCTTGTTTGAGCTGATTCTGGACCGCAGTGGCGTCGTTGCCTTCGCGCGTGGTGCTCAGGCTCATGGAAAGCCAGTCCTGCTCGACCTCCAGAAAGCTGCTCGCGGACAAGTTCACCACGTGGGCCGGATCGTGGGCAACAGCGGGTGTCTGGGCCCATCCAACCGACAGCAGCCCACCACAAGCCAACGCGACCAGCAGCGACCGACCAGGAACAAATGCAATTTCAGCGCTATTTTTCTTCTGACAGTTTTTCCGCATGGCACGCTACTTTCTTGGCTGATGATCAAATGACTGGTTGCGCAACTGCTCGCGCAACCGCTGCCGTTCTTCGGCCGAGAGTCGGAAAGGTTTGACCTCCTCCGCGACACTGTCGCTGTCCGAATAGCGAAAGGCATCACGCAGCCGCAACGGACCACGCGGCTCGCCCGCGGGAGATTCCAGAGGCAGCACCATGGCCGCTGACTGAACCTGGTTCTGGTGGGTGGGGTTCTCCGCGGCACCCACCAGGGGCGAGAGACTCAGCAAAAGACTTCCCAGAGAAAAAACCAGCTTCATGTTGGAACGGGGCGTGGATAAAACATCATTGTGGGAGTCAAGCATGGTAACGGTCTTGACCCCTTGGGCAACAGTTGTAACAGCCTGTCAAGATCACAAAAAACGTGGTCTGACAAGCACTTGGCGCTGCCACAATGGCCTCTGTTACATTTTCCGAGAGTTGCTGCCATGCCACAAACCAACACCCGCCCGAACAAGATCCTGGTCGTAGACGACGACGTCCGCATCCGCGATCTGCTGCGCCGTTACCTGATGCAGGAAGGCTTTGAGGTGATGCTGGCCGAAGACGGCAAGGCCCTCAACCGCGTGCTGCAACGCGAAGCGGTGGACCTGATCGTGCTTGACCTCATGATGCCCGGTGAAGATGGCTTGTCCATCTGCCGTCGCCTGCGCGCCAACGCCGACCGCACACCCATCATCATGCTGACCGCCAAGAGCGAAGACGTGGACCGCATCGTCGGGCTTGAAGTCGGCGCCGACGATTATCTGGGCAAGCCATTCAACCCGCGCGAACTGCTGGCCCGCATCCACGCCGTGCTGCGCCGCCGCCCGCCGATCGAAGTGCCCGGTGCACCGTCGCAGGAAGCCGAGATGGTGACCTTTGGTCCGTTCGAGTTCGACCTGAGCCTGCGCACCCTGCGCAAGGAGGGCGTGGACCTGCCCCTGACCACGGGCGAGTTTGCCATGCTCAAGGCCTTGGTGCGCCACCCGCGCCAGCCGCTGTCACGCGAGAAGCTGGCCCAGCTCGCCCGCGGCCGGGAGTTCGAACCGTTCGACCGCAGCCTGGACGTGCAGGTGTCGCGCCTGCGCAAGCTGATCGAAGAAGACGCCGCTTCGCCGCGCTACCTGCAGACGGTTTGGGGCGTGGGCTATGTCTTCGTGCCGGACGGCAACGCCTGATGTCCGAAGAGTCGCGCGTCCCGTTTGAAACCCAGCCCGCTGCCCTCGAAACGGTCCCGGCGCCACTGGACAGCCGTCCGCCCAGGGAAGTCAGCCTTTTCTGGCGCACGTTTTTCCTGCTGGCCATGCTGCTGCTGGGTTGCATCATCGCGTGGCTGCAGACCTTTCGCGCCCTGGAGTTTGAACCCCGTGCCCTGCAAAGCGCCCAGCAGCTGGCCTCGCTGGTCAACCTGACCCGCGCCGGCCTGATCCACGCCGATTCCATCGCGCGGGTGTCTCTGGTCAAGACACTGGCAGACGAAGAGAAGGTGCGCATCGCACCGCGGGAGCCGGGCGACACCTACCGTCTCTACAACACCGACTCGCTCAGCCGCCGCATCAGCGAACAGGTCAAGGCCCGCCTGGGACCAGACACCGTAGTGGCCCGTGAAGTGAACAACACGGCCGGGCTGTGGATCGGATTCAGCATCGACAACGATCCCTACTGGCTGCAGACCGATCCCTCACGCGTCGAACTGGTGGCCGGCATCACGTGGCTCATCTGGCTCGGCACGGCCGCCCTGCTCTCCATGGCCGGAGCGGCCCTGATTGCGCGGCTGATCAACCGCCCATTGAAGAAGCTCTCATTTGCCGCCAGCCGCGTGCGCGAAGGTGACTTCAGCGCCAGCCAGCTCAACGAGGCGGTGGCCACCAGTGAAATTCGCCAGGTCAACATCGGCTTCAACCGCATGGCCCAGCGGCTCTCCAAGATCGAGCAGGACCGCGCGCTCATGCTGGCCGGCATTTCCCACGATCTGCGTACGCCCCTGGCGCGCTTGCGGCTGGAAACCGAGATGAGCGTGGGCGACCCGCAAGCGCGGGAACACATGGCGGCCGACATCGAACAGGTCAACGCCATCATCGACAAGTTCCTCGACTACGCGCGCCCCGACCACCTGGAACCCGAGCGCGTGAGCCTCAACCAGGTCATCGACGCCGCCGTGTTTTCGCTGGGCAGCGCGCCGGACGTGGAGGTGCACACGAGCATTCCGGCCGACACGGTGGTCACGGGCGACGCGGTGGAACTGCACCGCGTCTTCTCCAACCTGCTGGAAAACGCCCAGCGTTATGGCAGAGAACCGGAAAGCGGCCGGGTGCGGATCGAGATCGCTGCCCGCAGGAAAGACGACTGGGTGCTGATCAAACTGCGCGATCACGGCACCGGCGTGGTCCCTGAAATGCTGGCCCAGCTGACCCAGCCGTTCTTCCGCGGTGACGCTTCCCGGACCTCGGCCACCGGCACCGGCCTGGGCCTGGCCATCGTCGAGCGGGCGATTGCGCGGATGGGCGGGCGCTTTGCACTGGCCAACAGCAGCACCGGCGGACTGGCCGCCCACATCAAGCTGCCGCTCGCCAAAGCCTGAGGCCGAACCCGCTCAGGGTGTGCCAGTCAGCAAGACCACCGCCCGGGCTTCGATCGACAACCCCTGCCCCACGGGTCCGAGCTTCTCGGCGGTCTTGGCTTTCACATTGACCTGGTGCACCGCCACGCCGAGCGCACGCGCGATGGCCTCGCCCATGGCAGCGATGTGGGATGCCAGCTTGGGAGCCTGCGCGATCACGGTGCTGTCGATGTTGCCAACCTCGAAGCCGGCCGCGCGCACGCGGCGCATCGCTTCGGCCAGCAACACGCTGGAATCGGCACCCTTGAAGCGTTCATCGGTGTCCGGAAAATGGCGACCGATATCGCCCAGCGCAGCCGCTCCCAGCAACGCATCGGTAATCGCATGCAACAGCACGTCGGCATCCGAATGGCCCAGCAGGCCCATGGTGTGGGGAATGGTGACGCCGCCGATGATCAACGGACGACCGGGTACCAGGGCATGCACGTCCCAGCCCTCGCCGATGCGAAAAGACATGTGCGCGGCATTCATGTTCTGCTCCTGAGAATGGCTTCTGCCATTGCAAAGTCTTCCGGATAGGTAACCTTGAAATTCTGCGCGCTGCCGGGCACCAGCAGCGGTTGAAGCCCCGCCAGCTCCATGGCGCTGGCCTCGTCGGTCACACCGGCAAAGCCATTGTCTGCCTGGGCGGCCAGTGCCGCGCGCAAGGCGCCAATGCGGAACATCTGCGGCGTCTGCGCTAGCCACTTGTCCGACCGGTCCACGGTCGCAGCCACCCGGCCCGCGGTTTCCACCTTGAGCGTGTCGGGCAGCTTGAGCGCCAGCAGGCCACCCACGGCATCGTGCGCGCAGGCGTCCATCAGTTGCTCGATCTGCGCCGGGGTGACCAGGCAGCGCGCCGCATCGTGCACCAGCACCCAGTCGCTGGTATCGGCCCCGCTGTCCAGCAACACCTGCAGGCCATTGAACACACTCTGAGCCCGGGTGGCACCACCACAACGTGCGAGCTGGGTGCGTGGATCATCCAGACTCAAAAAGTGGTCGCCGGGCGCCACCACCACCAGGCAGCGCCCGATACGCTCCACCGCCTGGAACGCGGCCAGCGTGTGCAAGACCATGGGCCTTCCGGCCACGGGCTCGTACTGTTTGGGCGCAGCGGTTCCTGCTCGCGATCCCGTTCCCGCGCAAGGCAGCACGACATGGCAACGGGGTGCCGGGTTGGGGGGATTTGGAAGAAGGGTGTCGGTCATGGAAGTGACCGCATTCTAGAATCAGTGCTTTCACACCCCCCACCTCAACAGGCGGGGGGTGTTTGTCATGGGATCTGCAGGACCCGAGGTCTTGCACCCCGCACCGCGCGAGCCACCAACGCCCATGGACCTGCCCAAACTCACTCCCGGCAAACGCTACACCCTGCCCCGCCCGACCGGCGCCGCCGATGCGCTGCTGCTGGCCCAGCTCGGTGTGCGCGAAAAGGCGGCTGGCCGGCTCACCGCCATCGTCACCGCCGACGCCACCGACGCGCAACGCCTGATCGACGAGATGGCGTTCTTCGCGCCCGGACTGCGCTGCGCGCTGTTCCCGGACTGGGAGACCCTGCCCTATGACACCTTTTCGCCGCACCAGGACCTGATCTCCGAGCGCCTGGCCACGCTCTGGCGTATCCAGCAGCGCGACAAGGAGACCGGCGCCGACGTGGTGCTGGTGCCCGCCACCACCGCGCTGTACCGCCTGGCGCCGCCGTCTTTCCTGGCCGGCTACACCTTCCGGTTCAAGGTCAAACAAAAGCTCGACGAAGCCAAGCTCAAAGGACAGCTCACGCTGGCTGGCTACCAGCACGTGACCCAGGTGGTTAGCCCGGGCGAATACGCGGTGCGCGGCGGGCTGATCGACCTCTTTCCCATGGGCTCACAGGTGCCCTACCGGGTGGATCTGTTCGACGACGAGATCGACAGCATCCGCACCTTCGACCCCGACAGCCAGCGCAGCCTCTACCCGGTGCCCGAGGTGCGTCTGCTGCCCGGCCGCGAATTCCCGATGGACGACGCGGCACGCGCCAAATTTCGCAGCCGCTGGCGCGAACTGCTGGATGGCGACCCGACCAAGAGCCGCGTCTACAAGGACATGGGCAACGGCGTGGCCACCGCCGGCATCGAGTACTACCTGCCGCTGTTCTTCGAGCAGACCGCCACCGTCTTTGACTACCTCGGCGAGGCCGCCACCGTGGTGCTGCACGGCGACCTCGAACCCGCCTTCCAGCGCTTCTGGCAGGACACGCAGGACCGCTACCGCCTCGTCAAGGGCGACCCCGAGCGCCCGGCCCTGCCGCCCGAGAGCCTGTTCCTCTCGGCCGAGCAGTTCTACACCGGCGCCAACGCCCACGCGCAGCTCGCCCTCCGCCCGGCGGTGGAAGACGTGGCCGACAACGCCTTCGCGCAGAAGCTGGGCGACCTGTCGGTTCTGCGCGGCGCCGAAGACCCGCTCTCGCGCCTGCAGGGCCATATCCGCAACACACCGAACCGCGTGCTGCTGCTGGCCGAGAGCGATGGCCGGCGCGAAAGCCTGCTGGACTTCCTGCGCGCCAGTGGCCTGAACCCGCCGGCCTTCGATTCGCTGGCCGAATTCCAGGCCAGCGACGAAAAGACCGGCATCGCCACCTCGGTGCTCACGGTCGGTTTCAGTTCACTGGAAGACGGCATCGACTTCGTCACCGAGACCGAGCTCTTCGCCGCCGGCCCCACCACGCGCCGGCGCAAGAGGCAGGAGCAGGTCAGCGACGTCGACGCGCTGATCAAGGACCTGAGCGAGCTCAACGTGGGCGACCCGGTGGTGCACAACGCGCACGGCATCGGCCGCTACCGCGGCCTGGTCCACATGGACATGGGCGAGAAGAACCCGGACGGCACGCCCGCGCTGATGGAGTTCCTGCACCTCGAATACGCCGACAAGGCGGTGCTCTACGTGCCGGTGAGCCAGCTCCAGCTGATCGGCCGCTACACCGGCGTGAGCGCCGACGAGGCGCCGCTGCACCGCCTGGGCAGCGGCCAGTGGGAGAAAGCCAAACGCAGGGCTGCCGAACAGGTGCGCGACGCCGCCGCCGAGCTGCTGAACATCTACGCCCGCCGCGCCGCGCGCCAGGGCCACGCGTTCCGCTTCAGTGCGCAGGACTACGAGATCTTCGCCAACGACTTCGGCTTCGACGAAACCGCCGACCAGCGCGGCGCGATTCACGCTGTCATCCAGGACATGATCAGCCCACGCCCGATGGACCGGCTGGTGTGCGGCGACGTGGGCTTCGGCAAGACCGAAGTGGCCCTGCGCGCCGCCTTCGTGGCCGTGACGGGCGGGCGCCAGGTGGCGTTCCTCGCGCCCACCACGCTGCTGGCCGAGCAGCACTACCAGACCCTGGTGGACCGCTTCGCCAAGTGGCCGGTGAAGGTGGCCGAGGTGTCGCGCTTTCGCTCCGGCAAGGAGATCACGGCGGCCATCAAGGGCATTGCCGACGGCTCGGTGGACATCGTCGTCGGCACGCACAAGCTGCTGAGCGAAAAGACCCAGTTCAAGGACCTCGGCCTGCTCATCATCGACGAGGAGCACCGCTTCGGCGTGCGCCACAAGGAGGCCATGAAGGCGATGCGCGCCGAGGTGGACGTGCTCACGCTCACCGCGACGCCGATCCCGCGCACCTTGGGCATGGCGCTCGAAGGCCTGCGCGACCTGAGCGTGATCGCCACCGCGCCGCAGCGCCGCCTGGCGATCAAGACCTTCGTGCGCAGCGAGAGCAACGGCGTGATCCGCGAAGCCGTGTTGCGCGAATTGAAGCGCGGCGGCCAGGTCTACTTCCTGCACAACGAGGTCGAGACGATCGAGAACCGCAAGCAGAAGCTGGAAGAAATCCTGCCCGAGGCACGCATCGCGATCGCCCACGGCCAGATGCCCGAGCGCGACCTGGAGCGCGTGATGCGCGATTTCGTGGCGCAGCGCTACAACCTGCTGCTGTGCTCGACCATCATCGAGACCGGCATCGACGTGCCCACGGCCAACACCATCGTCATGAGCCGCGCCGACAAGTTCGGTCTGGCCCAGCTGCACCAGCTGCGCGGCCGCGTCGGCCGCAGCCACCACCAGGCCTACGCCTACCTCATGGTGCCGGACATCGAGGGCCTGACCAAGCAGGCCGCGCAGCGGCTCGACGCGATCCAGCAGATGGAAGAACTCGGCAGCGGTTTCTACCTCGCCATGCACGACCTGGAGATCCGCGGCGCCGGCGAGGTGCTGGGCGAGAACCAGAGCGGCAACATGCTGGAGGTCGGCTTCCAGCTCTACAACGAAATGCTCAACGAAGCCGTGCGTTCGCTGAAAGCCGGGCGCGAACCCGACCTGCTCAGCCCGTTGAGCGTGACGACCGACATCAATCTGCACGCGCCCGCCCTGCTGCCCAGCGACTACTGCGGCGACGTGCACCTGCGCCTCTCGTTCTACAAGAAGCTCGCCACCGCCAAGACCACCGACCAGGTGGACGGTCTGCTCGAAGAGATCGTGGACCGCTTCGGAAAACTGCCGTCCCAGGCACAGACGCTGATCGACGTGCACCGCCTGCGCTGCATCAGCGCGCCCTATGGCGTGGTGAAGGTCGATGCGGCGCCCGGCGTCACGAACATCACCTTCAAGGCCAACCCGCCGGTCGAGCCCATGCGCATCATCGAGCTGATCCAGAAGAACCGGCACATCAAGCTCGCCGGCAACGAGAAGCTGCGCATCGAGCGCGCCCTGCCCGAGGTGAAAGACCGGGTGCAACTGGTGCGCGACGTGCTGCGCTCGCTGGGACAACCGCTGAAAGCCGCCGAGTCGGCCGCCATTTGAGCCAGATCAACAAAGGTCCAACGGGTCCCTTGCTTTACCGACCGTTCACACAGCAGAGGATCTTCTTCAAATACCGCTTTCACACTGGGGTTTTCACCTAAACCAAAAGGGAACCCCACCATGAACCTCAACGCCCACCGCCCCTGGATCACGCCCGTCGTGATCGGTGCCTTCTTTTTGTCCGCCGTCACCGGCGTGCTGATGTTTTTCCACCTCGACAGCGGCCTGAACAAGACCGCCCACGAATGGCTGAGCTGGGCCATGGTGATCGGCGTCTTGCTGCATGTGCTGCTGAACATGCCGGCCTTCAAACGCTACTTCAACCAGACCCCGGGCCGCGTGGTCATGGGTCTGTTCGCCCTCGTGCTGGCCCTGAGCTTCATTCCAGCCGGCGGCGCTGGGGGCAGCGAGCCCGGCTTCGCGCCCCCGGTGCGCGCCCTGGCCAAGGCCCCGATCACCGTGCTGGCCCAGGTGGCAGGCACCAGCACCGAAGACGTCAAGGCCCGGCTGCAGGCCGCCGGCTTCACCGTGACCAACGAACAGCAATCGGTGGCGGATCTCGTGGGTGGTGATCTGAAGGCGCAGATCGGCACGATGACGAAGGTGCTGGCCCACCCCAGGTCCTGATCGGAACGATCGTCCCGGCTCCCGCGATAATTCCGGGATGACCTCCTCCTCCGAATTCGCCCCCGGCCTCACCGTCCAGGGCTTCACGCCGCCGCTGAACCTGAAGGATTTCAAGCTCATCGCGTTCGACATGGATTCCACGCTCATCAACATCGAGTGCGTGGACGAGATCGCCGACGCGGCCGGGCTCAAGGCCGAGGTGGCGGCCATCACCGAAGCCACCATGCGCGGCGAGATCGCCGATTTCAAGGAAAGCCTGCGCCGGCGCGTGCGGCTGCTGCGCGGCGTGACCGTGGCCCACATGGAACAGGTGCTGGCCGAACGCCTGCAGCTGAATCCCGGCGCTGAGGCGCTGGTGAAAGCCTGCAAGGCCGTGGGCATGAAAGTGCTGCTGGTCTCGGGCGGTTTCACCTATTTCACCGACCGCGTCCGCGACCGCCTGGGCATCGACTACACGCGCTCCAACGTGCTGGAAATTGAAAGCGGCCCCAACTGCGGCCAGCTGACCGGCCGCATGGTGGACCAGCCCTGGGGCGACATCTGCGACGGCGCCGAAAAACGCAAGATGTTGCTGGAGACCTGCGCGCTGCTGGGCATCAGTCCCAGGCAGGCGATTGCCGTGGGCGACGGCGCCAACGACCTGCCCATGATGGGCGAGGCGGGCCTGTCGGTGGCCTACCACGCCAAACCCAGGGTGCGCGAGCAGGCCATGGTCGCCATCAACGAGGGCGGGCTGGACCGCCTGCTCGAAGTGCTGCGCTGAAGTCGCCCGACACCCGCCTTTGTAACTGTGTACTCAGCTGGCATGTTGCCTCGTTCCTGCCCGGCTTCAGAGTCACTCGCGCAAAGGCTGTTGATGCGGCTGGTGACAGGGTTCCTCGTCCTGCTGACCCTGATGTCGCTACCGGCCAGCGCTCAAACCCCAGGCACACCGGCCGACACCAGCGTCCAGGCCGAGCTGCATGTTTTTGTTCGCGAGGGTTGCCCGCACTGTGCGAGCGCCAAGGCGTTCCTCTCTGCGCTGGGCCCCGAAGACCTGCGCGGTGTGCGCGTCGTTCTGCGCGACGTGGGCCAGGACGAACAGGCCCGCAGCGATCTGGAACGGATCTCGCGGGCGGTTGGCGCTTGGCCGCCGGGCGTGCCCACCTTCCTGTTCAAGGACACCGTGCTGGTGGGCTTTGACGACAGCGGGCACACTGGCCGCTCTTTGCTGCAGCTGATCCAGCAAGACGGCGCCAGGCCAGCCGTTCGAGATCAGGTCGAAACACAGCTTTTCGGCCCCCTGAATGTCAACCGCCTGGGTCTGCCGCTGTTCACGCTGGCGCTGGGCCTGCTGGATGGATTCAACCCCTGCGCCACCTGGGTGCTGCTGTTCCTGCTGTCGCTGCTGGTGCGCCTGCAGGACCGCCGGCGCATGGCGCTGGTGGCAGGCACTTTCGTGCTGGCCAGTGGTGCGGTGTACTACGCCTTCATGGCGGCCTGGCTCAACTTCTTTCTCGTGCTTGGTCTGTCGAACGCCCTGCGCGTGTCGCTGGGAACCGTGGCGCTGCTGATCGGTCTGTTGAACGTGAAGGACTTTTTTGCCTTCGGGCGCGGCCCCTCGTTCAGCATTCCCGATTCGGCCAAGCCCGGCCTGTACGATCGGATGCGACGTGTCATCGCGGCCCCCACCCTCGGACTGGCCATGATCTCGGTCATCACGCTGGCGGTGCTGGTGAACTTCGTCGAGCTGCTGTGCACCGCAGGGTTTCCGGCCATCTACACCGCCGTGCTCACGCAACACGAGCCAACCGCTGTGGCCCGCTATGCCTACCTGGGCCTCTACATCCTGGGTTACATGGCCGACGACGCGCTCATGGTGGGACTGGCTGTGACCGCACTGAGTCGGCGCAAGCTCAGCGAGCGCGCCGGCCGCGTGCTCAAGCTGCTCGCCGGCAGCGTCATGCTGTTGCTGGGTCTGGTGCTGCTGTTGCGGCCCGGCTGGCTGATGTGACACCCTTCCTTCACGCGCCGCTCAATCCCATGCCCCCTTCAATCTGGCCTCGTCTTCGCAACCACTGGCGAGCACAGTGGAAGAGCCACCTCGGCACCCTGCTGCTGGTGGTGCTCGTGTTCGTCGGCGTGCAGGCCTGGCAAACGCGCCACGTGCCGACCGGCCCTGCGCCCGATCTGGCCTTCACCCTGATCCAGTCCGACGGCAGCCATGTCGACGCCACCCTGGCCGACTGGCGCGCTCTACACCCGGGCCAGCCGGTGGCGTTGCACATCTGGGCCGAATGGTGCCCCATCTGCCGCACCGAGGAACACAGCGTCACACGCCTTTCGCGTGACTGGCCCGTGCTCACCGTCGCCATGCAGTCCGGTCCACCCGATGCCGTGGCGCGCGTGCTGGCCAAACGGGAACTGCCCTGGGCCACCGCCATCGATACGCGCGGCGCGCTGGCGCAAACGCTGGGTTTTCGGGCCGTGCCCGCGTTCGTGGTGGTGGATGCCGATGGCCGTTTGCGCAGCGCCAGCGTGGGCTACACCAGTGAAATCGGCATGCGCCTGCGCCTGTGGTGGGCGCGGCTCACCTGAGCACAGGCGCCCTCAGCCACCCGCGCGTTTGACCTTGTGACCTTGCGCGATCAGCGCCGCCATCACGCGCTCGATGTGATCACCCTGGATCTCGATCACGCCATCCTTCACCGTCCCGCCCGTGCCGCAAGCCGCCTTGAGCTGTTTGCCCAGCGCGGCCAGTCCTGCGGCATCCAGCGCCACGCCTTTCACCAGCGTCACCGCCTTGCCGCCCCGGCCCTTGGTTTCGCGCGACACCCGCACGGTGCCGTCGCCCGCGGGCACCACCGCCTGCTTGCAGACGCACTGCGCCACCGGTTGCCGGCAAGCGGGACACATGCGACCCGCTTCGGTGGAATACACCAGGCCGCCCAAAGAAGACAACTTGTTTTTCATGGGCCCGCATCGTAACGCGGGGCTGCCCCGCGGGGGCCGACCGTTAAACTCGACCCCCCATGCCATTCATCTCCCTCGGGCTTGCCCCCACCCTCGCCCAGGCCGCCGCCGAACTCGGCTTCACCGCGCCCACCCCCATCCAGCTGGAAGCCATCCCCGCCGTGCTGGGCGGCGCCGATCTGCTCGCCACGGCCCAGACCGGCTCGGGCAAGACCGCAGCCTTTGCCCTGCCGCTGCTGCAACGCCTGCAAACCGGACCCGTGCACACCCCGCGGCGCGTTCGCGCACTCGTGCTGGTGCCCACGCGCGAACTCGCGGCCCAGGTGGGCGAAGTGCTGCGCAGCCTGGCGCAACACCTGCCCTCCCGCCCCCGCATTGCCGTGGCGTTTGGTGGCGTGTCCATCAACCCGCAGCTCATGGCGCTGCGCGGCGGTGCCGATGTGATGGTCGCCACGCCCGGACGCCTGCTCGACCTGGTCGAGCACAACGCGCTGCGGCTCTCGGCCGTGGAGCTGCTGGTGCTGGACGAGGCCGACCGCCTGCTCGACCTGGGTTTTGCGGATGAGCTGGACCGCGTGCTCGCCTTGTTGCCCGCACAGCGACAAAACCTGTTTTTCTCGGCCACCTTCCCGCCCGCTGTGGAAGCGCTCGCGGGCGGCCTGCTGCGTGACCCGCAGCGCGTGGACCTGCCCACCCCGGCGCAGGCAGAAGCCGTGATCCTGCAACGAGCGATCGCGGTCGATGCAAGCCGGCGCACCCAGCTGCTGCGCCAACTGATCAAGGACAACGGCTGGGAGCGCGTGCTGGTGTTCGTGGCCACGCAGTACGCGGCCGAGCGGCTCGCTTCCAAGCTGCACCATGGAGACCTGTTCGCCACGTCGTTCCACGGCGGTCTGAGCCAGGGCGCGCGCAAGCAGGCGCTGCAGGAGTTCAAGGAAAAGCGCTGGGACGTGGTGGTCACCACCGATCTCGCCGCGCGCGGTATCGACATCGCGCAGCTGCCCGTGGTGGTGAACTTTGACCTGCCGCGCTCGGCGGTGGACTACGTTCACCGCATCGGCCGCACCGGGCGCGCAGGCGAGAGCGGGCTGGCCGTGAGCTTCGTGAGTGCCGACACCGAGGCCCATTGGCGCCTGATCGAAAAGCGCCAGGGCCTGAGCCTGCCGCTGGAACAATTGACCGGGTTCGAGCCCACCGATGTGGCTGCGCCGGCCGGGCCGGCGGGCGGCGGCATCAAGGGCAAGCGCCCGAGCAAGAAAGACAAGCTGCGCGCTTCAGCTGCAGCCGCGAAGACCGGCCAGCCCGAGTAGCGGCGAAGCCTTTGGCCACCCGCTTGCCGGACGGCCCACCACACAGCATCAGTCGTCGGAATCGGAAGGCGCGGGCGAAGACCCGACATCGCCGTTCGCCTCCAGGCCGGCCGGTCGTGGCTGGCGCACGCCAGGCTTGGCCAGCAGCTCCACGTAACACTGTTCGCCACCCGCCTTCGCCAAGGCGTCGAGCAGGCCGATCAGTTCGGCCGGATTGGCGGCTTGTGCGCTGTCCTTGTCCGCACCGAAGCGGCAGTCGAAATCCCAGAAGGTGGCGCCTTCGGGCAGATCGCGGCGGCGCTCGCGTTTCATGTATTTGCGGATGTCGTGCTTGACGGCATCGAGCACGCGATCGGGATTTTTGCCCTCGGGCCGCAGGGGATAGGTTTTTCGCATGGGGAAGTCCTTCAAAGGGAATGAGCGCCCAGGGAGGACGTGAACGGGGTAGCGATTATGCGGGCAAGACGATCTGGTAGCCGCCTTCGTCCAGGTGCCGGTGCGGGCCGAACACCGCTTCGACGGCGGCGGTTTCGGCCAGTTGCCAGTGTTCGAGCACCGTGCGCTCATCCACCGTGAGCGCTTCCACGTCTGGCGTGTCGCCATACCGGGCCACGATGGCCTGATAGGCCGCATACACCGGCGCCACCAATGCGGCATCACCCAGAGCCGACTCCAGCGCTTGGCGGAACAGCCGCTCGGCCGCCTGGCGCTGCGCGGGCGTGGTGTCGTCGGAGACGTAGAGCTGGAGCGTGTAGGTCATGAAAGCATCGGGCACAAAGGGGTGCATCGGGGTGCATCGGGGTGCGTTGCACAATGTCTTGATTATCGATCCCGCCCGCAGCGACCACCCGCCTCCGACGCCATGCAAACCACCCGCCCCACGCCCGACAAGGAAGCCATCGCGCTGCTGCCCGAATTTGACCGTCTGGGTCTGGACCGCATCACGCTGGTGGACACGGTGGTGCAGGCCCGCGAAGCCGCGGCGGCGCTGCGCGACCATGCGGCCTGGGGCTTCGACACCGAGAGCAAGCCCACCTTCTTCAAGGACCAGGTGTCCGACGGACCGCACATCGTGCAGCTCGCCACACAGCAGCACGCCTGGGTATTCCAGCTGACGGACACGGCCTGCCGCGAACTGGTGGCCGGCCTGCTCGCCGACGCCGGTTTCACCAAGGCCGGTTTTGGCCTCGGCGACGACACCAAGCGCATCGTGAGCAAACTGCTGGTAGAACCCGCTGGCGTGCTGGAGCTGAATCACGTCTTTCGCCGGCAGGGTTACCGCAAGGACATGGGCGTGAAAGGCGCAGTGGCGGTGCTGTTCAACCAGCGCTTCATCAAATCGAAAAAGGCCGCTACCTCCAACTGGGCCAATCCGCGCCTGAGCGAGGCGCAACTGGTCTACGCGGCGAACGATGCGTACGCCGCGGCGCGTGTGCACGCGGCGCTGCGCCTCTGATGAGACCCCAGTGCCAGTGCGCTCTGGCACCCGGCCAAGCGGCCCTTGGAGGCGTTTGTCGCCCCGTCGAATACCCGCCACACCCGCACCGAACATGGTGCCAAATTGCGTATCGGACGCGTTGCGAGGCAAGCAACGCGCACCGAACGTTCCAGCTCCAGCGACACCAGCAGCAAAAGGATCAGCATCGCCAGCGTCGGATTGAAATAGCGCGACAGCAAGACCTTTTCGTCGAACAGGCCAAACAGGAAATATGCCGCGGCCCACGGGCCAACACCGCAGCCGACCACCGGCCGTGGACCAGCCGCCCCAGCAGGACCACGACGGACAACAGTGTCAGGGCAGCGGTCACCGCAGATCCGTCGCGCTTCAGCGCAACCCCCAGGCAGCAAAGTGGGGGTTGTCCAGGCCCGGCTTGCCGTAGCGCAGCGGTTGTCCGTCCAGCCGTTCGACCGCGCCACCGGCCCCACTGAGCACCGCGTGACCGGCGGCGATGTCCCATTCCATGGTGCGGCCCAGACGCGGATACACGTCGGCCTGCCCGCTGGCCACCAGGCACAGCTTGAGCGATGAGCCTGCGCTGACGTTGTGCGCGACCTTGCGCCCGGCCAGGAACGCGTCCAGCGCTGCCGCGTCGCCGTGCGAGCGACTGGCCACCACCGACAGGCCTTCGGGCGGCACGGCGCGGCAGGCAATCGGTGTGCGCTGGCCGTCCTGCTCCACCCAGGCGCCCAGGCCCACGCCACCAGCGTACAGCGCGCCCAGGGCCGGGGCCAGCACCACACCCAGCACCGGCTGCCCGTGCTCCACCAGAGCGATGTTGACCGTGAATTCGCCGTTGCGGCTGATGAATTCCTTGGTGCCATCGAGCGGATCCACCAGCCAGAATCGTTCACTGATGTCGGGCTTTTCGCCACCCGACACCGCCTCTTCGCCCACCACCGGAATCCCGGGCGTGATCCGCATCAGTGCTTCGGTGATCAGGTCTTCCGCCTGCTGGTCGGCCATGGTCACCGGCGAGGCGTCGGCTTTGCTGAGCACATGGAAGTCGGTGGCGTAGACCGCCATCACCAGTTCACCAGCCGCGCGAACGATGGGCACGAGTTGCTGCAACAGGTCGGCATGGTTCGGTGCGCTCATGGACGTGCCTTCCGTGTTGAAACAAGGCTAACGATCCTATCGAATGGTGTAGCACTCATCCGCAAATAGTAAAACTTCACGCTGCGCCGCAGATGTGCGCGGCACAAGGTGATGCGATGACTACAAAAAAGCGAGTGACTGTCATGCTCGAATTCGGCACTCGCCCAACAGGTGAACCATCAGAACCCCGTGCCGTTCACTGTGATGCAGCAGCACTTTTAGGGTTTGTCATTTCCGGAAGCAATGCCGCTGGTCATGCGCGCAGAGCGAACCTCCTGGGAAAAGGCCACAGCCATTCACGTTTTCTGCAAACAGGGCGCCTTCCGCGGTGGTGATCGCATTGCCCGTCACTGGCAAGATGTGACGCGCCTGGATGCCGCCGGCTGTGCCGACAGGTCTCTCGCAGACGAAGAATTGGCGAAAGCCGTCGCTGATCACATGAACAGCTTCTTTCCCGAAAAGTGCCCAGATGGCACATGGATCGACCACCACACAGCTATCGCTGGTGGATTGGGATCATCTCCAGCTTTGCCCGCAGTTGGGACAACGGATGATTTTGAAGGCACAAAGAAGAAAGGACTTAGAGCATTTCTGCTCTAAGTCCTTGATTCATATGGTCGGCGTGGCGGGATTCGAACTCGCGACCCCTTGCACCCCATCGAAATATACGTGAAATCTTGCGGGATTTCCTGGGACGTTATGGG
>JAURYH010000018.1 GCA_030653975.1 Hydrogenophaga sp. | reverse complement strand
GGTTGGATGAAAAGGGTCGGTGCGTTGACCAAGTGCTCAAGGACGAACTCTGGGCTCCAGGGGGATGCAGGTTTGGCGCACCAACCGACAAGATTCACTCTTCAAAAAACACAGAACGGAACATACAAGGGGGGATGCGGCTACGCGCAGCGAGCAAGCAACGGGGGTGGTTTTCATATTAAGCGGCGCGCTTTTCGTGCTCCAGCGGCTTGGAGGGCGGGGTGACGGCGGCCATGATCCGGGCGATCAGCGCATCGCTGTCCAGCCCCTCGGACAGGCCTTCGTAGGACAGCACGATGCGGTGGCGCAGCACGTCGGGCACCAGATCGCTCATGTCTTCGGGCAGCACGTAGTTGCGCCCGCGCAGCATGGCCAGCGCGCGTGCGCCCTCCACCAGGCCGATGGTGGCGCGCGGGCTGGCGCCGTAGGTGATGAAGCGCGCGGCGTCTTTCAGGCCGTGTTTCTCGGGCGTGCGCGTGGCCGACACCAGGCGCACGGCGTACTGCACCAGCGCCGGGTCCACATAGACCTGGCGGCACAGCGCCTGCAGCGCGGCGAGCTGGTCGGTGGTGGCCACGGCCTGAACCTGTACCGCCGGGCCGGTGACACGTTCAACGATGACGAACTCTTCTTCGTCGGTCGGGTAGTCCACCAGCACCTTCATCATGAAGCGGTCCACCTGCGCTTCGGGCAGCGGGTAGGTGCCTTCGGTCTCGATCGGGTTCTGCGTCGCCATCACCAGAAAGGGGCTGGGCACCTTGTGCGACTCGCCCGCGATCGTCACCTGCCGCTCCTGCATCACCTCCAGCAGCGCGCTCTGCACCTTGGCCGGCGCGCGGTTGATCTCGTCGGCCAGCAGCAGGTTGGCAAACACCGGGCCGAGCGCGGTACTGAAGTCACCGGTCTTCTGGTTGTAGATGCGCGTGCCCACCAGATCGGCCGGCACCAGGTCGGGCGTGAACTGGATGCGCTTGAACCTGCCCTGCACCACGCTGGCCAGGGTCTTGACAGTCAGCGTCTTGGCCAGCCCGGGTACCCCCTCAACCAGCAGGTGACCTCCCGCCAGCATGGCCACCATGACGCGCTCCAGGAACCGGTCCTGCCCGACCACCACACGTTTCACCTCGTAGAGGATCTGCTCCATGAGCTGGGCGGTGTCGGGGGCTTCTGTGGAATTCATATGCACTCCTGATATTTCAAACAGAGCCCAGTCGTGGGCAAGAGGTGCTTTCATCCAGTCGCACCACGGAACTGGCTTTGCCAGGCCGTGGGTGCGGTTCCCCTCCCGCCGAAGGCGAGAGAGGGGGGAAGACGCGAAGCGGCGCAGGGGGTGTTCATCCTAAAACGGGGGAAGACCGACGGCGCCCGCGGCGCTTTCAATCGGCACGGCAAAACCGATGCCGACAAAGGTGCGGTGGCTGGTGGGGTTGAGGATGCCGGTGACGATGCCGACCACCTCGCCGTCCATGGTGACCAGCGGTCCACCGGAATTGCCCGGGTTGGCCGCCGCGTCGAACTGGATCAGGTTGTCGATCTCCTGTTCGCCCTCGGGCGACTTGAAGGCACGACCCAGTCCGGAAATGACGCCCGCCGAGGTGGAGGGGCCGATGCCGAAGGGAAAGCCCACGGCCACCACATGGTCACCGGAGACCAGATCGCCGGTGCTGCGCAGGGTGGCGGCGTGCAGGTCGTCGGGAATGGTGTGGGCCTGCAGCACGGCCAGGTCGTTTTCCGCCTGCACACCGGTGACGGTGGCGCCCGATTCGGAACCGTCGGCAAACACCAGTTTGACCGTCTGCGCGGCCTGCACCACATGCAGATTGGTCAGGATGACGCCCTTGTCGAGGATCACCACGCCGGTGCCCACGCCGTGTTCCACCTCTTCGCCCTTGGTGTTCTTCACAAAGGACATCACGCGCACCACGGCCGGTCGGATCTTCTCGGCCGCGCGCGCCGCCGCCGAGGGCAGGTTCTGGGTGGTGAGTGTGCGCAGCACCGCCGCGTCGATGTCCTTCTGCGTCAGCGCCCTGGCGCCGACCGGTCCCCGCGTCCAGACGCTCGCCAGCAGCAAAGCACCCAGCAGGGCCAGAGCGGCCCACATCACGCGGGGACTGGCGGCCGCCCGGGCCAGATCCGCACGCCAGCCACGCCGGGCACCCGGTACCGGCTGCGCCTCACCCACAAGGGCGGGCGAATCGGTGGCTCCGGGCGTTTCCGGAGGGCGCGCACCCCCTGGCGCAGGGACGGCGCGTACCGATCGGCTGTAGAGGGCAGGCGGCTTGCGCACGACAACTCCTGAAACGCTGGGTGACGATGAGACACATCATGCCGCGTTGCGGCGCGGGGCTCAAGCGCCGAGCAACTGCCTGAGCACGTAGGGGAGGATTCCGCCGGCGCGGTAATAGTTCACTTCCACCGGCGTGTCGATGCGCAGCGTGAGCGGCACTTCGCGACGCGAGCCGTCGGCGCGGGTGATCACCAGCACCGCATCGCTTTGCGGCAGCAGCCCGGGGTGCGGCAGCACATCGATCTGTTCGTCGCCGGTCAGGCCCAGGCTTTCCCAGGAATCACCCGCCTTGAACTGCAGCGGCAGCACGCCCATGCCCACCAGGTTGCTGCGGTGGATGCGCTCGAAACTGCGCGCCACCACGGCCTTGATGCCCAGCAACTGCGTGCCCTTGGCGGCCCAGTCGCGGCTGGAGCCGGTGCCGTATTCTTCGCCCGCGAAGACCACAGTGGGCACGCCCGCGGCCTGGTAACGCATGGCGGCGTCGAAGATGCTCATTTTCTCGACCAGACCATCGCCCTGGTACAGCGTCCAGCCGCCCTCCTCGCGCGAGCCGTCCGGTCCGGGCGGCAGCATCAGGTTCTTGATGCGCACGTTGGCAAAGGTGCCGCGCATCATCACCTCATGGTGGCCGCGGCGCGCGCCGTAGCTGTTGAAATCGGGCTTCAGAACGCCACGCGCCAGCAGCCACTGACCCGCGGGCGAACTCTCCTTGATGGAGCCGGCGGGCGAGATGTGGTCGGTGGTGATGGATTCACCGAACAGGGCCATGATGCGCGCGCTGCGCACCGCGGGCGCCTGTTCCGCGGGCGGCTGCAAGGTAAAACCATCGAAGAACGGCGGTTCGGCAATGTAGGAGCTGGTCGGCCAGGTGTAGGTCTTGCCACCGACGCCCTTGATGCGCTCCCAGAGTTTGCCGGGTTCGGTCTTCACGCGTTCGTAGTTGTCGCGGTAGGCCTTGCCGTGCATGGCGTATTTCATCAGCGCATGGATCTCGTCGCTGCTCGGCCAGACATCGCCCAGGTAGACCGGTTTGCCACCATGGCCCTTGCCCAGCGGCTCGGTCATCAGGTCGGTCAGCACGGTGCCGGTGATCGCATAGGCCACCACCAGGGGCGGGCTGGCGAGGAAGTTGGCCTTCAGGTTGGGGTGGATGCGGGCTTCAAAATTGCGGTTGCCCGAGAGGACGGCGGCACACACCAGATCGTTCTGCGTGATCACGGCGTTGAGCTCGGGCGTGAGGTCGCCCGCGTTGCCGATGCAGGTGGTGCAGCCATAACCCGCGAGCGAAAAACCCAGCTTTTCCAGGTAGGGCAGCAGGCCGGTGGCGGTGAGGTATTCGGTGACGATGCGCGAGCCCGGGGCCAGTGAGGTCTTGATGTGCGGCTTGACCTTGAGTCCGGCTTCCACCGCCTTCTTCGCCAGCAGGCCCGCGGCCAGCAGCACGCCGGGGTTGCTGGTGTTGGTGCAACTGGTGATGGCGGCGATCAGCACGTCGCCGTTGCCGATGGTCAGCTTTTTCTGCACCGCCTGCGACAGTGGCTCGTCCTCGGCGTGGGCCGTGGCGCGCGCCGGCTTGTTGCCCTCCATCTCGGCCTCGAACCGCGGCGCGCCGGGGGGCGTGGGCGTCGCCTTCTCGGGCGCCGGCGGGTCGGCGGGCTGGCCCAGCTCGGGCTGGTAACGCGTGTGCAGCAGCGCGGCCGGCTGGTTGAAGCCATTCTCCGCGTTGGGTTTGCTGAACAGCGAGGCGAACTGTGCCGCCACCCGGCCGAGTTCGATGCGGTCCTGCGGGCGCTTGGGGCCTGCCAGGCTGGGGGTGACCTGGCCCAGGTCCAGCTGGACCACCTGCGAATAGTCGATGTCACCGGCTTTCGGCACGCCGAACAGCTCCTGGGCGCGGAAGTAGGCCTCGAAGGCCTCGATCTCGCCCTTGCTGCGGCCGGTGCCACGGAAGTAGTCGAGCGTCTTTTCATCGACCGGGAAAAAGCCCATGGTGGCGCCGTACTCGGGCGCCATGTTGGCGATGGTCGCGCGGTCGGGCAAGGTGAGCGAGGCCGTGCCCTCGCCAAAGAATTCGACGAACTTGCCCACCACCTTGTGGCTGCGCAGGATCTCGGTCACCGTGAGCACGAGGTCGGTCGCGGTGCAGCCTTCGCGCAGGCGGCCCGTGAGTTCGAAGCCCACCACGTCGGGCGTGAGGAAGTAGACCGGCTGGCCCAGCATGGCGGCTTCGGCTTCGATGCCGCCCACGCCCCAGGCCACCACGCCGATGCCGTTGATCATGGTGGTGTGGCTGTCGGTGCCCACCAGCGTGTCGGGGTAATACAGACCACCCTTCAGGTGCACGCCACGCGCCAGGTACTCCAGGTTCACCTGGTGCACGATGCCGAAGCCCGGCGGCACGACGCCGAAGGTCTCGAAGGCCTGCATGCCCCATTTCATGAACTCGTAGCGCTCGCGGTTGCGCTGGAATTCGAGCTTCATGTTGAGGTCGAGCGCGTTCTTCGTGCCGTAGTAGTCGACCATCACCGAGTGGTCCACCACCAGGTCCACCGGCACCAGCGGCTCGATCTTCTTCGGGTCATGCCCCAGGCGCTGCGCGGTGCTGCGCATGGCGGCCAGGTCGGCCAGCAGCGGCACACCGGTGAAGTCCTGCAGCACGACGCGCGCCACCGTGAACGGAATCTCGTCGCTGCGCGGCGCGTTCGGCTGCCACCGGGCGAGCTGCGCGACATGTTCCGTGGTCACACGTTCACCATCGCAGTGCCGCAGCACGCTCTCCAGCACGATGCGCAGCGACACCGGCAGGCGCTTCACCCCCGGGTACTGTTTCGCCAATGCTGGCAACGAATAGAAGCGACCGCTTTTGCCCGAGGCGCTCCTGAAGGTCTTGACCGTGGATGCGAACGGATGGGCGTAGACGGCGCTGAGGGACATGCAAGGCTCCTGACGGAATCGGTGGGATCGCGAACCATTCTGTCAGCAGCGGGTTTCACCGTGCTGCCAGTAATGGCTTGTCGCACGGCTGCCCGCCAGCAATGCCGGCCATCCGAAGACCCGCGATCAGATCCCGCCCGGGTTCAGCGTGTACCCGTCGGGATCGGAGGATTCAGTTCCGGCCGCGGTTGCGCTCTTCGTCCGCGGGCCCGCGCCCGGGCGCCTTGCGGTCGGGCGGCGCAGCGCGGCAGCCCGGTGAACCGGGCTGGCAGTCCCGCTCGGACTGCGCTTTGTTCGGGGAGGACCTCTGGGACGGTACGTCGTTGGCGCGCGGCTCGACACGGCGGACCGGCTCACGCGAATCCCGTGACGGGCTGCGTGGCGGTGGGGCGGGCTCGGCGCGCCGCTGTACCACCGGGGCTGGTTCCTTCAGGTGCTGACGCGACACCGCCTCGCGGGGCACATACCGGTCGTGCTCCGAGCGGATCGAGCGCTGCCGTTCAGGCGTGTCGGGGTAGCGGTCGCCGGGGTATTTCTGCTGGTAGCGCGGCAACGGGGCGGCGGCGGGCACCTGGCGACGGTCCCAGCGGTCCCATCCGGGTCGGCGCTGCGCCCAGTCACGGCCCCAGTGTTCGTCCCATCGGGGCGGCGCGTCCACGCGCCAGCCGCTGAAATAGGGTGGCGGGAGTCGGTAGTAGCGCACGGGAATGCGCAGCACGAACAGGGGCACGTAATCCCGGCTGGTCAGCGCCCAGGGGCCGTTGTACCAGCTGCTCGCGTACCAGTTGTCGTCGACATAGACCCAGTAGAGGCCGTCATAGAAAAAGTAGTTGGCGCTGGCCTGGGGGGCGTAATAGACCGGGTACCCGGGCACCGGGACCAGCATCGGATACGAAGGCATGTTGACCCCGATCTGGACACCCGGCAAGCCGATCTGGATACCCACACTGACCTGGGCGTGCACCGCCGTGGCGGGGAGAATGGACAGCGCCAGTGCGATGCCCAGGGTACGAAGTGACGTGTTCATGCGATGTCCTTTGAACAGAAGGCCAGCTGGCGCGGTCGCACCCAGCTTGACCAGGAGCCCGTTCACCCCCATTTTTTCCGGTTGTGAACAGGCCCTGGAAAGTGGTCAGATGCGTCCCATCAGCAGAAGCACCACCACGATGATCAGCACCAGGCCCAGCCCACCGCTGGGACCATAGCCCCAGTTTTTGCTGTGCGACCAGTTCGGGAAGGCGCCGACCAGCATCAGGATCAACACGATCAGCAAGATGGTTCCCAAGCTCATAACATCTCCTTGAATGGCGTGGAAGAAACTCAGTTCGTCGGTGCGGGCACAACGATGACGGTGTCGCCGGTCTTGCCGGTATTGCCGGTGTTGCCCTGCGCGCCGGTATCGCCGGTATTGCCAGTGTTGCCCTGCGCGCCGGTGTCACCGGTGCTGCCGGTGCTACCGGTATTGCCTGTGAAGCCTTGATCGCCGGTGGCGCCGGTGGCGCCCGTTGCACCCGACTCGCCCGCAGGACCGGCGGGGCCGGGCACCGTCACGGTGGCGGGTGGCGTGTTGACCACCACAGGAGCGCGGTCACAGGCAGCCAGACCGAGCGTGGACAAAAGCGCCAGCAGCAAAAGAGAGTTTTTCATAGAGATTCCTTGTGGGGTCATGGGGTTTGGCTCGTGCGCTTGCCCAGGTCACACGGATCACCGGTCCGACGAAGCTGTCCGACCGACATGTGCGCAGCGTAGCGACTGATCCGTGCCGGGTCTGTGCGCTGGCGAACATGGAGCCAGATTCACAGGCCGAACCCGCCGGTTTGCGTGACAATTCCGGGGGTGAACATCAAAGCCCCCGAACTCCTGCTCCCCGCCGGCACGCTGCAACGCATGCGCGCCGCCTACGACTTCGGCGCCGACGCCGTCTACGCCGGGCAACCGCGCTACAGCCTGCGCGCGCGCAACAACGAGTTCCGCATGGAACAGATCGCCGAAGGCATTGCCGAGGCGCACCAGCGCGGCAAAAAATTCTTCGTCACCAGCAACCTGATTGCACACAACGACAAGCTGCGCACCTACCTGCGCGACCTGGCGCCGGTGGTCGAGCTGCGACCCGACGCGCTCATCATGGCCGACGCCGGTCTGATCATGCTGGTGCGCGAACAGATGGAGAAAGGCCTCTGGCCCGAGGTGCCGATCCACCTCTCGGTGCAGGCCAACACCACCAACAGCGCGGCGGTGAAGTTCTGGCAGAAACAGGGTGTCGCCCGCATCATCCTCTCGCGCGAGCTCAGCCTCGACGAAGTGGCCGCCATCCGCAACGACTGTCCGGACATCGAGCTCGAAGTGTTCGTGCACGGCGCGCTGTGCATCGCCTACTCGGGCCGCTGCCTGCTCAGCGGCTACTTCAACCGCCGCGACCCCAACCAGGGCACCTGCACCAACGCCTGCCGCTGGGAATACAAGACCCAGGCCGCCAGCACCGACACCGACACGGGCGAAGCCGTGCCGCTGGCGCAGCTCGACGGTTTCAACTTCGCGCAGGAAGACGAAGAAGCGGCGAGCGCCTTCTCCACCGTGGGCAATGGTCAACGCCACCCCGAAGCCAACAAGGTCTGGCTGATCGAAGAAGCCGGCCGCCCAGGCGAGCTCATGCCCATCATGGAAGACGAGCACGGCACCTACATCATGAACAGCAAGGACCTGCGCGCCGTCGAGCATGTGGGCAAACTCGCTGCGCTGGGCATCGACTCGCTCAAGATCGAAGGCCGCACCAAGAGCCACTACTACGTGGCGCGCACCGCGCAGGTGTACCGCCGCGCCATCGACGACGCCGTGGCCGGCAAACCCTTCAACCCCGAACTGCTGCTGGAGCTGGAAGGCCTGTCCAACCGCGGCTACACCGGTGGCCTGATGGAGCGCCGCCCGGCGCAGGACTACCAGAATTACATCACCGGCCACTCCACCAGCCAGCGCAGCCAGTTCGTGGGCGAGGTGCTGCAGGTGCGCGAAGACGGCTGGGTCGAAGTGGAAGCCAAGAACCGCTTCGCCGTGGGCGACCGGCTGGAAATCATCCACCCCGCGGGCAACCACACCGTCACGCTGGACGCCATGCGCAACCAGGACGGCGAAGCCATCACCGTGGCCCAGGGCAGCCCGATCCGTGTCTGGGTACCGCTGGCCGCGCCCGTCGAAGGCGCGCTGATTGCGCGGCTGAGCTGACATGCAGACCGCTCCCATTGCCCGCGCGCTGCTGGCCCAGCTCGCGCAAATCGGGCGGCGTTTTCCGCCGGCGCTCGTGGCACGCCTGCACGTGCCGCGGCGTGCAGAAGACCCCGGGGCGCACGACGCCGAGTTCTGCGCCATCGAACTGGAAGACGGCGCCTTCGGCCTGTCCTATGTGCTGCTGGGCGACACGCTGGATGTGTTGCTGAAGTCTCACGGCGGCGCTCGGGGCATGGCGCCACTCGCGGGCGCCGACCCGATGGCACTGGCCAGCCGGCTTGAGAATGGCAGCCCTGTGGAGCGTGCCATCGCGCTCGCCGCCATCAACGCCCTCACCGATTCGGTGTGGCGGCAAATAGGCTACGAGCCACCGCCAGCCGGCAACTCGCTTGGCGAGGTGACACTCACCGCGCAGGACCACCTGGGCATGATCGGTTTCTTCCCGCCGCTGGTGCGCAGGGTTGCCGAAGCCGGAGGCCGCCTGAGCGTGGTGGAGATGGACGCCGCGATGGTCGCGCGCCAGCGCGAGCGTTTCCCGAACGTGCACATCACGTTGAACCGCGCCGACCTCGGCCCCTGCAACGTGGTCGTCGGCACGTCCACCATGCTGCTCAATCACACGCTGGACGACATGCTGGCGGCCGCACCGAATGCGACGCGCTTCGCGGTCATCGGTCCTTCGGCCGGGCTCTGGCCCGATGCCCTGTTCGAGCGCGGTGTGACGCTGCTGGGCGGCACGCGGGTGGTCGATGCGCGGCGTTTTCGCGAAGCCATGGCCGGCGGCGAATCCTGGAGCGAGGCCACACGCAAGTTCGCGATGGCGCGCGAAACCTGGCCCGGCTGGCGCCGCTTGACCGGTCTTTGAACAGCCCAAAAAAGAAGCGGCCCGAAGGCCGCTTCTTTTTTGGAGAGAAGATGGCTTATGCCGTCACGCCCTTGGCAATCTCCGCGTACTCTTCGATCTGGTCGAAGTTCAGGTACTTGTAGATCTGGCTGCCGTCCTTGTTGATCACGCCCATGTCGGCCTGGTATTCGGCCACGGTCGGGATGCGGCCCAGCTTGGAGGCGATGGCGGCCAGTTCGGCCGAGGCCAGGTACACAAACGTGTTCTTGCCCAGGCGGTTCGGGAAGTTGCGGGTCGAGGTGGAAACCACGGTCGCGCCTTCACGCACCTGCGCCTGGTTGCCCATGCACAGCGAGCAGCCCGGCATTTCGGTGCGGGCACCGGCGGCACCGAACACGCCGTAATGGCCCTCCTTGGTCAGCTCGGAAGCGTCCATCTTGGTCGGCGGGGCGATCCACAGCTTGACCGGGATGTCGCGCTTGCCTTCGAGCAGCTTGGACGCCGCACGGAAGTGGCCGATGTTGGTCATGCAGGAACCGATGAACACTTCGTCGATCTTGGCACCGGCGACTTCGGAGAGCAGCTTGGCGTCGTCCGGATCGTTCGGGCAGCACAGCACGGGCTCGGTGAGCTCGTTCAGGTCGATCTCGATCACGGCCGCGTATTCGGCGTCCTTGTCGGCTTCGAGCAGGCTCGGGTTGGCGAGCCAGGCCTCGACCTTTTCGATGCGGCGCTGCAGGGTGCGCGCGTCCTGGTAGCCGTCGGCGATCATGTTCTTCATCAGCACGATGTTGCTGGTGAGGTACTCCTTGACCGGGGCGGGGTTCAGCTTCACGGTGCAACCAGCGGCCGAGCGCTCAGCAGAAGCGTCGGACAGTTCAAAGGCCTGTTCGACCTTCAGGTCGGGCAGGCCTTCGATTTCCAGGATGCGGCCGGAGAACACGTTCTTCTTGCCGGCCTTGGCCACGGTCAGCAGACCGGCCTTGATGGCGTACAGCGGGATCGCGTGCACCAGATCGCGCAGGGTGATGCCGGGCTGCATCTGGCCTTTGAAGCGCACCAGCACGGACTCGGGCATGTCCAGCGGCATCACGCCGGTGGCGGCACCGAAGGCCACGAGCCCGGAGCCGGCGGGGAAGGAAATGCCGATCGGGAAGCGGGTGTGCGAGTCACCGCCGGTACCCACGGTGTCGGGCAGCAGCAGGCGGTTGAGCCAGCTGTGGATCACGCCGTCGCCCGGACGCAGGGCCACGCCGCCGCGGCTGCTGATGAACTTCGGCAGTTCGCGGTGCGTCTTCACGTCCACCGGCTTCGGGTAGGCGGCGGTGTGGCAGAAGGACTGCATCACCAGGTCGGCGCTGAAGCCCAGGCAGGCCAGGTCTTTCAGCTCGTCGCGGGTCATCGGGCCGGTGGTGTCCTGCGAACCCACGGTGGTCATCTTCGGCTCGCAGTAGGTGCCTGGGCGCACGCCCTGACCTTCGGGCAGGCCAACCGCGCGGCCGACCATCTTCTGCGCCAGCGTGAAGCCGGCCTTGGTCGCGGTGGGTGTGCTGGGCAGACGGAACAGGGTGCTCGCTGGCAGGCCCAGGAACTCACGCGCTTTGGCGGTGAGCGAGCGGCCGATGATCAGGTTGATGCGGCCGCCGGCGCGCACTTCGTCGAACAGCACATCGCTCTTGAGCTGGAACTCGACCACGGTTTCGCCGTTGCGCACGATCTTGCCGTCGTAGGGCATGACGTCAACCACGTCGCCCATTTCCAGTTTCGTCACATCGACTTCGATCGGCAACGAGCCCGAGTCTTCCTGCGTATTGAAGAAGATGGGGGCGATCTTGCCGCCCAGCGTGACGCCACCGAAGCGCTTGTTCGGCACAAACGGGATGTCCTGGCCCGTGGCCCAGATCACCGAGTTGGTGGCTGACTTGCGCGAAGATCCGGTGCCCACCACGTCGCCCACGTAGGCCACGAGGTTGCCCTTCTTTTTCAGGTCTTCGATGAACTGCATCGGGCCGCGCTTGCCGTCTTCTTCCGGCTTGAAGGCGGCGCCTTCGCGCGTGTTCTTCAGCATCGCCAGGTAGTGCAGCGGGATGTCCGGGCGGCTCCAGGCGTCGGGCGCGGGCGAAAGGTCATCGGTATTGGTTTCGCCGGGCACCTTGAACACGGTGACGGTGATCTTCTTGTCGACTTCGGGGCGGCTGGTGAACCACTCGGCATCGGCCCAGCTCTGCATCACATCCTTGGCATGGGCGTTGCCGGCCTTGGCCTTTTCGGCGACGTCGTTGAAGAAGTCGAACATCAGCAGCGTCTTCTTCAGTGCGGCAGCGGCCACGGCGGCGACTTCGGCGTCGTCCAGCAGCTCGATCAGCGGGTGCACGTTGTAGCCGCCCACCATGGTGCCGAGCAGCTCGGTGGCTTTGGCCTTGGAGATCAGGCCGACCTTCACGTCACCATGGGCCACGGCGGCCAGGAACGAGGCCTTGACCTTGGCGGCATCGTCCACACCCGGGGGCACGCGGTGCGTGAGCAGGTCCATCAGGAAGGCGTCTTCGCCGGCCGGTGGGGCCTTGATCAGTTCGATCAGGTCGGCGACCTGCTTGGCTTCGAGCGGCAGCGGCGGAATACCCAGAGCGGCGCGTTCGGCGGCGTGGGCGCGGTAGTCGGTCAGGAAGGTCGACATGGTTTTCTCCAGAGAGGTGGGGAAGGATTTGTTACGAGGGAAAGGCAGGGGCGTGTAGGGACCAAGCAAGCTCAGTGCCGAACGGCGCGAACCGCCGCAGGAAGGATCGAGGCAACGGGCGCGAACCAGCGGCGCACGGATTCGGGCACGGCATGCCCGGTCTGGTGCGCCCGTTCAAGCACCTGCCAGTAGAAGCGGTAACTCGCGCGGTCGTGCAGGCGGCCTTCGAACTGCACCGGCGCCCAGTCGGCGGCGGCGGCGCGTTCGATGATGCCGGCCGCCGTGTGGATCTCGCGGTCCTCGGGCACAAACGCGGCCAGGATCGGCCGGATCTGGTCCGGGTGGATGCTCCACATGCGCGTGTAGCCCAGCTCGCGGGCGGCCTTGTGCGCGGCGGTCTGCAGCGCGGCCGGATCCTTGAACTCGGTCACCACGTTGTGCGAAGGCACCTTGCCGTGTGCGTGACAGGCCGAAGCGATCTCGATCTTCGCGCGCAGCACCAGCGGATGGCTGAACTGCCCGGCCACGCCCATGCCATCGGCCGGGATCGCGCCGCCATGGGCCGATACAAAATCCATCAGGCCAAAACTGAGCGATTGCACGCGCGGGTGCGCGGCGATATCGAAGGCGCGGTGCACCGCGGCGGGCGACTCGATCAGCACGTGCAACGGCAACGAGGTCGCACCGGCGGCGTCCATGGCCGCGACAGCACGCTGCACATCGGCCACCGACTCGACCTTGGGCACCATCAGGTGCGTGAGACGTGAGGCGGCCTGGCCCGCGATGGTCGCCACATCGGCGTCGAACGCGGGATGGTCCACCGGGTGCACGCGCACGGCCACACGCGCTTCGGGCGCCGCACCGAGCGCCAGCGCCGTCACCAGCGCCGCGTGATCGGCCTCGCCACCCACGGGCGCACCGTCTTCGCAATCCAGCGTGACATCAAAGACGCAGGTGCCGAACTCGGCAGTCATCTCGGCCTGCAGCTGCAGGCTCTTCTTCATCCGCACTTCGACCCCGCTGTAGTGGTCGCAGACCGGCAGCGCGAACGCACCGGCCTGGGCACCGAGGAGGATGTCGCGCGGATGGATTTTCACGGAAGAGTTACCGGGCGGTTACAGCGACCAGCCAACGCGCTTCCCGTCCAGCACACACCGAAGAACCGGCTTCGCCGGGTCGAAGGTGTGGCCCCCCTTGAGGGGGAAGACGCGAAGCGGCGCAGGGGGTGTTCACTGTTTACAGGAGGTGCTTGACGCCGTCCTGCTCGCCCTGCAATTCGGCCAGGGTCTTGTTGATGCACTCTTGCGAGAAAGCATCGATGTCCAGGCCTTCGACCACGGTGTATTCGCCGTTGGCGCAGGTGACCGGGAAACCGAACATGACTTCCTTGGGAATGCCGTACCAGCCTTGCGACGGAATGCCCATCGTGACCCATTCGCCGTTGGTGCCCAGTGCCCAGTCGCGCATGTGGTCGATGGCGGCGTTGGCGGCCGAGGCGGCGGAACTCAGGCCGCGCGCTTCAATGATGGCGGCGCCGCGCTTGCCCACGGTGGGCAGGAACACGTTGGCGTTCCACTCCTGGTCGTTGATCATGTCCTTGACCGAAGCGCCGTCGATGGTGGCGAAACGGTAGTCGGCGTACATGGTGGGCGAGTGGTTGCCCCACACGGCCAGCTTCTTGATGGACGACACGGCCTTGCCGGTCTTGGCGGCCAGCTGGCTGGCGGCGCGGTTGTGGTCCAGGCGCAGCATGGCGGTGAAGTTGCCCGGCTTCAGGTCGGGGGCGGCCTTCATGGCGATGTAGGCGTTGGTGTTGGCGGGGTTGCCGACCACCAGCACCTTGACGTCGCGGCTGGCGACAGCGTTCAGGGCCTTGCCCTGGGTCGTGAAGATGGCGCCGTTGATGGCGAGCAGCTCGGCGCGCTCCATGCCCGGGCCGCGCGGACGCGAACCGACCAGCAGCGCGTAGTCGGTGTCCTTGAAGGCGGTCATCGGATCGCTGTGGGCTTCCATGCCGGCCAGCAGCGGGAACGCGCAGTCTTCGATTTCCATCATCACGCCCTTGAGCGCTTTCTGGGCCTTCTCGTCGGGAATTTCCAGCAGTTGCAGGATCACGGGCTGGTCTTTGCCCAGCATTTCGCCCGAGGCGATGCGGAACAGCAGGGCGTAACCGATTTGACCTGCGGCACCGGTGACGGCAACACGAACGGGCTTCTTGCTCATGGTGAAAACTCCAGAAAAGGACGTTGGATAAATGGAAAGCGGGCGGGACGAACCCCGAGTCCGGGACCTCACGAAGCGCGGACAAACCCGCAAAACGTGAATTTGGCTCAGCCTTGGAGTGTACCCTCGCAAACCCTGATTGGTCAATTTGTCTTATGTCTTATATAAGATATCATTGACCTCGTCGCCGGACACACACGGCGGCACCATCGAGTTCAAAAACCATGGCAATCCCACCCGCCTTTCTGCCCGATCCGTCATCACTGGACACCCGATCCACAGGGGATCCGGGTGGACCGAGCAGCGGCGACGCCATCGGCACGGCCGGCCAGGGCGCCCCGGCGTTCAGCCCGCTGTACCAGCAGATCAAGACCCTGATCCTGCGCAGCCTGCAGGCCGGCGAGTGGAAACCGGGCGACATGATTCCCAGCGAGTTCGATCTGGCCGCGCGCTACCGGGTGAGCCAGGGCACGGTGCGCAAGGCCATCGACGAGCTCGCCACCGACAACCTGCTCGTGCGCCGCCAGGGCAAGGGCACCTTCGTGGCCACCCACGCGGAGCAACACATCCAGTACCGCTTCCTGCGCCTGTTGCCCGACACCGGCACGCTCGAAGCCCAGGGCCCGGCCGAACGGCGCATCATCGAGTGCCGCCGCCTGCGCGCACCGGCGGAAGTCGCGCGCCAGCTCGCCTTGCGCACCGGCGATCCGGTGCTGCAGGTGCGCCGTGTGCTGGCCTTCGGCGGCACGCCGGCCATTCTGGAAGACCTGTGGTTGCCGGGCACGACCTTCAAGGGACTCACGCAGGAAACGCTGGCCGAAGACAAGGGTCCCATGTATGCGCTGTTCGAAACCCAGTTCGGCGTGCGCATGGTGAGGGCCGTCGAAAAGCTCAAGGCGGTCAACGCCGATGCCGACACGGCGGGCTGGCTCGGCATCGAAGCCGGGCATGCCCTGCTCAGCGTCGAACGGCTGGCCTACACCTACAACGATGTGCCCATGGAGTTGCGCCGCGGCCTCTACCGCACGGAAACCCGGCACTACCACAACGAATTGAGCTGAGGGACCCATGGTCCGCATCGACACCACCGCTCACCCGCCTCACCCCCTGTCAGGGTCCGGTATGCTGCGTTGCAATAGAATTTGCGGGCCCGTGGTCTGAGTTACCAACGAGTTACAAGAAACCTTCCAACCTCCCTGTCTCCTCATCGGAAGAAAGCCCACCATGACCGAGTTGACCAAAAAGCGGCCCGAATTCCGCAACATCAACGCCTTCAAAGACCTGACCACCTACCGCCTGCCGCTGGCGGGGTGGGTGTCGATCCTGCACCGCGCCAGCGGCGGCCTGATGTTCATCCTGTTGCCGCTGATCGTCTGGCTGTTCGACACCTCGGTCTCGTCCGAGCTGTCTTTTGAACGCTTCAGTTCGGCCTTCGCCGCCGGAATCGGTTTCGTGCCGGGCTGGTTCTTCAAGCTCATCGTGCTGGCCATCATCTGGGCCTACCTGCACCATCTGATTGCCGGCCTGCGCCACCTCTACATGGACGTGGCCCACGCCGTCAGCAAAGAGTTCGGCAAATCGTCGGCCATCGTCACGCTGGCCCTGAGCATCGGCCTCACGCTGGTCCTGGGCGCCAAGCTGTTCGGTCTGTACTGAGCACAGTCACCAAGAGGAACAACCCCATGTCTGTCAATTTCGGTTCCAAGCGCGTCGTCACCGGCGCCCACTACGGCCTGCGCGACTGGCTCGCCCAGCGCGTCACCGGCGCCCTCGTCGCCCTCTTCACCTTCATCGTGCTCGCGCAGGTGATTTTTTCCAGCGGCCCCATGGGCTACGACACCTGGGCCGGCATCTTCGCGGCCCAGTGGATGAAGGCCCTGACCTTTGTCGTGTTCGTGGCCCTCGCCTGGCACGTCTGGTTCGGCATGCGCGACATCTGGATGGACTACGTCAAGCCCGTCGGCATCCGACTCGCCCTGCACATCTTCACCATCGTCTGGCTCGTGGCCTGTCTGGGCTGGGCTGTTCAAGTTCTCTGGAGGCTCTGAAGCCATGACCGTTACTGCAAATCTCCCCAAGCGCCAATTTGACGTCGTGATCGTCGGCGCCGGCGGCTCCGGCATGCGCGCCTCGCTGCAACTCGCCCGCGCCGGCCTCAAGGTGGCCGTGCTGTCCAAAGTATTCCCGACCCGCTCGCACACCGTGGCCGCCCAGGGCGGCGTGTCCGCCTCGCTGGGCAACATGAGCGAAGACAACTGGCACTACCACTTCTCCGACACCATCAAGGGTTCTGACTGGCTGGGCGACCAGGACGCCATCGAATTCATGTGCCGCGAAGCCCCGAAGGTGGTCTACGAGCTGGAACACTTCGGCATGCCGTTCGACCGCAACCCCGACGGCACCATCTACCAGCGCCCATTCGGTGGTCACACCGCCAACTACGGTGAAAAGCCCGTGCAACGCGCCTGCGCCGCGGCCGACCGCACCGGCCATGCCATGCTGCACACGCTGTACCAGCAGAACGTCCAGGCCCGCACCACGTTCTTCGTCGAATGGATGGCGCTGGACCTGATCCGCGACGCCGACGGCGACGTGATCGGCGTGACCGCGCTGGAAATGGAAACCGGTGAGACCTACATCCTCGAAGCCAAGCAGACCCTGCTGGCCACCGGCGGCGCAGGCCGCATCTTCGCCGCCTCCACCAACGCCTTCATCAACACCGGTGACGGCCTGGGCATGGCAGCGCGCGCCGGCATCCCGCTGCAAGACATGGAGTTCTGGCAGTTCCACCCCACCGGCGTGGCCGGCGCGGGCGTGCTGCTGACCGAAGGTTGCCGCGGTGAAGGCGCGATCCTGCTCAACAGCGAAGGCGAGCGTTTCATGGAGCGCTACGCGCCCACGCTGAAGGATCTGGCCCCGCGCGACTTCGTGTCGCGCTGCATGGACCAGGAAATCAAGGAAGGCCGTGGCTGTGGTCCCAACAAGGACTACGTGCTGATGAAGCTCGACCACCTGGGCGCCGAAACCATCCGCAAGCGCCTGCCTTCGGTGGAAGAAATCGGCCACAACTTTGCCAACGTGGACATCACGCGCGAACCCATTCCCGTCGTGCCCACCATCCACTACCAGATGGGCGGCATCCCGACCAACATCAACGGCCAGGTCGTCGCGCCTGACGGCAACGGTGCGCAGAAGGTCGTCAACGGCCTGTACGCCGTGGGTGAATGCGCCTGCGTCAGCGTGCACGGCGCCAACCGCCTGGGCACCAATTCACTGCTCGACCTGCTGGTGTTCGGCCGCGCAGCCGGCAACCACATCGTCGAGAACAACAACAAGCTGCAGGTGCACAAACCCCTGCCCGCCGACGCCGCCGACAAGACCCTGGCCCGCCTCGCGCGACTGGACGGTTCAAGCGAAGGTGAATACGCCCAGGACGTGGCCAACGACATGCGCGCCATCATGCAGCAGCACGCCGGCGTGTTCCGCACCCAGGCCAGCATGGACGAAGGCGTCACCAAGATCAACGCCCTGCGCTCGCGCGTGGCCAAGATCACCCTGGGCGACAAGTCCAAGGTGTTCAATACGGCGCGCATCGAAGCACTGGAAGTGGACAACCTGATGGAAGTGGCGCAAGCCACCATGACCTCGGCTGCGGCCCGCAAGGAATGCCGTGGCGCGCACACCGTGAACGACTACGAGCGTCCGGCCGACGACGCCCAGTTCCCGCTGGGCCGCAACGATGTGGAGTGGATGAAACACACGCTGTGGGACAGCGCCACCAACAGCCTGTCGTACAAGCCCGTCAACTTGAAGCCGCTGACCGTGGAATCCGTGCCTCCGAAGGTCAGAACCTTCTAAGCACCCATCCCGAACAGAACAAGCCCGGAGAAAACACCATGGCCCTTCGCACATTCAAGATCTACCGCTACGACCCGGAAAAAGACGCCAAGCCCTACATGCAGACCATCGAGGTCGAACTCGACGGCCACGAGCGCATGTTGCTCGACGCGCTGATGAAGCTCAAGAAAGTCGATCCCACGATCTCCTTCCGTCGCTCCTGCCGCGAAGGTGTCTGCGGTTCGGACGCGATGAACATCAACGGCAAGAACGGTCTGGCCTGCCTGACCAACATGAACACGCTGCCCGGCGTGATCACGCTGAAGCCGCTGCCCGGCCTGCCGGTGGTGCGCGACCTGATTGTCGACATGACGCTGTTCTTCAAGCAGTACAACAGCATCAAGCCCTACCTGATCAACGAAACGCCGCCGCCCCAGACCGAGCGCCTGCAAAGCCCCGAGGAGCGCGAAGAGCTCAACGGTTTGTATGAGTGCATCCTGTGCGCCAGCTGTTCCACCAGTTGCCCGAGTTTCTGGTGGAATCCGGACAAGTTCGTCGGCCCGGCCGGCCTGCTGCAGGCCTACCGTTTCATCGCCGACAGCCGCGACGAAGCCACCAGCGAACGCCTGGACAACCTGGAAGATCCGTACCGCCTGTTCCGCTGCCACACCATCATGAACTGCGTGGATGTGTGCCCGAAGAACCTGAACCCGACCAAGGCGATCGGCAAGATCAAGGAAATGATGGTGATGCGCTCGATCTGAGCGCCCCACCCGAACCACTATGGATGCCAGTACCTGTGACGCCCTGCTCGATCAACGCGCTCTGAGCAAGCTGCGCTGGCGCTGCCGCCGTGGACTGCTCGAAAACGACCTGTTCATCGACAGCTTCTTTGCCAGGCACGCTTCTGGCTTGACTGTCAGGCAGGCTGAAGCTCTGGGGGTTCTAATGGATTTGTCCGACAACGATCTGCTGGATCTGTTGCTCGGCAGGAAACCACCCCAAGGCGAGCTGGCCCGTGACGACGTCACGCATGTATTGGGCATGCTTCGCGCAGCCCGGCTACCCGTTTAAGCCCCTCAAAAGGAAACCGAATGAAACTCGTAGACAACAAAGCCACCTTGTCGTTCTCCAACGGCAGCCCCAGCGTCGACATGCCGGTGTACGCCGGCAGCATCGGCCCGGACGTGATCGACATCCGCAAGCTGTACGCACAGACCGGCATGTTCACCTACGATCCCGGCTTCCTGTCCACCGCTTCGTGCCAGTCGGCCATCACCTACATCGACGGTGACAAGGGTGAACTGCTGTACCGTGGCTACCCCATCGAACAGCTCGCCACAAACTGCGACTACCTCGATACCTGCTACCTGCTGCTCAACGGCGACCTGCCGAACGAAAAGCAGCGCGGCGACTTCCACAAGCTCGTGATCAACCACACCATGGTCAACGAGCAGATGCAGTTCTTCCTGCGTGGCTTCCGCCGCGATGCCCACCCCATGGCCGTGCTGACCGGCCTGGTGGGTGGTCTGTCGGCCTTCTACCACGACAGCACCGACATCAACAATCCGGAGCACCGCCACGTGGCGGCCATCCGCCTGATCGCCAAGATGCCCACCCTGGTGGCGATGGCCTACAAATACGGCGTGGGCCAGCCCTACATGTACCCGAAGAACGACCTGAGCTACTCGGGCAACTTCCTGCGCATGATGTTCGGCACGCCGTGCGAAGAGTACAAGGTCAACCCGGTGCTGGAACGTGCCCTCGACCGCATCTTCATCCTGCACGCCGACCACGAGCAGAACGCGTCCACCTCCACCGTGCGTCTGTGTGGTTCGTCGGGCACCAACCCGTTCGCCGCCATCGCGGCCGGCGTGGCCTGCCTCTGGGGCCCGGCCCACGGCGGTGCCAACGAGGCTTGCCTGAACATGCTGGAAGACATCCAGCGCCAGGGCGGCGTGGCCAAGGTTGGCGAGTTCATGGAGAAGGTCAAGGACAAGAACTCCGGCGTCAAGCTGATGGGCTTCGGTCACCGCGTCTACAAGAACTACGATCCCCGCGCCAAGCTGATGCAGGAAACCTGTGACGAAGTCCTGAAGGAACTGGGTCTGGAAAACGACCCGCTGTTCAAGCTGGCCAAGGAACTGGAGCGGATCGCACTGGAAGACGAATACTTCGTCAGCCGCAAGCTGTACCCGAACGTGGACTTCTACTCCGGCATCGTGCAGCGCGCCATTGGCATCCCGGTGAACCTGTTCACCGGCATCTTCGCCCTGGCACGCACGGTCGGCTGGATCGCCCAGCTCAACGAAATGATCAGCGACCCCGAGTACAAGATCGGCCGTCCGCGTCAGTTGTTCACCGGCGCCGAACGCCGCGATGTCAAGCCACTGGCTTCCAGGTAAAAGGATCACCCCGCGCCGCCTGCGGCATCAAACAAAACCCGCCTCGGCGGGTTTTGTTTTGGCGGTGACCCCCATCGCGAAATGCGATGCTCTAAATGCGAACAAGGTGAGAAAATTGGTGACTCATCGTCATCCACGACGAGTCACCCATGAACACCCCGGACCGCAGCTTCACCCGCCGCCTCGACCTCACCTCGCTCCAGCTGTTTGTGGCGGTGTGTGAGCGCGGCAGCATCGGCAAGGCCGCCGAGCAGGAATTCATGGCCCCCTCGGCCGTGAGCAAGCGCCTCTCCGATCTTGAAAGCGCCGTGGGCACCACCCTACTCTACCGCCATGCCCGGGGCGCCAGCCCCACGCCTGCCGGCCAGAGCCTGCTCCACCACGCGCGCTCGGTGCTGTTCAGCCTCGACAAGATGCAAGGCGAGCTCTCGGAGTACGCCGACGGCATCCGCGGTCATGTGCGCATGCATGCCAACATCTCGGCCATCGTGCAGTTCCTGCCCGAGGACCTGGGCAGCTTCATCCGCCTGCACGACCAGATCAAGATCGACCTGGAGGAACACCTGTCCAGCGAGGTGGTGCGGGCCGTGCAGGAAGGCGCGGCCGACCTGGGCATCTGCCACACAGGGGTGAGCGGCCCCCTGCCCGACCTGCAGACCCGCCCCTACCGGCAAGACCATCTGGTGCTGATCGTCCCGCGCGACCACCCCTTGGCGGACCGCGAACAGCTGGCATTCATCGACAGCCTCGACTGGGATCATGTGGGACTGCACGCCAACAGCTCCATCTACCAGGCCATGCACCAGGCCGCCACCAGCGCCGGCCGCGGCATCCGGCTGCGCATCCGCGTGACCGGGCTGGACGCCATGTGCCGCATGATCCACAACGGTCTGGGCGTTGGCCTGATGCCCCGGCGTGCCTTCGAGCTGATGCACGGCGTGGGCGAGCTCACCTGCGTGGCGCTCACCGATGACTGGGCCACCCGGCAGATCGACCTGGTGGCCCGCGATTTTTCGACCTTGCCGGTCACGGCCCGGCTGCTCGTTGCCCACCTGGGCGAGCAGTCCGGGCAACACACCGTTACAGCCCCTCACGCATAAAATTCCAACAGCAAAGGAACCCCTCCCCATGGCACGCACGCTCTACGACAAGATCTGGGACGAACACGTCGTCCACACCGAGGAGGACGGCACCTCCGTCCTCTACATCGACCGCCACCTCGTGCACGAAGTGACCAGCCCGCAGGCGTTTGAAGGTCTGCGCCAGGCGGGCCGCAAGGTCTGGCGCGTGAGCTCGATCGTGGCCACCGCCGACCACAACACGCCCACCACCGGCTGGGAACAGGGCTACGACGGCATCACCGACCCGATCAGCAAGGAACAGATCACCACGCTGAACGACAACATCGCCGAGTTCGGCGCAGCGGCTTTCTTCCCCTTCATGTCCCAGCGCCAGGGCATCGTGCACGTGATCGGTCCGGAAAACGGCGCCACCCTGCCCGGCATGACGGTGGTCTGCGGCGACAGCCACACCAGCACCCACGGCGCCTTTGGCGCGCTCGCGCACGGCATCGGCACCAGCGAGGTCGAGCACGTCATGGCGACGCAGACCCTGCTGGCCAAGAAGGCCAAGAACATGCTGGTGCGCGTGGACGGGCAACTCGCCAAGGGTGTGACCGCCAAGGACATCGTGCTGGCCATCATCGGCAAGATCGGCACCGCGGGCGGCACCGGCTACACCATCGAGTTCGGTGGCAGCGCGATCCGCGCGCTGTCCATGGAAGGCCGCATGACGGTCTGCAACATGGCGATCGAAGGCGGTGCGCGCGCGGGTCTGGTGGCGGTGGACGAAAAAACCATCGAGTACGTGAAGGGCCGCCCGCTCTCGCCCACCGGCGTGGAATGGGAGCAGGCCGTGGCCTACTGGAAGGGTCTGCAATCGGACGCCGATGCGAAGTTTGACGCCGTGGTCGAGCTGGACGCCAGCACCATCGTGCCGCAGGTCACCTGGGGCACCTCGCCCGAGATGGTGCTCGGCGTGGACGCCCGCGTACCCGACCCCGAGAAGGAAAAAGACCCGAACAAGCGCGGCGCCATTGAGCGTGCGCTCACCTACATGGCGCTGGAGCCGGGCAAGGCGCTGAACGACATATTTGTCGACAAGGTGTTCATCGGCTCCTGCACCAACAGCCGCATCGAAGACATGCGCGAGGCCGCAGCGGTGGTGAAGAAGCTGGGCCAGAAAGTGGCCAGAAACATCAAGCTGGCGATGGTCGTTCCCGGCTCGGGCCTGGTCAAGGAACAGGCCGAGCGCGAAGGCCTGCACGAAATCTTCAAGGCCGCCGGCTTCGAATGGCGCGAACCCGGCTGCTCGATGTGCCTGGCCATGAACGCCGACCGCCTGGAACCCGGCGAACGCTGCGCCTCCACCAGCAACCGCAACTTCGAAGGCCGCCAGGGCGCCGGTGGCCGCACCCACCTGGTTTCCCCCGCCATGGCCGCCGCTGCAGCGATCCACGGCCATTTCATCGACGTGCGCACCATCGCCTGACCTGCCGCCCCGAGCCCTCTTCAAGGAGTCCTCTCATGTCCTCTACCAAACCCCTGTTCATCCTGCTGGCCACCGCAGCCCTGATGTCCCTGGCCGCCTGCAACACCGTGCAAGGCGTCAAACAGGACGCACACGTGGTCAAGGACAAAGCCGTGGAAGTCAAGGACGTCGTGGTCGACAAGGCCATCGAGGTCAAGGACAAGGCCGTCGAAGGCGGCAAGGCCGTTGGCCAGTCGGTCGGCTCCGGGCTGGAAAAAGCCGGCGATGCCGTCAAGGGCGCGACCAACTGAACCCAGCCCCGCAACACCCCTCACACCATCATGCAGAAATTCACCATTCACCAGGGCCTCGTGGCCCCCATGGACCGCGAGAACGTCGACACCGACGCCATCATCCCCAAGCAGTTCCTCAAGTCGATCCGCAAGACCGGCTTTGGCCCCAACCTGTTCGACGAGTGGCGCTACCTGGACAAGGGCGAACCCGGCCAGGACCCGACCACGCGCAAACCGAACCCGGACTTCGTGCTCAACCAGCCACGTTATGCCGGCGCATCGGTGCTGCTGACGCGCAAGAATTTCGGCTGTGGCTCCAGCCGCGAACACGCGCCCTGGGCCATCGACCAGTACGGCTTTCGGGCCGTCATTGCCCCGAGCTACGCCGACATCTTCTTCAACAACTGTTTCAAGAACGGTCTGCTGCCCATCGTGCTGCCCGAGGCCACGGTCGCCCAGCTGTTCGACGAGGTGTATGCCTTCCCGGGCTACCAGCTGACGATCGACCTGGAACGCCAGGTGATCGTGAAACCGCAAGGCGAAGAAATCCCGTTCGAGGTGCAGGCCTTCCGCAAGTACTGCCTGCTCAACGGCCTCGATGACATCGGCCTGACCCTGCGCCACAAGGACAAGATCGCCGCGTTTGAAAAAGAACGTCTGGCGACCAAGCCCTGGCTCGCGCACACGATGTAAATGACCACCCCTGCGCCGCCTGCGGCGTCACCCCCTCAAGGGGGCGTTGCCAGTGGCCCGGCAAAGCCGGTTCCACGGCAACCTGGAAAAACAACTCTTCACTCCAACAGTACTTATGAAAATCGCAGTTCTCCCGGGTGACGGCATCGGCACCGAAATCGTGGCCGAGGCGGTCAAGGTCCTCAACGCCCTCGACCTCAGCTTCGAAATGGAATCCGCCCTGGTCGGTGGCGCCGCCTACGAGGCGCATGGCCACCCGCTGCCCGAGTCCACGCTGAACCTGGCCAAGTCGGCCGACGCCATCCTGTTCGGCGCCGTCGGTGACTGGAAGTACGACAAGCTGGACCGTCCGCTGCGTCCCGAGCAGGCCATCCTGGGCCTGCGCAAGCACCTCGGCCTGTTCGCCAACTTCCGCCCGGCCATCTGCTACGAACAGCTGGTGGGCGCCTCCAGCCTCAAACCCGAGCTGATTGCGGGCCTGGACATCCTCATCATCCGCGAGCTCACCGGCGACATCTACTTCGGCCAGCCACGCGGCCGCCGCGTGGCCACCGACGGCCATTTTCCCGGCGCCGAAGAAGCGTTTGACACCATGCGCTACAGCAAACCCGAGATCGAGCGCATCGCCCACGTCGCCTTCCAGGCGGCACGCAAGCGCAACAAGAAGGTCACCAGCGTGGACAAGGCCAACGTGCTGGAGACCTTCCAGTTCTGGAAAGACGTGGTCACCGAAGTGCATGCCCAGTACCCCGACGTGGAACTGCAGCACATGTATGTGGACAACGCCGCGATGCAGTTGGTCAAGGCACCCAAGGCGTTCGACGTGGTGGTGACCGGCAACATGTTCGGCGACATCCTGAGCGACGAAGCCTCCATGCTCACCGGATCCATCGGCATGCTGCCTTCCGCTTCGCTCAACTCGAAGAACCAGGGCCTGTACGAACCGAGTCACGGCAGCGCGCCCGACATCGCCGGCAAGGGTGTTGCCAACCCACTGGCCACCATCCTGAGCGCGGCCATGATGCTGCGCTTCAGCCTGAACCAGGAAGCGGCGGCACAGCGCATCGAAGCCGCCGTGCAGAAGGTACTGGCCCACGGGCTGCGCACCCCCGACATCTGGAGCGAAGGCACGACCCAGGTGGGCACCGCACAGATGGGCGATGCGGTGGTCAAGGCGCTGGACTGATCGAGCAGCAAAACCTGACGGTCCATCAAAGGCAGCCCTCGGGCTGCCTTTTTTTGCGCCCGCTTGTCAGCTTCGCACAAGCCACCATCCGGTACAATCTGATCCCATGTTTGCCGCCCACCCGTTCACCCTGAACAAAGCACCCGCCGCCCTGGCCGGTGTGGTCGCGCACGCAATCACCATCAAAACCACGACCATTAAGGGCTGATCCAGCCTGGTTCGTCGTGCGCCCTCCCGGCCCAGACGAGCCGGGCAAGTCGGTCGGGTCTGGACCTGTTTTATCTACTTGAAAGGGCGTTTGAAATGAGCAAGTTGGTTGGTTTGGTCGGCTGGCGCGGCATGGTCGGCTCGGTGTTGATGGATCGCATGGTCGAGGAGAAAGACTTCGACCTGATCGAGCCCCTGTTCTTCTCCACCTCCAACGCCGGCGGCAAGGCCCCGGCCATGGCGAAGAACGAGACCACGCTTCAGGACGCACACGACATCGCGGCCCTCAAGCGCTGCGACATCATCATCACCGCCCAGGGCGGCGACTACACGGCCGAGGTGTTCCCCAAACTGCGCACCGCCGGCTGGAACGGCCACTGGATCGACGCCGCCTCCACGCTGCGCATGGAGCAGGACGCCGTCATCGTCCTCGACCCGGTGAACATGCCCGTGATCAAGGACGCGCTGGCCAACGGCGGCAAGAACTGGGTCGGTGGCAACTGCACCGTCAGCTGCATGCTCATGGGCGTGGGTGCGCTGTACAAGGCCGGGCTGGTGGAGTGGATGAGCACCCAGACCTACCAGGCGGCGTCAGGCGGCGGCGCCCAGCACATGCGCGAACTGCTCACGCAGTACGGCACGCTCAACGCCGAAGTGAAGTCCCTGCTGGACGACCCCAAGAGCGCCATCCTGGAAATCGACCGCAAGGTGATCGCCAAGCAACGCAGCCTGACCAGCGCCGAAACCGCCAACTTCGGTGTGCCGCTGGGTGGTTCTCTGATTCCCTGGATCGACAAGGATCTGGGCAATGGCATGTCCAAGGAAGAGTGGAAGGGCATGGCCGAAACCAACAAGATCCTCGGCATGGGCGAAGGCTTCGGTTCGGCCGCCATCCCTGTAGACGGTTTCTGCGTGCGCGTGGGCGCCATGCGCTGCCACAGCCAGGCGCTGACCTTCAAGCTCAGGAAAGACGTACCGGCCGCCGATATCGAAGCCATGATCGCGGCCGACAACCCCTGGGTCAAAGTGGTGCCCAACACCCGCGAAGCCACCATCAAGGACCTGACGCCCGTGGCGGTGACCGGCACCATGACCATCCCGGTCGGTCGCATCCGCAAGCTGGCCATGGGGCCGGAATACGTGGGCGCCTTCACCATCGGCGACCAGCTGTTGTGGGGCGCTGCCGAACCGCTGCGCCGCATGCTGCGAATTTTGCTGGCCGCCTGATTGCAGGCAGGCATGACAACAAAGTGGGCCTTTGAGCCCGCTTTGTCGTTGCGAAGTCACAACGCCGGAATGCCGCCAGATATGGTGAAACGGCCCCCGGGAAACTCAAGCGAATTCTCAGCTTGTCACCGTAATGCGTTGATGTTAAGGTCAATTCTCGGTTTTTTACGTCGAGGTCCACGTGCCAATTCACACCCGCCACACACCATCCATCCGAACCTGCGCCACGGCCGGCGATGCCGGCTCAAGAGGTCTTGCGCGGTTGCACGCGATAGCTGCCGCGGTGGTTTTGTGCACCGGCCTGCTGCAGGCCAGTGATGCGCAAGCCTTGGCGCTGGGGCGCATGGTGGTGCAATCGGCCCTGGGAGAACCCCTTCGGGCTGAGATCGAGGTGCTCGAAATCACGGCCGAAGAATCCACCAGTCTGCGTGTTGGTCTTGCGGCGGCAGGCGCGTTCCGTGCAGCCGGTATGGACTTCAATGCCGCGCTGGCCGACCTCCAGGTCGTTCTGCAGCGCCGCTCAGACGGCCGCGCCTTCCTGCGTCTGACCGGCAGCCGCCCGGTCAATGAGCCTTTCATGGACATGATTCTGGAGGCCAACTGGGCATCAGGCCGCATCGTGCGCGACTACACGCTGTTGTTTGACCCTCCCAACCTGCGCCCGACCGTGCCAGCACCTTTGGCGCCGGCAGTGACAGCACAGGCGACGCCTGCACCGGTCACTCCGCCAGCGGCGCCATCGACTGCGGCCGTCCGGCCACCTGAGGCTGTCTCTGCCCCTGTCGCTCGCGCACCCGCTGCACCAGCTCCCGCCCCCTCCCCGCGTCCAGCCGCATCGACATCTGACGCGCCCGATGCCGACGCTGGCACCGCCTCGCGTCTGCGGGTCAAGGCAGGTGACACCGCCGGGCGCATTGCCGCCAGCAATTTGCCCGCCAATGTGTCGCTCGATCAGATGCTCGTGGCCATGCTGCGGGCCAACCCCGATGCGTTCATCGGTGGCAACGTCAACCGCATCAGATCGGGCTCCCTGGTGGATCTGCCCAACGAAGCGGCTGCTGCGGCCACGCCAACCAGCGAGGCCCGCCAGATCATCGCTGCACAAAGCAGCGATTTCAACGAATTCCGCCGCCGCCTGGCGAGCCGCGTGCCCGCGGCCGCTGTTGCCGCAGCAGACCGGCAAGCCACAGGTCGTGTGCAGGCCGAAGTCCAGGACCAGAAGCCAGTGCCTGCAACCCAGGACAAGCTGACGCTGTCCAAGGGTGCTGCGCCGGGTCAGTCTGCACAGGAAGAAGCCAAGATCGCCGAGGAAAGGCGCGCCAGCGACGCCACAACCCGCGTGGCGGAACTCTCCAGAAACATCGACGAACTGGCCAAGATCGCCCCAGCCGCAGCGCCAGCGGGTGCCGCTGCCAGCGCGCCAGTCGTGCCGGATGCTCAGAAACCGGTAGCAGCGGCCCCCGAAGTGGCTGTCACGCCAGCAGTTTCACCTGAGCCCGTGCCCGCAGCCCCCACTGCAGCAGTTGAAGCACCAGCTTCGCCCGCTGCCCAGACCCCTGCCCCGGCTCCCACGCCCAAACCCGCTGTACCGGTGCCAGCTCCGGCTGTCGATGAACCCTCTTTCATGGGACAGTTGCTGGGCAATCCCTTCGTTCTGCCCGCTGCGGGTGGACTGCTCGTGCTGCTCGCTGGCCTAGGCCTGTACCGCATGCGCCAACGCAAGAAGGCGTCCGCCTCCGACAGCTCCTTCCTGGAAAGCCGGTTGCAACCCGACTCGTTCTTCGGCTCCAGCGGTGGTCAGCGCATTGACACCGCCGAAGCCTCGGTATCGGGCTCCTCCATGGTGTATTCCCCCAGCCAGCTGGATGCCGCTGGCGACGTTGATCCGGTGGCCGAGGCCGACGTCTACCTGGCCTACGGCCGCGATCTGCAGGCCGAGGAGATTCTCAAGGAAGCCATGCGCAGCACGCCTGCGCGCGTGGCCATCCACAACAAACTGCTTGAAATCTACGCCAAGCGCCGCGACGCCAAGGCCTTTGAAGTTGTGGCCACTGAAGCCTACGGGCTCACCCAAGGGCAGGGGGCTGAGTGGGAACACGCCTGCGGTCTGGGCAGAGAACTGGATCCGTACAATCCGCTGTACCAGCCTGGCGGAAGCCCTGCGGGCAAGCCGGGTGCTGCTGTTGCAGGTGGTGCCAGCACGATCCCCTTCGGCAACAGCACACTCGCACAAAACACCACCCCCGGTGCACCAACCGACGCCGATACCGACAACAACCTCGATCTTGATCTGGACATTGGGCTGGACACACCTTCGGCCCCGGCCGCGTTGCAAATGCCCGCTCGGGTGGACGCCCAGATGTCCGGGCTGGACGATCTGGACCAAACGGACGCACTCACAAGTGCTCCCGGTGAGGTCAACGATCTGGCCTCCCGACCGATGGACTTTGACCTGGAGTTCCCCTCCGAGCCGGTGCCCCTGTCTTCGCCCGCGCCAACGGCGACACCCGCGGTCGTCGCGACGGAACAGCCCGCATTTGACGCCAGCGAGGTGCTGCCTGCGTTCGATTTTGATGAACCCTCCACGCCCGCGGTCCAAGGCAGCAAAGGGCAAGAACGCGCCGCACCCTCTGCTGAATTGTTGTCCTTTGACCTGAGCGACATTGAGCTGGATCTGAGTGACCCTGAGCAAGCCGCAAGCGCAGAAACTGCCAGACTGAGTGCCGAGAATCCGCTGGAAACCAAGCTGTCCCTGGCCGAAGAGTTTCGGGCCATCGGCGACCTTGAAGGCGCACGATCGCTGGCCGAAGAAGTGTTGGCCGAAGCCTCCGGCACCTTGAGAAACAAGGCAGGCACTTTCCTGGCCGACCTCGCCTGACACCGGTCCTGCGGTCTGCACTCCCCTTTGATCAAGGCCACATCTGACGGGGCTTCACCCCGTGAAGCCCCTTCATTGCGCATGGCGCTGGGGGTCAGCTACAACGGCCATTGCTACGATGGCTGGCAGAGCCAGTCCAGCGGCCGCACGGTGCAGGACCGGCTGGAACGGGCCCTGACCGAATTCACTGCCCTCGACAAAGTCGGCACGCTGTGCGCCGGACGCACCGATGCTGGCGTGCACGGACTCATGCAGGTGGTGCATTTCGACACCCCGGTCGAACGACCGGACAACGCCTGGGTCCGTGGCACCAACCGTTTTCTGCCAGCCGACATTGCCGTGCAATGGGCGCAACGCGTGCCCGCCAGCTTTCACGCCCGCGCCAGCGCCCGCTCACGCCGCTATGCCTATGTGCTGCTTGAATCCCCGGTCAGGCCCAGCATCGACCATGGCCAGGTGGGCTGGGTGTTTCGCCCACTCCAACTTGAATCCATGCAGCAGGCAGCACAAGCGCTGGTGGGTGAACACGACTTCACCTCGTTCCGGGCCTCGGCGTGCCAGGCTCACAGCCCCGTCAAGCAGATGCAGCGCATCGACATCACTCGGCGCGGCGCCTACTGGCGCTTCGAGTTTGAAGCATCCGCCTTCCTGCACCACATGATCCGCAATATCATGGGCTGCCTGATCGCCATTGGCAACGGAAAGTACCCAGCATCATGGATGGCCGAGGTGTTGGCCGCGAAAAGCCGAGACGCGGCCGCGCCCACGTTTTCGCCCGACGGCCTGTATTTTCTGGGTCCGGTTTACGATGAGGCTTTTGGTCTGCCTACACGCACACCCGCCTTCGACTGGTTGCCATAGCCCCCTCCCCCGCGCCGCCTGCGGCGTCACCCCCTCAAGGGGGCGAGACTGGCGGCCCGGCAGAGCCGGTTCCGCGGTGTCCTTGAACAAGCAACGTCCGCCGATGAACCCTTCTAGAACACGAATCAAAATCTGTGGTCTCACCCGGGAATCCGACGTGGACGCGGCCGTACACGCCGGTGCAGACGCCATCGGTTTTGTGCTCTACCCGCAGAGCCCACGGTTCGTCACGCCCGAGCGCGCCGCGGAGTTGGCAGGCCGCCTGCCCGCCTTCGTCACGCCGGTGCTGCTGTTCGTGAACGCCAGCCCGGAATTCATCGCACAAGGCCTGCAAGCCGTGCCGAATGCCTTGCTGCAATTCCATGGCGACGAAACACCCGCCGACTGCCTGGCCGCGGGCCGCCCGTTCATGCGTGCGGCGCGCATACCCACCGGCACCGCGGGGGCGGGCTTTGATCTCCTAAAATACGCGCAAGACTTTTCCGCCGCCCAGGCCGTGCTGCTCGACGCCCATGTCGAGGGTTTCGGTGGCGGAGGTCAATCATTCGACTGGAACGCTTTCCCTTGGTCACATCCGCTTCTAAACGCCAGCTCTCGCCTCGTTTTGTCTGGTGGACTCACGCCTGCAAACGTGACCGATGGCATCAGCCGCGTACGGCCCTGGGCCGTTGACGTGAGTTCCGGTGTCGAGGTGTCGAAAGGCATCAAGGACGCCGACAAGATCCACGCATTCATCGCCGCCGTTCGCGCGGCCGACACCCAGTTACCCCGCCCGAGCTGAACCCGTTTCCGGGTCGTTCGGGCCATTGAACCGAGACACCCATGGACACCTACCTGCAACCCGACGCCCGCGGCCACTTCGGCATCTACGGCGGCAGTTTTGTGAGCGAGACGCTCACACACGCCATCAACGAACTCAAAGCCGCCTACGCGAAGTACCAGCACGACCCCGAGTTCCTCGCCGAGTTCCAAAGCGAACTCGCTCACTTCGTGGGCCGCCCTTCTCCGGTCTACCACGCCGCGCGCATGAGCCGCGAGCAAGGCGGCGCCCAGATCTTCCTGAAGCGCGAAGACCTCAACCACACCGGCGCCCACAAGATCAACAACGTGATCGGCCAGGCCATGCTCGCCAGGCGCATGGGCAAGCCGCGCGTGATCGCCGAGACTGGCGCTGGGCAACACGGCGTGGCCACTGCCACCATCTGCGCCCGCTACGGACTGGAATGTGTGGTCTACATGGGCAGCGAAGACGTGAAGCGCCAGAGCCCCAACGTTTACCGCATGAAGCTGCTGGGGGCCACCGTGGTGCCGGTCGAGAGCGGCAGCAAGACGCTCAAGGACGCACTCAACGAAGCCATGCGCGACTGGGTCGCCAACGTGGACAACACCTTCTACATCATCGGCACCGTGGCCGGACCACATCCCTACCCGATGATGGTGCGAGACTTCCAGAGTGTGATCGGTGAAGAGTGCCTGGTGCAGATGCCACAGATGCTCAAGGCCGCTGGCTGCAAGACCGTACAGCCCGACGTGGTGGTCGCCTGTGTGGGCGGCGGCAGCAACGCCATGGGCATTTTTTACCCGTACATCGACCACGCTGCCACGCGCCTGATCGGCGTCGAAGCGGCCGGTGAAGGTCTGGAAAGTGGCAAACACTCGGCCTCGCTGCAGAAAGGCAGCCCCGGCGTGCTGCACGGCAACCGCACCTATGTGCTGCAGGACGACAACGGCCAGGTCACCGAAACCCACAGCGTGAGCGCCGGCCTGGACTACCCCGGTGTCGGCCCGGAGCATGCATTCCTCAAGGACATCGGTCGCGCCGAATACGTGGGCATCACCGACAAGGAAGCGCTGGAGGCCTTCCACTACCTGTGTCGCACCGAGGGCATCATCCCGGCGCTGGAATCGAGCCATGCCGTGGCCTACGCCATGAAGTTGGCCAAAACCATGCGCCCCGACGAGTCCATTCTGGTGAATCTCTCGGGTCGCGGCGACAAGGACATTGGCACCGTGGCCGACCTGTCGAATGCCGATTTTTATTGCCGACCGAGCTGCCGTGGGCAGTCGGTCAAAGGCGGAATGGAAACCGCCACCATCAAGGTGACCAAATGAGCCGCATCGGAAATACCTTTGCCGAACTGAAGGCACAGAAGCGCAAGGCCCTGATCCCCTTTGTCACCGCCGGTTTCCCCTATGCCGACATCACGCCCGATCTGATGCACGGCATGGTGGAGTCCGGTGCCGACGTGATCGAACTCGGCGTGCCGTTCTCCGACCCGTCGGCCGACGGCCCGGTGATCCAGAAGGCGGGCGACCGCGCACTGGCGCTGGGCATTGGCCTGACCCAGGTCATCGCGATGGTGAAGACCTTCCGCGAGCGCAACACCACCACCCCGGTGGTGCTGATGGGCTACGCAAACCCGATCGAACGCTACGACCAGAAACACGGCGCCGGCAGCTTCGTGCGCGATGCCTCGGCTTCGGGCGTGGACGGCGTGCTGGTGGTGGACTACCCGCCGGAGGAATGCGAAGACTTCGCTGCCGCCCTGCGCGCCGCCAACATGGACCTGATCTTCCTGCTCGCACCCACCTCCACCGACGAGCGCATGGCGCAGGTGGCGCGCGTGGCCAGCGGCTACGTGTACTACGTGTCGCTCAAAGGCGTGACGGGTGCGGGCACACTCGACGTGGGTCAGGTCGAAGCCATGCTGCCGCGCATCCGCGCGCACGTCAGCATTCCGGTCGGCGTGGGTTTTGGCATCCGCGATGCCGAGACGGCCAAAGCCATAGGAAAGAGCGCCGACGCGGTGGTGATCGGCAGCAAGATCATCCAGCTGATCGAGAACGAGCCACATGAAAAAGTGGTCACCGTGGCCACCCATTTCCTGCGCACCATACGAAAAGCACTGGACGCATAATCCCCTGACTTTCCCGGGCCTCATGGGCCCGGCTTCCCCATAGGAGCACACCCATGTCCTGGCTTGAAAAGCTGCTGCCACCGAAGATCACCCACACCGACCCGACCGAGCGCCGCAGCGTGCCCGAAGGGCTGTGGATCAAGTGTCCGAGCTGTGAAGCCGTTCTCTACAAGACCGATCTGGAAAAGAACCAGAACGTCTGCCCACACTGCAGCCACCACCACCGTATCGGTGCCCGGCCCCGTCTGAATGCGTTCCTGGACGCCGAGGGCCGGTATGAGATCGGTCAGGAGGTGCTGCCGGTCGACGCATTGAAGTTCAAGGACAGCCGCAAGTACCCTGAGCGCCTGAAAGAAGCGCTGGAGACCACGGGCGAGACCGATGCGCTCATTGTCATGGGTGGTGCGGTGCAAGGCGTCAGCCTGGTGGCCGCCTGCTTCGAGTTTGACTTCATGGGCGGCTCCATGGGCTCGGTGGTGGGTGAGCGTTTTGTGCGCGGTGTGGAAGAAGCCATTGCCCAGAAGGTGCCGTTTGTCTGCTTCACCGCCACCGGCGGTGCGCGCATGCAGGAAGGCCTGCTCTCGCTGATGCAGATGGCCAAGACCAACGCCGCCCTCACCCGGCTGGCCAAGAAGGGCCTGCCCTACATCAGCGTGCTGACCGATCCCACCATGGGCGGCGTCTCGGCCGGTTTCGCCTTCCTCGGCGACGTGGTGATCGCCGAACCCAAGGCACTGATCGGTTTCGCCGGCCCGCGCGTGATCGAGAACACCGTGCGCGTGAAGCTGCCTGAAGGCTTCCAGCGCGCCGAGTTCCTGATCACCAAGGGCGCGGTCGACTTCATCTGCGATCGGCGCGAACTGCGCACCACGGTGGCCAACGCGCTCGCCATGCTGCAGCGCCAGAGTGCCGACGCGGTGGTTGCCGATTGAAGGAAACACCTGAGGCAGCTCCGCTGGTTCTGTCGCAACTGCCCCTGTTTCCGCTGCAGACCGTCCTGTTTCCCGGCGGCTGGATGCCCTTGCGCATTTTCGAAGTGCGCTACCTCGACATGATCAGCCGGTGCCACAAGGCCGGCGCGCCGTTCGGCGTCGTCTGCCTGTCCGAGGGCAGCGAGGTGCGGCGCATCGATCCGAATGCACCGCCCCACGGTGACACCTTTGCGCGTGAAGTGTTTCATCCCGTGGGCACACTGGCGCGCATCGAACAGCTGGAGCGGCCACAGTCCGGGCTGCTGGTGATTCACTGCCGTGGCCTGCAACGCTTTCATGTGACCGCCAGCCATCAAATGCCGCACGGCCTGTGGGTGGGCGATGTGCAACTCGACGACGCTGAGCCCGTGATCCCGGTGCCCGAACACCTCGTGCCCACGCGCGACGCGCTGCAACGCCTGCTGCACAACCTGCAGGAGCGCGAGCCCGAGGCCATGAACGAGTTGCCGCTGCAGCCGCCCTACCAGTGGGACGACAGCGGCTGGGTGTCCAACCGCTGGGCCGAACTGCTGCCCGCACCGGCCGAACTCAAGCACCGGCTGATGACGCTGGACAATCCCTTGCTGCGGCTGGAGCTGATTTCCGATCTGCTCGACCGGATGGGCGTGGAGCGCTGATTCAGGGCAGCAGGGAGAGCGCGTGCATGTAGCGCGCACTCACCATCAGTGTGTCCCAGTCCATCGCCGCAGCGCGCGGCACCAGCGCCAGGCGCCGATCTTCACTCGCGGGATTGGGGCTCCACAACCCCTCCACCTGTGCTCGCGACAAGGCTTCAATGGCCTCGTCGATCGGCGACCCACCATCCACCACAGACTGGTTGCACAGCACCACCATGTCGCCACCCGCGGTGAGTGCGGCCAGCGCGGCCTCGGCGAAACCCACATTGCGCCCGTCCAGGTGCCGGGCCGCTTCCATGCTCAGGTCGTCGCTGAAGATGGCGCCGGTGAAACCGAGCTGGTGGCGCAGCACGTCCTGCAACCAGCGCGACGAAAATCCTGCGGGCCGGCTGTCCACCCTGGGGTAGATCACGTGCGCGGGCATCACCGCCTGCAGGCTGCTGGAGAGCCAACCGTAGGGCGCGGCATCTTCGGCCAGGATGGCCTTGAGGCTGCGCTTGTCCACCGGGATCGCCAGGTGCGAGTCGGCCCTGACGAAGCCGTGGCCCGGGAAGTGTTTGCCGCAGTTGCCCATGCCGCTCTGCTGCAGGCCGGACATCAGCGACTGCGCCAGCAGCGACACCACGCGCGGGTCGCGCGCGAAGGCGCGGTCGCCGATGACCGAGCTTTCACCGTAGTCGAGATCGAGCACCGGTGTGAAGCTCAGGTCCACACCACAGGCACGCAACTCGGCGCCGAGCACGTAGCCGGCGGCCGTGGCGGCGTTGGTCGCGCGCATCGCGGGGCCGCCCTCACCTTCACCCTTCTTCGGCGGCGACAGCCACAGCCCGCCGAAGGCGGCCATGGGTGGCAGGTGGGTGAAACCGTCGGTACGAAAGCGCTGCACACGCCCGCCTTCGTGGTCCACCGCGATCAGCAGGTCGGGCCTCACGGCCTTGATCTGACGGCACAGTTTGGTCAGCTGGGCACGGTCCAACCAGTTGCGGGCAAACAGGATGACGCCACCCACCAGGGGATGGGCCAGGCGCTGACGTTCGGCGGTGGTGAGGCGGTGGCCGGCGACATCGATGATGAGCGGAGCGTGTTGATGCATGATGGGTTTTTTGAGCGGTCAAGTGATCAGGTTTCGCTGCCTGGTCGGCCCGAGGCGATGCGTGTGGCCCCGGAGTTCGCGTGGGCGTCATCCTTTTCGACCACCACAAAGCTCGCCGCGTAGTCGGTCTCGTCGGTCACGGTCACGTGTGCACGCAGACCCTGCGCCTCGAACCAGGTCTTGAGATCGCCATGCAGCACGATCACCGGTTGACCGCTGGGGAGATTGGCGATTTCGCAGCGCCGCCAGCTCATGGGCATGCGCATGCCCAGGCCGATGGCCTTGGAAAAGGCCTCCTTGGCCGAAAAACGCGTCGCCAGATAGCTCAGGCCGCGGCGTGGCCAGCGCGCGTTGCGCCGCTGCCAGACGGCGAACTCGCCCTCGCTGAGCACCTTGCGCACAAAGCGCTCACCCTGGCGCTGCAGCGTGGCCTCCATGCGGCGGATGTCGCAAATGTCGGTGCCGATGCCGAAGATCATGAAAGTTCGCGCTCGCTGGACCGGTCGTTGGGTTGGATGAGAAGCTGCGCCCTCAGGCGATCGCAAAGACCTCTTCGATGCAGCGGTTGTAGTCAGCGATGGTGGCGGCGTAGCCCAGCTCCAGCGCATCGGCGATCAGCGCGTGACCGATCGACACCTCGCTCACGCCCGGTACGGCGCGCAGGAAAGCCGTGAGGTTATCGCGGTTGAGGTCGTGCCCGGCGTTGACACCCAGGCCCGCGTCCAGTGCCGCCTGCGCGGCGACGCGGAAGCGTTCGAGTTGCGCAGCACGCTGGGGGCTGTGCCACGCGGCGGCGTAGGGTTCGGTGTAGAGCTCCACCCGATCCGCACCCACGGCTTTGGCCGCGGCCATCTGGGCCGGTTCGGCGTCCATGAACAGGCTCACGCGCGCGCCCAGCGCGCTGGCTTCGGCGATCAACGGGCGCAGGCGCTCGGCATCTTGCGGGAACATCCAGCCATGGTCGCTGGTGAACTGCCCTTCGCTGTCGGGCACGAAGGTCAGCTGGTGCAGCGGCAGGCCCTTGGCTTTCACCTCGCGCGCAACATCCATCAGGTTGTGAAACGGATTGCCTTCAATGTTGAATTCGCGATCGGGCCAGGCCTTGAGCAGCTCCGCCAGATCGAACACATCGTGGGGCCGGATGTGGCGTTCGTCGGGACGAGGATGCACGGTGATGCCGTGTGCCCCGGCCTGCAGGCACAAGGTGGCCGCCCGCGTGACCGACGGGATACCCAGGTGCCGGGTGTTGCGCACCAGGGCGACCTTGTTGAGGTTGACCGACAGCGCGGTGCGGGAAGTGGGAGCCGTGGTCATGGCGTGGTCTGGAGGTTGGTGGAGGCCGCTTCGGGCGATGTGCGCCGGCCCATGGCCTGCACATCCAGCATCAGCTGGCGGGTCTTGAACACCCGCACGCCGCTATGGTAGTGCAGCAGGTTGCGCAGCTGCGGCTGCAGCGCCTGCTGGCAACCGACACAGGCGCGCAGGGTGGCGATGAGGGGATCGGCCTCGTCCATCGCGATCTGGAGCGAGCGCCACTGCGCCCCCGACAAGGCATGCGCATCGTCCTCATGCGCCGCACGAAGACCGCTCTCCGGGCCGAGCACGTAAAACACACCGTCCTGCAAGGACGCGAGCGTATTGCCCTCGTGCGCCAGATCGGGCAGCAGGCCGATGTCGCGCAACAGCAGCAACTCGAACGCCCGAAGGATGAGCTGCTGCGCATCGGCCCGCTCCGCCAGCAACTGCACCGCCAGGGTGTAGTGGTCGTACAAGGCCGCGTGGGGATCGTCCCGGGCCAGCAGGCGCATGAGCAGTTCGTTGAGATAGCAGCCGGAGAGCAACGCCTCGCCTGTGGGCATGACATGCCCGCCCTGCCACTGGGCCGACTTGAGCGTCCGCACCTCGGCGTCGCCGCCCCAGCTCAGGTGCAGTGGCTGCAGCGGCAACAGCACCGGACGGAACTGGGACGTGGGCCGTTTGACGCCCTTGGCCACCAGCGCAATGCGGCCATGGTGGCGCGTGAACACCTCCAGCACAAGGCTGGACTCGCTCCAGTCGTAGCGGTGCAGGACGAAAGCAGGTTCTTCAGAAAACCGGCGCGTGGCCATGGTTCGCTTGTGGGGACTTCACTCGTAGCCAAACGAGCGCACGCGCGCATCGTCATCGGCCCAGCCCGAACGCACTTTGACCCACAGCTCCAGAAACACCTTGCAGTCCCAGAGCTTCTCCAGTTCCTGACGCGCCTCGGTGCCGATGCGCTTGAGTTTCTCACCCTTGTCGCCGATCACCATGCCCTTGTGGCCATCGCGCTCCACCACGATGGTGGCTGCGATGCGCCTGAGCCGGCCCTCCTGCTCGAACTTGTCGATGATGACGGTGGAGGTGTAGGGCAGTTCGTCGCCGGTCAGGCGGAAGAGCTTTTCACGCACCATCTCGCTGGCCATGAAGCGCTCGCTGCGGTCGGTGAGCTCTTCCGGATCGTGCATCCAGGGTTGCTGCGGCAGGTATTTTTCGCAGATCGAAAACAGGCGCTGGATGTCCCTGGTGTTCTTGGCCGACATCGGCACGAACTCGGCAAACGCATGGCGCTCCTGCATCGAGCGCAGCCAGGGCGCGAGGTCGCCACGCCGGTGCACCAGGTCGAACTTGTTGGCCAGCAGCACCACCGGCACGTTGGATGGCAGCAGGTCCAGCACCTTGGCATCGGCGAGGTTGAAATGCCCGGCCTCCACCACGAACAGGATCAGGTCCACATCGTTCACGGCCCCGAGCACGGTCTTGTTCAGCGCCCGGTTCAGCGCGTTGCCGTGCCGGGTCTGGAAACCCGGTGTGTCCACGAACACGAACTGCGTCGGCCCGACGGTGCGGTAACCGGTGATGCGGTGCCGCGTGGTCTGCGCCTTGCGCGAGGTGATGCTGACCTTCTGGCCAACCAGGGCATTGAGCAGGGTCGATTTGCCTACGTTGGGTTTGCCCACGATGGCCACGAAGCCGCAATGCTGGGCTGCCGGATCGACAGGCTCGGGTTCTGGCAGCGCCGCCTCGGGCTGCCCGGCTTCAACCTCACCGGGGTTGCCCAGGGCGCGGGCCAGCATGGCGTCAAGCTCAGGGTTGGCCACAGGTGCGGCAGGCTGTGACGGAGCGGGCATGGGAACGGTTTTTCGGGACATGGATTCGTGCTGACGGGTCAACGCCAGGTGCAAAGAGAGAAATGGCGCAAGCGGCGTGTTTCGGGAACGGGAGTCGGGTCACTCCGCCATGAGGTGCTGCAACATGGCCGCCGCTGCGGCCTGCTCTCCCGCGCGACGCGAAGCACCGATACCGCGTTCGCTGCGACCGGTTTCCGTCACGGTGCATTCCACATCAAACGTCTGTTTGTGGGCTTCGCCCAGAGTAGCCACCACGCGGTAGACCGGCAACTTCATTTTGCGCGCCTGCAGCCACTCCTGCAATTCGGTCTTCGGGTCCTTGCCCATGGCGCTCATCTGGGCGTTCAGTTCGACATCGCCGTAAAGTCTGCGCACCATCGCAGCGGCCACCTCAAAACCCGCATCCAGGTACACCGCGCCGATGATGGCTTCGAGCGCATCGGCCAGGATCGACGGGCGTTTGTGGCCCCCTGAGCGCTTTTCGCCATCGCCCAGGCGCAGGCAAGCAGAGAGTCCGAGCACAGATGCGATCTGGAACAGCGTGTCCTGCTTGACCAGGTTCGCCCGCACCCGCGAGAGATCGCCTTCGGGCAACTGGCTGAGTTTTTCAAACAGCAGGCCGGAAATGGCCAGATTCAGCACCGAGTCGCCCAAAAATTCCAGGCGCTCGTTGTGGTCGGACGTGAAACTGCGGTGGGTCAGCGCACGCTCCAGCAGGCGCGGATTGGCAAACGGGTGCTGGAGGCGCTTTTGCAGCGCGAGGAGTTCCGGGTTCAAATCAGGCCGCACCCTTTGCACAAGGCCCCACTCACTTGGAGCTGCCCTTGTACTTCATCACCAGATAGGCCGGACCCACCAGAGGAATTTCGCGCTGGTAGTCGAATGACACCACCACACGGTCTCCCTGTTTGCCCACTTCCAGGTCTTTGCCAGTGATGGTGGTGATGTCGTCAATCTGTGCCGCCTTGTCAAATATGCTGCGCACCTCGGCCACGGTGGTGCCCTCCGATGCCTTTTGAACCGCCTTCTCCACCGCCATGAACTCGATGTAGGTGGGCACAAACTGCGCAAAGATCACACCCGCGAAGGCCAGCAGGATGCCGACGATCAACAAACCAAAAAAAGTCAGCCCTTGTTGCCCTTGCTTCAGTTTCATGGTTCTTTTCTCCAAAGATGGTCAAACTCACTCAAACGATCCGATGCGCCCGAGATCGCCAAAATTCATCCAGACAAAGAAGGCCTTGCCCACAATATTGGCCTCGGGCACAAAGCCCCAGTAGCGAGAATCCAGGGAGTTGTCCCGATTGTCGCCCATCATGAAATAGTGCCCGACAGGCACCTTGCAGACCACACCCTCCACCGAATAGCGGCAGTTGTCCTTGTAGGCGAATTCCGTGGTGCCCGAGACGAAGGCCGGCCGGTCTTCGTCGTTCAGGGTCTTGTAGTTTCGCCCGCCCAGGCTTTCCCCGAACTGTTTGGCATAACGCATGACATCGCTGTCAAAAAATTCGGGCTCCTGGCTGCGCGGCACCGGCTGGCCGTTGATGCTCAGCTGTTTGTTCAGGTAGGCCACTTCATCGCCGGGAACACCCACCACGCGCTTGATGTAGTCCAGACTGGGTTGCGGGGGATAGCGGAACACCATCACATCGCCACGCTGCGGCTCGTTGTTCGCGATCACCTTGGTGTTGAACACGGGCAGTCGGATGCCATAGTGGAATTTGTTCACCAGGATCAGGTCCCCCACGCGCAAGGTGGGGATCATGGAACCCGACGGGATCTTGAACGGCTCAAACAGAAAGGAGCGCAGCACAAACACCGCCAGGATCACGGGAAACAGGCCTGCCGTCCAGTCCAGCCACCACGGCTGCATCAGCAACCGCTGGCGAGCAGGCTCCACCTCGACGTCGGTCCCGCCAAAGCCCTGCTGATGCAAGGCCGCAGCACGGTCTTCCCGAGCGTTCAGCAACCGTTGCGCATCGCGCTGGCGCTGCGGCAGGAAAACCAGCTTCTCGGCCACCCAGTACAAACCGGTGATGACCGTGGCCAGCATCAGCAACAGGGCGAAATTGCCTTCGACATAGCCAAAGAAAAACGCCCCCGCATAAGCGGCAAAGGCGGCCAGGACCACCGCCGTGATGGCACTCATCGTGGATTGCATCAGTCCTGCACCTGCAAAATCGCGAGGAAAGCCTCTTGGGGCACTTCAACCGAGCCAATCTGTTTCATGCGCTTCTTGCCTGCTTTTTGTTTCTCAAGGAGTTTGCGTTTGCGGCTGATATCGCCACCGTAACATTTTGCCAGCACGTTCTTGCGCAACGCCTTGATGGTTTCGCGTGCGATCACATTGCCGCCGATGGCCGCCTGGATCGCCACGTCAAACATCTGGCGACTGATGATTTCGCGCATCTTCGCCACCACGGCCCGACCGCGGTACTGCGACTGGCTGCGGTGCACGATGATGGACAGCGCATCGACCTTCTCGCCGTTGAGCAGGATGTCGACCTTGACCACATCGGCCGCCCGGTACTCCTTGAACTCATAGTCCATGGAGGCGTAACCCCGGCTCACCGATTTGAGCTTGTCGAAGAAGTCCAGCACGATTTCACCCAAGGGCATGTCGTAGGTCAGCATGACCTGTTTGCCGTGGTAGGCCATGTTGAGCTGCATGCCACGCTTCTGGTTGGCCAGCGTCATGACCGCACCCACGTATTCCTGCGGCATGTAGAGGTGCACGGTCACAATGGGCTCGCGAATCTCTTCCATGCGCCCCTGGTCAGGCATCTTGGACGGGTTCTCGACCATGATGACTTCGCCATCGGGTTTGACCACCTGGTACACCACGCTGGGCGCGGTCGTGATCAGGTCCTGGTCAAATTCACGTTCCAGCCGCTCCTGCACGATTTCCATGTGCAGCAGGCCCAGGAACCCGCAACGGAAGCCGAAGCCCAGCGCCTGCGACACCTCGGGCTCGTACATCAGCGCGGCGTCGTTGAGCTTGAGTTTTTCCAGCGCGTCGCGCAGGCCGTCGTACTGGTTCGCCTCGGTCGGGTACAGGCCGGCAAACACCTGCGGCTGCACTTCCTTGAATCCGGGCAGGGCTTCTTCGGCGGGACCGAGATTGTTGGGCAGTTTCTTTTCCAGCGTGATGGTGTCGCCCACCTTGGCTGCCTGCAACTCCTTGATGCCGGCGATGATGTACCCCACCTCGCCCGCTTCAAGCGACTCGCGCGACTCGTTGGCCGGCGTGAACACGCCCAGGTTGTCGGCGTTGTAGACGGTGTTGGTGGCCATCATCTTGAAACGCTCACCCTTGAGCAGGCGGCCATCGACCACGCGCACCAGCATCACCACGCCCACGTAGGCGTCGTACCAACTGTCCACGATCATGGCACGCAGCGGTGCATCGGGCTTGCCTTTGGGTGCCGGGATGCGCGCGACCACCGCTTCCAGGATGTCTTCCACACCCATGCCGGTCTTGGCGGAACAGGGAATGGCGTCGGTCGCGTCGATGCCGATCACGTCCTCGATCTCGCTCTTGGCGTTCTCCGGATCCGCGTTGGGCAGGTCCATCTTGTTGAGTACCGGCACCACCTCCACACCCAGGTCGAGCGCGGTATAGCAGTTGGCCACGGTCTGCGCCTCCACGCCCTGGCTGGCATCCACCACCAGCAGCGCGCCTTCGCAGGCCGAGAGGGAGCGGCTGACTTCGTAAGAGAAGTCCACGTGCCCCGGCGTGTCGATCAGGTTGAGGTTGTAGACCTGTCCGTTTCGCGCCTTGTATTGGAGCGCGGCGGTCTGCGCCTTGATGGTGATGCCGCGCTCTTTCTCGATGTCCATCGAGTCCAGCACCTGCTCGCTCATCTCGCGATCGGACAAGCCACCACAGAGGGAGATGATGCGGTCGGCCAACGTGGACTTGCCGTGATCGATGTGCGCGATGATCGAAAAATTGCGGATGTGGTTCATCAAGAAAACAGCTCTACCAAGGGAACGAAGTGACCACGCACGAGGCTGCGGGGGACCATAAAAAAGGGCGCGTCAGCTGTTGACGCGCCCATAACCAACAATCAATGGCAACTGCGATAGTTGGGACTTCATTGTAGGCAAAAAGCCCGGAATGCAAACCCGACAAACGCCAACCGAGGCTTGTTGCAGCGCAGCAACATGAGACTTATCCACAATTTATTCACAGGAAATCCAGTGTTCTTGTGAAGCATCTGTGGATGACCGAGGCCGATCTGGCGCGATTCTCACATCGTGAACCGATGCAGTGCCTCGACGAAGGAATCGATCCGGAACTGGCCTGATTTTATCGAATTCGGTCAGGAGAAACCGGAGCCTTGTGAGCATTCACTCACTGTGGCGGGAGGCAAACCGGGTATCGCGGCAGACAAGCGGTGTGTGGCGTACCCGCCACCCCACCCCACAAGCCCCAAATACCATAAAGATCAGTGGGTTATTGGCCTCAGTTGGGGTGGATTCGAGTTTTGTCCGGTTTCATCGGCTCGGGCGGATCACGGTGTACTGTGCCCAATCGCCGCGACGGAACAGCACGTTGACAGGGCGCGACTTGTCGAGCTTGACCAGTGCCGCCTCCAGTTCAGCGACGCTACCGGTGTCGGTATTGGCGACGGCGACGATCACATCGCCTTCGCGCAAGCCAGCGCGCGCAGCCGCACCTTCGGTGCCCTCCACACGCACACCCCCCTTGAGGTTGAGCTCCTTCTTCATCGCGGGCGTGAGATCGGAAAGCGTCAATCCCAGAGCCTTGGCTGCACCCGCCGGCTGTGGTTTGGCAGGCTCGGGAGCGCTCGGGCGCGAGGCTGTGCGCTCGGGCTCCAACTCGGCCACCGTGATGCTCAACTCCCGCTGTGAGCCGCGCCGGAACACCGTCACACGGCTCTTGCTGCCGGGTCGTGTATTGCCCACCAGCCGCGGCAGGTCCACCGACTTTTCGATGTCCGTGCCATCGAAACGCAGAATGATGTCGCCCGGTTCCAGCCCGGCTTTGGCGGCGGGCGAGTCGTCTTCGACACCCCGCACCAGCGCCCCCCGAGGCCGTCCCAGACCAATGGACTCAGCCACCTCCTTGCTGACCTGATCGATCTGCACACCGATGCGTCCACGCGTGACGCGCCCGATCGCGCGCAGCTGGTCCGACACGCGCACTGCCTCGTCGATCGGGATGGCAAACGAGATGCCCTGGAAACCGCCTGAGCGCGAGTAGATCTGGCTGTTGATACCCACGACCTCGCCGCGCATGTTGATGAGCGGACCACCGGAGTTGCCGGGATTGATCGCCACATCGGTCTGGATAAAGGGCAGGAAGTCTCCGGTGTCGCGCTTCTTGGCACTCACGATCCCGGCGGTCACGGTATTCTCAAGGCCAAAGGGCGACCCGATGGCCATCACCCATTCGCCCACACGCAGTCGGTTCACGTCGCCAATCTTCACCGCACTCAGACCACTCGCCTCGATCTTGACCACCGCCACATCGGTGCGCTTGTCGGCTCCCACCACCTTGGCCTTGAATTCACGCTTGTCCGGCAAGGTGACGATCAGTTCGTCGGCACCATCCACCACATGCGCGTTGGTCATGACCAGGCCGTCGCTGCTGAGAATAAAGCCAGAACCCACACCCCGCGGCTGCGCCTCGTCGGATGGACCACGCTCCTGCCGAGGGCCGCGAGGCGTCAGGCCAGGTGGAATCGGAATACCAAAACGGCGGAAGAACTCCAGCATCTGTTCATCTGCTCCGGAAGCCGCTTCCTCGCTGGCTCTGGCTCGCTCCAGCGTACGGATATTCACCACCGAGGGCCCAACCAGATCGACCAGATCGGTGAAGTCGGGCAAGCCGCGCACGCTGGGCGCAGACAGAACGCCCTGAGCAGCCAATGGCGCAGGCGACAACAGCGCTGCGGAGCCGGCGAGCACCAGCATCCCTGCGGCGGCCATGTTGAACAGGGAAGCGTGATTCGATTTGGTGAATGTCATGTTGATCCTATTCAGACAAGCCATAGATCTGAAAACACAGGGAGAGAAGGCACATCTAGGCGCTCACTCCCACAAACCGGCAGTTCAACGCGTGCGCTCAAGTGCCTGGGCAAACCGCTGGAGTGTGGCCGGCGGAACCTCGCCCAACACGGTGAGCCAATGGTTGCCGAGACGCATGCCCAGCGAATGGGTGGCGCCCATCACCGCGCTGGTTCCCGGGCCATGCCGGCGGGCATCCAGCGGCTCGACAAACAACGAGACCGAGGCCAATCCGTCCGAAAAAACGCACTGCATGGGCACCGAAGAAACTTCGTTGGCATCACCGGACTCCCGTGTGTGGCAACTCATGCGCAGGAAGCCTGGAACCGCCTCCTTGACATGCCAGCCCTCGGCCTCGGGCGTGGTTTTTTTCAGCGCCGGTCGAACCACCTCATAGCCGCGGGTGTCCTTCATCATCTTGCGCAGCTTGTCCATGCGCACGGGTGCGTCCAGCTGGAGCTCGGAGAAGGCAAGTTGCTCCAGCACGGCGCCCCGTTCGCCCAGCGTCTGCAGCTTCACGACCAGACCGGTTTTCTGTTCAGACCAGATACGAAAACCAAACCGGAAAGGATCTCTGGGGAGTATCTCGACCACATCGGCTGCATGCCCAGCCACGCGCTGCACCCCGGTCTCACGCACCTCGTAGTATTTTGGAATGGCGTTGGCCGGCGTGCGCAGCAACTCGGGAAACAAGCCCAGCGACTCGTGTTCTTCGATCCAGGCGGTTCTGGTGTCGGGAACAAAGGTGATCACTTCGTTGTTGCGGCGGATGGTGGTTCGCGGTGCGCCGGTGAGCATTTCGATACGCTCCATCTGCTGCACACCATCGCAGACATGCCAGATGCGCGAGGTCGACATGACCGAACCAGCCGACACCACCAACGTGCCCGTGTACGCCCGCTGCCGCGATGCTTCCTGCATTCGGGTAAGCCACTCATTGACACTGCGCGTCGACACCGCGGTCAGGCCCTGTGACTGAGCCTGAACTAATGGCTGCCACAGCCCGAAGACCAGAGCGACCAGGACCAGCGCAGACCATGGCTGCTGCCCAGCGCACCGGTGAGCGCAGTGACCGGAGCGGGTCATGGGTGCGACCAAGCCACGCGACAGAAACCGACCGAACGACAGATGAGGAAACATGAGCATCAGCGCTGCGGAGCGGTATCGTAGGTGGCGTTGCGCAGGAAACCCGCCGGCATCTGCAATGCAGACATGCCGCCATACTGCCGGTGCTCGGCCAGCATCTGTTCGAGCCTCGCATCGCGAATCAAGATGCCCTGCCCGGTACTCACCGCCACGTTGGTTGACCCTGTGTTCGATCCGACGACTACCGGGTTCGCCGGTGCTGCGGGCGCAACCACCTGAGCCAGTTGAGGCGCCGCAACCACCCCACCATCCGCTCCCGGCGCGCTCCGCATCACGCTCCAGCTCACCGCCACCACGGCCGCCAACGAAGCCAGACCCGCGGCCATCTTCCAGCGCATCACCGGATCGTTCGCCGCATGCCCATGCACATGGGCCATCACGGCAGGTCGCTCAGGGCCGCTTTGCGGTTCTTCTGCGAGCTGCAGGCGCGCATGGATGCCCGCCAAAAAGGCCTGCGGCGCGTGGTTCGACACGGCAGGCGCCGTGCCACGCAGCACATCGCCAATCACCTGGTAGGCATGCCAGTCGGCGCACAGCTCGGCGCGGTGGTCGTGATCGGCCAGCAGGGCATCCAGCTCGTCTGCACCGATCTCACCATCGGTCAACGCAGACAGTGCACCCGCCTGATCGCCATCCCAACCGGCATGAAACGGCACACCGGACCCCGCAGGATGGCGCACGTTCACGTTGTCTTGTTCGGCATTCATGGTTGATATCCAAAAAACTCTAAGGTTCAAGCCCCGTTCACACCTCGCCCCATTCGGCGTCACCAGCGCTTGCCGGACTGGCGCTCCAGCATGGGCTTGATGCGACCCGATATCGCTTCACGCGCCCGGAAGATGCGGGAACGCACCGTACCTATGGGGCAATCCAGCGCCAGCGCTATCTCTTCGTAGCTCAAACCGTCCATTTCCCGCAGGCTGATCGCCATGCGCAACTCTTCCGGCAACGCATCCATGGCGGCGTTCACCGCTTCGGCAATTTCCTTGCTGGCCAGCACCGCCTCCGGCGTTTCGTGATCGACCGCGTTGGAATTTAGTTCGCGTTCGGAGCCGGAAGTTTCATCATCCTCCGCTGATTTCATCTGGGACTGGAAGATCAGCGGGTCGCGCTTGAGTTCCAGCAGCTGTTTTTTTGCCGTATTGACAGCGATGCGGTAAAGCCAGGTGTAGAACTGGGCGTCACCCCGAAACTGCGCCAGCGCCCGGTAGGCCCGGATGAAAGTCTCCTGGGCGATGTCCTGCACCAGGTCGACATCGCGCACCATGCGCCCGATCAGACGCTCGACCCTTCGCTGGTACTTGATGACCAGCAACTCGAACGCGCGCTGCTCACCGGCAAGCGTACGCTGCACCAGCATGACATCGCTGTCGGGTGGCGGGGGGGCGGTGTGGTCTTCGGGTTGTGTCATGCGGCAAGAGGGGGCCGCGGAAATATACCCCAAGCCTGACGATGCCTCGATCCACGGTCACGCCGTGCAGGGATTTCATGCCACTGGAAGGGTCTGAACAACACTGCAATGGATCAGCTGATCGCAGAGCCTTGACGCCTGTATGCGACCAGCGCGCGACGCAATTCGTTCCAGCGCGCGGGCTCACGTGTCCGCTCGACCCAGGCCCAACTGCTCGCCGCATCCGGGAAGTGCAACCGCAAGAGCACAAGGCTTTGAAGATCCAGCACTGTATCGACCCGTAGCAAGGTCACACCATCCTGGTACGCTTCGCTGGACCAGACCCAGGCGCCCGCGAGGGGCTGTCCAGTCGCTGAATCGGCCAGCGCATCCCACTGCAACAAGCCCTCCGGCGTTCGCTGCCAGCTCCAGGTGGCGAACCCGATCCACGACAGCCAAAGCACAGCGCCCACCCATGGAACACCCGCAGCCCAGGACGTGTTGCCGCTCGCCCACCATCCGCCAGCCAGCGCCAGAAGACCCAGAGCAGCGAGCCCCAACAGCCACCGCGCATAGAAAGCACAACGCCCCACCGGATACAGAACCGATGGGGCGTTGTGCATGATCAGGCCGTCAGACCCCTCTCGCGGTCAACGGGCTCAGACGCGTTTGAACACCAAGGTGCCGTTGGTGCCACCAAAACCAAAATTGTTCTTGATGGCGACATCGATCTTCATGTCACGCGCCGTGTTGGCGCAGTAGTCCAGATCGCACTCCGGATCCTGGTTGAAGATGTTGATGGTAGGCGGGCTCTTCTGCTCGTTCAGAGCCAGGATGGTGAAAACACTCTCGATACCACCCGCACCGCCCAGGAGGTGCCCGGTCATGGACTTGGTGGAATTCACCACGGTCTTTTTGGCGTGATCACCCAGTGCCGCCTTGATGGCGTTGGTCTCGTTCAGATCACCCAGCGGCGTGGAAGTCCCATGCGCATTGAGGTAATCGACCTGATCAGCATTGACACCCGCATTTTTCAACGCCATCAACATGGAACGGCGTGGGCCGTCTACATTGGGTGCGGTCATGTGGTAAGCATCGGCACTCATGCCAAAACCCAACACCTCGGCATAGATCTTGGCGCCCCGAGCCTTGGCATGTTCGTATTCTTCGAGCACCACCACGCCCGCACCTTCGCCGAGCACAAAACCGTCGCGGTCCTTGTCCCAGGGGCGCGATGCGGTCGCGGGGTCGTCGTTGCGCGTGGACACCGCGCGGGCGGCGCAAAAACCGCCCACGCCCAGCGGCGACACCGTCGACTCCGAGCCACCGGCCAACATCACGTCGGCATCCCCGTATTCGATCATCCGGGCCGACATGCCGATCGCGTGCAGCCCCGTGGTGCAGGCCGTCACGATCGAGATGTTGGGGCCCTTGAATCCGAACTTGATCGAGACATGGCCGGAGATCATGTTGATGATCGAGGCGGGCACGAAGAAGGGCGAAACGCGGCGCGGACCCCGGTTCATGAGTTCAGTGTGCGTGGCTTCGATCATCGGCAGGCCGCCGATCCCGGAACCGATGTTGCAACCGATCCGGGTGGCCATTTCTTCACCCAGCGCATCACACGTGGGCAGACCGGAGTCCGCCACGGCCTGTGCGGCAGCAGCGATACCGTAGTGGATGAATGCGTCCATCGTGCGTGCTTCTTTCGAAGACATGTACGACTCGACATTGAAGCCCTTGACCTCGCCTGCGATCTGGCAAGTGAAATTTGATGCGTCAAACTTGGTGATGCGATCAATACCGGACTTGCCGGCAAGAATGTTGGCCCAGGACTCAGACACCGTGTTGCCCACGGGGCTGATACATCCCAGGCCGGTCACGACGACGCGACGACGACTCATTGAATTCCCCCACGCATCAGGGTGCGTGAAATGCAATGCCTTCCCCGGGGAACCTTGCCCCACGGGAAGACCCTGCGTTGGACCATGAAGGATCAGGCCTTCTGGTGCGCCATGGCGTAATCGATGGCGTTCTGCACCGTGGTGATCTTCTCGGCGTCTTCGTCCGGGATCTCGATACCGAATTCGTCTTCCAGGGCCATCACGAGTTCCACCGTGTCGAGCGAGTCGGCGCCCAAGTCGGCCACGAACGATTTTTCATGGGTGACCTGACCTTCTTCAACACCGAGTTGTTCGGCAATGATTTTCTTAACACGTGCTTCGATATCGCTCATAAGTCCCTCTGAGGGTGGTTGGATGACAGACCGTCATTTTAGCCGGGCTAGGAAGAGGCCCCTAGACGGCCCGCCGGACGGCTTTGTCGGCGTCGAAAATTGAATAAAGCGTCCCGCCTTCAGGACATGAACATGCCACCGTTGACGTGCAATTCCTGTCCGGTGACATAGGCCGCCTGCGGGCTCGCGAGGTACGCCACGGCGTGTGCGATGTCGGCCGGCTTGCCCAGATGCCCCAGCGGTATCTGGCCCAGCAGCGCCTTTTGCTGCTCTTCAGGCAGGGTCGCCGTCATGTCGGTTTCGATGAACCCGGGCGCCACGCAGTTGACCGTGATGTTGCGGCTGCCCAACTCACGGGCCAGCGCGCGCGTCATGCCCGCCACGCCGGCCTTGGCCGCAGCGTAATTGGCCTGTCCCGCGTTGCCCGATGCCCCCACCACGCTGGTGATGCTGATGATGCGGCCATAGCGCTGTTTCATCATGGGACGGATCACGGCGCGGCTCATGCGAAAAACGGCCTTCAGGTTGGTGTCGAGCACGGCATCCCAGTCCTCATCCTTGAGGCGCATGGCGAGCATGTCGCGCGTGATGCCGGCGTTGTTCACCAGCACCTGCAACCCGCCATGCGCCTTGGTGATGTCGTCGATCAGGGCTTCGGCGGCAGCGGCATTGTTCACATCCAGCGTCGCACCGCGGCTGCCTGCGGCCGCACCGGGCACGCCCGCGAGCGCCTGGGTGATCCGGGCAGCGCCTTCGTCGCTGGTGGCGGTACCGATCACGATCAGACCACGCGTCGCCAGTTCGTGCGCAATGGCCGCACCGATGCCCCGCGTTGCACCCGTGACCAGGGCCACCTGGCCCGCATATTTGATTTCAGTCATGTGTTGTATCTCCGGTCAGCTGACCAGCAGGTTTTTGACTTCGGCCAGTGTGGCCGGATCGTAAAGCGCCGCTCCCGTCAGCCCACCATCGATTCGCTTGACCATGCCGGCCAGCACCTTGCCAGGGCCGCACTCCACCAGCGTGGTGATGCCGCGCTCCCGAATGGCGCCCACGCATTCGACCCAGCGGACCGGCCCGAAGGCCTGGCGATACAGCGCATCGCGGATGCGTTCCGCGTCGGTTTCAACGGCCACATCGATGTTGTTGATCAACGGGATTTGAGGCCGCGCAAAGGCGGTTGCCGCCAACTGCTCTTTGAGTTTGTCCGCGGCAGGCTTCATCAGGCTGGAGTGAAACGGAGCCGAGACCGGCAGCGACAGCGCCCGCTTGGCGCCATGGGCTTTGAGGACTTCACAGGCTTTTTCTACAGCGGCCTTACTGCCCGCAATGACAGTCTGCGCCGGATCGTTGAAGTTCACCGCCTCCACCACCTCCTGGCTGCCGCCACCGAATGTGGCCTGCGCCTCGGCACAGCCCGCCATCACTTTCGCCGCATCCATGCCCAGAATGGCCGCCATCGCGCCGGTTCCCACAGGCACCGCCTCCTGCATCGCCGCCGCCCGGAATCGGACCAGCGGAGCTGCCTGGGCCAGTGTCAGCACACCCGAGGCCACGAGCGCCGAATATTCGCCCAGCGAATGCCCGGCAACAACCGCAGGGACAGCGCCACCTTCGGCGCACCAGACGCGCCAGGCGGCCACACCGGCCACCAGCATCACCGGCTGCGTGTTGGTGGTCAGGGCCAGCGCTTCCTTGGGGCCTTGATTGATCAGGCGCGCCAGATCCTCGCCCAGGGCGTCCGAAGCCTCCTGCAGGGTATCGCGCACGGCAGGGTGATCACCCCAAGCGTCCAGCATGCCAACGGATTGGGAACCCTGGCCCGGAAAGACAAAAGCAAAAGACGTCATGAAAAATACTGAACTGTTAGTGGGTCAGATGAGCAGCCCTGGCAACACGCAGACTCCAAGATTCAAAGATCGAGCAGCACGGCACCCCATGTGAAGCCGCCACCGACGCCTTCGAGCAGAAGGGTGTCGCCCTTTTTCACCTGACCGGCACGCACCGCATGGTCGAGGGCCAGCGGGATCGAAGCCGCCGAGGTGTTGCCGTGCTGATCCACGGTGACCACGACCTTGTCCATGGGCAACTTCAGCTTCCGGGCCGTGCTCTGCATGATCCGGATGTTGGCCTGATGAGGGATCAGCCAGTCGATGTCGGCCTCGTTGCGACCCGCCTTGGCCAACACCGCACGCGCCGTGTCCTCCAGCACACCCACCGCCAGCTTGAACACCGCCTGACCATCCATCTTGAGCAGAGGGTCCCCCAGGATCTCGCCGCCGGACACGTGCCCGGGCACACACAGGATGCCGGCGTGCTTGCCGTCCGCGTGGATGTCGGTGGACAGAATGCCTGGCGTATCGCTGGCTTCCACCACGACCGCGCCCGCGCCATCACCGAACAGAACACAGGTGGTCCTGTCGTTGAAATCGAGCAGACGGGAAAACACCTCGGCGCCCACCACGAGCGCTTTCTTCGCGGTGCCTGTGCGAATCATCGCGTCAGCGACCGTGAGCCCATAGATAAATCCGCTGCAAACGGCCTGCAGATCAAACACGGGACACCCCGAAATGCCCAGCTTGTGTTGCAGGATGGCCGCCGTGGAAGGAAACACCATGTCCGGCGTAGAGGTCGCCACGATGATCAGATCGATTTCGCTGCCATCCACCCCCGCAGCGTCCATGGCCTTGCGGCAGGCCTCGGCAGCCAGGTCGCTGGCAAAAACGCCGTCGGCAACAAAATGGCGTGCCCGGATACCGGTGCGCTCGACAATCCACTCGTCACTGGTTTCAACCCCGCCAGCGGCCAGTCGGTCGACCATGTCGGCATTGGTCAGACGCTGAGGCGGCAGGCTGCTGCCGGTGCCGGAAATACGGGCGTAGCGTGTCATGCTGGTTGAAAGTGGCAGATTAAAGGGTGGGGATGCTTCTGATCTCGCTGGGCACCCCGGCTGGCGACAGCAACGGCGCGGCGTGGGCAATGCGCTCCTGCACACTCTTCAGCAACCCGTTGTGGGCCGCATCATAAGCCCGCACCAGCGCTTGCTCGAAGGCAAAGGCATCGGCCGAACCGTGGCTCTTGAAAACAAGGCCGCGCAGTCCCAACAGTGCGGCGCCATTGTATCGACGGTGATCCACCCGCTTCTTAAAAGACGATAAGACCGGATAAGCGACGATAGCCGCCATTTTCGTCAAAATATTCTTTGAGAACGCCTCGCGGATGAGACCACTGATCATTGTCGCCAGGCCCTCGCTGGCCTTGAGCGCCACATTGCCCACAAAACCATCGCACACCACGATATCGGCGCTGCCCTTGAAGATGTCATCTCCTTCAACATTGCCGAAAAAATTCAAGTCACCGGTGTTCGCCGCATTTCGCAACAAGACTCCCGCTTTTTTGATCACTTCACTGCCTTTGATCACCTCTTCGCCGACGTTGAGCAAGCCCACCGTAGGCTCGGCTTTACCCGTGATCGCCACCACCAGAGCCGACCCCATGACAGCAAACTGCAACAGGTGCTCCGCCGTGCAATCCACGTTGGCCCCCAGATCCAGCACCGTGGTTGCGCCACCGCGTGCGTTGGGCAACTGGCTGGCAATCGCCGGTCGGTCAATGCCATCCAGGGTTTTGAGCAGGTAACGGGAAATGGCCATGAGCGCGCCCGTGTTGCCTGCCGACACCGCCGCCTGCGCAGCGCCATCCTTGACCTGCTGGATCGCGACCCGCATGGAGGAATCCTTCTTCTTGCGCAGCGCCACCTCAAGAGGGTCGTCCATGGCGACCACCTCGCTGGCAGGCACCACGCGACAGCGGACATTGTTGAGCAACTGAGGCCGGGACTTCAGCACCTCGGGTTGACCGACAAGCAACAGGTGGGCCTGCGGATGGCTGGTCAAAAAGGCCTCGCAGGCCGGCAGGGTCACCGCAGCGCCAACGTCTCCACCCATGCAATCCACAGCAACGGTGATCATGCAAACATCTCAGTGGTGGCACCCCAGGCGCCACAAGAATGAAAAAAGCCCGCATGGCACATGCGGGCCTGTTCAAGAACAGCGGTCCCCTCCCCGGACGCGGTATCGCGGCGGGGCCGGAGACCAGTCGTCACTTTAGGCTTCGGACTTGTTCTTCAGCACCTGACGGCCACGGTAGAACCCGTTGGGGCTGATGTGGTGACGCAGGTGGACTTCGCCCGTGGTTGGCTCAACGGCAATGCCGGGCACGTTCAGGGCATTGTGCGAGCGGTGCATGCCGCGCTTGGAAGGAGATTTTTTGTTTTGCTGGACGGCCATGGTGGGCTCCTGAATTCAATAGGGTCAATCGGGGTGCGCCTAGGGTCCGGGTACCACCGCATAGCTCACGGTGAAATCGATACCAGCGCAAAGCCAAGCATTATAGCTCGAAGACGATGGCCGGTCAAAAAGCAAACACCATCAACATCGAGCGAATCCCTTCACCCCATCAGTGGCCCGATGGGTGGCACCGCGGCAAAACCGCCCACCGGATCGGCCAAGCCGTGCCGCCTTGAATCACTTTTTCAGGCGGGACAATGCCGCAAACGGATGCGGGCGATGTTCATCAGCAGATGCGTCCACTGCAGCCACGTCGCCAGACTGCATGGGCACAGGCACCGGGCAGCTGTCGTGCATCGGCACCAGCGGCAGCGCCATCAACAGCTCATCTTCAAGCAGTTCGTACAGACTCGGGCGCGGCTCCAGCGGCAACAGGTCTTCTTCGCAATCGTTGTCTTCCACTGCGGCCGTGGCTTCGTCGGCCACGAACCGAAACCAGCGGTCCACCCGGAGCGGGGTCTCCACAGCACCCAGGCAGCGCTGGCAAGTCAAAGGTGCCACCACTTCGGCCAACAAGTGCAGCCACACCGCAGGGTCACCACCTTCAGACGCCGCACGCAAGGCACCTTGCGCCTGCCAGCGAACACCCGGCAGTTCGGCCGTGGCACTATCGGGATGCAACTCGTCTTTCAGGCGCTCAAATCGGTCCATCGCGTCATCAGCGTTCAAGCGGGCACCGGCCTGTGCAAAGGCGCGCACATCCAGTCGGGCCGGGTTCCACACAGTGTTCGGGTTCGATTTCATGAGGGGCAGTGTAAAAGAATGCGGGGACAATACCGACATGTCCGCCCACAACGACACCCCCCAAACAACCCCGCCCCGGCGCCTGATTCTCGGTTCCACCTCGCCCTACAGGCGCGAACTGCTGGCGCGACTGGGCATCGCCTTTGACGTCGAACATCCCGAGGTCGATGAAACCCCCGAACCCGGCGAAAAACCCGCCGAACTGGCCCAGCGGCTGGCTTTGTCCAAGGCACGCGAAGTCGCGCAACGCTTCCCGGAAGCGGTGGTGATCGGCAGCGATCAGGTCGCCGATCTGGACGGTGAACCCCTGGGCAAACCAGGTCAACACGAGCGCGCGGTCATACAACTTCGCCGGATGAGTGGCCAGACGGTGGTGTTCCAGACGGCGGTGGCTGTGGTGTGCCTGTCCAGCGGCTTCGAACAGAGCGACCTGGCCGCCGTTCGGGTGGTGTTTCGCCCACTGAGCGACGCGGAGATTGAGCACTACCTGCGAACCGAGCAGCCCTACGACTGCGCTGGCAGCGCCAAGAGTGAGGGCCTGGGCATCGCATTGCTGGAGCGCATTGAAAACGACGACCCGACCGCCCTGATCGGCCTGCCGCTGATCCGCACCTGCCGCATGATCCGCGCTGCGGGAGTAACCGTCCTGTGAAGCCGGTGCAATCCACAACCGGTACGCTGTATCTGGTCCCCACGCCGCTGGACTTTGGCTGCCTGCCGGATGGCACCCCTCCCGCACCCATCACCCAGTGCCTGCCGGCCAGTACCGTCGTTGTGGCGGCGCGCCTGACGCACTGGATCAGCGAAAACGCCAAGAGCACGCGCGCCTTTCTCAAGCGCGTGGACGCGGTGAACGGGCTCGCCGCTCCGCTGCAGGCCCAGGCGATCGTCGAACTCCCCCGGCAGGCACATAAGAAAGGTGACCACACCCCGGCCGCCGAGGGCGACAGCCAGGCCAAAGCCCTGCTCGCACCGGCATTGCTGGGCCACGACATTGGTCTGGTCAGCGAAGCCGGCATGCCCGCGATTGCCGATCCGGGCAGTTCCATCGTGCGCGCGGCACACGCCCTGGGTTTGCCCGTGATGCCCCTCGCAGGCCCGATATCGCTGATGCTGGCCCTGGCGGCCAGTGGATTGAATGGGCAAGGGTTTGCTTTCGTTGGCTACGTGCCGCAGGAAGCCAACGAGCGCGCCAAACGCCTGCGCGAGCTGGAGGCGCTGGCCTTGAAGACCGGCCAGACCCAGATCCTGATTGAAACGCCTTACCGCAACACCGCCCTGCTGCAGGCCCTGCTCCAGACCCTGCACCCGCACACCCGGTTGGCGATCAGTTGCGGCCTCATGCTGCCGCAACAGGTCACACGCAGCGCCTTGGTGAACGACTGGAAAAGCCGGTCACTTCAGCAGGGACTCCCCTTGGACGCACCAGCGGTCTTCCTGATCGGCCGCTGAGCGGCCGGCCCGCATGGGCCGCGCAGTGCCCGGTGCCTGCGTGCAAAAACGCCTTGTTCAGCCCAGTGCCTTGACCATGTGCGCCCGGACCGCCGCGCTCAGCTCCGGGTTCGCGAGGGCCAGATCAATCGTCGCCTCCAGGAATCCCTCCTTGCTGCCGCAGTCGTAGCGCTGGCCTTCGTAGCGGTAGGCGTACACCTTCTCGGTGCCGATCAGGGCCGCGATGCCATCGGTGAGCTGGATCTCGCCGCCGGCGCCCCGGGGTTGACGCCGGATGCTCTCGAACACCGCTGGCGTGAGGATGTAGCGACCCGCCACAGCCAGTGTGGATGGTGCCACTTCGGGCACCGGTTTTTCCACCATGCCGAACACCTCGGCCATCGCCTCCTTGACGCCATGCACATCCACCACGCCATATCGGCGGGTGTCCTCACGCGGCACATCCTGCACCGCCAGCACGGTGCCAGGACTCTTTTCATAGGCCGCCACCATCTGCTGCAACACCGAAGGGCCACCCGCCAAACCCACCATCAGGTCGTCGGCGAGCACCACGGCAAATGGGTCATTACCCACCACGCGCTCAGCGCACAGCACCGCATGACCCAAACCCAGCGGGCGCGGCTGGCGAATGAACACGCAATCCATGTCATCGGGCTTGATGTCGTGCACCAGCTTGAGCAACTCGCTCTTGTTGCCACGCTCCAGCTCGTATTCGAGCTCAAAAGCCGCGTCGTAGTGGTCACCGATGGCCCGCTTGTGGCGCCCGGTGACGAAGATCATCTCGCGGATGCCCGCTGCGTAGGCCTCATCCACCGCGTACTGGATCAGCGGCTTGTCCACCACCGGCAGCATCTCTTTGGGAATGGCCTTGGTGGCCGGCAGGAATCGGGTACCCAATCCACCCACGGGAAAAACAGCTTTCTCGATTTTCATAGTCACCCTGTTCACTGATTGGATTTGAGTCAAAAACTTACTTGAATTGCAGTCCGCTGGAGCGGGCCGCAAGATACAGACCCTCACCGATGCTGACACCCAGCTGTCGGGCCAGACGCATACCCAGGTTCTCACGCCGGGTGTAGTCCACCACCTCTTCGGCCTTGACCACCTCGCGCGCCACGTAGTCGAGACTGCCCAGTTCATCGACCAGTCCCTGGGCGATCGCCTGCTGGCCGCTCCAGACGAGTCCGCTGAACGTGTCCGGCGTTTCCTTGAGCCGGGTACCGCGTCCGGCCTTCACGACGGTGATGAACTGGCTGTGAATCTCGCCCAGCATGGACTGGATATAGGCGGTCTGTTCCGCGTCCTGTGGACTGAAGGGGTCCAGCATGGCCTTGTTGGCGCCCGCCGTCATCAGTCGACGCTCGACGCCGAGCTTGTCCATCAGCCCTGTGAAGCCAAAACCATCCATGAGCACACCGATGCTGCCCACCAGACTGGCCTTGTCCACGTAGATGTTGTCAGCGGCAGCTGCGATGTAATACGCGGCCGAGGCACAGGTCTCTTCAACCACCGCGTAGACCTTCTTGTTGTGCAAGGCCTTGAGCCGTGTGATCTCGTCGTTGATGATGCCGGCCTGGACCGGACTGCCGCCGGGCGAATCGATGAGCAGCACGACGGCTTGTGCGCCGGCGTCTTCAAATGCCGCCTTCAGCGAACCGACCACGTTGTCGGCACTGGCTTCTGCACCGGCCGCAATTTCACCCCGGATCTCGATCAGCGCCGTGTGGGGCTTGCGCGGGGAAGAAACGCCTTCGCCCGAGAAGAACACCACCCACACCACCGAACCAGCCAGCAGCAGCCACATCAATCGCCAGACGATGGCCCAGCGTCGGGCAGACCGCTGCTCCGCCAAGGCAGAAAATGCCAGTTTTTCCAGCGTCGCGCGCTCCCAGCCCACATCCGCACGGTGCCCGGTTGTGCCTGGGGATGGTGTTCCCACCGGATCGTCGTTCATGTTTGGTTGCTCTCAGAATAGGAAAGGTTTCAACGCATATTGTGACTGCCAGTGCACCACGCCATCGCGCTCGACCAGCGGGATCTTGATCAGGCCGCCGCGGCAGGGGCCGCTGCGGCAGGCGCCTGTGGCGGGGTCATAGATGGCACCGTGGCTGGCGCAGATCAGCCAGCGGCCACTGTCGTCAAAAAAACGATCGGGTTGCCAGTCCATCTCCATCGCCACGTGGGTACACCGGTTGAGATAAGCGTGTGCCTCGCCCTGGTACCGGATGGCAAATGCCCTGCACGTATGTCCGGCGTAGACCACATCGAACGACACCGCCAATCCCGAATCCACGAGGTCGCGGCTGTTGCACAACGGATAGAGAGGGTCCTGCTCCGACAATTCCATGTGTGTCGCCGGCTTCAGGCGTTGGCCGCGAGCCAGTCGCGCAGTTCCTGCACCGAATGCGCCACGTGCAGGGGCGAGAGTTCGGCAAAAGCATCCGGTTCGTGGGCACCGTAGCTCACTCCCACACTGGCGCAGCCGGCGTTGAGCGCCATCTGGAGGTCGTGCGTGGTGTCGCCAATCATCAGCGTGCGCCCGGGATCGACCCCGAACTCGCGCATCAGCTCGTGCAACATGAGCGGGCTGGGCTTGCCCGCGGTTTCGTCCGCGGTGCGTGAGCCGTCAAAAACACCGTGCAACTCGACCGTTCGCAGGGCAGAGTCCAACCCCTGGCGGCTCTTGCCCGTGGCAACCGTCAGCCAGTGATGCCGTTGCTTGAGCTCGGCCAAAAGCGGCAGGACACCATCAAAGAGGCTGATGTCGTCCTGGTGTTGCTGGTAGTGGTACCGGTAGCGCTCGCCCAGCAGGGGGTACCGGGCGGGCGGCACATCGGGTGCCGCGTGAGCTAGCGCCTGCATCAGACCCATGCCGATCACATAGCTGGCCGCCCGATCGGAGGGAATGCGCCCACCCACATCGTGTACGGCGGCCTGGATGCACCGCACGATGAGGGCGGTGGAGTCAAAGAGCGTGCCATCCCAGTCGAAGGCAATCAGGTCAAATTGGCGCGGGCGCATGCGACTGAAAAAGGTTTGAGACAGGTTTCCATTATCGATGCCCGGCATGACGGCGCGATGGCGCCGCATCACAGCTGCGCACGCGCAAAGGCGACACCAAGAACAAAGGGCACCCGAAGGTGCCCCGTCAAAGCCGTATCCGGATGATCAGATGCGGAAGTCTTCGATGCTTTTGCCCGACGCCAGCACGGCGCGCACCCACTCGGGCTTGCGGCCCGGGCCACCCGCCCAGAGCTCGCCCTGAGGGCCACGGTACTTTGCCGCAGCGGTGGATTTTGATTTGGCAGGCTTCTTGCCCCCCGATGCACCACCCAGATCAGCCACCGTGATACCAAATTGTTTCATTTTGGCTTTGATATCGGCGATCGTCGAAGCGAGTTCGCTTTTGCGAGCTTCCTCGGCCTGCGCCATCAAAGCCTGTGCCTGCGCCATGAGTTCAGCGTAATTTGCCATTGATCGTCCTTTTGAGTTTGCGGATTGTCTTGGTTGGATTCTGCATCCCAACGATGCAAATTCCATTCTATAGGGTTATTGGGTCCGATGCGGCGCATCGGGCAACCAGTTTTTCAATTCCAGTGGCAATTCCGAATGCAACTCGACACTTTCGCCGCTAATCGGGTGGGTCAGCCGCAACCGCCAGGCGTGCAGAAACATGCGCTTGAAGCCCACCCGGCTCAATTGCCGATTGAGCTCGAAGTCACCGTATTTGTCGTCCCCCGCAATCGGATGGCCGGCGTGCGCCAGATGCACGCGAATCTGATGCGTGCGCCCGGTCTTGATGGTCACCTCCAGCAGGCTGAATCCGTCAGGGTAAGCGGTCGCCAGGGCCGCAGGCGCAGGCAGGCGCCCGACCACCTTGACCAGCGAGACGGAACGCATACCGTCCGGGTCATCGGCACCCACCACCTTCACACGCCGTTCGCCATCGGGCAACAAATACTTGTGCAGTGGCTGGTCCAGCACCTTGAGGCGCGCCGGCCAGACCCCTTTGACCAGGGCCAGATAGGTTTTCCCGGTTTCCCGCTCGCGGAATTGATCCTGCAAAGCTTTGAGGGCCGATTTCTTCTTGGCAATCAGCAGCAAGCCGCTGGTTTCACGATCCAGCCGGTGCACCAATTCGAGCAAACGTGCGGCGGGACGTGCCTGCCGCATTTGTTCGATCACGCCAAAGCTCACCCCGCTGCCACCATGCACCGCCACCCCGGCGGGTTTGTCAATGGCCATGAAAGCATCATCTTCATACACAACGGGAAATTCGCGCGCGGGCGCCGGATGGGCCGCTTTTTCCTCGGCACGCTCAGACAACCGGATCGGCGGGATGCGCAACACGTCGCCCGCGGCCACCCGGTCGTCCGCCCCCACGCGACCCTTGTTCCGCCGCACCTCGCCCGAGCGGATGATGCGGTAGATGTGCGTTTTCGGTACGCCTTTGAGCAGGCGAATGAGAAAATTGTCCAGCCGCTGGCCGGCCGATTCTTCGTCAACCGTGAGGAATTGGACCGCCGCTGCGGTCTGGACAGATGGCTTGGCGTTCAAGGAAAACCCGCTGGAAATACCGGCCCCATGGATCGGGGAGCACACTATAATGTGCTGCGCCAGTCGTGTGCTGTAAGTGATTGATTTTCTTGAGTTTAAGGCAGTCACCGCAGGCAGGCTCCTCCGGCCTTTGATACCGGGGACCCGATTGGCCACAAGTTGCCACCCGTTGCACCCTGTCCGACGCCTGCTCCCGACGCCCTCTCTGAAGAGGCTGGAGCCGCATCGGTCAGGTTGAAGCAGCGGGCGAATCCGTGAGTAAAACTGCGAACCCGAATACGGAATACCCCAATCGGCCAGCCGCGTTCCCGAGAAGCCACACGCTCTCGGTGGACAGGCTGGTCGAGGATGAAGTGAAGCCAGAGACATCACCGGCGAGATCCATGTCACCGACAGCCATCAAGCCTTCTCAGCCCAGCCCAGTCCACGCGCCTACGCCCTGACCCGGCAGTTCAACGCGGCACACACAGCGTGCCCCGTCCCGAACACTCCCTCGCCCCCTGGCCAACGCCGGGTGGGCACCGGGTCGGTGGCTCTCCGGCAATTCCTCCCCCGTTCGCGTTTTTCCACTGGTTCACGGCAGGTCGGCGCCTGGGTTCAACCCGGCGCCATGTCAGTGTCAGACCGAAGGAAACGCATCATGAAACGCATGCTGATCAACGCCACGCAGGCCGAAGAGCGCCGCCTGGCGATCGTGGACGGGCAAAAACTGCTCGACTACGAAATCGAAATCGAAGGGCGCGAACAGCGCAAGGGCAACATCTACAAGGCCGTCGTCACGCGCGTCGAGCCCTCGCTGGAAGCCTGCTTCGTTGACTACGGCGAAGACCGCCACGGTTTCCTGCCGTTCAAGGAAATCTCGCGCCAGTATTTCGCCGCTGGCGTGCCGGTCAACCAGGCCCGCATCAACGACGTGATCAAGGAAGGCCAGGAACTGCTGGTCCAGGTCGAAAAAGAAGAGCGTGGCAACAAGGGCGCAGCCCTGACCACCTTCGTCAGCCTGGCTGGCCGCTACGTGGTGCTGATGCCCAACAACCCGCGCGGTGGTGGTGTGAGCCGACGCATCGAGGGCGAAGACCGCCAGGATCTCAAGGCTGCGCTGGACCAGCTCGAATACCCCAATGGCATGAGCATCATCGCGCGCACCGCCGGTATCGGTCGTGAAGCGCCCGAACTGCAGTGGGACCTGAACTACCTGCTGAAATTGTGGACCGCCATCGACGGCGCGGCCCAGGGCGGCAAAGGTGCCTACCTGATCTACCAGGAATCCAGCCTGGTGATCCGTGCCATCCGCGACTACTTCAACAGCGACATCGGCGAGATCCTGATCGACACCGACGACATCTTTGAGCAGGCGCACCAGTTCATGAGCCACGTGATGCCCGAGCACGGGCACCGCGTGAAACGCTACCGCGACGACGCACCGCTGTTCAGCCGCTTCCAGATCGAGCACCAGATCGAGACCGCCTACAGCCGCACGGTGAACCTGCCTTCGGGCGGCGCCATCGTGATCGACCAGACCGAAGCCCTGGTGGCGGTGGATGTGAACTCGGCGCGCGCCATCAAGGGCGGCGACATCGAAGAAACCGCCACCCGCACCAACCTGGAAGCCGCCGACGAGGTGGCGCGCCAGGCCCGCCTGCGCGATCTGGGCGGTCTGATCGTGATCGACTTCATCGACATGGACGAGTCGAAGAACCGCCGCGAAGTGGAAAACCGCCTGCGCGATGCCCTGCGCCAGGACCGCGCCCGCGTGCAGTTCGGCTCCATCAGCAAGTTCGGCCTGCTCGAAATGAGCCGCCAGCGCCTCAAGCCCATGCTCAGTGAAGGCTCGTCCATTCCCTGCCCGCGCTGTGGTGGCTCCGGCCACATCCGCGACACGGAAAGCTCGGCGCTGCAGATCCTGCGCATCATCCAGGAAGAGTCGCTCAAGGACAGCACGGCCGCCGTGCTGGTGCAGGTGCCGGTCGAAGTGGCCAGCTTCCTGCTCAACGAGAAGCGCACCGAGATCACCAAGATCGAACTCAAGCAGCGCATCAATGTGCTGCTGGTGCCCAACAAGTCGCTCGACACGCCGAACTACAAGCTGGAACGCCTGAAGCACGACGACCCGCGTCTGGACGACCTGGACGCCAGCTACAAGCTGGCCGACGAACCGGACGAAGCCACCGGCTTCACGCGCCGCAGCCAGGAACGCACCAACAAACAGGAACCGGTGATCAAGGGCGTGCTGCCCGACGGTCCGGCGCCTGTGGCCGTACCCAAGCCGCAAGCGCCTGTTGCTACCCCAGTGGTCGCACCCGTTGCCGCAGCGCCCGTGGCCAAGGTGGCTGCACCGGCTGAAAAGGGTTTCTTCGGCTGGCTCAAGAGCCTGTTTGGCGGTGGCGAAGCCCCCGCCGTCACGGCACCACCCACCGTTGCACCCACCGCCAAAACCGGTGATCGCAGCGAGCAGCGCCCCGATGGGCGCCGCGAAGGTGGTCGCGACAACCGGGGCCGGGGTGGCCGCAACGGCAACGAAAGCCGTGCACCGCGTGAGGGTCGTGAAGGTCGCGATGCCGGCCGCAACACACGGGGTGGCGAAGGTCGCAATGTGGAAGGCCGCCCGGAGGGACGTGAAAACCGCGAAGTCCGTGAAGGCGCCCGCCGCAACGAGGGCCGGGTGGAAGGTCGCGGGGAGACCCGTGGTGAATCGCGCGGTGAATCGCGTGGTGAACCTCGCAACGGTGGTCGTCGCGACAACCGCCGTGATGCGGCTCCGGTGGATCAGACCCAGGGCGCTGAAGCCTTGGTGAACACCGCACCAGCGGTGGCCGGCGAGACGCCCGACGTGGCCGAAGGCCAGCGGCGCGAACGCCGTCCACGCAACGACAACCGCCGCCGTCCCCAGGCGGCTGAAGGCGTTGAGGTCGCGCAACAGGACGGCGCGGAAGGCACCGCGCAGCGCCTGGAGCCGGACGCCCGTGCCAGCAGCGCCGAAGTGCCCGCCACAGAAGGTGATGCGGACAACGGTGGTCAGCGTGCGCCCCGAGAACGCCGCAGCCGCGACCGTTATGGCCGTGACCGTCGGGAGCGTGCTCCGCGCGATGCGTCCGAGCAGGGTTCGGAGGCTGACGCCGTGCAAGCGATGTCCGTGACGCCGGTTGAAGAGGTGGCCGCCGAGGCACCCGTTCGCAGCAGCTATTTCAGCCTGCCGGTGGAGAGCAGCCCGGTCACGGTCGAAGAATCGGTGGCTGAAGCCGCTCCCGTCGTGATCGAGCCGGTGCCGGTTCTGGCCACGCCAGCACCCCTGCCGGTGGCAGCTCCCGCGGTACGCACGAGTGCAGCCGCCGCCGTTGCACCCGCGCCCCGCGGTCTGCCCCAGGTGCAGGCCTACACGGTGTCGATCGACGAGTTGAACCAGGTGGCCGCAGCCAGTGGTCTGGTGTGGGTCAATTCCGATAGCGACAAGGTGGCCCAGGTGCAGGCAGCGATCGCTGCTGAACCCAAACCCATCCACGTGCCGCGCGAGATCAAACCCGCGGTGATACTGGACGAAGGCCCGCTGGTGCTGGTGGAAACCCGCAAGGACCTGCGCAGCATGCCGCTGCCGTTTGAGACCCAGTGAAGAGGTGAATGGCCGCGGGTAACCGCGGGCCTGAATCCAGCAGGAACGCCGGCTTGAAGCCGGCGTTCCTGTTTCTGGTTGTACGTGCTGCGTGGGGCACGTCCATCAACCCCTGTCGACCGGGATAGCACCACCACCGGTGAACCGGGCAGAGACTCAGTCCAGCAGGGCTGCCTTTTTCCAGGCCGACTGGGCGGCCACGGCGTCACCCCGCTCTTCGGCCAGCGCCGCGAGCGAGCGCCAGGTTCGCCGCAGCAGGGATGGTTCGGTCAGGCTGTGGCTGGCCTGCCCGAGCAGCTGGGCAGCCTTGCCCCAGAGCTGGCGCTGCATGAAAGCCTGACCGGTCAGGTACTGGAGGTAAGCGTTGTTGGGTTGCTGGCGCTGCGCCTGCTCCAGCCGCGCGAGCCAGGTGGCATCGAGCTGGGCCAGTCCGGGCTCCATCGTGCGCACCAGCTGGTGCTGCTGCGCGGCATCGAGTTCGGCGAACCTGTTCCACACCGGCTCCAGCCAGCTGAGCGCCAGCGCCGAGGTGGATGCCAGGTTCTCGTCAGCGGGTTCACCGGCCTGCATCCCCAACAGGTTGGCACGCTGGGCGGCGGCCAGGGCGAGCTCCGGCATGGCGCGTTCGCCGGCATCCAGTCGGCTCCAAAGGATCTGGAGTTGTGAAAGATCGTGGGATTCGCGCAGGGCATCCAGCGCCAGTCCACGCACGATGCTGCGCGATGCGTCAGCGGAAAACGCGCGGTGTTTGGCCAGCACCCGCGCTGTTTCCAGCGCTTCGCCGGTGGCACCACCGAGGCGGGCAATGCGCAACTTCAGACGCAGCGCCTGGATGCGGCGCGCTGCTCCTTGCGGCAGCTCACCCAGGCGGCTTCGTGCGGCGTCGGCGTCGCGGTCTTCGACCGCCCAGCGGACAGCGCGCAGCAACGCGCCTTCGTGGGCTTCGGGTGCGCTCCTGGCAAGCCTGGGATGCAGTGCCGCCTGCAGGTGTTCGTCCCTGGACTTGCGGTTTTGCAGCGACTGCGCGCTCTCGGCAACCAGCAGGTGGGCCAGCAACAGCAATTGGTGCCGCCGGGGCCACTGGGCCGACGGCAAGGCATTGAGCTGCTCCAGCGCAGCCAGTCCGGCGGCCTGCGCACGCACAAAACGGCCCGACAGCTGGTAGGACAGCGCGTCCAGCACCGACCCGACAGCCGCACGCTCCACCTGCTGCGCCCGCCAGCGCTGGGCCTGCGCCGGCAATTCGCGCAGCACGACGATGGCCCTGAGCGCGAAGTAGACCAGCGCAAAGCCGGCGATCAGGCAGAACACCACAAAGTTGAACGACACGTCAAAGCGGTACGGCGGCCAGAACAGCGTCACCATGGCCAGGTTGTGCCCCACCAGCAAAGCCAAGGCCACCGCCAGCGCACCAAGTCCCAGCAACCAGAACACGCTGCGCATGGCGCCACCCTGTTTGTGATCGACCATCACCGGCCTCCCGCGGCGGCGGCCAGCGCCGCGAGGCTTTCGTCGGGTCGCGGCAAGTCTGCCGTCGACAGCTCGGTCCGCAGTTGCCCCAGCATCTTCTGCGCCGCCATCACCTGGGGCGCCGTGGTGTCGAAGTACCGACCCAGCGCCAGCTCGGTGGATTTCAGATCGGCCTCGACGGCATTGAGCTGACGGCTCAGCAAACCGAGCCGTGCATTGAGCAGCCGGAGCTTGAGGTTTTCCCGCAGGAAGAAAGCCTGCTCGGGGGCGAGCAGCGCGGCTTCGGGCCTGTCGATGCGGCTGACGCGCACCAGTTCGCGGCCGCTTCGGGTCACATCGGTCCAGACACGTTGCCAGAACGAAGACCAGGCCATGGAAACACGCGACCAGCCGTTTTCCTGCACTGGCAGGGAGGGTGCCGGTTCCGCCAGATCCGATGCACCTGCTTTCGCAGCGGGTGGCTGCACAGCAGCCTTGCCGGACGCTGCCACATCCGCCCGACGGGACATGGTGCTGGCGGTCTTCACACCGACATCGTTCTGCACGGGCCAATCGTCCACCTGACGGGCCAGCTCATCCACCCGCAACACCAGCGTGGGCACATCGGTCAGCGCGGCGCCCTGGATGCGCTCGATGTCGCGCTGGATGGCCCGTTGCACCGGATTCAGGCGTGGCTGCGCAGCCCTCGCGATGCGCTGATCAGCGGCCTGCAGCGCCGACACCAGGGGCTGCACGCTGCCCGTGAGCTGGGTCTGCTGCAATGCGAGTCGCAGGGCGGATTCAATGTCCTGCACGAGGTTGTCATCGCGCGAACGCGACAGCGCGAGCATGAGTTCTTCAAGCTGGCTGCGCTGCAGGGTCACTTCGGACAATTTGATCTCGGCCACCGCCAGGCGCGCCTGCATTTCTTGCGTGAGGGCCTCCGCCTGTTTGGCCACGGTGCGCACCTCCACCGCCTGCACCGTGCTGTCCTGACTGCGCCTTGCCAGCTCCTGCTGCGTGAACCCGAGCTTCTGCCATATCAGACCGGCCAGCACCAGCGAGATCGCGGCCACCACAAGCGCCAGCACCGACAGCCACGACACCGGCTGGCGGACATGCCCCACCGGTGGGGCAACCACGGGCGCAGCCCCACCCGCGGTCACCGCTGACGTTTCTTTCGGTGGACCTGGGGGGGTATCTGGGATATCTGCGCTCATGTGGGACTCCAGTTCGATTCTAGGGCCCGCAACACGTCTGGCAAGGCGGGCCGGGTTTCGATCACCCGGCCAAAACCGGCGGCCTTCGCGCTGGCAGCTATGCGGGGATGGGTGGCGATGGCACAGGCGGACGACCAGTCGGTGTGTGGCGTGGCGCTCGTCAGATGGTGCACGGCTTCCGAACTGCTGAACAGCCAGGCGCTGCCGGCCGAGGCCGCGGCACGGGCCACCGCCGCTTGCCCGGCCGTCCACCGGGAGGCCGACCGCTCGTAGGCGACGCAACTCTCAACGCTGGCCCCTGCGGCTTCGCATTGCTGGATCAGCCAGTCGCGACCGTTGCCAGCGTGCTGGCGTTGCGGTGGATCCGGCTCCGGCGCAGCAGCCATCCCGGGCGAAGCACCACGCACCACCAGGATGCGCTGGCCCGCTCGCACCTGCGGCGCCACCACGGGCCACAGTGCTTCGGAATCGAACTGCCCGGCATCAGGCGGTGGGGCGTCGATGCGCGCTGCATCCAGCCCCAGACCGGTCAGCGCCTGGGCCAGTGCCCGCGCCGTGCCCGGACCGGGTGCCCAGAAGCGGGTACCCCCATCGGGCCGCGTGGGTGCTCGCACATCCTGCGCAAAAAAATGGCTGACCGCGGCCCCGCTCACAAAGAGCAACGCGTCCATGTCCAGCCAGTGGGTGCGCCAGCGCCGCAGCGAGGCCAATGTGGCTGCGTCCTGCGGTTCCGCAATGTCGATCAAGGGCAGCGCCTGGGCCCGCCAGCCCTGCGCCTGCAGGGCCTGCACCCAGCTCGCCGCTTCGGCTGCGGGACGGGTGACGATGAGCCGCTCCAGCGGTCTCAACACAGGCGCTGGCCGGGGCAGGTCGGTCAAGGCGTCAAGCCCCTGCCGCTGGCGGCTGGGCGCCGGCCGCGCGCAGCGCCTGCGCCACGCGCTGCCCCAGGGCTTCAGCCTGCTGCAGCGTCTGGACTTCGGCCTGGTCACTCACCTGCACCAGAGCCAGAGCACCTTCCGGGTCCCCCCAGGCGGCACGCAGCACCAGGTGACCGGCATCGCCGTTGGTCCAGTCGGCGTAGGCCGCCAGCGGCATGGAGCAGCTGCCACCCATGGCGCGCGACACCGTGCGCTCGGCCGCCACACGCAACCAGGTGGGCATGTGCACCAGGGGCTTCAGGGCCTCAACGAGGTCGCTGCGATCGGCGCGGACTTCGATGCCCAGCGCCCCCTGGCCCGCAGCAGGCAAGGATTCAGCGGGTTCAAAGATGTGCCGGATGCGCGCGCCCAGACCCAGCCGCTTCAGGCCCGCAGACGCCAGCACGATCGCGTGGTACTGGCCCTCGTCCAGTTTGCGCAAACGTGTATCGAGGTTGCCGCGCAGCGGCTCGATGCGCACGTCGCTGCGGCCCAGCGCATCCAGCACGGCGCGCAGCAGCACCAGCCGGCGCAGGCTGGAAGTGCCGACGACGGCGCCTGCGGGCAGCTCGGCCAGCGTCGCACAGGCGGGCGACACCCAGGCGTCGCGCGGGTCTTCGCGCTCCATCACGCAGGCCAGTGCAAACCCCGCAGGCAGGTCCATGGGCACATCCTTGAGCGAGTGCACGGCGATGTCGGCGCGGCCTTCTTCGAGCGCGACTTCCAGCTCTTTCACGAACAGGCCCTTGCCGCCCACCTTGGAGAGGCTGCGGTCCAGGATCTGATCGCCCAGGGTCGTCATGCCCAGCAACTCGACGCGATGGCCCAAGTCTTGCAGGAGGGCCTTGACGTGTTCGGCCTGCCACAGCGCCAGACGGCTTTCGCGCGTGGCGATGGTGATGGACAGCGCGGAGGATGGGTTTGAAATGGCCACGATGAAGGTTCAAAAAAAATCAGCCCCCAACCGGTGTCGGGAGCGTTTTCGTACCCGCTTGGTAACGGGAAAGGCAACTTTGGATGCTAGCATGACCCCTGCCCAAAAAATCAGCAACCCCAGCTCCAGCACACCCTTGCCCACCATGAGCCGAACGCCCGCCCGATCCGCCGCCCCATCCAACCGCTCTGGTGCCGGACGCGCCACATCCGGCTCCGACAAGGACCAGCCACTGATCGACGACATCCGCCTGCTGGGTCGGGTGCTGGGTGACGTGATCCGCGAGCAGGAGGGCGAGGACGCCTACGACCTGATCGAGCAGATTCGCCAGCTTTCGGTCGCCTTCCGCCGCCACGCCGACCAGGACGCCGACAAGGCGCTGAAGAAACTGCTCAAGGGTCTCTCGGGCCAGCAGACGGTGAGCGTGATCCGCGCCTTCACCTACTTCAGTCACTTGGCCAACCTGGCAGAAGACCGCCACCACATCCGCCGCCGCGCGGTGCACGACCGGGCCGGCGACCTGCAGGAGGGCAGCCTGGCGCTGACGCTGCAGCGCCTGAAAAAGGCCGGCATCGCACCGTCCGAGGTGGTGCGCACGCTGGCCGGCGCCCACATCTCGCCGGTGCTCACCGCCCACCCCACCGAGGTGCAGCGCAAGAGCATCCTGGATGCCGAGCGCGCCATTGCCCACCTGCTGTCCGGGCGCGAACAACTGCTGCCGCGCGACCAGGCCGACTTCGAAGCGCAACTGCGCGCCCGCGTGACGCAGCTCTGGCAGACGCGCCTGCTGCGTTTCACCAAGCTCACCGTGGCGGACGAAATCGAGAACGCGCTGAGCTACTACCAGGCCACCTTCCTGTCGGAGATCCCGCGCATCTACCGCGACCTCGAAGAAGGCCTGGAAGACCAGGACGTGGCGCCCTTCCTGCGCATGGGCCAGTGGATCGGCGGCGACCGCGACGGCAACCCCAACGTGACCGCGCAGACGCTGGAGCTGGCCCTGCACAGCCAGGCCGACCTGGTGCTGCGCCACCACCTCACGCAACTGCACCACCTGGGTGCCGAACTGTCGGTGTCGGCCATGTTGGCGAGCGTGAGCCCGGCCATGCAAGCCCTGGCCGAGCGTTCGCCCGACACCAATGCCCACCGCCAGGACGAACCCTACCGCCGCGCACTCACCGGCATGTACGCGCGCCTGGCCGCCACGCTGACCGCGCTGACCGGCGGAGAAGCCGCGCGTCACGCGGTCGCGCCGCAAGACGCTTACCCCAGCGCCGCCGAACTGCTGGCCGATCTGCGCACCATCGAAGCCTCGCTGGTGGCGAATCACGGTGCCGCGCTCACCCGCTCCCGCCTGCGCCCTTTGATCCGCTCGGTGCAGGTGTTCGGCTTTCACCTGGCCACCATCGACCTGCGCCAGAGCTCCGACAAACACGAAGAGGTGGTGGCCGAGTTGCTGGCCACCGCGCGCATCGAGGCCGACTACAGCGGTCTCGACGAAATGGCCAAGCGCGCCGTGCTGCTGCGCCAGCTGAACGACGCGCGCCCGCTGCGTGTGCCGGGCACAGCCTATTCGGCCCACACCCTGGGTGAGCTGGCCATCTTCGACAACGCGCGCAGCGGCCGCGAACGTTTCGGCGCGCAGGCGATCCGCCACGCCATCATCAGCCACACCGAAACGGTGAGCGACCTGCTGGAAGTTCTGCTGCTGCAGAAGGAAGCGGGCCTGGTGCGCGGCCTGCTCGCCGAAGACGCGGTGGCCGACCTGATCGTGGTGCCGCTGTTCGAAACCATCGAAGACCTGCGCAACGCCGCGCCCATCATGCGCGACTACTACGCCCTGCCCGGCGTGCGTGCCATGGTGCACCGCGGTGCGCACGACGGCTACTGCGAGCAGGACATCATGCTCGGCTACTCGGACAGCAACAAGGACGGTGGCATCTTCACCAGCAACTGGGAGCTGTACCGCGCCGAGATCGCGCTCGTGGAGCTGTTCGATTCGCTCAACAAGGGCCACGAGAAAACGATCCAGCTGCGCATGTTCCACGGCCGCGGTGGCACGGTGGGCCGCGGCGGCGGCCCGAGCTACCAGGCCATCCTGGCCCAGCCACCGGGCACCGTGCGCGGCCAGATCCGCCTGACCGAACAGGGCGAGGTGATCGGCTCCAAATACGCCAACCCTGAAATCGGCCGGCGCAACCTGGAAACCCTGGTCGCCGCCACGCTGGAGGCCACCCTGCTGCAGGCCACGCGCAACGCCCCCAAAGCCTTCCTCGACACTGCGGCCGAGCTCTCCACGGCGAGCATGGCCGCCTACCGCGCCCTGGTCTACGACACCCCGCGCTTTGCGGAATATTTCTTCGCCGCCACACCGATCCGTGAAATCGCCGAACTCAACATCGGCTCGCGTCCGGCCTCGCGCAAGGCCACGCAGAAAATCGAAGACCTGCGCGCCATCCCCTGGGGCTTCAGCTGGGGCCAGTGTCGCCTGACGCTGCCGGGTTGGTACGGGTTCGGCTCGGCGGTGCACACCTTCCTGCACAAAGAAGGCCCCAAGGGCGTGGCCAAGCAAAAGACGCAACTGCAGAAGATGGTGAAACAGTGGCCCTTCTTCAGCACCCTGCTGTCCAACATGGACATGGTCATGGCCAAGAGCGATCTCGCGCTGGCCACGCGCTATGCCGAACTGGTCGAAGACAAGCGCCTGCGCACCAAGGTGTTCACCGCCATCGAAGCCGAATGGCACCGCACGGCCGATGCGCTGGCCCTGATCACGGGCGAAAAGCAGCGCCTGGTCAACAACGCCGCGCTGCAGCGCTCCATGCGCCACCGCTTCCCCTACATCGACCCGCTGCACCACCTGCAGGTCGAGCTGGTGCGGCGCTACCGGGCGGGTGAAAACCACGCCGACCGCGACGAAAAGGTGCGCCGCGGCATCCACATCTCGATCAACGGCATCGCGGCCGGGCTGCGGAACACGGGTTGACCCCCCGCGCGAGATTGGCTCCCCCCGCGCCGCCTGCGGCGTCACCCCCCAGGGGGCAACACCTGCGGCCTGGCAAAGCCAGTTCCGCGGTGTTCCGGGTTGCCGGTGCCTCGTTCGTCACGCATCTTTGCCTTGCGCCAGCGCGGGCACTCGGCAAAACCTAAAATGAAGCCGTGACCCACATCCTCAACGCCGATCTCCACTGCCACTCCGTCGTGTCCGACGGCACCCTCACACCCGAAGAACTGGCGCCGCGCGCCAAAGCCAACGGCGTGGCACTGTGGTCGCTCACCGACCACGACGAGATCGGTGGGCAGGAGCGTGCCATCGCTGCGGCCCGCCAGGCCGGGCTGCCCTACCTCACCGGCGTGGAAGTCTCGGTCACCTTCGTCAATGCCACCGTGCACATCATCGGCCTGGGTTTCGATCACACCGATCCGGCACTGGTCGAGGGCCTGCGCCAGACCCGTGGCGGCCGGGAGCAGCGTGCGCGCGCAATGAGTGACGACCTGGCCCGCGTGGGCATCCCGGGCGTCTACGAGGGCGCACTCAAATACGTCGGCAACCCGGAGTTGATCTCGCGCTCGCACTTCGCGCGCTACCTGGTGGAGATCGGCGTGTGCAAGGAAACCAACGAGGTCTTCCGCAAGTACATCACCGAGGGAAAACCGGGCTTCGTCGCGCACCGCTGGGCCACACTGCGCAACGCCGTGCGCTGGATCACTGGCGCCGGTGGTCTGGCGGTGATCGCTCACCCCGGCCGCTACAACCTCACCGCCAACGAAGAGTACGCGCTCTTCACCGAATTCAAGGCCCACGGTGGCCAGGGCGTGGAGGTGGTCACCGGTGCCCACGGCCAGGCCGATTACGTGAAATACGCCGGGTTCTGCAGCGAGTTCGACCTGCTCGCCTCGCGCGGCAGCGACTTTCACAGTCCGACCGAAAGCCACACCGATCTGGGCAAACTGCCCAACCTGCCGGGCAGCGTCACACCGGTGTGGGAGCCGCTTGCAGCGCGTTTCCACTGATGAGCGCCGCCGTTGCCCGACCCGGTGCACAGGCCGCGCTGGGCATCACGTTCCTGGTGATGGCCGTGGCCTGCTTCGCCGTGCTCGACACCGCGGTCAAGTACGTCGGTGCCTTCGTGCCCATCCTGGTGGCGGTCTGGTTCCGCTACGTGTTCCAGGCCGTGGCCGTCAGCACGGTCATGCTGCCCCTGCGCGGACGCAGTCTGCTGCACACCCGGCACCCGCGCTTCCAGATGCTGCGCGGCTGCCTGCTGCTGATGGTCAGCGTGCTGTCGTTCATCAGCGTGCAGTACATGCCCGTGGGCGAATTCACCGCCTTTGTCATGACCACGCCCCTGGTGGTCACCCTGCTGGCGGCGCTGTTCCTGAAAGAACGGGTCGCGCCGATGCGCTGGGTGCTGGTGGGCGGGGGGTTCGTGGGCGCACTGCTGGTGGTCCAGCCCGGTGGTGATGTGATCGGCTGGGCCAGCCTGCTGCCCTTGCTGATGGTGGTCACCTACGCCTGGTTCCAGATCCTCACCAGCCAGATGGCACGCACCGAGGACCCGATGACCATGCACTTCTACACCGGCTGGGTGGGCGCGCTGGTGGCCAGCGCGATCCTGCCCCTGGTCTGGCAAGCCATCCCCGACACCCACACTTTCGCCCTGCTCTGCCTGGTGGGCCTCATGGGCACGGTCGGCCACTTCCTGCTCATCCTCGCGTTCGCGCGCGCGCCCGCGTCCACGCTCACGCCCTACCTGTACACCCAGATCGGCTTTGCCATGCTGTGCGGCTGGCTGGTGTTCAACCACATCCCCGGCCGACTGGAACTGACCGGCATCGCCCTCATCGTGGTTTGCGGCGCCACCGCCAGCTGGCTCACCGCGCGCGAACACCGCCTGCCCGTGGAACCACCCGAGGCCTGAACCAGCGGCGCCGTGGTTGTGCCCACAGGCCGCGCACAATACGCACCATGTCCCAGTATTTCGAAGTCCACCCCGACAACCCGCAACCCCGGCTGCTCAAGCAGGCGGTCCAGCTGCTGGAACGGGGCGGCGTGCTGGCGGTGCCCACCGACTCCAGCTACGCGCTGGTCTGCCACATTGACGACAAGGCCGCGGCCGACCGCCTGCGCCGCATCCGCCAGGTTGACGACAAACACCACCTCACCCTGCTCTGCCGCGACCTGAGCGAACTCGCCAGCTACGCCAAGGTGGACAACCGCCAGTACCGCCTGCTCAAGCAGGCCACGCCTGGCCCCTACACCTTCATTCTCGAAGCCAGCAAGGAGGTGCCGCGCCGACTCAGCCACCCCTCGCGCAAGACGATCGGTCTGCGCGTGCCCGACCACAACGCCCTGCTGGCGCTGCTGGACCTGCACAACGGCCCCCTGCTGGCGACCACGCTGATCCCGCCCGGCGAGGTGCATCCCCTCAACGATGCGCAAGACATCCGGGAACGCTTCGAACACGATCTCGCTGGCGTGATCGATGCCGGCGCCTGTCCGCTCGAAGCCACGACCGTCGTCGACCTCACCCCCATGGGGTCGGGTGGCGAACCCGAGCTGGTTCGAGAAGGCCGAGGCTCGCTGTCCACGCTGGGCTTGTGAGCCCGATGCCGGTACCCGAACGGCAAGTGCCTGCGGGTACGCCACCCCTTCTGGGACAATAGCCCTTTGCCCGCCCGCCGCCCCTCATGGATTTCGCCCAGATCATTCAAACCGTAGCCCTCTACGCCATTCCGGTGCTGTTCGCCATCACGGTGCACGAAGCTGCTCACGGCTACGCGGCACGGCACTTTGGCGACAACACTGCGCACATGCTGGGCCGCATCACGCTCAATCCGCTCAAGCACATTGACCCGGTCGGCACGATCGCCATGCCGCTGCTGCTGTACTTCGCCACCTCCGGCGCCTTCCTGTTCGGTTACGCCAAACCCGTCCCGGTGAATTTCGGGCGCCTGCGCAACCCGAAACGCGACATGGTCTGGGTCGCCCTGGCCGGCCCGGGCGCCAATCTGGTGCAGGCCGTGATGTGGACCGTGGGCCTGTACCTGCTGGTGGCCGCCGGTGTTGAAGAACGCTTCTTCCTGGACATGTGCCGCGCCGGCGTGCTGGTGAACCTGGTGATGTTTGCCTTCAACCTGTTTCCGCTGCCACCGCTGGACGGCGGGCGCATTCTGGTGGGCCTGCTGCCCAACCACCTGGCCTACCCGGTCTCGCGCGTCGAACCCTGGGGCTTCTTCATCGTGATGGCCCTGGTCATCACCGGCGTCGTGGGCAACCTCTGGCTGCGACCGCTCATGATGCTCACCGGTGGCGCGATCGAGTTGCTGCTGACGCCGCTGCGCTTCCTGCTGTTTTAATTTCGGATATCCCTGTTCATGAGCCACCAACGCGTCCTCACCGGCATCACCACCTCGGGCACACCTCATCTGGGCAACTACGTGGGCGCTGTCCGCCCCACGGTGCGCGCCAGCCGCCTGGCTTCGGTCGAGAGCTTCTATTTCCTGGCCGACTACCACGCCCTGATCAAGGTCGGTGACCCGGCGCGCGTGCAACGCTCCACGCTGGAGATCGCCGCCACCTGGCTGGCCTGCGGCCTGGACCCGGAGAAGGTCACCTTCTACCGCCAGTCCGACATTCCCGAAATCCCCGAACTCACCTGGCTGCTCACCTGCGTGACCGGCAAGGGGCTGCTCAACAGGGCCCACGCCTACAAGGCCTCGGTCGACAAGAACACCGCCGGCGGCGACGAACCCGACAACGGTGTCACCGCCGGGCTCTTCATGTACCCGGTGCTGATGGCGGCGGACATCCTGATGTTCAACGCCCACCAGGTGCCGGTCGGGCGTGACCAGATCCAGCACATCGAGATGGCGCGCGACATCGCGTCGAGCTTCAACCACCTCTACGGTGAACACTTCACCCTGCCCGAGGCTGTGATCGAAGACCACGTGGCCACCCTGCCCGGGCTGGACGGCCGCAAGATGAGCAAGAGCTACGACAACACGATTCCGCTGTTCGCGCCCAGGGAACAACTGCGCAAGCTCATCATGGGCATCGTCACCGACTCGCGCGCGCCCGGCGAGCCCAAGGACACCCAGGGCTCGGCCCTGTTCCAGCTCTACCAGGCCTTTGCCAGTGCCGAAGAAACCGCCGTGCTGGCCAGGTCCTACGCCGACGGCATCGCCTGGGGCGACGCCAAGCAGTTGCTTTTTGAACGCCTGGACGCCGAGATCGCCCCCATGCGCGCGGTCTACGACGAACTGATCCAGGACCCGGCGCAGATCGAACGCACCCTGCAAGCGGGTGCAAAAAAGGCGCGCGCCCTCGCCACGCCGTTCACCGCGCGGCTGCGCCACGCCGTCGGCCTTCGCCCGCTGGACAGCCAGCCGACCCCGGTCAAGGCGTCCAAGGCCACCCGGGCGGCCGCGCCCAGCTTCAAGCAATACCGCGAAAAAGACGGCCTGTTCTACTTCAAGCTGCTCGATGCGCAAGGCCACCTGCTGCTGCAAAGCACCGGCTTTGCGTCGCCGCGGGAAGCGGCAGGCACAGTCGCCCGGCTGCAGCAACAAGGTACGGACGCCATCGCCGAGCTGCAAAGCCAGCTGATCGTTTCGGCCGATCCGCAGGTACTGGCACAAGCCCTCGGGTGTTTTGCAGCGTCAACCGACTGATGCAGCAGCGAAGGTTGCGCATTCCCGAACCTGCGACAATCGGTTTCCGGGGTGGACACCGACGAGACACCGCCCCAGGCAGCACACCGCTGGTGTTTACCGAGTTCCCAACTTCATGGAACACGGGCATCAAAAACTAAAAACAAGGTGTACAAACAGGCCCTTGTTGCTATCGCCAAAAGCTGTCAATGCCGATATGCTGTCTCTCTGAAAACATAACTTAACAGCACATTCCCCCATGAGTATCTTTGTCATTGACGATCATCCGCTGATGCGCGAAGCCGTCGTCATGCTTCTGCGTCGTCTTCGGTCCTCCACCCAGGTGATCGAACTGGAACGCCTGGCGACCGTGAGCAAGGCCATTGCTGAGCACGGGGAACCTGAGCTGGTCTGCCTTGACCTGAAGCTGCCCGACACCCATGGCGTCTCTGGCGTGCGCGAGGTGCGCCAAATGCTTCCCGACACGTCACTGATCGTGCTGTCTGCATCGCCGGCCTCTGACTACGAAGACCTGGCCCGGGAAGCAGGTGCCGACGCCTACGTCGAAAAATCGGCCGGTGCCGCCCAGATCGGCAAGGTGCTGCGCGAATTCCTGGCCGAAGAGCCAGAAGACGAAAACGCACCGACCATCCCTGAAAAGTTGTCCAAGCGGCAAAAACAGCTGCTCGTCATGCTGGACCGCGGCCTCTCCAACCGCGACATCGCCGAGCAACTGCAGATCAGCGAACACACCGTCAAGGTGCACCTGTGGCGCCTGTTCCGGCGCCTCAATGTCAAGAGCCGATCCCAAGCCAGCCATCTGGCGCGCACCGCCGGCTTGCTCGACCTCTGAGCTTTGCCTGAGTGCTCCCCGGGAGCAGGCTGATCAGCCTGCTTCAGCTGCCAGCACTTGCCGCCGAGCGCGGCATCACATTCTCCGGCGTTGTCTCCACCACTGATTTCTGTGTGTACGCGGGCAGCAGCACACGGAACACGCTGCCCCGATCCGCCTGTGAAGACAGCGCCAGCTGATAGCCCATGAGCGTGGCCAGCTTGGAAACAATGGTCAGACCCAGACCCAGACTGTCTTCGGTCCCCTGGTGCTGAGACACCCTGAAAAACTCCTGAAATATCGCCTGCTGGTGTTCGCGAGCAATGCCCACACCGGTGTCCCAGACTTCAAAAACCAGCATCCCCTCCCGCCGCCGCAGACCCAGCAAGACGCCACCTCGCTGTGTGTGACGAAACGCGTTGGACAGCAGGTTGCCCAGAATCCGGCGCAACACCACCGGATCGGCCCATATCGTCGTGGGTTTGGCATGCGTCTTGAACTTGAGTGACTTACCGACAGCAACGGGCTCAAACTGTGTGGTCAGCTCGGCGAAGAGTTGCGGCACGTCCACGTTCTGCAAGCGCACCTTGTAATTGCCCGCATCGATGCGCGTCAGGTCAAACAGGGAGTCAAACAGCTCGTTGATGGCCCGGGTCGACTGCAGGATCCGCGGCGATATATCGCGCGCCATCTCCGGCTCGGTGGCCAACCAGTCGGCATACAGACTCAGGGCATGTACCGGCTGACGGAGATCGTGAGCAGCCGACGCCAGAAACCGGTTTTTGGTCGCCACAGCCCGGATCGAGGCCCGCGTCTGTTGGGTCAGCGAATCGATCAGTTCCTGGTTGGAAAATTGCAGTTCGAAACTGGCGCGGTAGATCTGATGCAGGCGCTTCCCCGCCACCAGCAAAAGCCACCAGAACACCATCAACAGGGCCATCAAAGCGAGGCTTTGCTCCATCACAGACGTTGTGTCTGGTGCCCGGAAGGTGTTGAGGGTAAGGCCCAGCAAGACCGAAATCACAAGGGCGTGAACATACCGCCGGAAGACCGGCAAATAGGCACTGAAAGCCGTCAAGGTGAGCAGTCCCTGCCCAAGCACCACGATGCCGCAGACAAACTGCGTCGCCGGACGGGCTTGCAGGTAGGTCAACAGCACCCCACCACCCCAAAGGAAGCCCACGGCACTCCAGGTCCACTGGTAGCGGTTCACAAACGCCATGCGCTGCGGCCCTTCGGAACTGTCGTAGCGCAACTGGTAAATCCCGATCAGACGGTAGCGGAACACCAGCACGGTCACCAAAAGGCCTGTCCAGAGCAGCAAGGAAGGCAGGTCAACCTCACCAGCCATCATGAACACCAGCACCGGCAGTGCCAGTGTCGCAGCCAGCATCGATGGGACCATGTTGTCCATCAGGACACCGATCAGCTGGGCGTGGACCCACTGGTCTATCACCTCGGGCGAGGCTGGCAGATGCTGGTGGGTTGCGGGCTGGGTATCGACAAGCATGAATAACCACGAACAGACGGTGAACCATTGTCACACCGGAATGCCCGTAAAAAGCAGTGCCTGTCTCCTGCTAGAATACAAGGCTTCGACGCGGAGAGGTGGCAGAGTGGTCGAATGCACCGGATTCGAAATCCGGCGTACAGTTTCAACTGTACCGAGGGTTCGAATCCCTCCTTCTCCGCCAAAAACTGGTTTCCGGACTTCCCAAGAAGTCCACAAGACCACCCACAAGCCCCGCACTCCGGGGCTTTTGTGTTTCTGGATATCCCCCACAGTGCCCGTTCAGCCAGCGCTTTCCTGGGGGACATCTTGCGTGCACAAACAAAAGAAAATCCCCTTCACAGACGCGCCGCGAGGGGATTTTTACTGGTGACTCAGCGAACCGCCAACGCTCAGCTGTCGTTGGCCAGCAGCCGGAAGCCCTTGCCCCGCATGCAGTGCGCCACCATGAGTTCCTGCTCTGATTTGGGAACCTTGTTCAAACCCACCTGGAAGCGGCACTCGGACAACTGGGTGTAGGTGTCATCGGAGGACACGTTGGGCTTGGCCCAGAAGGGTTTTGAAGATGCACAACCCGCGAGCACCAGCACCGCGATCAGCATCCCTGCGTTCTTGATCATCGAAAATTCCTTGGAGAGTAAACAGGCCGAAGGAGCATATCAAACACCGCTGCGGCCCATCGACTCTGTGATCAAGCAGCGAAGCCCGGGTTGCCCTCCATGCCGATGACCTTCGGCGTATTGATCTTGACACCCTTGATCACCTTTTTGTCGCGCAGGTAACCCGAGACGAGATCCCAGATGGGTTCGCCCTGCACACCCTCTTGCACCGAAGCCCAACCGGCCACCTTGTATTTCTTGTCGGCTTCGATGGGTTTGCCTTTGAGCATCATGTTGTTGATGCGCTGACCGGCTGCGGCTTTCGGCGTCACGCTGTATTCCAGCCCACCCACACGAACCATGTCCCCACCCTGCTGGTAATAGGGATCGGGGTTGAAGATGTTGTCGCCGATGTCTTCCAGGATGCCTTTGATCTGCTCGCCCGTGAACTCGTTGAGCGTGGTAGCGGGGTAGGTCAGCGCCATCTGGTCCATCATGCGCTCGTAGGTGATCTCGTCACCCGGCAACAAGGAGGTGCCCCAGCGCACACCGGGCGAAAACGACATGTCGGCGCCCTTCACATCGATCAGCGCATCGCAAATGACCTGGTCCCACGAGCCGTTGAAATTGCCTCGACGGTAGAGCAGGTCTTCGGTCACTGCGAGCTTTTCTTCCAGCTTGTCCTTGTAGGGTGCACGCACCTTGTCGATGTGAGCCTGCATCTCTTTGTCGGCCGCGAGCAGGTTGGAGAACACCGGCAGCAGCTTGTAGCGGAAGTCCTGCACCTTGCCGCCGCGCACGTCGAAGTCGAGCACGCCGAGGTACTTGCTGTTCGAACCGGCATTGGTCACCAGGGTCTGGCCGCCGCTGTTCTTGACAATCACCGGAGCCGGCATGCCATCGTGGGTGTGGCCACCGAGCACGGCGTCGATGCCGCGCACGCGCGAGGCCATCTTGATATCGACGTCCATGCCGTTGTGCGACAACACGACGACCACTTGCGCACCCTTGCCGCGGGCTTCGTCGACCATCTGCTGCATGTGCTCGTCCTTGATACCAAAGGACCAGTCGGGCACCATGTAGCGCGGGTTGGCGATGGGGGTGTAGGGAAAGGCCTGCCCGATCACCGCCACCTTCACGCCATTCATCTCGCGCATCGAGTAAGGCGAGAACACCTGATCGCCAAAGTCCGAGGTCTGGACGTTCTGCGCCAGAAAATCGATGTGCCCCTTGAAGTCTTTTTCGACGATTTCCTGCACGCGCTTGGCACCGAAGGTGAACTCCCAGTGCGGCGTCATCATGTTCACACCGAGCAGCTTGCAGGCGTCCACCATGTCTTGGCCATTGGTCCAGAGCGAAGTGGCCGACCCTTGCCAGGTGTCACCGCCGTCGAGCAACAGCGCATGCGGGCGGCTGGCTTTGAGCTGCTTGATCAGCGTGGCCAGATGGGCAAAACCACCCACCTTGCCGTAGGTCTTGGCGGCTTGACTGAAATTCAGGTAGCTGAAGGCGTGTGCTTCGTGCGTATTGGGTTTGAAGCCATAGTGCTTGAGCAGCTTCTCGCCGACGATGTGGGGCGGACGCCCCACAGCCTCGGCCACGCCGAGGTTCACGTTTGGCTCGCGGAAGTAGATGGGTGTCAGCTGGGCATGGCAGTCGGTGAAGTGCAGGAAGCTGACATTGCCGAACTTGGGCACGTCGTAAAGACGATCACCCGCACCCGGCGCAGCGGCCAACACATCCTTGTGACTCAAAGCCATGCCCGTGGCACTGGCCACGGCGAGCACCTGCATGAATTCACGACGACTGAAGCTCATAAACATTCCTTAACAATTAATTGCTGATATTTGCGCCAAATTTTTTTTGCCCCGCCTCCTGCTCCCGGTTCGACACCGGGAGCAGGCCGCACCACAGGTCAGGCGTCCTGCGGGCGCGATTTCATCACTGGTTCACCGGCGAAGCGGGATCCAGCAACAGCGCCATCACGTGCTGCAGCTGCTTCTCGTTGAGAATGCCCTTGTGCCCTGCGCGCGGCATCTGGGAACAGGCGTTGTAGGCACGCGAGTTCCACAGCTTGCCCCAGGTGTATTCCACGATGGCCTTGGAAGCGGCAGCGTCCGGATCCGTCACGCCGCGCAGCTTGCCGTAGTTGTACAGGCTGGGACCCAGATTGCCGAAGGAGATTTCCTTTTTGTCCATCTGGTGGCAGTTGTAGCAGTTGCCGCCATTGGGGGTATCGGCCTTGTCGGTCCAGGTCAGGCCGCGACCGCTCTGGGCAATTTTTTCGCCCTCTTTCCAGTCACCCAGAAATTTGCCGTCGCTGGGCATCTTCACGGTCTTGAGCTCGGCGGCTTCGATGGCTTTGGCGGCCTTCTCGTCGAGCGGCTTGCCCGCCACATCGGCAGCGCTGCACTGACGGTTGGCTTCGTCCTGCTTGAGGTACGCCATCGTGGCGATGCCATTGGGCTGGAAGGAAGCGGCCACCACATCGGCGTGCATCTTGTCATAGTCCACTCCACCAACGCTGGTGGTGCAGGCACTGAGCGCCACCACGGCCAGTGGAATGAGTGCAAAAGAGATCGTTTTTTTCATGGGGTAAGTCTCCTGATCAGCGCTTGATGGCCGGCACGATGGATTCGGCGCCCTTGGAATTGACGCCCATGTAAACGCCCAGGGCGATGGTGGCATCGCTGCCGAACTTGGGCTCGGGGAAGCGCTGCTGGCGGTAGCAGTCGTTCAGGCGCTTTTGCATGGTCCACATCTGCGAGTTCGAAACCCGATAGGCTGGCCACGCGGCGAAACCAATGCCGTCACCCGGATTCTTGGTCAGGTTGGGCAGATCCTGCAGGCGGATGCGACCGCCTTCCATGCCGTGGCAGGACGAGCAAGAAAAATCGTGCGGACCACTGCGCTGGAAGAACAGGCGCTTGCCCACTTCGTACATGGCCTTTTCCTGCTCGGTGTTGTTCGGCAGGTTGAAGCGCAGGCCTTTGGAAGCCGTCGCCACATAGGTCGTGATGGCCACCAGATTGGCACCCTCGCCTTTGCCGATCGAAGGCGCTGCCTTGTAGAGCTCGGCCGAATCAAAGCCCTGCAAAGTCACCATGCAATGGATCAGGCGCGTCTCCAGATCCATCACCTTGCCGGTGTCCTTGAAGTAACGCGGCAGCTCGGTGAAAGCCCCCTTCAGAACGCCAGGCCCTTTGCCCAGATCGCACTGTTCCAGCGTGGCAGCCTTCGGGCCGCGCTTCTGTTTCCAGAGCTCTTCGCCCTTCATCTCAAACAGTTCGGCCGGATTGCCGTCTTGCAGCATCTCACGGTACTTGGCGATGCCATCCAGCGTGGCATTGCCCTGGGCAGACGCCGCACCAGCACCCAGTGTCAGTGCGAGGGCCACAAAAGCGCTGCGGTAAACCACGGCTTGTTTCATCTGGGGGTCTCCTTCTTTTGCAGTGAAAAATCAAAAACGGCCAGCACCTGGCGTGACTGGCCGTCTCTTGCCCGCGCCCGATCAGGCGATGGCGGCTTCGTCGGTGCGGGAATCACCTTTGCTGTCGGTCCACTTCACCACCACCTTGTCGCCCTTGGCGCCGCCCTTGAACTTGAAGGACAGGAACGGGTTCTGCGACACCGAGCCGCTGAACATGGCCTTCAGCACGGTCTTGCCGGCGCTGGTGGCTTCCACATCCTTGATGTAGTGGGCGGGAATGGTGGCG
>JAURYH010000012.1 GCA_030653975.1 Hydrogenophaga sp. | reverse complement strand
ACGTTTGGCCAAATCCACACCGACTCGTGTAATCTTGCTCATGGGACTTCTCCTTCCAACAAGGGTTTCAGATTGACTTCCAAAACCAATCTTGGCACTTCGATGCCGTCGCCCGGAAGTGGGAAGTCCCTTCGTATTCCGGTCAAGTCGCTCCCTTCGGTCGCTGGGACGCGCCTACGGCGCGCCCCTTACCTTGGACGTTAGCCATTTATATGAATACATCTCAAACCCTACGTTTCAAATACAAGCTTCCGGCAATTAGGGATTGTGTTCAAAACCCCGTGCAGTCCCCGATGGTCTGAAGGTGCGAGGCGAGGAACAATGGCGTCATGAAGAAACAAGCCGAACTGGGACTGAACCTGAGCACGAGGCGCACGCGCAAGGCTGTGTTCCTCGACGAAATGGAACTGGTGGTGCCGTGGTGCGAACTCATTGCGCTGATTGCAGCGGCCTCGCCGGTGGCCAGTACGGGGCGCCCGCCGTTTGCACACGAGACCATGCTGCGCATTCATTTTTTGCAGCAGTGGTTCGGCCTGTCGGACTTGGCCATGGAAGAAGCCCTGTTCGAGACGCCGCTGTACCGTGACTTCGCTGGTCTCTCGGGCAGCGAGCGCATTCCGGATCGCGTGAGCATCCTGCGCTTTCGCCACCTGCTCGAAGAGCACCAACTCAGCCTGCAGATACTGGCCACCGTCAACAGCACGCTGGCCGCCAAAGGGCTGCTGCTCAAGAACGGCACAGCCATCGACGCCACGCTGATCGCCGCACCCAGCTCGACCAAGAACAGCAGCGGCGAGCGTGATCCTGAGATGCACCAAACGAAGAAGGGAAACCAATGGCACTTCGGCATGAAGGCGCACATTGGCGTGGATGCCGATTCGGGACTGGTACATACGGTGGTGGGCACAGCGGCCAACGTCAACGATGTGACGCAGGCCGGCGCGCTGGTGCATGGTGAAGAGAGCGATGTGTTCGCTGACGCAGGCTACCAGGGTGTGGCCAAGCGCGAGGAGACGCAGGCGATCAATGCCAACTGGCACGTGGCCATGCGCCCGGGCAAACGCAAAGCGTTGGACAAGAGCACGCCCATGGGCGCGATCATGGACAAGCTCGAACATGTCAAGGCCAGCATCCGGGCCAAGGTGGAGCACCCGTTTCGGGTGATCAAGCGCCAGTTCGGGTTTGTGAAGGTGCGCTACCGCGGATTGGCCAAGAACACGGCGCAACTGCACACGCTGTTCGCACTTTCCAACTTGTGGATGGCGCGGCACCGGCTTTTGCAGAAGGCGCAGGGATGAGTGCGCCTGCAACGCGCCCATGGGCCTCGATGAGGCCCCGAAAGGCCGGTAAATCGACCTTTGAACGGTGGAAACTGATCGAAACGGGCACGGCGGTTTCATGTCGCGAGATCCATGCGCTCAACGCCATTCACTGCTCCGGTTTTGAACATCATCCTTAGTGCTGCTCTAATGGTGGTGGCAGCACTCGCGGTGACAGCAGGCCTTGGATACATCGCGTACACAAATCCTGATACACGCATAACAAGAATGCTTACAAGAGCGCTATCCCCTGAAGCACCACCACTATTCTTCTGGGGCCTTGCCGTACTCAGTCTCCTCGCCAGCGTGATCGTTCTTCGGGTTGCTTCGCGTAGCCAAAGTGGTGCGAGCTACGTAGAACTTGGGCTAACAAGCGCTCTAGTTCCTAAAGCGTCTATTTCAATGTCACCGATCACAATTCCATACAGTGCAATAACTCAAATACAGGTAATTAACATTCCAGGGCAGCAAATGGCTGTCATTTCATCTGCAGCAGGAGATTCACGGCTTCTCTCAAAATCGTTCTCTGCGCCAAGCGATTTCATCGCATTCCTCAAGGCTCTTCAGGAGCGTCGCCATGGCTAACACTACGGTCAAGCGGGACTGGCCGTCAGCGGCTTCGGTTGGGTCTTGTGGTTCGCGCACGTCTTCTCATTTGTGGGGTGCGTTGTGGCCAGCCCCTTACCTTCAACGTTAGAGCTCATCATGCGAGATCCATACGATAGCGGTAGTTTTTTCCCAATACTCGTCATTTTGGCGGCATTTGTTATTGCAAAGGTGCTTGCCAAACTAGGAATAGCAACAAAGCAGAATGCTGACACAATCGCAAAAGTGTTAGCAGCCACTGTTGGCATTACTTATGCGGTCACATTCGAGTTCGCGCGCAGTTTCGGCCCTGTAGCCGATTTTTTTCTGCGTATCGCTTTTGGGGCTATGGTTGGCGGGGTACTCTGGGTTTTTATTCTCATGGGTGTCGGCGGCGCGGTCAGTGACGACGATAAAGCGAAATGAGCTCTAATAGCCCGCACCGGCCGACCGTCAAAAAAGGCTGCGTTTTTCGCCGTCAGCTAACCTTTCACATTCGGGCTCATTAGATGCAGTCGTTTTCGTATGCCAAAGCGCTACTCCAACACTGGGGCATTGCCGTTGAAGACATCCCAACATCGGATGCTGAGGAAAAGCAGGAAGCAGATTTCCTAGCCAGCTTCGGCGACATTCGCGTACTCATTGAGGAGAAAACGAAGGAAGACGACCTAACCTATTTGGCGAAACGTGCAGAGGAACTTGAACGCGGCGAAATACATGCGATTACTCTCCCGATATCGCGCAATGAAACTCATTCTGGCTTGGTCAGGGATGCATCTCACCAACTACGGTCATCACTGAATAGACTTCATGATTTTCGCCTGATGTGGTTCACTGCGACTGGAGTGCACGCCGAAGGGAAATATGAACAGTTTATGGCGACACTATATGGTCGAACCAACATTCTTGAAATGAATGCAAGTCACTACCGGCGTTGCTACTACTTTCGGAATGCAGACTTTTTTCGCCGAGCTGGAGCCATCGACGGCGCCATCGTGGCTCATACAGACGGAAAATCAATTTCTGCAAAGCTGTGCTTAAATTCTCTTTCACCTCGGTACGAAGCCCTTCGGTGTTCTGCTGTGCTCAAGCCATTTGGCACTGCTATTGAAGACCCAGCCGCGTTGGAAGCGGAAGGAACTGCATTTATCCTTGATTGCGCGCTGGATAGAAAAAATGAAGGTCCTTTGCTTGTCTATCTGCAGGAAAAATACCGAACGGAGCCACTCATGAAATTTGATCTTGGCTATACCAATGCATCCATTTTGCTTCCAAAGAAATGAGCTCTAACCCTGCGCTCAACACGGACGCCCTACATGCCGCTTCACGGCATTCCGGTCGCCGGTTAGCTCCACGTTAGCCGTCACATGATGAACCGCCCCGGGTTTTGAGGAGGCCGCTTCATTGCCTGAGCAGTGCCTGCTCTTGGCCGACTGTGCTCACCCTTGTCTGCTCCAGTTGCCACGACGGCAACGTTTGCCGGCCGGCTTGCTGGCCGCAGCACCAAGGCACCGCCCTCCGATCGCCGCGCACTTGGTAGACCGATCATCACGCACTCAGGCGGCAGATCGCGTTCACAGGGAAAACCTGTCCAGCCGCGAGGCTCAGGCCGTACCACGCCTCCTTGCCCGCAGGCCGAGTCGTCAGTCCTGCATCTGCAAGAGGATGGTGCGCTCGAGGCCCGCGTAGCGATGGACCAGCGCCTCGCGGTACGCGGCGTTGGCCATCATCGCGAGGAAGTGCTGGCGGCTCGGGTAGCGGACCAGCAGGCACTTGTCCCAGTCCTGGCTGGCATCGCCGATGAAGGGTCTGTCAATCTTCCCTTCCCATACCACCACGGCATGGCTTACGTCGCCCACGGTTTCCACGAATGCCGTCTGGTACCTGCGGTAGGCCTCGGCACCTGAACAGGGCGCGTGGGGAGACCCTGCGGGGTAGTTCGCTTGCTCGCGGAACTTCAGAAGATTGAGCATCACCACCGGGCCGTCGGGGCCGGCATCACGCAATGCGCGCACCTGATCGGCCGTGGGATCGATGGACGGATCGAAATTGGCGGGACGGAAGGTCATGGGGTCGGCCCTTTTTGATGCCGCGCGGTGCAGCGCAAAACGCATTGTCGGCGCGGGCAGGATTGCTGCGATGTTGTTGGCCTGCCGTTCATCGGCCGGCCGCGAACGACGGCAGATGGCCGGTAGAGCCCTTTGAGCTTGCTGCTTCCGTCTTGCCCTTTCCCATCTCCAGGCGCAGCATCGCCCGAGCCGTATCCCACCGCAGGAGCGGATGGCGCAGCAGTTGCCCCCTGTCCATAAAGCGCATCCAATGACGGCAGACGAAAAAAACCCCGGCGCGTTGGCCGGGGCAATGAGGCGTTCGGGGAACGTGTGCGCGAATCAGGCGCTTTGTTGAATGCCGGCCAGCACCCAGCCGCCGTTGCCCTGGCGGGGCTTGGTGAGGTGCCAGATTTCGTCGATGGTGTCGGGGTCGCCACCGTCTTCCTGCACGCGGCCGGCGAAATGCGTGCTGACCACATAGATGGCGTCTTCTTCGGCCACTTCCAGCACGCTCGCTTCGAGCTCGAGCACGCGGGTTTCCTGCGTGGCGCCGTTGCGTTCGCGGATGTCCATCTGGATTTCGGCGAACATTTCGGGCGTCGTGAAGGCGCGGATGTCGTCGAGGTTGCCCGCGTCGTTGGCGGCCTGCAGGCGGATGAAGTTGACCTTGGCGTTGCGCACGAAGGCGGGCACGTCAAAGTCGGCCGGGATGGCGCTGGCCGTTTGCGGCTGACCACCGAGGGCGGAACCGATCATGGAGCCGCCCTGGCTGAAGCCCGTGCCGCCGTTGCCGGATGGGGTCGAGGGCATGCGGAAGGCGTTGTTGCCCGCGTTGCCGGCACCCGCGCCCGCTCCGGCGTAGGCCGCGCCACCGCCTTGTGAGGCGGCGCGTTTGGCCATGAAGAAGCGGAAGGCGGCGAACGCGGCCACGACCAGCAGGCCGATCATCAGCATGTTGGCCATGCCTTCGCCAAAACCGAGGTGCGAGGCGAGGGCGGCCAGGCCCAGGCCGGCGGCGAGGCCGGCGATCGGGCCCATCCACTTGCTGCGGGTGGACGCGGCGGCGGCAGCGGGTGCGCCTGCGGCGGCGGGCGCTGCGGCGTTGGCGGGTGTCTGTGCCGGCGTGGCGTTGGGGGCTTTGGCGGGCGGGGCGCTCTGGCGCTGCATGCCAAAGGACTTGCCGCCACCGATGCGCCGGGCTTCGGCGTCCATGGCCACGGAAGACAGGCCGATGGCAAATACCATGGCCAGCAGGGAAAGGGTCTTTTTCATGGGGTCTCCGGCAAAAGGGAATGGAACGGCGAGAGTTTAGGGGCTTTGTGAATCAATAAAAAGCAGAAATAGAGAGAGCATTCATTCGATAAAACGGGATGGTTGAGGCCTCTGGCGGTGTGGCCGTGTCGGGCGGGGGGCGCATGCGACCCGCAAGCTGGCAAAATCGCCGCTCTTTCGGGCGGGGTGTTCTTCCGGCCCGCCTCGCCGAGCCCCGTGTGCCGGCCCTCCGTCTTCTCCCTGTTCTCCCATGACCCCTTCGCCCCACGGCACCCTTGGTATCGACTTTGGCACCTCCAATTCGGCGGTGTCCTGGGCCGAACCCGGGGGGCTTGCGCGCCTGATTCCGCTGGAGGGCGAGGCGCTGGCCATGCCCACCGCCGTGTTCTTCAACGCCGAGGACCACCTCACGCACTTTGGCCGCGACGCGGTGGCGCAGTACCTGAGCGGCACCGAGGGCCGCCTGATGCGTTCGCTCAAGAGCCTGCTGGGCAGCCCGCTGCTGCAGGAGAAGACCGAGGTCAACCACCAGCAGATCAGTTTCCAGGACATCGTGGCCACGTTCCTGTCGGAGCTGCGCGACCGCGCCGACCGGGCGCTGGGCGAGGCGCCTTCGCGCGTGGTGATGGGGCGGCCGGTGCATTTTGTCGACGACGACCCCGAGCGCGATGCCCTGGCCCAGCGCTCGCTGCACGAAGCCGCGATGTCGGTCGGCTTTGACGAGGTGTTGTTCCAGCTGGAGCCGATCGCCGCGGCGCTGGACTACGAGCGGCGGCTGACCCGCGAGGCCACGGTGCTGGTGGTCGACCTGGGTGGCGGCACCTCGGACTTCACCGTCGTGCGCCTGGGGCCGGACCGCACGGCGCGGGCCGACCGCAGCGGCGACGTGCTGGCGACGACCGGCGTGCACATCGGCGGCACCGACTTCGACCAGAAGCTCAGCCTGGAGCGGGTGATGCCGCTGCTGGGCCACCGCCATCTGGGGCCGCAGCAGCGCGAGGTGCCCAGCCGGGTCTTTTTCGACCTCTCCACCTGGCACCTGATCCAGTGGCTCTACCTGCCCCGGGCGATGAGCCAGGCGCAGTCGCTGCGTGTCAACTACACCGACCCGCGCCTGCACGAGCGGCTCATGAAGGTGCTCAGGCACCACGACGGCCACCACATCGCCCACGAGGTGGAGCTGGCCAAGATCCGCTGTTCGCAGGACGACGCGCCAGCGGCGGTCGAGCTGTCTTTCGTCGAAGCCGGGCTGAGCGCTTCGCTCACACCGGCCGACATGCGCGATCACCTGGCGGCCCTGCTGGCGCGCACGGTGGCCTGCGCGCGCGAGTGCGTGCAGCGCGCGGGGCTGAGCGATGGCGCGCTGGACGCCATCTACCTCACCGGCGGATCGTCGGCCCTGCGCCCGTTCCAGCAGGCGCTGCAGGCCGAGTTCGCGGGCGTGGAACTGGTGGTGGGCGACCTGTTTGGCGGCGTGGCCTCGGGCCTGGCCTACAGCCGCGGCTGATCGGGTTTCGGCGCCGCGATCGCGGTCGCTGGGTGCGCTGGCAGACAGACAGCCGCGGGTGGATGCCGCAAACTGCGGCAAGACCCCGTTTGCCCATCCAGAAAACGCGCCCATGAACCCACGCACCGACATCCCTCTTCCAGCGCTGAAGGCGACCACACCGGCGCGCATGGGCTACATCCGGCCCATGGCCCTGGTTCTGTTTCTGGGCGTGCTGGTGCTGCTGGCGTTCCGCCTGTCGGACCTGTTGCTGATGCTCTTCGGGGCGGTCATCGTCGCGGTGGCCCTGCACGCCCTGGCCCAGCCGCTGGGGCGCTACCTGCGCCTGTCGCCGCGGCTGGCGGTTGCGCTGGCGGTTGCGCTGGCGGTGGTGGTGATCACGCTCGGTTCCTGGCTGGTCGGTGACCGCCTGGTGGCGCAGTTCGACGACCTGGCCCGCAAGCTGCCCAAGGCGCTGTCCACGCTGATCAGCTGGGCCCGCGAACGCACCATCGGTGAGGCGCTCTGGAAGGTGTGGCGCGGCACGAACGCGGACGATGTGCCCTGGGCCAGCGTGGCCGTGGCGGCGACCCAGGCCCTGAGTGCCGTGGGCGGTATCGGCCTGGTGCTGGTGGTGGGGGTGTACCTCGCGGCCGACCCGGTGCTGTACCGCGAAGGCCTGTTGCGGCTGGTGCCGCCGGCCTACCGCGGCCGCGTGGACGAGGCGCTGCTCGCCAGCGGATACGCGCTGTCGCGCTGGCTGCTCGGTCAGGGCATCTCGATGCTGTTCGTGGGCACGTCCACGGCCATCGGCCTGGCCTTGCTGGGCCTGCCGCTGGCGCTGACGCTGGGTCTGCTGGCCGGCGCGCTGGCGTTCATCCCGTTCTTCGGTCCGATCGCGTCGGGCGTGCTGGCGGTGCTGCTGGCCTTCATGCAGGGGCCGGAGCTGGCGCTGTACGTGGCGATCCTGTGTGTGGTGATCCAGCAGATCGAGGGCAATCTGCTGATGCCGCTGGTGCAGCGCTGGGCGGTGGAGCTGCCGCCGGTGCTGGGCATCACGGCGGCCGTCATCTTCGGTCTGCTGTTTGGCCTGCCGGGGGTGATCCTCGCATCGCCGCTGATGGTGGTGGCGATGGTGCTGGTGCGCAAGCTGTATGTCGAAGGCGTGCTGGAGGTGTAGGCGGGCGCCGCCGTTCGCGGCGTGTGCGCTGCTGCACAGACCGGCACCGATGCGCTGTCTATGGTGACGTTCCAGCATCGGGTTGTGTGCACCTGCACACACCAACGGTCGTGCTGGCATCACAAAGGATCACCATGAACTACCAAGAGCAAGACACCTACGGCATGTACAGGAACCGGACCGACGGCGGCCCCGGCCCCGGTCTGATGGGCGCGAACACGCTCGACGGCAACGACGTCTACAACCGCAAGGACGAAGACCTGGGCGACATCAAGGAAATCATGCTCGACATGGGCACCGGCCGGGTGGCCTACGCGGTGCTGTCGTACGGCGGTTTCCTGGGGATGGGCGACAAGCTGTTTGCCGTGCCCTGGAGCGCCCTGACGCTGGACACCGTCAACAAGCGTTTTGTGCTCGACGTCGAGAAGGACCGGCTGGAAAACGCGCCCGGTTTCGACAAGGACCAGTGGCCCGACATGGCCGATGCGACCTGGAGCAAGGAAATCCACGATTACTACGGCGTGACGCCGTATTCGGACGGCCGCGTCTGATCCGGATCTGCTGAATGAAACAAGGGCTGCAGCCGAGGGGTTGCAGCCCTTTTTCATGGCGGGGCAGGTCGGTTGGTCCGGAGGTTCGCTACCGCACCGACGTGAACGACCCCGGGTGGGACATTGCGCTCACGGCGGCGCTGCCATGCGCCGACCCCGCCATGGGACCCTTGAGAAGACGAACCAGGACACGCCATGACCGACACGAATTCCACGGTCCGCGCTGCGTGGGCAGCGACCGGCACCGCCGCGCTGCTGGCGCTGGGCGCCTGCGCCGAGCCCGCCCGTTTCACCATCGCCGAGGGCTCCGGCAACAACCCGGCCTTGCCCACCCCCAGCCGGGCATGGATCCCCACGGTGAACATCGCGCCGGCGCGGGGCTGGCCGGATGGCGTCATGCCCACCCCCGCGCGGGGTCTGCGGGTGCAGGCTTTTGCCCGCGACCTGGACCACCCGCGCTGGTTGCTGGTGCTGCCCAACGGCGACGTGCTGGTCGCCGAAACCAGCGCCCCCCAGAAAGCAGACGCGCCCAAGGGCATCAAGGCCTGGCTGATGGGTCTGGTGATGAAACGCGCGGGCGCGGCCGTGCCCAGCGCCAACCGCATCACCCTGCTGCGCGACACCGATGGCGACGGTGTCGCGGACCTGCGTTCGGTGTTGCTGAGCGGCTTGAATTCACCCTTCGGCATGGCGATGGTGGGCGAGCAGCTTTTGGTTGCCAACGCCGACGCGGTGCTGGTCTTTCCCTACCGCCGTGGCGACACGGCCATCAGCGCATCCGGCACCCCGCTGCTGGACCTGCCCGGCGGGCCGATCAACCACCACTGGACCAAGAGCCTGCTTGCCAGTCCGGATGGCCAGCGCCTCTACGTCGGTGTGGGGTCGAACAGCAACATCGGTGAGAACGGCATGGCGGCCGAAGAAGGCCGGGCCGCGATCTGGGAGGTGGACATCCGCAGCGGCGCGCACCGCGTCTTCGCTTCGGGCCTGCGCAACCCGGTCGGCATGGCCTGGGACGCCAGCGGCCGCACGCTCTGGACCGTGGTCAACGAGCGCGACGGACTCGGCAGCGACCTGGTGCCCGACTACCTCACCTCGGTGCGCGATGGCGCCTTCTACGGCTGGCCCTACAGCTACTACGGCCAGCGTGTGGATACGCGCGTCGCCCCGTCCGCGCCCGACAAGGTGGCCGCGGCCGTGGTGCCGGACTTCGCGCTGGGCGCGCACGTCGCACCCCTGGGCCTGGCCTCATCCGCCGGCAGCCGACTGCCCGCGCCGTTCATCAACGGCATGTTCATCGGCCAGCACGGCTCCTGGAACCGCCGCCCGCACAGCGGCTACAAGGTGGTGCACGTGCCGTTCAGCGGCGGCCAGCCGGCCGGGCCGGCGCGGGATGTGCTGGGGGGCTTTCTCAATGCGGCGGGCGAGGCCCAGGGCCGGCCGGTGGGCGTGGCGATGGATGCGCTGGGTGCGCTGCTGGTGGCCGACGACGTGGGCAACGTGGTCTGGCGCGTCAGCGCGCAGCCATGACGCACCCGCGGCGAAAGCGCCCCGGTGTGGGCCTCTCAGGCGGCGCGTTTGAGATGCAGGTGCTCCCGCGCCTTGGCTGCCTGCTGGGCCGCGCGGCGCAGTGCACTGTACTGGCCGAGCGACGTTTCCATGCGCGACAGCGGCAGGGCGCCCGCTGCCGCAGCCACCAGCACCGCGGCCTTGAGGTTCTGGTAGGCCAGTTCCATGGGGACCCCATCGACTTCGGGCGTGCCGCCGTTGGCTTCGGGGCCGGTGTCGTGCAGCGCAAAAAGACGCTGCAGCGCCGCCACAAAGGCCTGCTGGTGGGCCGCCAGGGACGGGTCTTCGGGGGCCCGCAACGGTGCCGCGGTCTGTGCCTGGTCCGCGCAGGTCTTGAAATAGCGGTGGATTCGCAGCAGCTCGGCCAGGCGCTCGCTGGCGGCTTTTGACAGCGTCGAGCGGCTCAGGCGCTCGACAAAAGACTCCACGGCCGCGTCGAGCTGTGTCATGGCGGTGCGGTCGCCCACCAGCGCCACCGGCGCCGCCCCCGTGAGCACCGCGCCCGCAATGCGCACACACAGCTGGCCAAAGCGCGCCACCTCGCGCTCCAGCGCGTCCAGCGCCAGGGCCGGGACGGCCAGCACGTTGTCGTCCAGGTAACGCGGCTGCGCTTCGTCTTCCTCGCGGGCGCGAAAGCGCTGCAGCAGCCAGCGTGTGAGCCCGTCGGCCAGCGGCCACATCAGGGCCACACCCAGCACGTTGAAGGTGGTGTGAAACAGGGCCAGCATGGCCGCCGGGTCGGCGGACAGGCCCAGCGCCTCGCGGGCGCTGGCCAGCGCACCGATGAGCCAGGGCAGCAACGCCAGCGCGACGCTGGCGGTGATGAGGTTGAAGATCACGTGCGCGGCGGCGGCGCGGCGCGCATTGGGTGTGGCGCCAATGGCGGCCAGCAGCGCGGTGACGGTGGTGCCGATGTTGGCGCCGATCACCACGGCCGCGGCCCCCTGGGCATCGAGCAGACCGCCTTGCGCGGCGGTCAGGGCAATCGCCATCGAAGCCGCCGACGACTGCATCAGCACCGTCATCAGCATCCCGATGACCACTTGTGCCAGCACGGTCTGTGCGTCGTCACCCTGGGGCAGGGCGATCTGCCCCGCGATGCCGTTGAACGATTCCTGCAACAGGCCGATGCCGAGGAACAGCAGGCCAAAGCCGGCCACGGCGGTACCGATGGCCCCTCGGCGCTGACTGGCCCCGGTCAGGCGCATCAGCATGCCCATGCCCACCAGCGGCAGCGCAAACGCTTCGATCTTGAACTTGAGCCCCACCAGCGCCACCAGCCAGCCGGTCATGGTGGAGCCGATGTTGGCGCCGAACAGCACCCACAGCGCAGGCGCCAGCCCCAGCAGGCCGGCATTGATGAAGCCGATGGTGGCCACCGTGACGGCGCTGGACGACTGCACCATCGTGGTCACCAGCGCCCCCGAGCCGAGCGCGTGCCAGCGGGTGCGGGTGGCGCTGGCGAGGATGTTGTGCAGCGCCTGGCCTGCGGCCTGCTTGAGGCCATCGGTCATCATGCCCATGCCCAGCAGGAACAGGCCGAGTCCACCCGCCAGCAGGCTCAGCGATTGCCAGGCGGCGTTCATGAATACACCACCGAAGCCAGGACCACGATCACGGTGATGCAGACCAGGTTGAGCACCAGGCCGCAGCGCATCATGGTGGCCTGCGGCACCTGGTCTGTGGCAAAGACGATGGCGTTGGGCGGCGTGGCCACCGGCAGCATGAAGGCACACGATGCCGCCACCGCGATCGCGGCCGCGAGCAGCGGCGCGGGCAGGCCGAGCGCCTGCGCCACGCCGAGGAAGATCGGCACCATCAGCGCGGCACTGGCGGTGTTGCTGACCAGCTCGGTGAGAAAGACCACGAAGCTCACCACCCCGAGCAGCAGCCACAGCGTGGACGCGCCATGCATGGCCGCCACCAGCCCGTCGGCGAGAAAACGGCTGGCGCCGCTGACCTGCATCACCTGGCTGAGCGCCAGACCGCCCCCGAACAGCAACAGCACGCCCCAGTGCGTCTGGCGCTCGATGGTCGGCCAGTCCATCACCCGGCTGGCCACCAGCGCGACGATGGCCGCCACGGCGACCCAGCTGTCCATGTCGGCGGCGATGCCCAGTGCGCGGCCCAGCGGCTCGGCGGCCATCCAGCCGGCGGCGGTGAGCCCGAAGATGACCAGCGTGGTGCGCCGTCCGGGCGTCCATTCAAAGGGCTCATCCGCCAGCTTCAAGCGTCCACCGAGGCGCGGCCGAAGCAGGCCGTAGAGCACGGCCACCATCAGGGGCAGCAGCAGCAGGACCAGCGGCACCCCGAAACGCATCCATTCGGCAAAGCCGATGCCGGCCTGGGCAGCGGCGATGGCGTTGGGCGGGCTGCCCACCAGGGTGCCAATGCCCCCGATGCTGGCGCTGTAGGCCACGCCCAGCAGCACGAACACTTTTTCGCGCGGGCCGATGCCACTCGCATCGCCACGGTCGCTTTCGTCTTCGCGCAAGAGTCCGAGCGCCATCGGCAGCACCATGGCCGCGGTGGCGGTGTTGCTGATCCACATCGAGAGCAGCGCGGTCAGGCCGAACAGCAGGGCCACCGCCAGTGCCCGGCGCCCGGCGGCCAGGCGCAGCACGGCGAGCGCCAGCGCACGGTCCAGCCCCTGCCGCTGCAGCGCGGCGGCCAGCGCGAAGCCGCCGAGGAAAAGAAAGATGATCGGGTGGGCAAACGAAGCCAGGGCCTCGCGAAAGCCCATCAGGCCCGCCGCCACCGCCAGCAGCGGCACCAGCAGGGCGGTCACGCTCAGGTGCAGCGCCTGGGTCACCCACAGCCCACCGATCAGCGCGAACAGGGCCAGGCCGGCGCGCAGGGTCTCGGGTCCGGGCGTGATCTGGTGGACCCCGGCGGCCAGCGCCACGCAGGCCAGCGCGCGCAGCAGCGTGCCGGGAACGTTCCAGGCCATGTCAGACGGCCCGGGCGGTGGACACCAGCACGTCGGTGCTGCCCTCGGCGAGCACATGCTTGGTCACGCTGCCCAGCAACAGGTCTTCGGTGGCCGACTGACCGTGTTTGCCCAGCACCACCAGGTCGCAGTCGCGTTCCTGTTCCTGCTCCACGATGCGCTGCGACGCATCGCCCTCGATCACACAGGCTTCCCACTGGCCGGGCTTCAGGCCCGTCTGCGCGGCGAGCTCGTTGACGCGTTGCACGGCTTCGGCGCGTGCCTGGACGCGGTAGTGGTCGATGGTGGCGGTGTCGACACCGGCGTAGCGCAGCTTGTCCTCGAACGGCACCTGGAACGCGTTGAGCAGCACGAAGCGGGCGTGGGGCGCCACGCGAAGCGCAACGCTCACCGCCTGCACCGACCAGGGCGAAAAATCCAGCGCCAGCAGCACCCTGCGGTAGGGCTCGTGGGGGGTCTGGCGCACCACCAGCACGGGCCGGCTGGTGCGGCGCAGCAGGCGCTCCGAGGTGGAGCCCAGCACCAGCCGGCGCAGGAAGCCCGCCCCGCGTGCGCCCAGCACCAGCAGGGACGCGTCCAGCGCCTCGGCCTGCTGGCGGATCTCGTCGAGCACCGAGCCGCTGGATTCGACCACCTGCACGGTGATGTGGTGTTGGGTGCGCAAACGCTCGGCGAGCTGCTGCAGCTGCTGGCGGTTGTCCTCCACCAGCCGGCCTTCGGTGGCGTGCCCCGAGCCCAGCCACTGGCGCAGTTCGGCCAGCGCCTCGCCAGGCATCACATGCATCAGCGTCAGCGGGCTGCCGGTCTCGTGGGCCAGGCGCGCGGCGCGGTCGGCGGCGTGGCGGGCCGGGCCGGAGAAGTCGGTGGTGGCGAGGATCGGTCCCCAGGCTTTCATGCTGCGTTCTCCTTGTTGTGGATCGCCTGGGCCAGTTGCCCGGCTGCGTGGTCGGCGGCGTCTTCGAAGGGGTTGAGGATATGGCGGACGCCCGCGTGGCCGAGCTCGCGGCCGTGGGCCGCGTCGCGCACCGCCGCCACCACCTGGCCTTCGAAGCGCGCGGATTTCAGGGCGTGCAGCAAGGCGCGGTTCGAGTCCCATTGGGGGAAGGTGGTGACGACCCAGTGCAGCTGCGTCAGCGGCAGGGTTTCCAGAAAATCCGGGTCCTCACCGTCGCCGAAATGCACCGGCAGCTGCAGGGCCTGCAGCGTTTTCACCGCCTCGGGGTCGAAGTCGACGCCGATCGCTTCGACGCCCGCCGCCCTCAGCTGCCTCAGCAGCCGGCTGCCGTAGCGCCCCAGTCCGAACACGATCACCTCGGCAGGGCGCTGCTCGGCCGGCTGCTGCTCGGCGGCCAGCTCCCGGAAGGGCCGCAGACGCTCGAAGCGCCCCAGCCACGGCGCCAGGCGTTCGTAGAGCGGCTGCGAGTACAGGATCATGTAGGTGGAGAGGGTGATCGTGATCACGCCGACCAGCGTGGTCAGGCCCAGGGCCGGCGTGCCAACGTGGCCGAGCGTGATGCCCATGGCCATGAACACGATGGAGAACTCGCTGATCTGCGCCACCGTGAGACCGGCCATGAAGCCGGTGCGTTTGCGGTAGCCCATGTAGCCCATGATGGCCATCACGATCAGTGGATTGCCGATCAGCACGAACAGCGACAGCAGCAGCGCGGGCCCCACTTCCGCGCCCAGGGTCGAGAAGTCGAGCCGGGCGCCGAGGTCAATGAAAAAGAACAGCAGCAGGAAGTCGCGGATGCCGGTCAGGCGCGCGTTCATGGCTTCGCGGTAGGGCGTGGAGGCCAGCGAGAAGCCCGCCAGGAAAGCCCCCGCCTCCTTGCTGAAGCCGGCCCATTCGCCCAGGGCCGCGAGCGCCACGCCCCAGGCGATCGCGAACACCAGCAGCAGCTCCTGCGAGCGTGCCATGGACGCCACCACCCGCGGCAGCACCCAGCGCATCAGCACGAACATCAGCGCGGCCGCCAGCGCCAGCCGCCAGGCCAGCGAAAGGGCCACATCGATCAGCGCCGTTTCGGCGCCGTCGGCTCCGCCGGTGCCACGCAGGGCGCTCATGGCCATCATGGCGATCACCACCGCCAGGTCCTGCACGATCAGGAAGCCCACGGCGATGCGCCCGTGCAGGCTGTCGAGCTCGCGCTTGTCCGACAGCAGCTTGACGATGATGATGGTGCTGGAGAAGGTGAGGGCCACCGCGATGTACAGGGCCTCCAGCCATTCGCGGCCCAGCGCCATCACGATGGCAAAACCGATCACGATGGTGAAGCTCAACTGGCCCAGCCCCGTGGCCAGCGCCACCGGGCCGATGTGGCGGATGTGGTGCAGGTCGAGCTTGAGGCCCACCGCAAACAGCAGCACCGCCACGCCCACCTGGGCGAGCAGGTCGATCTTGTCGTGCGCCGTGACGAGGCCGAAAACGGCTGGCCCGACCAGCACGCCGACGACGATGTAGGCGATCAGCACCGGCTGGCGCAGGCGGACAAACAAGGCGCCGGTGAGCGCGCAGATCAGCAGCAGGGCGGCAAACTCGGCAAAGGGTTCGTGCATGACGTCGAGCGCGGATGGTGGTGGTCAGGACAGGTCAAGGGTAACAAAGGGACACACGCCATGCACCAATACCAGACTGGGGTGCCGCTCGGCCGGATGGGTGCGTGGGCACACCGCGACCGGGTCTTATTTATGCAAAGCATGTGCTTGCTGAAAATAACGCGGACTGCTATGGTTCGTTGCCATGAACAGCCCATCTAACGACACGGCCACCCCGGACGCGCCCCGCCGGGCACGCGGTCGACCGCGAAAAACCGACGACGAGCGCGATGACGGCAACCGCCGGCAGGCCCTGCTGCAAGCCGCGGCCCGCCTGTTTCGGCAGCAGGGGTTCGCCGCCACCAGCACGCGCGACATCGCCGCCGCCGCCGGCATGCGCTCGGGCTCGCCTTTCTACCACTTCGAGAACAAGGAAGCCCTGCTGGCCGGCGTGATGCGCGAAGGCATGCAGAGCGCGCTGCGGCGCCAGGCGGCGGCCATGGGCAGCGCGGTGGCCGCGGGCGCCATGAACGGGCGAGCCCTGGGCGCGCGCGATTGCCTGCGGGTGCTGGTGCGCAGCCACTTTGAAGTGCTGCTCGGACCCGACAGCGATTTCATCCCGGTGATGTTGTACGAATGGCGCTCGCTGTCCGAGGCGCAGCGCAGCGAAGTCAACCGCCTGAAGGCCGACTACGAAGCGGCCTGGGTGCCGGTGCTGCAGGCCCTGCACGCCAGCGGCGAACTGCGCGGCGACCCGGGGCTGACGCGGCTGATGCTGTTTGGCGCGCTGAACTGGTCGGTGCAGTGGTACGACCCGGGCCGCAAGGCCACGTTGGACGATCTGACCCAGACCGCGCTGCTGCTGTTTCTGAAGGACCCGACATGAGTGGTGGCTACCGTTCCGCATTTGCGCCGGGCCTGCTGGCCGGGCGCGTGGTGGTGGTCACCGGTGGCGGCTCGGGCATCGGCCGCTGCACCGCGCACGAACTCGCCAGCCTGGGCGCGATGGTGGTGCTGGTGGGGCGCAAGGTCGAGAAACTGCAGGCCACGGCCGCCGAGATCGAGGCCGACGGTGGGCGGGCCACGTTCCACAGTTGCGACATCCGGCAGGAAGACGCGGTGCGCCACATGGTCGCGGTCATCGTGGCCGAACACGGCCGCATCCATGGCCTGGTGAACAACGCGGGCGGCCAGTACATCACGCCGCTGGAACAGATCAGCGCCAGGGGCTGGCAGGCGGTGATCGACACCAACCTCACTGGCGGCTTCCTGGTGGCGCGCGAGTGTTACCTGCAGAGCATGCAGGCGCGGGGCGGCGCCATCGTCAACATCGTGGCCGACATCTGGGGCTCCATGCCTGGCATGGGCCACAGCGGCGCGGCGCGCGCGGGCATGGTGAGCTTCACCGAAACCGCGGCGCTGGAGTGGGCGAAGAGCGGCGTGCGCGTGAACGCCGTGGCGCCGGGCTACATCGCATCGAGCGGCATGGACCACTATCCCGAAGAGGCGGGGCCGATGCTGCGCGAGATGCGCGACACCGTGCCGGCCGGACGTTTCGGCAACGAGGCGGAAACCTCGGCGGCCATCGTCTTCCTGCTCTCGCCCGCGGCCAGCTTCATCAGCGGCACGGTGCTGCGCGTGGACGGCGCACGGCCGCAGGTGCGCATGGGCTGGGGCCAGGTGGCCGCGCCCGTGGAGGCGCAGGGGCGTGATGCGGTGAAGCCGTTTGAGGGCTTTCACCGGTATGTGACGCCCAAGGTGTTTGCGGGGGATGGCCCCCACCCCGGCCCTCCCCCAGAGGGGGAGGGAGTGGACGCAGCGCGCGCCCTCTTTCCCCCTCCCCCTCTGGGGGAGGGCAGGGGTGGGGGCTCCGCCGCATGAGCTTCTCTTCCAGCTTCAACCCCCACAGCGAGCAAGCCGCGCAGCGCCGCGAAGCCATGCTCGACCGCATCGCGCAACTGCGCGCCCTCGAAGACCGCGCCGCCCAGGCCTCGGCGAAGTCCCGGCCGGTGTTCGACAAGCGTGGCCAGTTGCTGCCGCGCGAGCGCATTGGCCTCTTGCTGGACCCCGGCGCACCTTTCCTGCCACTGTGTTCGCTCGCCGGTTTTCTGCAGGACAGCAAGGACCCCGAGAAGTCCGTGCCCGGCGGCGGCGTTGTGGCCGGCATCGGTTTCATCAGCGGCGTGCGCTGCATGGTGGTGGCGAGCGATTCGGGCATCGAGGCCGGCGCGATCCAGCCGCGCGGGCTGGAGAAAATTTTGCGCGTGCAGGCGATCGCGCTGGAACAGAAGCTGCCCTTCGTGCACCTGGTGGAAAGCGCCGGCGCCAACCTCACCAAATACAAGGTGGAAGGTTTTGTGCAAGGGGGGGCGCTGTTCCGCAACCTCGCGCGCCTCTCGGCCGCGGGCCTGCCGGTGATCACGGTGCAGCACGGCTCGGGCACGGCGGGCGGCGCCTACATGCCGGGCCTCTCCGACGTGGTGATCATGGTGCGTGGGCGATCGCGCGCTTTTCTCGCCGGCCCGCCGCTGCTGATGGCCGCGACCGGCGAGGTGGCGACCGAAGAGGAACTGGGTGGGGCGGAGATGCACACGGCGGTGTCCGGGCTGGGGGAGTACCTGGCGGAGGATGATCGGGAGGCTTTGGGTTTGGCGCGTTGGGTGGTGGGGCAGTTGGACTGGTGCGCACGGGCCCCCACCCCAACCCTCCCCCAGAGGGGGAGGGAGTCAGATTCCCTGGGCGCGTCCTCACTCCCTCCCCCTCTGGGGGAGGGCAGGGGTGGGGGCCACGCCCACCCACCCCTCCACGAAGCCGACGACCTGCTCGCCCTCATGCCCCCGCACCACCGCGAACCCGTGGACATGCGCGAGGTGATGCTGCGCATCACCGACGCCTCTGACATCCTCGAATTCAAACCCCTCTACGGCGCCGCCACCGTCTGCGCCCAGGCCCGCATCGGCGGCCACGCCGTGGGCCTCATCAGCAACAACGGCCCGATCGACGTGGCCGGTGCCAACAAGGCCACGCACTTCATCCAGTGGATGTGCCAGCTCGGCCACCCGCTCATCTACCTGCAGAACACCACCGGCTACATGGTCGGCAAGGAGAGCGAGCAGGGCGGCATGATCAAACACGGCAGCAAGATGATCCAGGCCGTGACCAACGCCACCGTGCCGCAGATCACCGTGCAGTGCGGGGCCTCGTTTGGCGCCGGCAATTACGGCATGTGCGGCCGCGGCTACGCGCCGCGTTTCCTGTTCAGCTGGCCCAACGCGCGCACCGCCGTCATGGGCGGCGAGCAGGCCGCGCGCACCATGCAGATCGTGGCCGAAGCCGGCATGGCGCGCAAAGGCATCACGCCCGACCCGGCGCAGATGCAGGCGCAGTTCGACCAGATCGTGAACGTGTTCGAAAGCCAGGCCGATGTGTTCCACACCAGCGGCCTGGTGCTGGACGACGGCGTGATCGACCCGCGCGACACGCGCGCCGTGCTGAGTTTCTGCCTCGACACCTGCGCCGAAGCGGCGGCGCGCCAGCCCCGGCCGATGCAGTTCGGCGTGGCGCGCATGTAAGACCTTGTGGGACAGACCCAGGGACGCGCGCAGCGCTCCCTGAATCTGTCCCCAACCGAACAGGAGACCCCCCATGCAGTTCACCCACGAACACCGCGAAATCCAGGCCACGCTCAAGCGCTACATCGACGAACACATCAACCCGCACGTGGACGAGTGGGAGGCGGCCGAAATCTTTCCCGCGCACGAAGTCTTCAAAGGCCTCGGCCGGCTCGGCCTGCTGGGCCTGACCAAACCCGAGGCCTATGGCGGCGCGGGGCTGGACTACTCGTACAGCCTGGCCATGGCCGAGACGCTGGGCCACATCCACTGCGGCGGCGTGCCCATGGCGATCGGCGTGCAGACCGACATGGCCACACCGGCGCTGGCACGCTTCGGCAGCGACGCGTTGCGCGCCCAGTTCCTCGCGCCGGCCATCGCGGGCGACATGGTGGGCTGCATCGGCGTGAGCGAACCCGGCGCGGGCAGCGACGTGTCGGCCATCAAGACCACGGCGCGCAAGGATGGCGACGACTACGTCATCAGCGGCCAGAAGATGTGGATCACCAACAGCCTGCAGGCCGACTGGATGTGCATGCTGGTCAACACCAGCGACGGCCCGGCGCACAAGAACAAGAGCCTGGTCATGGTGCCGCTGCGCGAGAACGGCAAGACCGTCAAAGGCTTCGAGGTCGGTCAGAAGATCCGGAAGATCGGCATGAACAGCAGCGACACCGGCCTGCTGTTCTTCGACGAAGTGCGCGTGCCGCAGCGTTACCGCATCGGCGCCGAGGGCGCGGGCTTCATCTACCAGATGCAGCAGTTCCAGGAGGAGCGCCTGTGGGCGGCGGCCAGCTGCATCCAGAGCCTGAGCAACTGCATCCAGTGGACCGTGGACTACGCGCAGGAGCGCCAGCTGTTCGGCGCCACGCTGGCCGACCAGCAGTGGGTGCAGTTCAAGCTGGCCGAGATGAAGACCGAGGTCGAGAGCCTGCGCGCGCTGACCTACCAGGCGTGTGAACACTACGTGGCGGGTGCCGACGTGACCGAGTGGGCGACCATGGCCAAGCTGAAAGCCGGCCGGCTCAACAGGCTGGTGCCCGACACCTGCTTGCAGTTCTGGGGCGGCATGGGCTATACGTGGGAGAACAAGGTCTCGCGCATGTTCCGCGATGGTCGGCTGGCGTCGATTGGCGGCGGGGCGGATGAGGTGATGCTGGGCATCCTTTCGAAGACCATGGGAATCGCGAAGAGGGCGGTGAAATGAGGCTGCTGCGCGCGGGCCCCCACCCCAGCCCTCCCCCAGAGGGGGAGGGTGTGAAGTCCAGACTTCCCCTCTTTCCCCCTCCCATGCAGAGCGAGGGAGTCAGGGCAGAACGATCCCTCTTTCTCCCTCCCCCTCTGGGGGAGGGCAGGGGTGGGGGCTCCCCCGCCAACACTTCACAGGACACCCACCCATGACAACCCCTTTCAAAACCCACCGCCAACACGACGTCGAACACTGGACACTCAACGATCCAAGCACCCGCAACGCCCTCAGCGACACCATGGTGCTCGGCCTGTTCGAAGCCTGTCTGCGGGCCAAGCAGGACACCACTTTGCGCGGCATCGTGCTCAGCGGTGCAGGCGGCGCTTTCAGCGCCGGCGGCAGCCTGGGCGGTTTCGCCAGCGCCATCGGCCAACCGCTGCAGCCCGGAGAAGACGATCCCCTGATCCCCCAAAACCGCGGCTTTGGGGATGTATTGCACGCGCTCACCGAACTGCCGCAGTGGCTGGTCATCGCGGTGGACGGACCGGCCATGGGCGGGGGCTTCGGACTGGTCTGCTGCGCCGATTTCGTCGTCGCCACCGAGCGTTCGGTGTTCGCCACGCCCGAGGTCACGCTGGGCCTGCCGCCGGCGCAGATCGCGCCCTTCGTCTGGCAGCGCCTGGGCGACGCGCTGGCGCGGCAGTGCCTGCTCAGTGGCGCGCGCTGGAGCGCCGCCCAGGCGCAGGCCGCCGGGCTGGTGAACACCGTGGTGGCCGACGGTGCGCTGGCCGCCGCCGTGGTCGAAGCCGAGCAGGCCTTGCGCGCTGCGGCGCCGGGCGCGGTGGCGGCCACCAAACAGCTGCTGCACCGCCTGCGCGCCAAGGCGCCCGATCTGCGCAGCGAGGCCGCCATCGCTTTCGCTGCCGCGCTGCGCGGCCCCGAAGCCGCGGCAGGCCTGGCGGCTTTCGCGAAGAAGCAGCCCGCGCCCTGGGCGGATGTGCCCCCGCGCTCCACCGCTGCGCGGGTCGCTGCCCCCCCAGGGGGCGGATCCGGCTCGGGGCGGCCCGGCGCCGGATCGAAGGATGGCTCCGCATGAAAAATCTGCTGATCGCCAGCCGCGGTGTTCGCGCCTTGGCGCGGGGGAGCACCAACATCTGCGCGCAGCGCATGTTGGGCGCTCACCAAATTGCGCGGCACGCGCAGCGTGCAGGGAGATGAGCCGCGTGACACGCTTGCAGAAACTTCTCATCGCCAACCGCGGCGAAATCGCCCGCCGGGTGATCCGCAGCGCCCACGCCATGGGCATCGCCACCGTGGCCGTGTATTCCGACGCCGACCGCGATGCGCTGCATGTGCGCGAGGCGGGTTCGTCGTTCGCGCTCGGCGGCCTGGCTTCGGCCGACGCCTACCTGCGCGTGGACAAGTTGATTGGAGCCGCGCGCGCCACCGGCGCCGACGCCGTGCATCCCGGCTACGGCTTCCTGAGCGAAAACGCCGACTTCGCCCAGGCCGTGATCGACGCCGGCCTCACCTGGGTTGGCCCGCCGCCAGCGGCGATCCGCGCGCTGGGCAGCAAGTCGGCCGCGAAAGCCCTGGCGCTGGCGCAAGGTGTGCCCTGCCTGCCCGGGTATTTTGGCGACGACCAGCGTGATCAGACCTTTGCTGAAGAGGCGCAGCGCATCGGCTTTCCGCTCATGGTCAAGGCCGTGGCGGGCGGCGGCGGGCGCGGCATGCGGCTGGTGCACGAGGCGGCGCAGTTGCTGCCGGCCCTGCACAGCGCGCGCTCGGAAGCGCTGTCGGGTTTTGGTAACGGCGACCTGCTGATCGAGCGTGCCCTGCTGGCGCCGCGCCATGTGGAGGTGCAGGTGTTCGCCGACGCGCACGGCCACTGCATCCACCTCGGCGAGCGCGACTGCTCGGTGCAGCGCCGCCACCAGAAGATCATCGAAGAAACGCCCAGCCCCGCGGTGTCGCCCGCGCTGCGCGCCGAGCTCGGCCGCTGCGCCGTGGCGCTGGCGCAGGCGGCGGGTTATGTGGGGGCGGGCACGGTGGAGTTTTTGCTGGAGGATGGGGGCGGGGAGAGCCCTCACCCCAACCCTCTCCCAGAGGGAGAGGGAGCCAGTCACTTTTATCTGATGGAGATGAACACGCGCCTGCAGGTCGAGCACCCGGTCACAGAGATGATCACCGGGCTCGATCTGGTCGAATGGCAGTTGCGCATCGCGCGTGGCGAGCCGCTGCCGCTGACCCAGGAACAGGTCCGCTTCAGCGGCCACGCCATCGAAGTGCGCCTGTGCGCCGAGGACGAGCACCACACGCCGCACACCGGCCGCGTGCGCCACTTTGCCGAACCGCCGATGGCGCCAGGCTTGCGCTTCGACCACGCGCTGGCAACCGGTGCCGAAGTCACGCCGCACTACGATGCCCTGCTCGGCAAGCTCATCGTCCACGCGCCCACCCGCGCCGAGGCCGTGCACCGGCTCGCCCACGCGCTGGGCGAAACGCAGGTGCTGGGCCTGCCCACCAACCGCGCCTTCCTCGCGGCCTGCCTGCGGCACCCGGTGTTCGCCGCGGGAGGGGCTCACATTCCTTTTCTGGCCGAACACGGCGACGCGCTGCGCACCCGCCTGCAGGCCACGACCACCGCCGAGGGGGTGGCGGCGCTGGCCCTGCTGTACGCCGGCCAGCCGCCGGCCGAGGCCTTGGCCAGTCCCCACCCGCGCCACCTGCGGTTGCGCCTGGGCAGCGCCGTGCACGAGTGGCTGGTGCAGGAAACCGGCCGGGGCCGTGTGCGCGTGACCCAGGGCGACCGGGTGCACGAGGCACAGGTCAGCGGCCAGCGCATCGTGCTCGACGGGGTCGGCTGGAGCGCCCGCGCCGTGGCGGTCGACCCCAGCGCGGGCGTGCCGCGCTGGCATGTGCAGCTCGCGGGCGGCGACCTGCCGGCCGGCACCGCCACCGAACTCTGGCTCGACGACCTGGGGTTTGCGCCCCGCGAAGCCGAGGGGGGTGCCAGTGCGGCGCGCGAGCTGCGCGCGCCCTTCAATGGCAAGCTCATCGCCCTGCATGTGCAGACCAGGCAGACGGTGGCGCGCGGCGCGCCGCTGCTGGTGATCGAGTCGATGAAGCTGGAACACACGCTGCACGCGCCGCGCGACACCGTGATCGAAAGCCTGAACGTGGCGCCGGGCCAGCAGGTGGCTCCCGGCCAGCTGCTGGCCACCTTTCTGTGATGAATCCTCAGCCCACCCCTCACTTCACTGCGGACGACCGCATCGCGCTGATCGACACCGTGAAGCGCTTCGCCACCCAGGCGATCGCGCCCCACGTGAACGCCTGGGACGAAGCGGGCGAGGTGCCGCGCGCGCTGCTCCACCAGGCCGCTGAACTGGGCCTGCTCGGCCTGGGCTACCCCGAAGCACTGGGCGGCACGCCCGCGCCCTGGACGCTGCGCAACGCCATGTCGCAGGTGCTGGCGCGCCATGGCGGCAGCGGCGGCGTGATGGCCAGCCTGTTTTCACACAACATCGGCCTGCCGCCCGTGCTCGCGCACGGCAGCGAAGCCTTGCAGTCCGAGGTGATCCCGCCCGTGTTGCGCGGCGAGATGATCGCGGCGCTCGGCATCACCGAGCCCGGTGGTGGCTCCGACGTGGCGAACCTGCGCACCACCGCGCGGCTCGATGGCGATGACTACGTGATCGACGGCGAAAAGGTGTTCATCACCTCGGGCATGCGATGCGACTGGATCACGCTCGCTGTCCGGACAGACTTGAAGCGCAAAGGCGCCAGCGGCCTTTCCATGATCGTGGTGCCGTGCGACGCGAAAGGCCTCTCGCGCACGCCGCTGCAGAAGATGGGCTGGCTCTGCTCCGACACCGCCCACCTGCGCTTCGACGGCCTGCGCGTGCCCGCGCGCTACCGCCTGGGCGAAGAGGGTGCGGGCTTTCGCATGGTCATGGGCAACTTCAACGGCGAGCGCCTGGCGCTGGCCGCGATGGCGCTCGGTTTTGCCGAGGCCTGCTGCGACGAAGCCCTGGCCTGGGCGCGTCAGCGCCAGACCTTTGGCGCGCCGCTGATCGAGCGCCAGGTGATCCGCCACAGGCTCATGGACATGCAGATGCGCATGGCATCCACCCAGGCCTGGGTCGACGCGCTCGGCGCCCGGGCCGACGCGGGCGACCAGGGACCGGAATGGGTGGCCCAGGTCTGCCTGCTGAAAAACCATTCAACGCAGACCATGCAGTTCTGCGCCGACGCCGCTGTGCAGATCCTCGGCGGCATGGGCTTCATGCGCGGCACCGTGAGCGAACGCCTTTACCGCGAAGTCAAGGTCATGATGATCGGCGGCGGCGCCGAAGAAATCATGAAAGAGCTGGCCGCGCGGCAACTTGGCCTTTGAAAACAACAAAGCCCCGCTCGCTGGAGCGGGGCCATGGGCCGGGGGCTGGGTCCGGGTGTCGGATCAGCGCGTGGCGTTGAGCTGGCTGTCGGCCTGTGCGCTGACGGTGTGGCTGGTGGGGTACAGGCCGGGGTACAGGTCCTTCAGCTTCTCGCCCGTCTCGTTGTTGGCCAATACGTCACCGGTGCGCAGGGCTTCCATCAGCTCGGCCTTGACCTCGGCGCGGGTTTTGCCCGCCTCCATGTTCTGGGGGGCGTAGCGGCCCGGGTTCACCTGGTTGAGCAGGACACCGGATTCGCCGTTGGCGGGCATGTTGCCGGTGCGGATCGCCTCGGCGAGTTCGGCGCGCACCTGGTCGCGGGTCTTGGGGCCGTCGGCGGCGAACACCTGGGTGGCGGACAGGGCGATCAGGGCGGCGGCGATGGCGGAAACGTGCTTGCGGTTCATGGTGAAACTCCTTGTGGGGGTTGGAACGGTGGATCGAATCCGGCCTGGCCGGCTTCAACAGGAAAGCCGTTGTGCCTTCCATGGAGATGAATTCTTGACAACCAAAACCACGTTTTCCGAACCGCCAGATTACAAATTTGTCATCCAGAGAATCCCCGCTGTGTGCGACCATTCCCCCCGATCGATCCACCCCCCCAAGAGCTCTGCGATGCGTGTCCTTGTCGTCGAAGACGAACCCAAGCTGGTGCAGTACCTGCACCAGGGCCTCAGTGAAAACGGCTACGTCGTGGACGTGGCGCGCGACGGCATCGAAGGCCGCCGCCTGGCCACCGGCGGCAGCTACGATCTCATGCTGCTCGACGTGATGCTGCCCGGCATCGACGGCTACGGCGTGTTGTCGGCACTGCGCGCCCAGGACAGCAAGACACCCGTGCTCATGCTGACCGCGCGCGACAAGATCGAAGATCGCGTCAAGGGGCTGGAGGGCGGGGCCGACGACTACCTTGTGAAGCCCTTCGCCTTCTCCGAACTGCTCGCGCGCATGGGCGCGCTGCTGCGCCGCGGCGCCTTCGCCAGCCCGCAGGCCGCCACCGTCTTGCGCCTGGCCGACCTGGAGGTGGACCTGGTGTCGCGCCGCTGCACGCGCGGCTCGCAGCGGCTGGACCTCACCGCCAAAGAGTTCAACCTGCTGGCGTTGCTCACGCGCCGGCGCGGGCAGATCCTGTCGCGCACCACCCTGGCCGAACAGGTCTGGGACATGCACTTCGATTCCGACACCAACGTGGTGGAGGTGGCGGTGCGCCGCCTGCGCGCCAAGCTCGACGACCCGTTCCCGAACCGCCTGCTGCACACCGTGCGCGGCATGGGCTACGTGCTGGAGGAGCGCGCCGAATGAACCCCGCCACCTCGCTCACCCAGCCCGCCGTCGAGCCCCCGGTCCCGTCCACCGATCGGTGTCTGCCGCTGCCGTGCGGACCCTCCATCGCGCGCCGCCTCTCGCGCGCCATGGCCCTGCTCATGCTGGTGGCCCTGGGTGTTCTCAGCGTGGCCAAATATTCGGCCATTGCCATGCGCATGGAAATGGACCAGCAGGAGTCGCTGCAAGAGAAGAGCCAATACCTGGCCAAGGCGATCGGCATCGCCTGCGAAAGTGGCGAGCCTGGCCTGTTGCAGCGCATGACCCTGTTCGATCCCGTGCGCTCGTCCACCCGCATGCAACTGTGGCGCGGTGATGGCACCGAACTCTTTCGCGACGACATGGCCCCGTTCGCGCACAGCCGCAGCGTGGCGTTCGACGTGCCGGCCGAACGCATGGCCGGCGGCAAGGTGCGCGTGCAGATGGACATGGACACCACGCACGACCACCGCATCCTGCGCGAGGCGGCGATCACGCTGCTCATGACCACGCTGTTCGGGGCGGCGGCGGCGGGCTTCGCCATCCAGTGGCTGGTGCGCCGCGAGCTGCGTCCCCTGCTTTCGCTGACCCGGCAGATGGACGGCATCTCGCCACAGCGGCTCGACCAGCGCCTGGTGGTGGAGCGCTCGTCCAAGGAGCTCGACCCCTGGGTGGCGCAGTTCAACGCCCTGATGGACCGGCTGCAAGGCGCCTACGTGCAGCTGGAGGCCTTCAACGCCGACGTGGCGCACGAACTGCGCACCCCCCTGACGGCCCTGATCGGCCAGACCGAGGTGGCCCTCTCGCGCGAACGCAGCGCCGACTCGCTGCGCGACACGCTGGCCTCCAACCTCGAAGAAATGCAGCGCCTGTCGGCCATCGTCAACGACATGCTCTTCCTCTCGCAGGCCGACCGCGGCGCCGTCGCCCGGCGCAGCGAGCCCGTGAGCCTGGCCGAACTCGCGCACCAGGTGGCCGAGTTCCACGAAGGCGTGCTCGATGAAGCGGGGCTTCGGCTGTCGGTGGTGGGCGATGCCCGCGTCGCGGTCGATGCGTCGCTCGTCAAGCGCGCCATGTCCAACCTGATGGGCAACGCCTCGCGCTTTGCCGAGCCCGGTTCGACCGTGCAGGTGCGCATCGAACCCGACACCGGGACCGAAGGGCGGGGTGTGCAGATCGTGGTCGAAAACCGGGGGCCGGCGATCGAACCCCAGCACCTGCCGCACCTGTTCGACCGGTTTTTCCGGGGCGATGCAGCGCGTTGCTGCAACGAAGAAATCCACCACGGTCTGGGCCTCGCGATCGTGGCGGCCATCGCCCGCATGCACGCCGGCGACACCTTTGCCCGCTCGCAGGACCGGGTGACGCAGATCGGCTTCAGCCTCGGCCCGCAAACCGCTTGATTGGACCCACCCCCGCCGCGCTTCGCGCGACCCCCTCAAGGGGGCGGCACTGGCCGTCCGGAAAAGCCGGCCCGGCGGTGCCCTGGGTTGGACACTTCATGCGTTGCGGGTGGCGCTCCTGCTGACCCGTGCGCGACACCCGGGCCCGCTCATCGCCTGGCCCGGAGGGTGTGCCCGCCAGCCGCATCGGCCACAATGACCCGATGCGCACCCCACCCCCGATCCCCACCGAATTCGAGCCCGAGTTCATCGCCGGCCTGAAAGCCATCTTCGAAGAAAAAATCGTCTTCAACCAGGTGCTGGGCCTGAAGATCACCAGCCTCAAACCCGAGCGCGTGATCGCCCGCATCGACATGAAGCCGCAGCTCGTGGGCCACTTCAGCTACAACCGCATCCACGGCGGCGTCATCAGCGCCGGGCTCGATGCCATGGGCGGCCTCGCCTGCATGGCCGCCATCGGCGCGCGCCACATGGACGAAGCGCCCGAACAGCGCCTGCACCGCTTCGCCAAGCTCGGCACCATCGACCTGCGCATCGACTACCTGCGCCCCGGCATCGGCGAGTTCTTTGAACTGCGCGCCGAAGTCATGCGCCTGGGCTCGCGCGTCGCCTCCACGCGCATGGAGTTCCTGGGGCCGGACGGCAAGCTGCTGTCCTGCGGCTCGGGCGCGTACATCGTGTCCTGATGCCATGAAAAGGAGCCGCCTCGCGCGCTGGGCGCTGTGGTTCTGGGCCTCGCCCAACACCCTCATCGGTCTGGTGCTCGGGTTGCTGCTGCTCCCCGTGGGCGCGCGTTTCCGGCGGGTGGACGGCGTGCTCGAAATCGCCGTGCTGCGCCGAGCGCCACGGCGGCGCTGGCCCTTTGCGGCCATCACCTTCGGTCATGTGATCCTCGGCACCCACGCGCAGCAACTGGCGTGCCTGCGAGCGCACGAGCGGGTGCATGTGCGCCAGTGCGAGCGCTGGGGCCCGCTGTTTCTGCCGGCGTATCTGGTGGCCGGGGCGTGGCAGTGGGCGCGGGGGCGGAACGCCTACCGGGACAACCCGTTTGAGGTGGAGGCCAGTCGGCTGGGTGACCGCCGTTTAGCAATCTCCAGTGACACCCGTTGAGGTGGTGCCTGCACCGCCTTCGCATGCCGGTTCTTGCCCTGTGCGCGGTGGTGGGGACTGGAATTTTTCGGCCTGCTCCCGGTAGGTCTGATGTGAGACGTTGGCGTCGCGAAGGCAGCGCTGGCGCAGGGTGTCATCCGCCATCCGGTGGCACTGCAGGCGTTGCGCATTCCGAACCGATTCATAGACTTGGTCGGCCGCACATCCCTCCAAGGCGGCACATGCTGCGATCACCGCCATCCACAGGCGAATCGGATGGGCAGAGCCCGGCGCCCGAGAGGGATCAAAGGGTGTGGCGCTTATTCATTGTCTCTGTTGAATGTCGCACGCAATGTGCTGCGGTGTTGGCACGCACGGGGTGGAGGCGGGGTCTGTCCGGCTGGGTCGAGACGCACGTGCCATGTGCACAGCCGCTCGAACTGCCTCGACCACGGCCTCTGGCTTCTCCAGCGGAATGCCATGGCCGCTGTCCACCCAGACTTGTCTGGATCGCGGGTAGAGGTTCGCCAGATCGGCCCGCTTTCGGTTCGCATCGTCGACCATGGGAGACGACACCTCCATGGGGCGAAGTGCGCTCAGCACGGTCACTGGAACAGCGGGATTCACCGGCAGGCTCAAGACGGCTTGCCCGGTGGAATTCAGCGCGGCGAGCTCCTGCTTAGCCGTGCCGGAGGTCAGCAAGCCGAACGACAGCTTGAGCCAGGCAGGCCAGGCTTCGGGGTCTCCGGCGCCTTTCAATTGTTCGGGGTGGGTGGCGTCCACCAGCACTAGCGACGCCACGTCCTTTGGGTACTTTCGTGCGAACAGCTGCATGTACAAGCCGCCCAGGGAATGCCCGACCAGGATGTAGGGAGGGTCCAACTGGCGGACCTTGAGCAGAGCCCTGAGTTCTTCCACGATGTGCGTTCCATCGCGTGCTGCCGTGGAGGCTTCGCTCTTTCCATACCCCGCGCGGTGGTAGGCCAGCGAGGTGGTTTGGTTCACGGCATCGGGCCAGACCTTGGCCCACCAGTCGAGCGTGCCCCCCAGCCCGTTCTCGAAAATCACCACCGGTGAGCCCTGCCCTGCAACGAGGTGCTCCACTTTCCGGTTGTCGACTATTTCAGAGACGGCGTCCGGCAAGCTGGCGCAGCCGACGAGCCAGAGAGTGAGTACAAGGCCCAGGAAGGTTCGATGTTTCATGTCCATCCGTTCGCCACAAACACCCCGTGAAGTCCCAGCGGCAGCGCGTGCGCCAGCGTCGCCTGCGCCACCGGGCCGTCGGCCAGCGCATTGGCCACAAAGCAGGACAGCACAGTCTTCTTCCGCGTGAAGTCAAAGGCGGTGCCTATCACCCAGCCTGGCCCTCGACCATCGGGCACAAAGAGATGCTCTTCCACCACGGTCTGCGGGCCGTAGCTGAAGCTCTGTGAAGCCCCCGTTTCAATCTGGGTGCACGCAATGGCGCTCCACAGGGGGAGGCCGCCCGCCGTGCTCGTTGCATGAAAGACCCGGCGGTGCCGCTGGCCGACCAGGCGCTGATCGATGCAAGGAAACTCGGCCTCAATGCCCAGGTCGGTCTGCGTGGCCTGGCCAGTGCCCAGGTGGAGGTCCACCACGGTCAATGTGGGCCCCGCGGTGCCCACCAGGCGGGCGCGCATCACTTCGCGCGTGTCCGCCAGCAGGCCCGAGGCGTCGGCGGAGCGCGCGCAGTCTAGGTGGATCACTGTGCCGTGGGCGGTGGTTTCTTCCCATGCGTTGCCGAGGTGGAACAGAAAGCCGGTGGGCAGCGCGAGCAGCCGTTGCCGTTTCCAGTCTTGCTTGTCGATGACCAGCGCGCGCATGCCCATCTCGGGGCGCCACACGTGGGCGTCCAGTACGCTGGCCCCGGCCGCCCTGCGCTGCGCGTCGTACACCAGGGGCGGCAGCAGGAAGACCAGGTGCCCCGCGGTGACGGCGAAGTCGTGGATCAACGGCATGTCGCGGATGGGCACGGCGTCGGCGCGTTTCAATACCCCGTCGGGTCCGATCTCGTACAGCAGCAACAGCCCGCGGTGGGCGCTGACGCCGAAGTTCCAGATCGTGCCGTCGGGCTCGACCCGGGGGTGCGCAGAAAACGGCACGCCCGCGAGGTCTGCGCGCCAGGTCTTGAGGCCCCGCGTCTCCAGCGTGTGAGGGTCCAGGCGGGTGGCGGAGCCGCCTTCCCACAGCGCGAGCAGTTCGCCGCTCACGGGCAGCACGCTGATGTTGGCGGCGTTCATGGTGTCGGGCGACGCCGGCGCTTCGCGGTCTTTGAACACCGTGCCAAAGCCCTCGGTGAGACGGCGGCCGGCCTGGACCTCGGCCACGCGCTTGGCGGTCGCCACATAGCGGCCCTCGTGGTGAACCTCGGTGCCCGCGATCACGAAGCGCTGCACCATGCCGTCGCCGTCGAACCAATGGTGGTAGCGCTCGCCACCCAGATCGTGACCGGCTGGGCCGTTGCGGTAGAGCGTGCCAGCGACCGCGTCGGGGAAGCGCCCCCGAACCGTGGTCGCCGTCAAGGGGAAGTCGGCGGCTGCGGTGGCAAACGCCGACTTCCAGGGCAGCTTGGAAGCGTCGAACTGCGATTGCCAGCTGGCTGGCTCCGTTGCGCTCGCTGCCCACGGCGCCAGCAACGGAGCGCCTCCGCCGGCGATGAGGCGCAGCACAAGAGCACGGCGGTTCATGGCGTGGCCCTGTTTCAGCGCAGCCGAAAGTGGATGCTGCTGTCGGCATCGAGCTGCACGGCGGCGGCGTCGAAGGTCGGCGGGCCCATCCGGCCACGGGCATTGTTCGAGAACCCATAGCGCTCGGTGGGCATGCCCAGGATGTTGGTGTCCAGCTTGGCGTTGCCGTTCTCGTCAGCGAAGGACTTGATCGCATAGCGCCCCACCGGTAAACCGCTGAACACCAGTTGCGCGGCACCGTCGAGCAGCGCCACTTTCTGTGAAGCCAGCGCCTGGTTGTTGGCCAGGGCCTCGGCGCTGTCGAACAGCGCCAGGTAGAGCGTCGACGGGCCTGATGGACCGTCGGTCACCGTCACCCGAAGGTCGGCCGCGTTGACCCACATCGGCATCGCCAGAGCGGCGAGTGCGAGCACTGCTTTCATGCGCTTCCTTTCAAGCGTGACATGCCCGGGCATCACCGGGCGATTTTGCGTTCGATCTCGGCGGCACGGCCCGCGTGGAACCGGATGATCGTGAGCGTCTGAGGGTCCCGGGCGTGAGGAAAGTAGGTCCAGCTTTTCTCTTCGGGTTGGCCCCTGACGGCACGGTGGACGGCTTCGTGGTCGGGCTGGCCGATCTTCAGCACCACCTCCCCTTCGCCCATGCCTTTGCGGATGAACTTGCGCTCCCCCGCATCTGGCTCGGCGGACACGGCGGATGCGCTGGCCAGCGCGAGCAGGGCCAGTGCGGTGAGTATTTTGAGGTTCATCGGTCGCTCCTGCGTCAGCTTCAGCAACGTCCGGCCGCGCGCAGCAGGGCGTTGCACTCCGCGCCGGCGCCCTTGGCACCGGCCGCAGGCTGGGCCGGCAGGGCCTTGCCGGCTCCCCCCACCATGGCGGTGCAGATGGCGTCGGAATGCGGTGTCTGCCCGAAGCTCATGGCCTTCTGGAAGCCGGTGGCCCCGTACAGGTAGCAGCGGTAGGTCTTGCCGTCGCGGGTGTTGGCGGTGTAGTTGATGCGACCGCCGGTTTCCTCGCTGCGGTCGGTGATGGTGAACTGGCCGACGGATCGCCCGATGGCCTGCGCGGTGCGTTGCTCCAGGCCGTCCTGGTCGATGGTGGCGGCGCACCCGGACAGAAGGGCCAAAGCCATGGCGGTGGGGGCAATGCGTCGACGGTACATGAAAGGTTCCTGGGTCAATCTGGACTGAAAAATGCGGTACTGCGAAACAGCATGGCGAACGAAGCCTCACCCTGGTCCGTACCAGGGGCTGGCGTGATGTGGGAAAAACTCAGCCCGGCTTGCGGGCCATGGCGACGCTCAACTGCGGCACCGGCTGGCCGCCAGCTTCTCGTGGGCGATACGGTCCCGGACGCGGGCCTTGTAGGCAACCGGGTCGCTCACCCGCAACAGCGGCGATGTCTCTGCAAAGGAAGCGGTGGCGGGAGACGGCATGGGCTGGAAACTGAAGAGGTGGTGGGCGACAGGCGGAATGTTATCCATGCACGGGCACGATAGGAACTGCGTTAAATCGCAGCGGACATATACAAAAACGCATGAATATCCCTGCCAGGAACCCACTAGAGTGCGCACCTTCTTCAACACTCGACACACATGTCCATTTCATGCCGTCATCGAATCCCAAACAAACCGAAGCTTCAGCCGTTGTTCAACTGTCCCATGCGCTGCGAGCGTTCACCTGTGCGGCAGTGCTTCTGCACACTGTTTCCGCTGCAGCGCAGGAAGATCGCGAGTCCACGCCATATGGTCTGAGCGGCAGCATCGGCATTGGTGTTTTGTCCACAACAACATACGAAGGCAGCGACAGGCGCCGCACGGTACTGGGTCCCGATGTTTCGCTCAACTATCGCACCCAAGAATGGGGAAGCGTGGAACTGGGACCGCGTGCCCTGATCTGGCAACCCCTCGAGCTGGATGACTTCAAGTTGGGGATCGCTGCTGGTTTTGATCCGGGCCGCAAGACCAAGGATTCATCCACCGCAGACCCGACGCCTGGCGACAAGCGCCTGGCAGGCATGGGTGCCGTGCGATCAAGCCCCGAGGCAGGCCTTCTGTTGGGTTTCGGTCCCTTCAGCATGCTGGCTCACAAGGCGGTCGGGGACCGTGGCCACAAGGGCACACAAGTGGACTTCACCGCCGCATTTCCTTTTGCATTGACGGACAAAGTGGGCATGAGTTTTGGGGTCGGTGCGAGTTGGGCAGACAAGCGCTATACGCAAGCCTACTTCGGCGTGACGCCTGCGCAGTCGCATTCCTCTGGCTTCAAGACCTACTCCCCCGAGGCCGGCGTGCGAAAGTTTGAGGCCAGTGTGGGTGCCGAATATGCATTCGCCAAGAACTGGAAGTTGCAGGGCTCGCTGGTTTTATCCCGTTTGGCGGGAGACGCAGAACACAGCCCTTTGGTCATGCGCAGGTCCAGCGCCTCTGCATCCACGAGCTTGGCCTATGTGTTCTGAGGTTCGAGTCCTGACAATGGCGTCTGAGAGAAGCATGCCGATGCCTCAGTACTCGCGAAGTCAGGTGCTGGCCGTTTGGGCTGCTGCGTCCATGCCGATGGCGCTGATGGCCTGGGTCGTCGTGCCATTGATTGCGACGACCGAGGGGGACAGTGTTTCATGGGCCAAATGGTTGATCGGAGGCCTCACCCTGGGACTGGTTTGGCAGGGGCTGCTGGTGGCGATCCTTGTTTGGGTGGAGCGCGGCAACCTGCGGTGGAGAACGCTCAAGGACGCATTGTGGTTGCACGCACCCACCCATCCGCATACTGGCCGCAAGGGAGGCATGCTGTGGCTGGTGTGCCTCCCGTTGATCGCAGGCCTGTGGCTTTCTGGCGCCCTGCCTGAGCCCAGCCACAGCCCGTGGCGAAACTTCGGTACCTTCCTGCAGTCCGACGCTGGTCGCACCTTCTTCGCAGGCAATTGGGCTTGGTTCGGTGTGGTGGCGGTGATGTTGATGTTCAACACCGTGCTGGGTGAAGAGCTACTCTTTCGCGGCCTGTTGCTTCCCCGCATGAACCGCGCCTTTGGCCGCGCGGACTGGCTGATCAATGGTGCGCTGTTCGCGGTCTATCACTTGCACACGCCCTGGGTGATCCCAGCTGCAGTACTGGATGCATTTTGGTTAGCTGGACCTGCCAAGTACTACCGAAGCGCCTGGATTGGCATTGCCGTACACAGCACCGCAAGCGTGGTGCTACTGGGAATGTTGTTGTCTCTTGTTTGGGTGCCGCGAGGCTTGAGTCCGTAAACCGAAGAGCCCGAACGTCGAACTCTGCTACAGCGGCCCAGACAACGTACCAGACATGTCATCTCACCGGAAGAACGGTTGTTGGTTTTTGAACGCTTTCGACGGGGGAGGGACATCCAGCACAGCGGCTCGGGACTTGGTTTGTCGATCGTTCGAGCTGCTGCCCAGCGAATGAATGCGGAAAATCAAACCGGGCGCGCGTTCTGGGCAATCGTGGTGTCGTCGGGGTTGCACCTCGGTTTGATCGGGTGGTGGCAAGGTCCGGAGCTGGTGAGGCCCGAGCGGAATCTGCGGTCTGGGGATGTGCTCCCTGCACCTCAGGCGATCCAGGTGCGACTGGTTCCTCGGCTCGATGTATCGCAACACCGTGCTGTTGCGCCCCCTCCGCAGCAGACGCGAGAGGCATGGCAGCCGGATTCAAGGGCGAGACGTCGTTCGTCGTCCACGTTCGCGGGCACCGCTCACGTGGACACAGCGCCTGCGGCCACGAGCGGGCCAGCTTCAGGCGTTGCAGATCCAGCTGACGTTGACGCCGCTGCCGATCACTCGCCTGAGAAGGCGACTTCCGGGCCGCTGGCGCTCGACTTGCCCGCCAACTGGTCTGGTCGCGCTTCGTCCTTCCAGTGGCCGCTGGGCTCTCCCGGGACTGCCCGGCAGCGCCCGACAACCGGGAAGGGGGGCGGTGTGGCGATTCAAGAGACTCGGGGGCCCACGGGCCAGTGGCGCGCCACGGTGACCACGCCCTGGGGGCGGTACTGCATGCGTGAGCGTCGGTCCGCAGGCCCCTACGACGCAAGACGGGATCGGGGTATGGACGCCGTCACCTGTACGGATCGCTGATGTTGCGCAGGACTCTCGGTTTTTACACACCCGCTGAGAAGCTCAGCGAATGCGTTCCATCGAAAAGTTGAACCCACCTACGGTATGCGGTCAGGTCTCAAGCTACCGTGAATGGCCCAGATCAGCCTTCGGACCAAACTGCTCGCCCGGTCGTCTCCGAGCGGAGAAGGAGGGTTGACGCAGATAGCACACGTCCAGTGGCCTCGACAGCCAAGTCATGACGTTGCGCGAGGAGAAAGGCAAAGAAAGCAAGGACCGGTACGCCATGCTTTCGCCTGTGTTGCTCGAGCGCTTGCGGGACTGGCGATATGAGCCGCTACATCTCGATGACAAGATTGCCCCGCTTCTGGCCACTCTCTGCTGCGGCATGGGCTCGATCGATCTCCTTAAGGTTGAAAACCTCGCCAAGCAGGGGCCTATACCCCCTGCGGCATGTATTTCCATCAGCCGGGTCATTGCATGGCGGGTTTCCTTGATGATGCGCGCGCAAATCCGACGCCCTTGCGTGCGCCAAGGGAGCAGCGAGGCTCCCATCACCTGAAGCAGACTGGGCGTCAACAGACCTAAACGGCCTCCCGGGGCGAGCCGATCCAGTGCCCCCGATGGCAGCGGACCCGGCACCTCAAGGATCACGTCGAATTGACCCGTCCCAGGGCCAAAGCGGTACTCCAGCGCCTCATGGGCGCCCAGTTCGCGCGCCAGTGCCAGATGGGGTGCACTGGCAAGCGCCGTGACATGAGCGCCCTTGGCCCTGGCGATCTGCACTGCCGCTGAACCCACTGCCCCAGTTGCACCGACGACAAGAAGCCGTTCGCGCTCCTTGAGTGCGCATTGATCGAGCAGGAAATCCGCAGCCGCCAACCCGCCAAAAAAGAAAGCCGCTGCTTCCGCGGCGCTCAGGCTCTCGGGGCGCAGAAGGATCAGACCGTCAGCCTTTACTGTGACCAGTTCTGCATGTGCGCCGAGGGCCATGCCGTCGGTGATGCCGAATACCGCGTCGCCCACCTGAAACCGGCTGACCCCGTCCCCCGGAGCCAACACCCGCCCGGCGTACTCGCGACCCAGAACGGGGCGCCGCGGACCGCACAGGCCAAAAGCCAGCCGGATGAATGGTCCCATGCCGGTGGGGGCCTGGGCTGACCGGAGACGCGCGTCGCCCGAAGTCGGGGCCCGCGGCCTCAACCGCGACCAGCACTTCTCCCGCACAAGGCACAGGATCGGGGCGATCCTGAACGATGACAACCGAAGGCGGACCATAGCGGCTGCAGATCGCTGCCTTCATGCGGTAGCTCCATCAACGATCGTACAGACCACAAGACGGATGAAGCCTCCCTTCATCGTGGTCACTCTCTGACTGTCTTTCTGGTCCATGCTCATGTGGTTTTCTCAACGTTGAAGTCGCTCAGTCGCGTTGCCGATGGGCGCTGTGGTCCCGGGGTCGTCATCCTTCGGATGACCCATTCACCCAGAGCGATGTTGAGCAGCCACATGCCGACGACCACGATGCCGGCAACCAGCCCCGTGGGCGGTTCTCCGGTGATCAGGTAGATGGGGAACATGACCAATCCGACGGTTCCCGATCCCATGCCGACGGCATACGCACGGATCATCCACGCCCGGTGTCGAAACAGGTTGTGCGCCCGTGCCGCTGCCACCCCCAACACCAGCACGGCCACCAGCACCACGCCGAAGACCCCGCGTGCGGCATCCAGCAGCCCGGTCGAGAGGCTCTCGACCTTCAACAACAGCGCCAGCCCCGACAACCCCAGCCCCGCTCCAGAAAGCACAAAAACGCGCCCTGCCAGCCGGTGCAAGGCCCCGAAACGCTGGCGCAGGGCGCGGACAAACTGCAGTGGCCCGAGCACCCCGAACAGCACGCCCGCCAGCGAGTGAAGGAAGAACGCGACGGGAGCTACCGCCAGCCGCAGGCTGTCTTCCGGCAATGCGCCCAGCGGGATCTGCACCACACTGACGGCGGCCGTGATCACAGGGATGAAGGTGCAAAACGCCAGCAGCAGAACAAGCGGCACTGGCCGGGAAAAGGTGCGGATCATGGCGACTCTGCAAGGGGGTGTGACGAAGGATCGAAGGTGCATGAAAGGCTCCGTGGGGTTTATGGGGTTCATCGGCCAAAGCAGTTGTCGGCGGGCACGGTGGCCAGGCTGGCCGACACCGCCGACAGCGAAGGCTGGATGGTGGGGATTTCATCGCCCAGCAGGCACAAGCGGTTGCCGGTGCGCAGGGTCCAGATGGCACCAAAGCGTGTGCCGGTCACGGTCATGAAGGTGCCCCAGTGCGCGGCCAGGCCCTGGGTTGCCTCGGAGCGAGCGAAGGTCACGGTGCCCAGCCTGGACGGACCGGCGAGCACCGACGCGCCTTCGCATCCGTTGCCACCGAAGCTCAGCACGCCCTCGAAATAGTCCAGCGTGGTGGGGCCGGTGATGCGTGCCCGGAGGAATTTCTTGAACGATTGCGCACCCGTTTTCACGCAGCCTTTTTGCACCCAGTCGCCTGCGAGGGCGTCGATGGACGCCGAAGGGCCGGTGCCCCCCGAGCCGTCGTCCGGGGGCGTGTCACTGCCGCCGCCGCAGGCGCCCAGGCCCAGCGAGGTCGCGGTGATCAAGGCCAGGGCAGTCAGGCGTGCGGGGCCTTGCAACGCTGAGAAAATCGGCATGGAAAACTCCTGTGTCAATGTGGAAGAGGTGGCGACGGGCGAGCGACAGCGGGCCGAGTGGCGCCGGCACGGGCCGTGAAACAAAGCCACGGTCGCTGTGGGGAAACTCAGGCCGGCTTGCGGGCCACGATGAAGATCCGGATGTCCCTGCCCCGGGTGCCGTGGCACTCGACCGACACGATGTCCATGCTTTGGCGGGCGATGGCCGACTGCAGCAGGTCGGCATCGGCCACCGCAAACGCCAGCTTCTCGCGGGCGATGTCGTTCATGCCGGCCGAGACGTCGATGGCCAGCAGGCGCCGGGTGTGCGGCGCCAGGCGCAGCGCGGTGCTGCCGGTGCCGCAGCCGATCTCCAGCACGTCCTGATCGGTCGACAGCAGGCCCTGCACGCGCCGCAGCGTGGCCTCGCAACCCGCCACGTCGGCAATCGGGTTGGCGGCGTATTTGCGGGCGATCCGGTCCC
>JAURYH010000009.1 GCA_030653975.1 Hydrogenophaga sp. | reverse complement strand
GCGATGTGATGGCACGCCTGCCCATGCAGCGCGCCAGCCAGATCGGCGAGCTGCTGCCACATCGGTGGCAGCCAGCCTGACAAAGCATTCTCAGAAACACCACCGCGTCCTGCGGTCAAGATGGGATGGCCGCGCGCTTACGGATGAAGCAGTTCCTAGAACGACCAGAGTTCGATTGGGTCGAGTTGTCGCAGACCCGCAAGGTCGGTTTCTGGGCACTTGATTTTGTTGCCTGCAGGCATTTTCGAATGCCCGTTCCTGCCTCTGCTTGGTATCGGCTCGGAATCAAGAGGCCAGAGATTGAAAGTGACGCGCCTGGAAGCGGGCTCAATGACACCGTGGAACTGCAAAGCCGGAGCTCGCATTCTCATGGTGACTGACCGGAACCGCTGCACGTCTCCCCTCCCACGCTCGAACTTCATATGAAGGCTGGACAAGGAAGTTCATCTTCGTCGCGCTGCCGGCAGTTTTGGAGCTGCACCGCTGCGGCACTCGATGTAGAGAGCACCTTCGGCAACATTCATCGGCAGGCCATCGGGAACAACTTCTAGCGACTGCTCCACCACAAGCTTGACCAATGGCAACCCTGAAACGCAATCATCATTACGTCCCACAGTTCTGGCAGAAGCATTTCGCCAGCCCAAGTGGAAGCCTATATGCAAGGGGAGGGGCGACGGCGAAACTCGCCTCACCTAAGCGCCTGATGAGTGCGGACTGGATCTATACCGCTTTCGATCAGAACTGGTTGGCCAGTGACACCATCGAGGATTCGCTTTCTCAAGCTGAAGCAGCTGCATCCGCGGCATACCGGTCCCTCGTCGCAGGCACTCTTGTGCCATCGGTACCTGTTCAACATAACCTGCGACACTTTATCGCACTACAGGCTTGTAGGCACCCTGACGTACTTGATCGCGGACATCGCCTTGCCAAGAAGCTTGGCGCAGTATTGGCCAGGGCGCATTCGATGACAGATACCGAGTTTGGCGATGCCCTGCTGCCATTTTGGGTTGACTCAAGCGACGCCAAAGCAATGTTTTTTGCGCTCAAGACGAGTACTCCGGAGGCCTTAGAGCTTGAGTTGCAAGAGCTAGAGAAGCTGACCCCGCATGATCCTCAACTTCCGCATACGGAAGCACTGAAAGCACTTTCTCTAATTGAGGGTCAGTTGGCGACCATGGACCTCTTCGTGTTGGATGCCGCACCCCCCCTCGAGTTTGTATTGGGTGACACACCCCTCCCTCAGAACGATCTGTGGAAAGGGTTTGTAGTCCCGATCGCACGTACTGTTGCGTTGGGCTTCCAGCCCGCACAGCATGCTGGCGCTCCGACCTGCACACGGCGAGCGGCTACTCCGGCTGACGTTGCAGCCTCGAATCAATGGCAGTTCCAGAACTCCGCCAAGGTGACGATTGGCTCGAACGAGGCCCTGCTGAATGCTCTTTGACGACCTGATGCTCATCAGCTGGGATGCCTGCCCCTGACCAAAAGAAACGGGGCTTTGCACTGAACTACGGCTCCGACTGCAACACGCGGCACCCAGTTCGTTCCGAATGAAAGCAGCCAACGAACTACGCTGTCAAACGTTTGACAGATTGCGGTTTGTCTACCAAGCCTTCCGTCGGCTAGCGGCCGTATCATTTCGGGACGAGTCTCGTTGCGGAGGGGTCGGACGGTCCGACCCCCATCTGAAGAAGCAGAAGAGTGATGGATAGGATTGATGGCAGGATAGGCTGCACGCCAGCAAATGGCTGCCAAGCAGCTGTGTCTTCAAGGGAGGAAATCAAGAATGGCGAGACGCAAGAGGACCAGCACTGCCGATGACCTGCTGGAACTGGTGGCGATGCTGCCCTGGTGGGCCGGCGTGCTACTGGCGGTGGGGAGCTACTTCGTTCTCCACAGCATCGCATCGCAGCCAGTAGTAGCGCCCACGCAGCCGGGACAAATGGGCGCGATGGTCACGCAGTCCATCTGGAAATCACTTGCCACCGCGGGCCAGTACCTCCTCCCTTTCATCTGCTTGCTGGGTGCGGGCACGTCTGCCTGGCGGCGCCGTGAGCGCAAGAACCTGGTGGCTGATGTGGCCAGGAGCCAGGCGACCGACGCGCTCGATGGCATGAGCTGGCGCGAGTTCGAAATGCTCGTTGGGGAAGGATTTCGCCTGCAGGGCTACCAAGTGTTGGAAACCGGGGGCGGCGGCGCCGATGGTGGAATTGACCTCGTGCTCACCAAGCCGGGCAAAAGCGGCGGCGAAAAATTTCTCGTGCAGTGCAAGCAATGGCGCGCCTACAAGGTTGGCGTGGACGTAGTGCGCGAGCTGTACGGGGTGATGGCCGCCAAGGGCGCCACCGGCGGGTTTGTGGTGACCTCGGGAAGGTTCACCGATGAGGCGATCAACTTTGCGAGCGGTCGCAACGTGACGCTGGTTGATGGCCCGAAGCTGCACGGGCTGTTGCGGCAAGCACAGGCGGGAGCCGAGCGCTCGCCTGCCCAGATGCCTGCCGTGCCGGTGGCTCACTCCCCTGCTCCATCAGCCCAGGCGCTGGCTTGTCCTCTGTGCGCGAAACCCATGGTTCGGCGCACCGCCAAACGCGGTGCCAACGCAGGCGGTGAGTTCTGGGGCTGCACCGGCTACCCGACCTGCCGTGGCACGCGCCCGATCAACTGACTCCAAGGACAACGATGGCATTGCCCGATGGTCTCTATGACCTGTTGTTGACCGAGGGACTGGCCCGATCTCTCGCTGAGTTTGACCCCTCTCGTGCCGATGTGTCGGCGCTCAAAGGTGGGGCAGCCGAGTTCCTGGCCGATGTCATCACCCGCCAGCTCTCGACCATCCTCGACGATGTGTCTGGTGAAGAAGGCGAGAAAGCCAAACGGCAACTCGAACTGGTCAATGAGCTGCTGGTGATGCTGCGGCAACGGCTTGCGGGAAGCAGCGCGGATGGCGTCTCTGTGCCTGGTGAAGTGGTTGACCTGGTGGCGCCGCCATTGAGGGTCCTGAGGGCCGTGCAGCGCGACCAGCAGTTCCCCGTGTCGCCGGAGATTGGGCTGGGCGTGCCGTGGCTGTTCACGGCCGGCAAAGGCTCACCTTCTCTGCTGCAGGAGATTCGCCGCGAACTGGCATCGAGCGATCAGGTGGACATCCTGGTCAGCTTCATCACGGTCTCTGGCGTGCGCAAGCTCCAGGATGTGCTGCAGCAGATCACGGCCAAGGGTGCGCAGCAAGTTGGGCAGGCGCAACCGAAGACAAGGCTGCGCATCCTCACCACCACGTACACGGGTGCGACCGAGGCACGAGCGCTGGACGAGCTCGCGCGCCTGCCAGGGTGCGAGGTCCGCGTGTCACTGGATGGCCGGCGCACCCGCCTACATGCCAAGGCCTGGCTGTTCCAGCGCAAGACTGGTTTCGGTTCGGCGTATGTCGGCAGCGCCAACCTGTCGGGTGCTGCGCTGACCGGCGGGCTGGAGTGGACGGTCAAGCTGACCCAGCGCGCGCAAGAGGCGCTGTTTGCCCGCGCCGTGGCCCACTTCGAGACGTTGTGGGCGGACAGCGAGTTTCAGCGCTACGACCCGGACAACGTCGAACACCGACAGGCCCTCGCAGCTGCGCTGGGTCGCGAGTCGTTTGGCGGCGAGCCCTCTGCCACGATCAGCTTTTTCGACCTGCAGCCCAAGACCTACCAGTTGGAAATGCTGGAGCAGTTGACCACCGAGCGCGCCCACGGTCGAAACCGAAACCTGTTGGTGGCGGCCACCGGCACGGGCAAGACGGTGGTAGCCGCGTTCGACTACCGGAACACCTGCCGCATCGAGGGTGGGCGCCCTCGCCTGCTGTTTGTGGCCCACCGGGAGGAAATCCTGCGCCAGGCCATGCGCACCTACCGCGAGGTGCTGCGCGATCCCGAGTTCGGCGATCTCCTCACGGGAAGTCATCAACCCGAGCGCTGGGACCACCTGTTCGCCACCATCGACAGCGTGACCAGTCGCGACCTGGTAGCCACCGTCGGCGCCGACCACTGGCACACGGTGGTGGTGGATGAATGCCACCGCCTGGCGGCCGATCGGTTCGACGCTTTCGCCAAGGCCGTTCGCCCCAGCGTGTTGCTCGGACTGACGGCGACGCCTGAGCGCAGCGACGGCCAACCCATCGCACCCTATTTCGATTCGCGGCCGGACGGTAGCCCGGCGGTCGAGCTGCGGCTGTGGCACGCGTTGGACCTGCAGTTGCTGGCGCCGTTCGAGTACTACGCCTGCGACGACGCAACCGACTTTTCGGAAGTGCCATGGGACAGGCCGGGAGAACGCGAGGCGGTGGCCAACCTGGTCACCGGCAACGACGTGCGCGCCAAGCTGGTCATCAACGAGTGGCGCCGTTTGGCGTCCGATGCGCGGCAGTCGCGTGCCATCGTTTTCTGTGTGTCGGTGGCGCACGCCGAGTTCATGACCGAGTGGCTCAACCGCGCAGGTCTGCCAGCGGCCTGCGTGGTCGGCACGACGGCATCGGAAGAACGGCGACGTGCACCGCAGCGCCTGCTCAGCGGCGAGCTGTGCGCGTTAGTCACTGTGGACCTCTACAACGAGGGCATCGACTTGCCGATGGTGGACACGCTGTTGCTGCTGCGACCCACTCAGAGCCCGGTCCTGTTCCAGCAACAGATCGGCCGTGGCCTGCGTTTATCCCCCGGCAAGGAGAGCTGCCTGGTGCTCGACTTCGTTGGTCAGCACCGCGCCGAGTTCCGCTTCGACCGACTCTTGTCGAGCCTCACTGGCTTGTCGCGACGCGAACTGGTGGACGGCGTTGAGAACGGCTTCGGCAGCTTGCCACCTGGTTGCCACATCCACCTGCAGCGCCAGACGCGAGAACAGGTGCTGCAAGGCCTGCGATCCCTGACGTCCCAGAACTGGCGCCGTCTGAAGACTGAGCTGCAAACCTATGCAGCACTGCGCGGCCGATCGGCGATTCAACTGGCCGACTTCCTGCACGACCAGGGGCTGGAGCTGGAGGACATCTACCGCACCGGTACCGGACAAGGCCGCAGCGGGTGGACATCGCTCAAACGCGATGCAGGCCTGGTCGTCTCAGAGCCCGGACCTGAAGAGGACTACTTCAGCCGCCGTTTCGGCGATCTGTTGCATGTGGACGATCCACGCCGACTCGATGTGATGGCCGCTGTGGGTTCACGCCAAAAGAGTTCACCAACACTCAATGCAGAGGAGGCGCTGGGTGTGCAGATGTTGGCCTATCAGGTCGATGGACGCCACGAGCAGGCTGCGGGGCATGAAGCCTTCCTGGAGCGCATGGAGGGTCACCCCGCCATCGCTGCCGAGCTGGTGGAGCTGTCTGCCCTACTGCAGACCCGCAGCACCTTGGGCGCGCATCCTGTGCCCGGTCTCGAAGACACGCCCCTGTGCATGCATGCGGGCTACGGTGCGCGCGAAATCCTCACGGCGGTGGGCTGGCTGACCGCGTCGCGCCGCGTGCCGTTCCAGGCCGGCACCTTGTCGTTGCTCAGCCGTAAGACCGAGCTGCTGTTCGTCACGCTCGACAAGAGCGAGGGCTACCACGACCGCATCGCGTATCACGACTACGCGATCAGCGCCGAGCGCTTTCACTGGCAGTCCCAGAACAGCGCAGGCCCGGACACGCCTGGCGGTCGGCGCTATGTCGAAAGCGCGACCAACGGATGGCAGTTCCAACTCTTCGTAAGACCGCGCAAAGGCGAGGCCTACCGCGCCTGTGGACCAGTCACGCTGGAGTCGGCCGAGGGCGACCGGCCGATGAGCATCATCTGGCGCTTGCAGACACCGTTGCCGGCACGGCTGTTCCGAGAGTTCAGTGTGCTGCGCGGGGTGTAGTGACCGGGTAGAGTTCTTCCATCGCACGATCTGCACTTCGACATGTACGACGAACACGACCTCATCGACTCCCCGCTGAACCAGACCTACGCGGCCGACGGGCGTTCGGTCGAAATCCACATCTACCGCATGCCGCACACAGGCTGGACGCTGGAGGTGGTGGATGACCTGAACAACTCCACGGTGTGGGACGGGGAGTTTGCGACGGACCAGGAAGCACTGGACACGGCCATGGCCGAGATCAACGCAGAAGGCATTGAAGCCTTCATCGCAAGACCGCCGGACCAACCCACGCACTGAACGCGAGCGGGCAAGAAGTTGCCGTTCGTCGGCGAAGTGAAGTCGATGGCGCCAAGCCACACAGGCAACGGCTCATCGTTGCTTGACCACCACAAAACCAAGACTTGAGAAGTCGCAGGCGCCAGGACGGTGATTCCTGTCGCCGTGGGTGTTTTTCCGGACGTTGAAGAACCGACAGCGCTGTGGCTGTTTACCCCAACGTTTACCCCACGGGCTACGGAAAGAAAAACGGGTTAGCTCATTTCTGAGCTAACCCGTTGATTTTATTGGTCGGCGTGGCGGGATTCGAACTCGCGACCCCTTGCACCCCATGCAAGTGCGCTACCAGGCTGCGCTACACGCCGACAAGCCTCATAGTATAGCTGGCTATTCCAAGGATTCAGGCTCGAACACTCAGAAGCTCGCGAATTTCCAGCAGTTCGCGTCGCACTCCAACCCATTCCGCTCCCGAACTCTGGCTCATTGACCTGATCGAGACTTCGTCAGCACCCCCAACCATCCGCGGGGCTGCAACCTCAAAGTCCATCACCTCGATCACTTCATCGCCTTCATGACGACGCTTGTCCCGTTCGGCCTGCACGAGTTCCTGCAGTTTGTTGCGCGCACCACTGATGGTGAAGCCCTGGTCGTACAACAGTTCACGAATACGGCGAATCATCAGCACTTCATGGTGCTGGTAATAGCGCCGATTGCCACGTCGCTTCATCGGGCGCAGCTGCGTGAACTCCTGCTCCCAATACCGCAGCACATGCGGCTTGACGCCGCAAAGCTCGCCCACTTCACCGATGGTGAAGTAGCGCTTGGCCGGAATGGGAGGTAGCGTTTTTTCCATGAAAATCAAGGCGGTAGAGGCCGAACCTTGAAATTTACTCTAACACAGGCCAGCACGGTGGGCACACACAAATTCCCGCACATATTGCGGCCAAACGCCACAGCCTGGCAATTTTTCACGTTTTTGCGACGCACTTTCGACGTAAAAAAAGCCCGGGGCTCAATGCCACCGGGCCGAACCATCGTCACATCCCGGAATCAGTTGCCGATCACCGCTGTTTGCACCTGCTCCTTGAGCTTCGGGCTGGCGTGAAAGGTTACAACGCGGCGCGCTTCAATGGCCACCGGCTCACCTGTGCGTGGGTTTCGGCCGGGTCGCGGCGCCTTGGTGCGGATCTGAAAATTGCCAAAACCGGAAATTTTCACATCGGTGCCTTCGACCAGGCTGTCGGTGATGAGATCGAAGAACGCGTCAATCATGTCCTTGGACTCACGCTTGTTCAGCCCTATCTGATCAAACAGCAGTTCGGCCAGTTGTGCTTTGGTCAGGGCCGGGGTTTCCAGGCTTTCGACAGCAAGTTCCATGAGTTGATGCTCCATCCTCGTTGTTGTTTGCTCACGCACGCAGGCGGGCGTCCACGCGTTGAGCGAGCGATTCGAGCGCGCCCTTGACCGCAGCGTCGATTTCATCGTCGGTCAGTGTAGCGTCGTCACGGCTCAGGGTCAGGCGCACGGCCAGACTCTTTTCATCAGCCGCCAGGCCACCTGAGCCGGCATCGACCTGCTTCTTCGGCCGGTACACGTCGAACAGCACCGCATCGCGCAGCAGGTCACCACCGCCGGCCCGAACCGCGGCCATCACGGCCGCGTGAGTGACAGACTCCTTGACCACGATGGCCAGATCACGCTCCACCGGCTGGTGACGGCTCACGGCCTGGAACACCGGCAAGTCTCGTTGCAGCACGGCATCCAGCGCCAGTTCAAACATCACCGGCGCCTGCGCCAGATCGTAGGTCTGGCGCCATTTGGGGTGCAACTCACCCACATGGCCGATACAACGCTCACCCAGCCAGACACTGGCACAGCGGCCCGGATGCATCGCGTGATGTTCGTCCGGCTTAAAGGTTGCCTGCAACGGCGCCAACAGGGACTGCACGTCGCCCTTGACGTCAAAGAAGTCCACCGCACGCTCTGCACTGCCCCACTGCAACGCGTCGACTGAGCCGTAGCATAGTCCGGCCACCCGCATGGGCTGGTCAAAGCCGGCCACGGTGGTGTCGCTGTCGGGCACCGAAGGATCCTTGCGGAATACGCGCCCCAGCTCGAACAGGCGCACACGCTGAGCCTTGCGATCCAGGTTGAACTTGAGCACCGCCATCAGGCTGCCCAGCAGCGATGAGCGCATCACGCTCATCTGGCTGGCGATCGGGTTCAGCAGCTTGATCGGATCGGCATTGCCGGCCAGTTCTCGCTCCCAGCGCTCTTCCACGAAGCTGAAGTTGATGGTTTCCTGGTAACCCAGCTGGGCCAGTTGGCGGCGCACGGCGAACGGGCCGCGCCTGGATTCGGCGCGCAGCTTGGCGGTGATGGGCGCCAGCGGCGGATTCGTCGGCAACTGCTCGTAGCCGATGATCCGGGCCACTTCCTCAATCAGGTCTTCTTCGATCTGCAGGTCAAAGCGGAAGGTTGGCGGCGCCACGGTCACCGTGCCCTCGCCTTCGGTCACGTCCAGTCCCAGACGGCGCAAGGCGCCCGCGCATTGCTCTTGCGTGACCGGCATACCGATTACCTTGGCCGCACGGGCCACGCGCAGCGTGACCGGCTTGCCTTCGGGCTGCACCAGCATCTGATCGTCCAGCGGGCCGGCCTGACCACCGCAAATGTCCAGCACCAGCTGCGTGATGCGCTCGACGTGTTCGACGGTCGTGGACGGATCCACACCGCGTTCGAAGCGGTGGCCGGCGTCGGTGCTGAAGTTGTAGCGGCGCGAACGGCCAGCGATCGCCTTGGGCCACCAGAAGGCGGCTTCGATGAAAATACTGGTGGTGTCGTCGGAGACAGCAGTGGCATCGCCGCCCATGATGCCGGCCAGAGACTCCACCTCCTTGTCGTCGGCGATCACGCCCACACTGCTGTCGATCGCCACGGTGTTGCCATTGAGCAGCTTGAGCTGTTCACCCTCGCGGCCCCAGCGCACCTGCAGGCCGCCATGGATTTTGTCGAGATCGAAAATGTGCGAGGGGCGACCCAGCTCGAACATCACGTAGTTGGAAATGTCCACCAGCGGCGAGATGCTGCGTTGGCCACAGCGCGCCAGGCGCTCGACCATCCAGGCCGGCGTCTGCGTTGTGGTGTTCACGCCGCGCACGATGCGACCGCTGAAACGGCCGCAAAGGTCGGGCGCCTGAACGCTCACTGGCAGGCGGTCCTGAATCTGAACGAAGACCTTCGGAAATTCGGGCTGCAGCAGCGGCGTATCGGTGAGCGCCGAGACTTCACGAGCAATGCCGTACACGCTCAGGCAGTGCGCCAGGTTGGGCGTGAGCTTGAGTGTGAACAGCATGTCGTCCAGACCCATCTGTTCGCGGATGTCGCGGCCGATCACCGCGTCAACACCCAGCTCCAGCAAACCATTGCTCTCTTCGGAAATACGCAGCTCCTTGGCCGAGCACAACATGCCCTGGCTCTCCACGCCACGCAGCTTGCCGAGCTTGATGGCGAAGGGCTTGCCGTCTTCACCAGGAGGCAGCAAGGCACCCACCGTGGCGCAAGGAATCTTGATGCCGGGGCGTGCGTTGGGCGCACCACAGACGATGTTCAGCGGAGCACCTTGCCCTACATCGACCAGGCACACGCGCAGGCGGTCAGCGTTCGGGTGTTGCTCGGCGCTCAGGATCTGGCCAACGACCACACCGGTGAAGGCGGGCGCGAACGGGCGCAGTTCTTCGACCTCCAGACCGGCCATGGTCAGGGTGTCGGCCAACTGCTGGCTGGTCAGGGATGGGTTGCAGAAGGCACGCAGCCAGGATTCGGGGAATTGCATGGTGGTCGCTTATCTGAACTGGCTGAGGAAACGCACATCGCCGTCGAAGAACAGGCGCAGGTCGTTCACGCCGTAGCGCAGCATGGTCAGGCGGTCCGGGCCCATGCCGAAGGCAAAGCCGATGTAGCGCTCGGGGTCCAGGCCCATGTTGCGTACCACGTTCGGGTGCACCTCACCGGAGCCTGCCACCTCCAGCCAGCGGCCGGCCAGCGGGCCGCCCTGGAACTGGATGTCGATCTCGGCACTGGGCTCGGTGAACGGGAAAAAGCTGGGACGGAAACGCAGCACCAGATCGTCGGATTCAAAAAAGGTGCGGCAGAAATCGGTGAACACGACCTTGAGGTCCTTGAAGCTCACGTTCTCGCCAATCCACAGGCCTTCGCACTGGTGGAACATGGGTGAGTGCGTCGCATCGCTGTCCACGCGGTAGGTGCGACCCGGCGCGATGACGCGGATCTCAGGCATGGGCAGGCCCGCGTCCAGTGCGGCACGGTGGCGCTTGACGTGCTGCACCGCGTGACGGATCTGCATCGGGCTGGTGTGGGTACGCAGCAGATTCGGCGCTTTGTCGCTGCCGCCTTCGACGTAGAAGGTGTCGTGCATGGAACGCGCGGGGTGATCCTCGGGCGTGTTGAGCGCGGTGAAGTTGAACCAGTCGGACTCGATTTCGGGGCCTTCGGCCACCTCGAAGCCTTGCGAGGCAAAGATGGCCTCGATACGCTCCAGCGTCAGGCTCACGGGGTGCAAACCGCCCAATCCACGCTGACGACCCGGCAGGCTGACGTCGAGTGCCTCGGCCTTGAGCTGGGTTTCGAGCTCGGCATCGGCCAGCGCCTGGCGCCGCTCGTTGAGGGCCGCCTCAATGGCCTGCTTCGCCACGTTGATCGCAGCGCCACGGATCTTCTTCTCCCCGACCGGCGATGCTGCCATGCCCTTCATCAGCTCGGTGATACGACCCGATTTGCCCAGGTACAGGGCTTTGGCGTTTTCCAGATCGGCCGGGGTGGCGGCTTGCGCGAAGCCAGCGCGGGCGCTGTCAACCAGTGCGTCCAACTCGTTCATGTGTGTCTTGTGCAGAGAAATGAAAAAAGGGGCTGAGAGCACCGAGGGAATCCCTCAAGCCTCAACCCCTTTGAGCGACGGGAAACCGACATCACCTTTGCAGGCAACGACGTCTTCCGCCGTGAATCAAGCGGCCAGCTTGGCTTTGACTTGCTCCACGATGCTGTTGAAAGCAGCAACGTCGTTCACGGCCAGATCGGCCAGGACCTTGCGGTCGATCTCGATCTGTGCCTTCTTCAGGCCGTTGGCGAACTGGCTGTATGTCAGGCCGCAAGCACGGGCACCGGCGTTGATACGCGCGATCCAGAGCTGACGGAAGACACGCTTCTTGTTACGGCGGTCACGGTAGGCGTATTGCCCAGCCTTCATCACCGCCTGTTTGGCGATGCGGAAGACGTTACCGCGGCGACCGCGAAAACCCTTGGCAAGGGCGAGAACTTTTTTGTGGCGGGCGCGTGCCGTTACACCACGTTTGACGCGAGGCATGAGTAACTCCTTGTTCGTCGTTGATCAAATACCCATGCCGGGCAGCATCTGCGCCATGTGACCCATATTGGTCTCATGGACAGTCACTGCTCCACGCAGGTGGCGCTTGGTCTTGGTGGACTTCTTGGTCAGGATGTGACGTTTGAAGGCTTGACCGCGCTTGACGGTGCCACCGGGACGAACGCGGAATCGCTTCTTCGCGCTGCTCTTGGTCTTCATTTTGGGCATCTTCATGCTCCTTTTGATTTGTGCTCGTGAGGCGCCGCGAACCTTCCGCGGACTTGTTGGCCCCGAGCCACTTTTATGAAAGGCTTTGCAACCTCTCTTTCGGCATCCAGCTTTTCAGCCAGCGCCTCGGACCGGCAGGAGACTACCCTGCCTGTCCAATACTGTTTATCAACGGCGCCTTCAGGGTGCCGATTGCTCAGCGCTTTGCGCTGGCGTCTCAGGTGCCCTGGCTGCAGCCTTCTTGCGACCGGGTGCAATCATCATGATCATCTGGCGGCCTTCCAGCTTGGGAAACTGCTCCACGATGATCGAATCGGCCAGCTCGTCGCGAATACGGTTCAGCAGCGCCAACCCCAAGTCCTGGTGCGTGATCTCGCGGCCGCGAAAGCGCAGCGTGATCTTGCATTTGTCGCCATCATCCAGAAAGCGCCGGATGTTGCGCATCTTGATGTTGTAGTCACCGTCGTCGGTGCCCGGGCGGAACTTGATTTCCTTGATTTCAATGACCGTCTGCTTGGCCTTCGCTTCCGCTGCCTTCTTCTGCTCCTGATACTTGAACTTGCCGTAGTCCATCAGGCGACAGACCGGCGGCACCGCGGTGGCCGCAATTTCGACCAGATCCACATCCAGCTCACCGGCCATGCGCAGTGCTTCGATCAGACTGACGATACCCAGCGGCTCGTTCTCTGGCCCGTTGAGGCGAACCTCGGGAGCCATGATTTCACGGTTCAGTCTGTGTGCACGCTCTTCACGTTGGCGGCGGTCGCGAAAATTGGTAGCTATGGTGTATTCCTTGATGTGGGCTGTTCAGACAGGCGGGCAACCTTCGTCACCCTCAATGCGCGCGCCACGTGCACCGCAGCATGGAGGGGTATCAACCGGATGTTTGACTTCAAACCTTCGATGAAACGTCTGCCGCAATCAGTCTGGAAAAGTCTTCCAGCGGCATGACCCCGAGGTCTTTGTTACCTCGCGCCCGAACAGCCACGGCGCCAGCGGCCTTCTCTTTGTCGCCCACGACAATGATGTAAGGCCGCTTTTGCAATGCGTGCTCTCGTATTTTATACGTTATTTTCTCGTTGCGCAGATCGATCTCAACTCTAAGCCCTTGATTCTGCAGTGCTTTCGCGATTTCACGACAGTAGTCAGCCTGTGAATCGGTGATATTGAGCACCGACACCTGCACCGGCGCGAGCCAGACAGGCAGCGCACCGGCGTGTTCCTCGATCAAAATTCCAATGAAACGCTCCAGACTGCCAACGATGGCGCGGTGCAACATGACCGGACGATGGCGCGCGCCATCCTCGCCCACGTACTCGGCATCCAGCCGCTCGGGCATGGAGAAATCCACCTGAATCGTGCCACACTGCCACTGGCGCCCAATGGCATCCTTCAGCGTGTATTCAATCTTGGGGCCATAGAACGCACCTTCGCCCGGGGATATTTCAAACTCGCACCCGGCCGCGCGCAAACTTTCCATCAAAGCGTGCTCGGCCTTGTCCCAGCTTTCATCGCTGCCGATGCGGGCATCCGGACGGGTGGCGATCTTGTAGATGATGTTCTTGAACCCGAAGTCGGCGTACACCTTCTGCAACAGTGCGGTGTAGGCCACGCACTCGTCCAGGATCATGTCTTCGGTACAGAAGATGTGCCCATCGTCCTGCGTGAACGCACGCACGCGCATGATGCCGTGCAGACCGCCGGTGGGCTCGTTGCGGTGGCACTGGCCAAACTCGCCATAACGCAGCGGCAGGTCGCGATAGCTCTTGATCCCCTGCTTGAAAATCAGGATGTGACCAGGGCAATTCATCGGTTTGAGCGCATAGTCGCGCTTCTCCGACTCGGTGGTGAACATGTTGTCGCGGTACTTGTCCCAGTGCCCCGTCTTCTCCCACAGGCCTTTGTCCAGGATCTGCGGACCCTTGACTTCCTGGTAGCCGTTGTCACGGTAGACCTGCCGCATGTACTGCTCGACCCCTTGCCACACCGTCCAGCCCTGGGGGTGCCAGAACACGGTGCCCGGCGAGTGTTCGTCGATGTGGAACAGATCCAGCTCACGGCCCAGCTTGCGGTGGTCGCGCTTTTCAGCCTCCTCCAGCATGGTCAGGTGCTGCTGCAGTTCGTCCTTGGTGGCCCAGGCCGTGCCGTAGATGCGCTGCAGCATCTCGTTGCGGTGATCACCACGCCAGTAGGCACCGGCCACCTTCATCAGCTTGAAGTGCTTGAGCTTGCCGGTGCTCGGCACGTGCGGGCCGCGGCACAGGTCTTCAAACTGGCCCTCGCGGTACAGCGACACATCTTCGTTGCTCGGGATGCTGGCGATGATTTCGGCCTTGTAGTGCTCCCCGAGCCCTTTGAAATAGGCCACGGCCTCGTCGCGCGGCAACACGCGGCGCACCACCGGCTCGTCCTTGTTGGCCAGTTCGGTCATCTTTTTCTCTATGGCCACCAGATCTTCCGGCGTGAACGGGCGCTTGTACGAAAAGTCGTAGAAGAAGCCGCTCTCAATCACTGGACCGATGGTCACCTGCGCGTCCGGAAACAGTTCTTTCACCGCATAGGCCAGCAAGTGGGCAGTGGAGTGGCGGATCACCTCCAGACCATCGGCATCCTTGGCGGTGACGATGGACAGCGGGCTGTCGGCCGTGATCTGAAAGCTGGTATCCACCACCCTGTCCCCGATCTTGCCAGCCAGTGCGGCCTTGGCCAGCCCGGCGCCAATCGAAGCAGCAACCTCGGCCACCGTGATCGGGCCGGGAAATTCGCGTTGGGAACCGTCGGGAAGCGTGATGTGAAGCATGGGAAGTCCAGAAACAAAAAAAGCGCGGCATGGGCCGCGCTGGATGAGGTCGAAAAAGGGAATCGGGCAGGCGCGAACTGCAGGCCTCAGGAGACCAGTGAGAACATCACACGAGTTCGCGGTGTCATAACCAGATTGCCTTTCTCGCTCTTGCTGCTTGATGAATATTTGAATTTTCCCACAAAAAAGCCCGGGGCTGGCCCGGGCTTCTGTCTCCTCAGCCTCTGCGGGCCCCGTTGAGCACCAGATCAGTGGAACTGCTCTTCTTCGGTCGAGCCGGTCAAGGCTTTCACACTGGAAGACCCGCCCTGGATCACCGTGGTCACGTCGTCGAAGTAGCCCGCGCCCACTTCCTGCTGGTGCGACACAAAGGTGTAGCCCTTGTCGCGAGCGGCGAATTCCTGCTCCTGCACCATTTCGGTGTAGTGCTTCATGCCTTCGCCGCGGGCGTAGGCGTGGGCAAACTGGAAGGTGTTGAACCAGTTGATGTGGATGCCGGCCAGCGTGATGAACTGGTAGCGGTAGCCCAGAGCAGCCAGGTCTTCCTGGAAGGAAGCGATCTGCTTGTCATCCAGGTTCTTCTTCCAGTTGAAGGAAGGCGAGCAGTTGTAGGACAGCAGCTTGCCCGGGCATGCGGCTTGCACGGCCTGCGCGAATTCACGGGCAAAACCGATGTCGGGCACGCCGGTCTCGCACCACACCAAGTCGGCGTAGGGTGCATAGGCCACGCCACGGCTGATGGCTTGCTCCAGACCGTTCTTGACGCGGTAGAAGCCTTCCTGCGTGCGCTCGCCGGTCAGGAAAGGCTTGTCGTTGGCGTCGTGGTCGCTGGTGATCAGGTTGGCGGCTTCGGCGTCGGTGCGGGCCAGCACGATGGTGGACACACCCATCACGTCAGCGGCAAAACGCGCGGCGATCAGCTTTTCGCAGGCTTCCTGCGTCGGCACCAGCACCTTGCCCCCCATGTGGCCGCACTTCTTCACGGCGGCCAGTTGGTCTTCGAAGTGCACGCCGGCGGCACCAGCTGCGATCATGTTCTTCATCAGTTCGAAGGCATTCAGCACGCCGCCAAAACCGGCTTCTGCGTCGGCCACGATGGGCAGGAAGTAGTCCACGAAGTCCTTGGAACCCGGCTCGATGCCACGGCCCCACTGGATTTCGTCGGCGCGCTTGAAGGTGTTGTTGATGCGGCGAACCATGGTGGGCACCGAATCGTAGGCGTACAGCGACTGGTCGGGGTACATGGTTTCGCTGGTGTTGCCATCGGCAGCGACTTGCCAGCCAGACAGGTACACGGCTTCCAGGCCAGCCTTGGCCTGCTGCATGGCCTGGCCGGCGGTGATGGCGCCGAAAGCGTTGACGTAGCCCTTCTTGGCGCCGCCGTTGACCTTGTCCCACAGCTTCTCGGCACCGCGCTTGGCCAGCGTGTGTTCGATCTGCATGCTGCCGCGCAGGCGCACCACGTCAGCGGCGGAGTAGCCACGCTTCACACCTTTCCAGCGCGGGTTGGTGGCCCAGTCTTTTTCCAGGGCGTCAATCTGCTGTTGGCGGCTCAGTTGCTCGTTGAGGGATTGGGGCATTTGAAGACTCTCCGTGAGGTTGATGAAATGGGGTCGGCGAGGTCACCATGCGAGCCTGATGCCGATGTATGAACTTTAAGTCTTATAGAAGAGTTTTAAAAGCTCTTATGTCTTATAGAAGACAAAATATTTCTCATTTAAAATCAACAATGTTTATACTAAATTTCTCAATGTGGCATTTTGTTTCTTGTATTGAGAAATTTTTTTGCAGCGCAACACAATGGATTTTCACATTAAGAAAAGACGTTCTCTCATCCCGGAATAGAGAAAGCAGCATCCCTGTGGGGTCCTCGCGCATGCGACCCACCTCCAGGAGACGCACGTATTCCGGGCGAGCGGTCTGCACACACCGGCTGCGTGGCTGGAGTGACGGCTTCGGGCATGATCTGCGGCCATGCACGCTTCCATCACAACAACCCCTGCGATACCGCGTTGGTGGGCCTACGCTAGCCTGGCCCTGAGCATGTCGCTGGTCGGCAGCTACGTGGCACTGTCCAAACCTCTTGTGCTGGTCTTTCCGGTTTTTCTGTTGGCCTGGCTGCGCTTCGGCATCGGAGGAATCGCCATGTGGCGCTGGCTGCGCAAGCCGGCGGAGGAACCCCCGTTGTCGCCTCGAACACGCCGCCTTCTGTTCCTGGAATCCTTCCTCGGCAACTTCCTGTTTTCGATCTGCATGCTGTTTGGCGTCAGCTTGACCACGGCCGTGGCCGCTGGCGTGGTGATGGCGGCCATCCCGGCTGTGGTGGCGATACTGAGTCGCATCTTTCTGAAAGAACGCATCGGTCGTCGGACAACCGCCGCCATTGCTTGCGCCGCGCTCGGTATCGGCTTGTTCTCTCTGCAAAAACCCGATGTCGGCCTGGCCGGATCGCAAGAATTGACATTCCTGGGACTGGGATATTCGGTCTGGGGCAACCTGCTCGTGTTCGCTGCCGTGGTGTGTGAAGCATCCTATGTGGTGATCGGCAAGAAGTTGACGGAAGGCCTCGGCCCGAAACGCATTTCTGCCATCATCAACCTCTGGGGTTTTGCGCTGGTCACGCCGTTTGGCTTGTGGACAGCGTGGCATTTCGATTTCATGGCCGTCAGCGGCGGCATCTGGGGCCTGCTGGTGTTCTATGGGCTCGCCGCCAGCATGTGGACCGTCTGGCTGTGGATGACCGGACTGCGGACCGTTCCTGCCTCACGTGCGGGCGTGTTCACGGTGATGCTGCCGGTGAGTGCCGCGGCCATCGGGGTGCTGTTCATGGGAGAACGGTTGACGCCGTTGCAGATGCTGGCGTTCGGTATCGCGCTCCTGGGCTTGATCCTGGCCACCCTGCCCGCTCGCCAGGCGACCAGGCACTGACCCGCTTCAGCTACCGGTCACAGGCAGAACAAGCCAGTGGGGTTGGTCAGCCCCATCCAGAGTGCCCAGCCAGAAGTCAGCGCCAGCGCCAAGCCGGCCAAGCGGATGGCCCAGGCGCCCGATTGGCCGCCTCGCAAGCGCAGCAACAACCAGGGTGCCGCCGTGAGGGAAATGGAAGTACCCAATGAGAACAATGCCATGATGGCCGCTCCCTCGAACACGTTCGCCGAGAGCGATGCCACCAGCAAGGCAGAATACAGCAGACCGCACGGCATGAACGCCCAGCCGACACCCAACACAATGGGCGCACGGGGCCCCAAGCGGGTAAGCACCGGGCGCGCCTTGCGCCACAGCGATTGGCCCAAGCTGTCAATCCAGGCGGGCTGGCGTGCTTGCCAGATCAGTGCCAGCCCAAGGAGAAATGCCGCCGCGTGGAACATGGTCCAGACTGGCCGGATCGCGATGGTGTTGGTCCCCAGCACCGCAAGCCCCTGGACCGATCCAGCAGCAAAAGCGCCGAACAGCGAATAGCCCAGCATGCGACTGAACTGAAACGACCACAAAGCCTGCGTGCTGCGAGCTCCCGCCGCGCGACTGATCCCGGCACAGGCGGCACCGCACATCGCAACGCAGTGGGGCCCCCCCACGATGCCCATGAACAGGGCCGTGATCGCCATGGAAGTTTGCATGAAAGAACTGTAGCAGTGTGTGCGTCTTGGCCTTCAAAGGCAAAGTCAAACCCGCTCCCAAAGGGAGTGGATGCTTTTTTTCCAGCACACGCGCCAACTCGTGCGCATTCCTCGCGGGCCGAGCCCCACCCCAGATCTTCGAATTGACCGTTCAGATGATCTTTGAAAACCGGGCCCGGTCCAGATCAACCTGCAGGTTCTTGTCGAATACCATGGCAATGGCCCGGACCAGATACCAGCCTGTCGGCGTGACCTGAACACCGCTGTCATCCAGGGTGACCAAGCCGTGTTCGGCCAGTCCGGCCAACACCTCGAGTTCACGCGCGAAGTAGCTTTTGAATTCGATCAGATGCCCCAGTTCGATCGATTCGTACTGCAGCTGACCCTGACACATGATGGACATGATGACGGAACGGCGCAGCAGGTCATCGCGCGTGAGCACAAGACCACGCACGATGGGCAGCCTGCCCTGATCAAGGGCATCGTAGTACTCCTCCAGCGTCTTGGCGTTCTGGCTGTAGGTGGCGCCGATGCGACCAATAGCGGAAACCCCCAGAGCGATCAGATCACAATCGGGCTGCGTGCTGTAACCTTGGAAGTTGCGATGCAGGCGGCCCTGGCGCTTGGCCACAGCGAGTGCATCCGTCGGCAGGGCGAAATGGTCCATGCCCACGTAAACATACCCGGCATCACTCATAGCACCCAGCGATGCCGACAACATGGACAGCTTGTCGCCAGGACTGGGCAGCTCGGCGGAAACGATGCGGCGCTGTGGCTTGAAGCGGGACGGGAGATGTGCATAGGCATACAGCGCAATGCGGTCCGGCCGCAACTGGTTCACTTGCGCGAGCGTGCGTGCAAACGACTCGGGCGTCTGCAGCGGCAGACCGTAGATCAGATCCACGTTGACCGACTCGAAACCGATCTTGCGCGCAGTATCCACCAGCGCGAACACCTGTTCAGCGGGTTGCACGCGGTGCACCGCCTTCTGAACGGCAGGGTCGAAATCCTGGACACCAAAACTGAGACGGTTGAAACCCAGTCTCGCCAGGGTCTGAAGCCGCTGGTCGGTCACAGTCCTGGGATCCACCTCGATCGAGTACTCGCCACCCGGCACCAACTTGAAGTTGCGCCGGATCATCGTCATGAGATCCTCAAGCTCTGCATCGGACAGAAAGGTGGGCGTGCCACCACCCAGGTGCAACTGGGACACGCTGTGCCCCTTCCCAAAATGCTGGACCTGCAACTCCACCTCACGTGACAGGTAGCGCAGGTATTCGGCTGCCCGTTCGTGGTGTTTGGTGATGACCTTGTTGCAGGCGCAGTAGTAGCAGACCGACTCGCAGAACGGAATGTGTACGTAGATGCTGAGCGGAAGGGCCAACGACCCAGCTCTGCGCTGCTCCAGCGCTTGTATATAGTCACCTTCGGTGAACGCTTCGACAAAGCGGTCAGCCGTCGGGTACGACGTGTACCGTGGACCGGGAACATCGAATCGCTTGAGCAATTCGTCGGAAATGGCGTGACTCACAAACTGTTCTCCAATGCTGAACCTTGAATGTGCACCAGGCTCGCAAATCCTCCCTTGATCTTTATCAAGCGCCCGTGTGTTCGCAAGTCTTCGCTCCCGCGAAGGGCCTGGCACTCGGTCATTTCCTCGACACAAGCCCCAGCTATGCGTTAAGCTCACCACCGATTTCCGGATAATTTATGGACGCACAAAGCATCAAAGTCGCCTGTTCGAGCTGCAACCTGCGGGAATTGTGTCTACCCATGGGTCTCAACCCGGACGAAATGGACAAGCTCGACAACGTCATTTCGGCGCGGCGACGCATTAAGCGCGGGTCAGCACTTTTCAGTACGGGTGACCGGTTCACCTCGCTTTACGCGGTGCGTTCCGGCTTCTTCAAAACCTGTGTCACCACGGCCGATGGCAGGGATCAAGTGACCGGCTTCCAGATGACCGGAGAGATCATTGGCCTGGACGGCATCGTGAGCGACCACCATTCCTGCGATGCCATCGCACTGGAAGATGCTGAAGTCTGTGTGATGCCGTTTGATCAAGTTGAGGAACTCTCCCGAGAGTTCACCACCCTTCAGCACCATGTGCACAAGATCATGAGCCGCGAAATTGTGCGCGACCACAGTGTCATGCTGCTGCTTGGCAGCATGCGCGCGGAAGAACGCCTAGCGGCGTTCCTGCTGAACCTGGTTCAGCGCCTGCACGCCCGCGGCTTCTCCCAGTCCGAGCTGATTCTCCGCATGACACGCGAAGAAATTGGTAGTTACCTGGGCATGAAACTGGAGACGGTGAGTCGCACTTTTTCCAAGTTTGTGGACGAAGGCATCATCGAGGTCAAACAGCGTTACGTCCACATCAAAAGCACCGAAGGGCTCAAGCTGATCGTGACCCCCCCGACCGGTCCCTGAACCCAACATCTGTCCCAACAGGAAACCTCTGCTGGAATCACCCCGCTGGGGTTTTTCTTACTTGAGAGGTCCGCGGAAACTTTCAGGAACAAGATCCATTCTTGGCACAATCCTGCGGCCGCTGATCCGGCGGAACAGGACACCGGTTCACTTCAAAAGGTGACATGGACAACAAGGTGGTGAGTGCGCTCGACACCATGGCCACGATCCAGAAGGTGAAAAACGCCAGAGTGTAGACCGCTGGACGAGACAACTCCAGAGGAACCCCAAACCAGTGAAGATCACTCGGATCGATCATGGCAAACACGATCATCTCCAGAACCGCCGCCACCAAAAACGCGGGCCACGCAATCCACATCCATCGTTGAGCCGTCATTCCTGTTCTCCTCGGGTGTTGTTGTGATCGATTCCAAGCATGCAAACCGGTGCATAGGCGCCCAAGCCATGGACTGGCATCGTTGCCGCACGCGTTATTCCTTCGTCGGTGGCACCACAGGGGAAGCTGCGTGGTTCCGGGCCTGGTGAGCCGGTTGAAGTTTGATCAGCGCCTCGGCACGAGCTTGTCCGTCCAGCATCTGGGCCGCCTTCAGGTCACGCTCAAAGTCGGCCTTGTTAAGCACCGGGTCGGCGCCCGTCACTGCAATGACGGCCGTGATGATGGCAGCCACAACAACCACCAATGGCCCCCCCACCACCAGCCACATCTGGGGAACGCGCCACCAAGGAATCGGGAGCTGTTCATTGACCGGTGTTTTGAGTATCGTGGTGTTCATAGCGTATATTGAAACAGGTTGTCTGAAAGTGGTGTTCAGCGCGGCACCAGGAAGGCTGCTTTTTCGGTGACACGCGTGCGCGAATCTCCGACAGCCTGGATCTCGAAATAAATGGAATGGGAACCGGTGGCAGCGGAACCCGGGGGAACCTGCACCCGCATGACCGCAGAGCGCACTTCCGTCGGCAATACTTCAATCTCTGTTTCCGAGGCAATGGCAATGCCCGGCAATCCGGAAACACCGATCACATAGCGTTGTGCGCGCTCGGTCGCATTCATCACCTGCAACCGGAAGACGTTTTCGATGCGTCCCTGCTCTACCATGCGTGCCAACGCACCGCGGTCCCGAATGACATCAACCTTGAGCGGTTTGCGCAGAAACAGACTGACCATAACCGCGAGGGTGATGGCCAACAGGATGCCTGTGTACACCAGAACCCGCGGACGCATGGCCCGACGGATCATCTGCTGGGAGTTCCATCCTTGTGCAATACCGTTCTGGGTCGAGTATTTGACCAGTCCACGCGGATAGCCCACCTTGTCCATCACTTCGTCGCATACGTCGATACAGGCTCCACAACCGATGCACTCGTACTGCAGACCGTTGCGGATATCGATACCCGTCGGACAAACCTGAACACACAGCGTACAGTCCACGCAGGCACCCAGCCCCAATGCTTTGGGGTCGGCCTTCTTCGAACGCGGGCCACGCGGTTCACCGCGCTTTTCGTCGTAGGTCACGATCATCGTGTCCTTGTCGAACATCGCACTCTGGAAGCGCGCGTAAGGACACATGTATTTGCAAACCTGCTCGCGCATGAAGCCAGCGTTGCCGTAGGTGGCAAAACCGTAGAAAAATACCCAGAAAGTCTGCCACGGTCCCAACGAAGCGGCCAGCGAGACCGCGGCCAGCTCTCGAATCGGTGTGAAGTAGCCGACAAAGGTAAAACCGGTCCACAGCGAGAACAGAATCCAGAGTGCGTGCTTCGACCACTTCTTACCGAACTTGCCAGCTGAAAACGCCGAATCGTCCAGACGCATGCGCGCCGAGCGGTCACCCTCGACCTTTTTTTCGATCCAGAGGAAAATCTCCGTGTAGACCGTTTGTGGACAGGCATAACCACACCACAAACGACCGGCAACAGCCGTGAACAGGAACAACGCCAGGGCTGCAATGACCAAAAGACCCGTAAGATAAATAAAGTCCTGCGGATACAGTACCAAGCCAAAAATGTAAAAACGGCGCGCCTCAAGATCGAAGAGCACCGCCTGTCGGGCATTCCACTCCAGCCAGGGCAGACCATAAAACACGATCTGGGTGATCCAGACCGTAATCCAGCGCCACTGCGAAAACAGACCCGAAACCGATCGGGGGTATATTTTTTTGCGCGAGGCGTAGAGAGAAACCATGACCTCGTCGTCTGCAGGAACACCCTTGGGCGGGAGCTCCGGGACGATGGGGATGATGGTTGCCTGGCTGGCGTTGGTGTCTGACTTAGCGGAACTCACGAAGAACCCGATGTTGGAAAAAGAAAAAAGTTGCAGCGATCAAACCGACCGCTGCAACTCTCTTTAAACGCTCAATTGGCCGACTTGTTGGACATGCCCCAGACATAAGAGGCCAGCACGTTGATCTGTGCCTCGTTTAACAGCGCCGACTGACCGGGCATCTCGTTGTTGTAGCCGTTGTTGATCGAACGGATGATGGCCTCTTCGCCCCAACCATGCAGCCAGACCCCATCGGTCAGGTTGGGGGCACCCATGACCGCCATACCCTTGCCGTCCATGCCATGGCAAGCCGCACAGGCAGCAAACTTCTCTTTGCCTTGGGCGGCACGCACGGAGTCGTGAGGACTGGCAGACAGGCTCAGCACATAGTTCGCCACATTGCGCACGTCTTCGGCACTGCCCACGGCGGCAGCCATCGGAGGCATGACACCGACACGACCTTGAGCGATGGTCATCTTGATGCTCGCATGATCACCACCACCCAGCCAGTCGTTGTCGGTCAGGTTGGGGAAACCTTTGGCACCGCGCGCATCCGAACCATGGCACTGGGCACAGTAGTTCATGAACAGGCGCTCACCGATTGCCATGGCTTCGGAGTCACCAGCAATCTGCTCAGGTGTCATGCCACTGAATTTGGCGTAGATGGGGGCGATAGCCGCCTCCACCTTGGCCACTTCGGCAGTGTGCTGACCCTGTGAACTCCAGCCCAAGGCACCCTGGAACTTGCCGAACATGGGATACAGCGCGCCGTAGGCCAGTGCGAAGACGACCGTGATGATGAACAGATAGACCCACCACCTGGGCAACGGGTTGTTCATTTCCGCCAGGTCGCCGTCCCAGACGTGACCGGTGGTGTTGTCGGCATGGGTGCTCGCCTTGGTGGTGCCGCTGATCCAGAGCAGGACCAGGCAGGCGATGATGCTGACCAGCGTCAGCCCACCCACGTAGAGGTGCCAGAAATCACTTGTAAAGTCGCTCATGATGTTTCTCTTGTTGGTGCCGCGGTTTAGTCGTCAGTGAAAGGCAACTGGGCTGCCTCGTCAAAACCGGCCTGGTTGCGTTTGGACCAGGCCCAGACCACGATGCCCACGAAGGTCAGCAAGCTGACCACCGTGACAATGCTGCGGAGATCGTTGATATCCATGGTGGGCAATCCGCGTTTATTGGTTGGTAGCAGTCGCCGCAGCGGGCGCGGGCTCAACAGCCGGCGCAGCTTCAGCCGTGGGTGCAGCAGCCTCGGTCGCTGGCGTCACATCGGCAGCGGCGGGCGCTGGAGCGGCTTCGGCAGCCGCCGGGCGGACAGCGCTGCGAGCGGTGCCCAACACCTGCAGGTAAGCGATCACGGCTTCCATCTGGGTCTTGCCCTTCACCGCATCGACCGACTGGGCGATCTCATCATCGGTGTAAGGAGCGCCCAATGTGCGGAGCACCTCCATGCGCTTGGGCATGCTGTCCGCATCCACCGATTTCTCACCCAGAAAGGCGTAGGCTGGCATGTTCGATTCAGGCACCACATCACGCGGGTTGTTCAGGTGCACACGGTGCCACTCGTCACTGTAGCGGCCACCCACGCGATGCAGATCAGGACCCGTGCGCTTGGAGCCCCACTGGAACGGGCGGTCGTACACGAACTCGCCAGCGACCGAGTAAGGGCCATAACGCAGCGTCTCGGCCTGGAAGGGGCGAATCATCTGCGAGTGGCAGTTGTAGCAACCTTCGCTGACATACACATCGCGACCGGCCAGCTGCAGTGCGCTGTAAGGCTTGAGGCCTTCGATCGGTGTGGTGGTGGACTTCTGGAAGAAAAGGGGCACGATTTCAACCAGACCACCCACAGCCACCACGAGCGTGATCAACACGATCATGAGGAAGTTGTTGGTCTCGATCCGTCCGTGGCCTTCGATTTTTTCGTTGTTTGCCATGTTTTTACTCCTCAGGCGTGTGCAGGGTTGACGGCGAGGACAGGCACGTCCACAACACGGCCCTGGCGCATCGTCATGATGACGTTCCAGAGCATGACCAGCATGCCACCGAGGTACAGCAAACCACCCAGCAGACGGATCACATAGAACGGGAAGGTGGCTTTCACTGACTCGACGAAGGTATAGGTCAGGCTGCCATCGGGATTGACCGAGCGCCACATCAGACCTTGCATCACGCCGGCAATCCACATCGCGGCGATGTACAGCACGATGCCGATGGTGGCCACCCAGAAGTGCAGCTCAATGGCGGGCACCGAGTACATCTTCTTCTGGCCAAACAGGCGCGGGATCAGGTAGTACAGCGAACCCATGGACACAAGACCCACCCAGCCCAGAGCACCGGAGTGCACGTGGCCCACGGTCCAGTCGGTGTAGTGGCTCAGCGCGTTGACGGTCTTGATCGACATCATCGGGCCTTCGAAAGTGGACATGCCGTAGAACGACAGGGACACGATCAGGAAACGCAGGATGGGGTCGTCACGCAGTTTGTGCCAGGCGCCCGACAGGGTCATGATGCCGTTGATCATGCCACCCCAGCTGGGAGCCAGCAGGATCAGGGAGAACACCATGCCAACCGATTGCGTCCAGTCAGGCAGCGCGGTGTAGTGCAGGTGGTGAGGACCTGCCCACATGTAGGTGAAGATCAGCGCCCAGAAGTGGACGATGGACAGGCGGTAGGAGTAAACCGGGCGCTCGGCCTGCTTGGGGATGAAGTAATACATCATGCCCAGGAAGGCCGCCGTCAGGAAGAAGCCCACAGCATTGTGACCGTACCACCATTGCACCATGGCATCCTGCACACCGGCGTAGGCCGAGTAGGAGTGCGTGGCGCTGGTCGGGATGGCCAGGTTGTTGAAGATGTGCAGCAGGGCAATGGTGATGATGTAGGCACCAAAGAACCAGTTGGCCACGTAGATGTGCTTGACCTTGCGGATGCCGACCGTGCCGAAGAACACGATGGCATAGGACACCCAGACCACCGTGATCAGCAAGTCGATCGGCCAGATCAGCTCAGCGTATTCCTTGCTCTGGGTCAGACCCATGGGCAAGGTAATCACCGCCGAGACGATCACCGCATTCCAGCCCCAGAACGTCAGCCATGCCAGCTTGTTCGAGAACAAGGCGGTGTGGCAGGTTCGTTGAACCACGTAGTAGCTGGTTGCAAACAGCACCGATCCACCAAACGCAAAAATCACCGCGTTGGTGTGCAGCGGACGCAGGCGACCATAGGTCAGCCATTCAATGCCCATATTGAGCTCGGGCCAGGTCAACTGGGCCGCGATGATTACACCCACCAGCATGCCCACCACGCCGTAGATCACGGACATGACGGCAAACCCGCGGACCACACTATCGTTGTAGACCGCCGGTTGGCTGGCCTTTGTTGTCACGGACATACAGAACTCCTCAAAAATGTCACTTGGCGAGTGTCTACAGGCACCCTGCCAGCCGCCTTGACTTAAGTCAATCACCTCGGAGAATGCGCTCGCCTTCTCGCTCGATGTTGTCAAATTGCCCCGCGTGGAGCGCCCACCAGAAAATGCCGATGATGGCGAAGACCAGAACCACGGAAAGCGGAACCAGCAAATACAAAACGTCCATGGTGAATACCTCTGGAAACCTGGATTCGAAAACAAGCGCGATCTTACGCCGGCCACCCCATACCGGACTGGGTATCCGAGGATCGGACAGGAATATGGGTCGTCAGCCGCAACGCGTTGCCAATGACCAGCAGAGAACTGCCCGCCATACCCAACCCGGCCAGCCATGGCGGCATCCAGCCGATCAGGGCCATCGGGATGCTGACCGCGTTGTAGAGCGCGGCCCATATCAGGTTCTGGCGCACGATGTGCATCGTGGACCTGGCCAGCTTCAGCGTCAAGACCACGTCCATGACCTCGCCACCCTGGATCACATAGTCCGACTGGGCCTGAGCCAGGGGGGCCGCATGCCCCAGAGCGAACGAGGTGTCGGCTCGCGCCAGCACCGGTCCATCGTTCAAGCCATCACCTACCATCGCCAGGCGGTGGCCTCGGGACTGCAGGTTCACCACCTCGGCCAACTTCTGTTCTGGCGTGGCGCCGGCGATGACATGGTCCACGCCCACCACCTGCCCGACCTGGCGTGCGGCGGCTTCACGGTCCCCGGACAGCAGCCAGGTCTGGATGCCCAGTTCGCGCAAAGCGGATACGGCGGCCTGGGCGTCCTCACGCAAACCTTCCTGCAACTCGAAAGTGGCCAGCCATCCCTGGCCGTCAGCCAGATGGGCCAGAGGCGCACCGTCCATTTCGTCGGTCGCCCCACGGTTTACGCCACAAAATGCGGCCGATCCCAGCCGCAGTGGCCCTCCGTCCGACAGTTTCGCCTGCATGCCCTGACCCGCCATCTCCTGCATGTCCGTGAAGCTGACGGGCACGTGGTCTGCACCTGCCGCATCGAACTGCGCCTGGACCAGCGCCCGTGATACGGGGTGCAGCGAGCCCTGTGCCAGCGAAGCAGCCAGCAACAGCACGTGGGCCGGATCCACGCCGTCCCTGGTGCGCACAGCCTGAAGCTTCAACTGGTCATGGGTGAGTGTCCCTGTCTTGTCAAAGATCACGGTGTTGATCCCAGCCAGTGACTCAAAGGCCTGCAACCGGCGGACCAGAATGCCGCGACGGGCCAGCGCGCCGGCCGCCGTGAGCATGGCGGCCGGCGTCGCCAGTGAGAGCGCACACGGACAAGTGACGATCAACACCGCCACCGCCACCGCCAGCGCCTTGCTGTGATCGATCTGCCACCAGTACCAGCCCGCGAAGGCCGCCGCCAGCAGCACCAGTACGAGAAACGGCGCCGCAATGCGGTCGGCGAGAACCGCCAGCCGCGGCTTTTCTGTGGACGCTTTTTCCATCAGCGCAACGATCTGGGCAAACCGGGTATCGCGCCCCAGTCGCTTAACGGCCACCAGCACGGGACCGCCCAGGTTGAAACTGCCCGCAACCACGGCTTGCCCTCGGGTGCGCACGATGGGGTGCGACTCGCCGGTGAGCAGGGCTTCGTCCACGGTGGCGGACTCGCTGCGCACCTCGCCGTCGCCCGGAAACGCCTGGCCCGCCTGAACACGCACCACGTCACCAACAACCAGTCGTCGGACCGACACCGATTCAAAGCCACCGTCCGGCTTCCGTCGCTCACACACCTCGGGCAAGCGATTCATGAGGCTGTCGAGGGCACCGGCCGTGCGATCACGCGCCTTGAGCTCCAGGTAGCGTCCACCCAACAGGAAAAACACAAACATGGTCAACGAGTCAAACCAGACTTCATGGCCCCAGGGGCCGGTCGGATCGAATGTGGAGGCCGAACTCGCGATGAAGGTCACCAGAATGCCGATGGACACGGGCGTGTCCATGCCCACCCGCCCTCGCTTGAGGTCGCGCCAGGCGCTGCTGAAAAACGGACCACTGGCGAAAAACACCACCGGCAGGCACAGCACCCAACTGGCCCAGCGCAGCAGCTGGTCGATATCGGGAGGGATCTCACCGGGCGTGGCCACGTAAGCCGGCCATGCGTACATCATGACCTGCATGGCACAGAAGCCGGCGACAAAGAGGCGCCACAGCGCACGACGGGTTTCGCGCAGGCGTTCGCTGATCGATAAGGCCTGTTGCATCGGCAGCAACCGGTAACCGGTCTCACCGACCACTTGCGCCAGGCTGGACATGCGGGTCTGGGTCGGATCCCAGCGCACCGTCAGGCGCCTTGTGGCGGCATGCACCCGGGCAAGCTGCACACCAGGCAGATCCTGCAAAGCACATTCGACCGTGTCGGCACAGGCTGCGCAGTACATGCCCTGCACCATCAGCACCGACTCCGCCACCTGGCGGCCATCGATTTCGGAAAACTGGGTGAAATCCTGCTGCTCGACCGGGTCATCCAGAACAGCGAAGTTGTCGGTGACGGTGAGCGGACCTCGGTGCGCACCAAACAGGCTGGGAACAGCCGCGCCCTCACCCATCTGCTCGACGCGGCCAGGGGCCGCGAGATCGCCGGGCAAGGAACGCCCAAGCGATGACCCCACCGGGGGCGCGGTGACGGCCTCGTTCATGCGATAAGGGTAATTCAACTGGGGCTCCTGGCGCTTGATTTAAGTCAACCACTCCAGGGCGGTCTTTGTTAGCCTATTGTCTGTCCAACAACAATTTCATTGGAGAAAACCATGTACAAGCGCATCCTCGTGGCAACCGACGGTTCCAAACTGTCGCAAATGGCCGTCGAACACGCCATCAATCTGGCCGATATCACGGGAGCCGAAGTGGTGGCACTCAAGGTAGTGCCACGCTATCCACAGACCTATTTTGAGGGGGGGGTGGCGCTGGCCGCGGCGGAAGTGGCCCGCATCGAAAAGCAGTGGCAGGACGAGGCCATGGAGGCGGTCAACGCCGTGAAGTCGGCGGGACAGCTCCGCGAAGTGAAGGTCAAGCCAATCACCGTGAAATCCGATTTGATTGCCGAAGCCATCATCGCTGCGGCCAAACGCAACAAATGCGACCTGATCGTAATGGCATCGCATGGTCGTCGAGGCCTCAAGCGCCTGTTGCTGGGCAGCGAGACCCAGCAGGTGCTGACGCACTCGCACACGCCTGTGCTCGTGTTGAGGTAACGGGCGCCCCCCCGCGTCGCAGATACTGGGATCCCCGCGCCGCCTTCGGCGTCGCCCCCCAGGGGCAACGCGAGCGGCCCGGCCAAGCCGGCTCCGCCGCGTTCTGGCTTGGTGTCACGTGCTCCGGAAAAGCTTCCGCAGCGCATTTCATTTTTCAGGCAAATTCGCTTTTGTATTGCTCGCGCAGCAGGTTCTTCTGAACCTTGCCCATGGTGTTGCGGGGCAGTTCATTCACCACGAAGCAGCGCTTGGGAATCTTGAAGTTGGCCAGTTGCGCCTTGAGCGTGACCCGCACCTGTTCGGCGTTCAGCTGGGCACCCGGTTGCGCGATCAGCACGGCCACACCCACCTCGCCGAAGTCCGGGTGCGGCACGCCCACCACGGCGCTCTCGGCCACGCCTGGCAGTTTGTTGATGAAGCCTTCGATCTCGGCCGGATAGACGTTGTAGCCACCACTGATGATCAGATCCTTGCTGCGCCCGACAATGGTCACGTAGCCTTGAGCATCGATGCGCCCCACGTCACCGGTCTTGAAGAAGCCGTCGGCGGTGAATTCCTCGGCGGTCTTCTCGGGCATGCGCCAGTAGCCCTTGAAGACATTGGGCCCGCGAACCTGAATGCTCCCGACCTCGCCCACCGCCACAGCAGCGCCAGCGTCATCCACCACCCGCAGCTCCACCCCAGGCAACGGAAATCCTACCGTACCGCCGCGCCGCTCGATCTGCCCGCCGTGGCGCGCGTCAGCCGCGCAAGGGTTGGACGTCAGCATGACGGTTTCGCTCATGCCGTAGCGCTCCAGGATGGTGTGCCCGGTGCGGGCCTGCCAGGTGTTGAAGGTTTCGATCAACAGCGGTGCCGAACCGGAGATGAACAGGCGCATGTGACCGGCCTGCTCGGGCGTGAGGCCGGGCTCGGCGAGCATGCGCACGTAGAGAGTGGGCACGCCCATGAACACCGTCGCTCGCGGCAGCAGCGACACCACGCTGGGTGCGTCGAATTGGTTGAGCCACAGCATCGGGCTGCCGTTGATGAGCGCGCCATGAATGGCAACAAACAGACCATGCACATGGAAGATCGGCAAGGCATGGATCAACACATCGTCGGGCTGCCAGCACCAGTAGTCACGCAACACCTGCGCATTGCTCAGCATGTTGCCGTGCGTGAGCATGGCGCCCTTGCTGCGCCCGGTGGTACCGCTGGTGTAGATGATCACAGCCAGGTCGTCGGCTGCGCTGGTGGCAGGGGTGTGCTGGTCACTGTGATGGGCGGCGCGTTCGAGCAAACTGCCGCTGCGATCGTCGTCCAGGGTGAAGACGTAACGCGTGCCGGCCGTGAAGGCAATCTTGGACACCCATCCGTGGTTTCGCGGGCTGCACACGAATACAGCGGGTTCGGCGTTGGCCACGAAGTACGCGACCTCCGCGCTCTGGTAAGCCGTGTTGAGCGGCAGGAAGACGCAGCCCGAACGCAGAACGGCCAGGTAGAGCACCAAGGCCTCGACCGATTTTTCCACTTGCACGGCGATGCGTGCCCCCTGTGGCAAGTCGAGCGAGGCCAACAGGTTGGCCACCATGGCCGAGGCACGGTCCAGGTCACGCCAGGTGTAGCGCAAACCAGGGCCACCGGATTCGACGGTTTCAACCGCGACCTGATCCAAGTCCTTGGGAAACGCCGCACGCAGGGCGGCAAACAGGTTGTGGTTGTTCATGGTCTGGACAACGGCGCGAAGAGGTCTCAAATCAGAAGACGGGCAAGCGTTTGGACAGGAAGGCGTTGATGCCCTCGCGGTGTTCGGCGCTGTCGGCATAAGCGTAGGCTTCGGCCGCGAACCCGTCGGCCAACGGCGCCGTCGACGTCACCAGGCGGCGCAGCGTCTGCTTGTTCAGGCGCGCGGCCTGTGGGGCCAGCGTGGTCAGGCGTTGCGCGCGCACCTGGGCATCCAGCTTCACATCGGCACCGGGCAAGACGGCGCGCAGAAAACCGCTGGCCATCATCTCGTCGGCACTGAAGACCATGGCCTCCAGCAACATCGATCGTGCAGCGGACAGGCCGACCTCACACGCCACCAGTTGCGCTTCCCGCGGCGCCATCGGAAATCCGAGACGCGCAATGGGCGCGCCAAAACGGGCGTCCTGTCCTGCGATGCGGATATCACAGCAACTCGCAATCTCGACACCGGCCCCCATGCAGTTGCCCTCGATCTGAGCCAGGAGGGGCAGGTCACACGCCAGCATGGCCGCCAGCCCGCCCCAGACATCCTGTTCGTGAAAAGCGCGCAGGGCCGCTTCGTCAAAACGGAAGTCCGGATACTCGGCGATATCACCGCCCGCACAGAAGTGGCCACCCTCCCCGCTCACGATCACGCAGCGCAGATCGGTGCGTTGCTGCAGGTGGTCGAACACCGTTTTCAGCTCACGCCACATCGCGCGCGACATCGCGTTGAACTTGCCCGGATGCGACAGGGTGACCCGTGCCACTAGCCCCTGGCTCGACAACTGAACCTTCCCGCTCATGCGCGTGCTCCCGGGCTGCGCTGTCCATACCACCACCACATCCCCGCCCCAGCCACGATCATGGGCACACACAGCCACTGGCCCATGCTCATGCCCAGCGAGAGCAGCCCCAGATGGGCATCGGGCTCGCGGAAGAACTCGGCGATGAAACGGAACACACCGTAGCCGAACAGGAAAACCGAAGAAACCTGACCCGTGGCGCGCGGTTTGCGCGCGTACAGCCACAGCAACACGAAGAGCAGCACACCCTCCATGAGGAACTGGTAAACCTGCGAAGGATGGCGCGGCAGGTCGCCCGCACCACGGAACACCATGCCCCAGGGCAACGACGGGTCGGCGACACGCCCCCACAACTCGCCGTTGATGAAGTTGCCCAGGCGCCCGGCGGCCAGACCGGTGGGCACGCAGGGCGCCACAAAGTCCATCACCTGCATGAAGGGTCGACGGCGACTGCGTGCGTACCAGACCATGGCAGCCATCACCCCCAGCATGCCGCCGTGAAAACTCATGCCGCCTTGCCAGACCGCAAAAATCTCCAGCGGATGCGACAGGTAGTACGCGGGCTTGTAGAACAGGCAATAGCCGATGCGCCCACCGAGCACCACGCCCATCACACCGAGAAACAGGATGTCCTCGGTGTCGCGCCGGATCCAGGGCTGGGGCGTCTGGATGGAGGCGAAAGGCTCGTGCTTCAGGCGGGCGTTGGCCAGCAACATGAACAGGCCAAACGCCGCGAGATAGGTCAGCCCATACCAGTGAATGGCCAGCGGGCCCAACTGCAGGGCGACAGGATCAATTTGGGGATGAATCAGCATGGCTTGCGATTGTGCACGCAAGCCATGCCCATCCTGCCCCACCCCGCAGGATCAGTCGCCGAGCAGGGACAGGTCGCGCACCGCGCCCTTGTCGGCCGAGGTGGCCAGCAGTGCATAGGCCTTGAGCGCGGCCGACACCTTGCGTGGGCGCGGCAGCGTGGGCTTCCAACCCTTGGCATCTTGCTCGGCGCGGCGCGTGGCCAGTTCCTCGTCGCTCACCAGCAAGTTGATGCTGCGGTTGGGGATGTCGATGCGGATCCTGTCGCCGTTGCGCACCAGACCGATCGCGCCGCCCGCCGCGGCTTCGGGCGAGCAGTGGCCGATGGACAGGCCCGAGGTGCCGCCCGAGAAGCGGCCATCGGTCAGCAGCGCGCAGGCTTTGCCCAGTCCCTTGGACTTGATGTAGCTGGTCGGGTAGAGCATCTCCTGCATGCCGGGGCCACCCTTGGGGCCTTCGTAGCGCACGATCACCACATCGCCCGCCTTCACGTGGTCGGCCAGAATCTCGGCCACGGCCTCGTCCTGCGATTCGGTCACAAAGGCAGAACCTTCGAACACCAGAATCGATTCGTCCACGCCGGCGGTCTTGACCACGCAGCCATCCACGGCGATATTGCCATGCAACACCGCCAAGCCACCTTCTTGCGAAAAAGCGTGCTCGCCCGAACGGATACAGCCCTCGACGCGGTCGACGTCCAGGCTGGGCCAGCGCGTGGCCTGGCTGAACGCGATCTGTGTGGGAATGCCGGCTGGACCCGCCATGTAGAAAGTCTTGACCTCGTCCGACGGGCAACGCGCGATGTCCCAGGCATCCAGCGCGTCTTTCATGGTCTTGCTGTGGATGGTGGGCACGTCGGTGTGCAGCTTGCCGGCGCGGTCCAGCTCACCCAGGATCGCCATGATGCCACCGGCGCGGTGCACGTCTTCAATGTGGTACTTGTTGGTATTGGGCGCCACCTTGCACAGCTGCGGCACATCGCGCGAGAGGCGGTCGATGTCGGCCATGGTGAAGTCGATGCCCGCTTCCTGCGCGATGGCCAGGATGTGCAGGATGGTGTTGGTCGAGCCGCCCATGGCGATGTCCAGCGTGATCGCGTTCTCGAAGGCCTTGAAGCCCATCGAGCGCGGCAGCACCGATGCGTCGTCCTGTTCGTAGTAGCGCTGACACAGTTCCACTGCCAGGCGGCCGGCGCGCTTGAAGAGCTGCTCGCGGTCGGCGTGCGTGGCCACCACCGTGCCGTTGCCCGGCAGCGCCAGGCCCAGCGCTTCGGTCAGGCAGTTCATCGAATTGGCCGTGAACATGCCAGAGCACGAGCCGCAAGTCGGGCAGGCCGAGCGTTCCATGTCGGCCACATCGGCATCGCTGTTTTTTGAGTCGCCCGCTTCGATCATGGCGTCGATCAGATCGACTTTGCGGAACTTGCCGTGCCACTGCACCTTGCCCGCTTCCATGGGCCCGCCGGAAACGAAAACCGTGGGAATGTTGATGCGCAAGGAGGCCATCAGCATCCCCGGCGTAATTTTGTCGCAGTTGGAAATGCACACCATGGCGTCCGCACAATGGGCATTCACCATGTATTCCACCGAATCGGCAATCAGCTCGCGGCTCGGCAGTGAATACAACATGCCGCCATGGCCCATGGCAATGCCGTCATCCACTGCGATGGTATTAAATTCCTTGGCCACACCCCCCGCTGCGTCGATTTCCCGTGCGACCATTTGTCCCAGATCTTTTAGATGCACATGGACGGGCACGAAT
>JAURYH010000072.1 GCA_030653975.1 Hydrogenophaga sp. | reverse complement strand
AAGTGGCCATCGTGGCTTGCATGCGCAAGCTCCTGACCATCCTCAACGCCATGCTCAGAGATCAGGCTTCATGGAGCACTCTCAAGCATGAGATTTCCGCTCAATCCACTTGACTTTCAACACAGTTGCTCAAGGGGGCGATGCGGGTGGCCCGGCAAAGCCGGTTCCACTGCATCCTGGGCCAGGGCACGCGCTCCGGAGAGGCAATGCCTGCGTGAGGGGGCGTTGATCCCAGGGCACAGCGGAACCTGCTTTGCCGGGCCGCCAGTGCCGCCCCCTGGGGGGTGACGGCCGCAGGCCGGCGCGGGGGGTCACATCTTGTATCGCTGGCCCAGCACGCTTTGCAGCGACTGGACGACCGTGAAGGCGTCCTTGAGCTGGGTGCGTTCGAAGTTGGAGATGTCGTCCGGATTCAGGTAGTTGTCGGGGTCCAGGCCGGCGGCGATCTGGCGGGCCTGGTGCTGGATGCGGGTGAAGGCCAGAAACTCCAGCGCATCGCGCAGGTCGCGCGCGCTCTGTTCGCTGATGGCACCGCCCGCTGCGGCACTCAGCAGCCGGTCGTGGGTGTTGACAGCGTCGTCGCCACCGGCCAGCGCGTAAACCCGCGCCAGGTCGACGATGGGCACCACGCCGGTGTGCTTGAGGTCGATGGTGCCCTTGTGCTCGCCGCTGCGGATGCTCGATATGCCCTTGAACATGCCCAGCGGCGGCTGGTGCGTGAGCGCGTTGCCCACCATGTGGGCGAGGAAGATGCTGTTGCCCTTGGTGCGTTCGAGCACATCGTGGCGCAGTTCGTCGAGCAGCCGGGCATTGCCGTGCACCGCGCGCAGGTCGAAGAACACGCAGGTGAGCATCAGTGACTTGGGATCGGGCTGGCCGGTCCAGCGTGCGAAGTACTCGGCCCAGCGCCGGCTCGGCTGGCGCCAGGTGTCGGTCATGGCCATCATTTCGCCGGGACAGTACACGTAGCCGCAGGCGTCCAGCCCGTCGCAGACGAACTGGGCCAGGGCTTTGAAATAGGCGCCGTGTTGCGCCTCGTCGTAGCTGTCGTCGAGCACCATGCAGTTGTCCTGGTCGGACTTCGCGGTCTGTTCGCTGCGCGCCTGGGAACCGGCCGCCACCCACACATAGCCCACTGGCGCCGGGCCAAACCGGGCTTCGCCGAGTTGCAGCAACCGGCTGGTGATGGCGTCGGTGATGGCGGTGATGATGTGGCCAGTGCTGTAGGCCGATGCCTGGGCCGAGGCGAGACTCTGCTGCAGGCGCTTGATCTTGGTGCTGGCCTGCTGCAGGCCTTCGACACTGGATTGTTTGTAGATGTCGCCCGCCAGGTACACGGCCGAGGTGCTGTGCTGTTCGGTCAGGTCGGTGGCGGTGATCATGCCGACGATGCGCTGGCCATCGAGCACCGGCACGTGGTGGATGTTGTGGCGCGCCATGAGCAGCAGCGCATCAAAGGCCGGGTTCTGCACGTCGATGGTCATGGGAGCCAGCGTGGCGATGTCCATGATCGGGCGTGAGGTGTCCATGCCGGCGGCGATCACGCGGTTGCGCAGGTCGCGGTCGGTGATCAGGCCGAAGAGGTGGTCCTGTTCCACGATCAGGACCGACGACACCCGTTTCTCGCTCATGACCTGAGCCGCCTCGCGAACGCTGGTTTGCGGGGGCAGGGTGATGGGCGCGCGCTTGATCAGCGTGCGCACCGGCGTGGTCATCAGGTTGAGCGCGGGGTCGGTGTCTGTTCCTGTGCTGGCACCGGATGTGCGCGGGCTGCCCGCACCCTGGGGCAGAAAATAGGCCAGGGCAGGGGCCTCCTGACGCAGCACCTTCAGGGTGGGTTGGTCCAGTTGCGCGATGCTGCAGGCACTCAGGGCCACCGCCGAGCTGACCATCAGGCCAGCGCCCTGGTCCAGGCCAAAGAACTCGCCTGCTTGCAAGCCGAGCATCGGTTGGCCATCGGCGTCCTGCAGCTCCACGGTGCCATCGATGAGCCAGTAAAGATGGGTCGTGAACGCCTCGCCGTCTGCCACGCGTGCACCCGCCTCGTAACGCTGAACCGTCAGGGCTTTGGCCAGCGAGGCCTGGGCGCCGGAAGGCAACCGCCCGAACACTCGATGGTCTTCGATGGTGGTGGTGAGAGAAGGTGATTTGCGGGCGGATGCGCTCATGTCCTGGACCTGTTGGGATGCTTGTCGAGCATGCTACACCCCGCGAGAAGGGGCTATCGCGGGTATACCCTGTTGGCGTTTGACCTGTGTCACAGGCGATGTCGATGCTTCTGTAAGAACTTGGTAAGCTCGAAATCCAGAATGGCGCCACCCTGTCCTGAGCCTCGCATGCTGATCTTCCTCTCCGCCGTCAAACTCGTTGCCGAAATCGCCCTGCTGGCGCTGCTCGGGCAATGGGTCTTGGGTTTGCTGGCGGGCCAGCGTCGGGCACAGAACCTCTTCTACCAGCTGCTGCAGCAGATAGCCCGGCCATTTGTCCAACTGGCTGGATGGGTGACGCCACGGGTGGTGCTCGAGCGCCACCGACCGCTGGTGGCCTTTCTGATCCTGGGTTTTGTCTGGCTGGCGGCCACAGCGGCCAAGATCGGCCATTGTCTGGATATCGGGGTGCAGCTGTGTCGATGAACGCGCGCCTCCTCTCCGGGTTGGTGCGATGGCAGATCCGGTTGCTGCTGATGTTCGGACTGGAGCGGCAGGCGCTCGCGCAGGTCTTGCGTCGTCTCGATACCCAGCCCTCGGACGCGTTTTCACTGGCCACGGGCGCACACCTTCACGCCAACCTGGGCGACCCAACAGCCGCGCAGCGGCTGCTGGAACGGCTTGTTTGGCTGCACCCTGAGCGGGCGGACGGCTGGTTCAACCTGGGCTACGTGTGCGAATCACAGGGCCTGCTGGCGGCGTCCGAGGCGGCGTTCCGCCGTGCGATTGCCATCGATCCCCGGTTGGACCGGGCCTGGTACGGCCTGTCGCTCAGCCTCATCGCCCAGCAGCGCCTGGATGAAGCCCTGCAGGCGCTGCGCAAGAACACCGAGCTGCAACCCATGAGCCCCTATGGCTGGTACCAGATGGCCCGGGTGCAGGTGGATCGGCAGGCGCCCGAAGAAGCCGAAAAAATCATTCTCCACCTGCGCGGGTTTGAACCGCGTGTGGCGGCGCAGCTGGAGCGCGAGACTGGCCTGGGGCCCGTCCGTGCCTGAGGCCGTTGAAGAAACCAATGGATCCCATGGAACCCAACAAGAACCACCGCCGCTACTGGCGGAAAAACCTGAACATCACGGCCGTCTTGCTGGCGATCTGGTTTCTGGTGACCTTCGTGGTGAGTTACTTCGCCCGCGATCTGAACTTCAATTTTTTCGGCTGGCCCTTCAGCTTCTGGGTGGGGGCACAGGGCGCGCTGGTGGTGTACTGCCTCATCATCGGCTTCTACGCCTGGTACATGAACCGGCTCGACATTCAGCACGGTGTGGATGAGGACGGGGCATAAACCATGACAGGTCGACCCGAGTCCCGGCGCAGCGCCAGCGACATCGCCGTCAGCAAGGCGTTCAAGCAGCAGCTCAACAAGGTGTACCTCTGGTACACGGGTGGATTCGCGTTGTTTGTGGTCAGTCTGGCCGTGCTGGAGCAGATGGGTCTGCCGCGCGACTGGATCGGCTTCATTTTCCTGCTCGCCACCATCGGTCTCTACGCGGGCATCGGCATCATGAGCCGCACGACGGACGCCACCGAGTACTACGTTGCCGGTCGCCGGGTGCCCGCCGTCTACAACGGCATGGCCACCGGGGCGGACTGGATGTCGGCCGCCTCGTTCATCGGCATGGCCGGCACCCTGTACCTCACGGGCTACAGCGGCCTGGCTTTCATCATGGGCTGGACCGGCGGTTATTGCCTGGTGGCCCTGCTGCTGGCGCCTTATCTGCGCAAGTTCGGCCAGTTCACCATTCCCGACTTCCTGGGCGAGCGTTATGGGGGCAACTTGCCGCGCCTGCTCGGTATCGCGGCGGCGATCCTGTGTTCGTTCACTTATGTGGTGGCCCAGATATCGGGTGTGGGCCTGATCACGTCGCGCCTGACCGGCGTGGCTTTCGAGCTCGGCATTTTCCTCGGACTGGGCGGTATCCTGGTGTGCTCGTTCCTGGGGGGCATGCGCGCCGTGACCTGGACCCAGGTGGCGCAATACATCGTGCTGATCGTGGCCTACATGCTTCCGGTGGTGTGGCTGTCGGTCAAACAGACGGGGGTTCCTGTGCCCCAGGCCATCTACGGATTTCAGCTTGAAAAGGTGACGGCCAAGGAAAAGCTGCTCGCGAACGACCCCAAAGAGCTGGCCGTGCGCGAGATCTACAAGGCACGCGCGATCGAACTCGCCGCCAGGCTGGAAAACCCCGCAGCCGCCCTGGTGACCGCCAAGGCGGCCGCCGAGGCAAAACTCGCCGGCTTGCGCTCGGTGAATGCGCCGTCGGCGCAGATATCGGCCGCCGAAAAGGCTTTGTCGGCCTTGCCGCGGGACGCCGCCTCGGCCCGGGTCACCTGGAGCCGCGCCAAGGCTGAAGCCGACACCAAGTCGATGCCGCTCAACGGCATGCCGGCGCATGCGGCCCAGTTTGCCGGGGATCCCGACGGGAACGCCGAGGCCCGGCAGGCTTTCGACGAATCGCGCCGGAACTTCCTCGCGCTGATCTTCTGCCTCATGGTGGGCACGGCGGCGTTGCCCCACATCCTGATGCGTTACTACACGGTGCCCAGTGTGAAGGAGGCCCGGCAGTCGGTGACCTGGTCGCTGTTCTTCATTTTCCTGCTGTACTTCACGGCGCCGGCGCTGGCCGTGCTGGTGAAGTTCGAGGTGTTCCATGTGCTCATCGGCACCCCGTTCGACCAGTTGCCGCAGTGGGTTTCCGCCTGGAACAAGGTTGACCCCTCGTTGCTGTCAGTGACCGATATCAACCAGGACGGGTTGTTGCAGCTCAACGAAATGTCCATCGGCGGCGACATCATCGTGCTGGCCACCGCAGAGATTGGTGGCTTGCCTTACGTGATCTCTGGTCTGGTGGCCGCCGGGGGGCTGGCCGCGGCGCTGTCGACCGCCGATGGACTGTTGCTGACCATCGCCAACGCCCTGTCGCACGACCTCTACTACAAGATGATCGACCCCAACGCGTCCACCGCGCGGCGGGTCACCATCTCCAAGGTGCTGTTGCTGATGGTGGCCCTGGTCGCGGCCTATGTGGCGGCGCAGAAGCCGGCCGACATCCTGTTCCTCGTCTCGGCCGCGTTTTCATTCGCGGCAGCGGCGTTCTTCCCGGCACTCGTGCTGGGGATTTTCTGGAAGCGCGCCACCGGCATTGCCGCGGCCCTGGGCATGATCGCGGGTCTGGGCGTCACGTTCTACTACATGGTGACCACACAGCCGTGGTTGCGCGATGTGTTCGGGGTCACCTCACCGGTGGAGCTCTGGTTCGGCATCCTGCCGATTTCAGCCGGCGTGTTCGGTGTGCCACTGGGCTTCGCCGTGATCATTCTGGTGAGTCTGGTCACACCGCCGCCCAGCCGCGAAGTGCAGGACCTGGTGGAGTACGTGCGCTATCCCCGGCGGTAGGCTTTCTGGAACCATCGCCCGACTTCGCCATGGACCCCAAACGCGCTTGTTTTACAAACCGCCTGGTTCTTTGCTAGAATCGCGGGCTTGCCTTGCTGCACCCCAAACAGACGCTGGGGGCGGCTTTTTTATCCAAAAGGAGAGTCTATGCGTCATTACGAAATCGTTTTGCTGATCCATCCGGATCAAAGCGAACAGGTTCCAGCCATGCTGGAACGCTACAAGGGCATGATCACGGCCGGCGGCGGCAAGATCCACCGCGTGGAGGACTGGGGTCGTCGCCAGATGGTCTACCAGATCAACAAGCTGTCCAAAGCCCACTACCTGTGTGTCAACATCGAGGCCGACCAGGCTGTGATGGCTGAACTGGAGCACGCCTTCAAGTTCAACGACGCCGTGCTGCGCCACCTGACCGTGCTGAAGAAGAAAGCCGAAACCGGCCCTTCGAGCATGATGAAGTCGGTCGAGCGTGAAGAAGCCCGCAAGGCCCAACCCGCCCCCCACGCCAGCCAGGAACCGCGAGCCCAAGCCGCCTGACCACGGGCGTGTCGTCGTCAGCGGTCAACCGGTTCCAGTTGTCCGCCGTGGTCGTGCAGGTACAAAGCCTGCGCTACACCCCGGCCGGCATCCCGGCCGTCAATCTCGTGCTGGAGCACGAGTCGACGGTCACGGAAATGGACACCCCGCGACTGGTGAAACTGCAACTGAGGGCTGTGGCCTTCGGTGCCCAGGCCGAAACACTGTCCCGACAGGGGTTGGAATCGGTTTGCGAGTTTCACGGTTTCCTGACGAATGCGCGCAACGGCAAAGGCGTCGTGTTTCATATCCAAGATTTCAGCAAGACATAGGAAAGGCCCATCATGGCTGCACCGAAACGTTTCAACAAAGACAAGCGCCCCAAGCGCAACACCCAATCGCTGCTGTTCAAGCGCAAGCGTTTCTGCCGCTTCACCGTGGCGAACGTCGAAGAAGTCGACTACAAGGACATTGATGTCCTGCGTGACTTCATCGCCGAAAACGGCAAGATCATCCCCGCGCGCCTGACCGGCACCCGCGCCTTCTACCAGCGCCAGGTCAACACGGCCATCAAGCGCGCACGCTTCCTGGCCATGCTGCCCTACAGCGACCAGCACCGCGTCTGAAAGAGAGCCTGACATGCAAATCATCCTGCTCGACAAAGTTGTCAATCTCGGCGCCCTGGGCGATGTGGTCAAGGTCAAGGACGGCTATGCCCGCAACTTCCTGATCCCTTCGGGCCGTGCCCGTCGCGCCACGCAAAACGCCATCACCGAATTCGAAGCCCGCCGCGCGGAACTCGAAAAGGTGGCTGCTGCCAAGCTGGCTGAAGCCCAGGCTCTGGGCGAGAAGCTGGCCGCCGTGACGGTCAAGCTGTCGCAAAAAGCCGGTGTGGACGGTCGCCTGTTCGGTTCCGTCACCAACCACGACGTGTCCGAAGAGCTGAACAAGCAAGGCTTCGCTGTGGTCAAGTCGCAAGTTCGCATGCCCAACGGCCCGCTGAAGAACGCTGGCGACTACACTGTGAGCGTCAACCTGCACACCGACGTCACCATCGATGTCGCTGTTTCGGTGCTCGGCGAAACCGCCTGATCGATCCCGCCATCCCCGGCAGCTTGCTGTCGGGCGTGGAACCGGAAGCCGCCGCCCTCGGGCTGGCGGCTTTTTTATTTCTGCCAGCCACGTTGGCGCTTTGGTGGAACTTGTCCCACGATCTCCCCCGGAAGTTCACGGGTTGTCCACAGACTTGTCCCCTGACAGGCCGGTGCCCCGGACGTACCATTGGCGCTAATTCAGGAAAGCCATGTCAACCGCATTCTCCAGCCCCCTTTCTTCGTTTGATGCCGGACTTGACGAGGTCGATTTCGGTGCCGACCGGCAGATTGCCCAGCTGCGTGTTCCCCCGCATTCCATCGAGGCCGAATCCAGTGTGCTGGGTGGCCTGCTGCTTGACAACCATGCCTGGGACCGCGTGGCCGACCTGGTCAACGATTCCGACTTTTACCGCTACGAACACCGTCTGACCTATTCCGCCATCGCCTCGCTGGTCAACGCCAGCAAGCCGGCCGACGTGGTCACGGTGTTTGAACACCTGCAGAACCTGGGCAAGGCCGATGAGGCCGGTGGTCTGGCCTACCTGAACTCGCTGGCGCAATACGTGCCCAGCGCGGCCAACATCCGGCGCTACGCCGAGATCGTTCGCGAACGCGCCATCCTGCGCAAACTGGTGGCCGCGAGCGACGAAATCGCCACCGCCGCGTTCAATCCGCAAGGCCGGCAGGTCGCCAAGATCCTGGATGAAGCCGAGCAGAAGATCTTCAAGATCGGCGAAGAAGGCTCGCGCATGAAGGAGGGCTTCCAGGGCATGGACACGCTCGTGGTCGAGCTGCTGGACCGTGTGCAGGAAATGGCCGACAACCCAATGGACGTGACGGGCGTGCCCACCGGGTTCATCGATCTGGACCGCATGACCTCGGGCCTGCAGGCGGGCGACCTGGTGGTGCTGGCCGCGCGCCCCTCCATGGGCAAGACGGCGTTCGCCATCAACATCGCCGAACACGTGGCGCTCAACGAGGGCCTGCCGGTGGCGGTGTTCTCCATGGAAATGGGTGCCTCCCAGCTCGCGGTGCGTATCGTCGGCTCCATCGGTCGCATCCACCAGGGCCACCTGCGCACCGGCAAGTTGACCGACGACGAGTGGCCCCGCCTGACCGAGGCGATCGAGAAACTGCGCAATGTGTCGCTGCACATCGACGAGACCCCGGGTCTGACCCCCAGCGAACTGCGCGCCAACGCCCGTCGCCTGTCGCGCCAGTGCGGCAAGCTGGGCCTGATCGTGGTCGACTACCTGCAGCTCATGAGTGGCTCCAGTTCCGACGGCGGTGACAACCGGGCGACCGAACTCGGCGAAATCTCGCGGGGCCTGAAGATGCTGGCCAAGGAACTGCAGTGCCCGGTGATCGCGCTCTCTCAGCTCAACCGCTCGGTGGAAACCCGCACCGACAAACGCCCCATGATGAGCGATCTGCGTGAGTCCGGCGCCATCGAACAGGATGCGGACATCATCATGTTCATCTACCGCGACGAGTACTACACCAAGGACGCCTGCAAGGAGCCGGGTGTGGCCGAGATCATCATCGGCAAGCAGCGCAACGGGCCGACAGGCACCGTGAAGCTGACCTTCCTGAACACGCTCACGCGCTTCGAGAGCCTTGCTGGCGGTGGCGATTTTTGAGCCAACTGCCTTCCAAAGAAAAACCCGGCATTTGAACTGCACCCCAAAAGTTGGACACCGATCCAACCTTTGGGGTGTTTTTCATGGCGAAACACGATGAGAGCTTCAAGCTCGAAGTTGTACGGCGATATCTTTCCGAATCGTCAGGTGCGCAAGCGATAGCCTTGCGATA
>JAURYH010000054.1 GCA_030653975.1 Hydrogenophaga sp. | reverse complement strand
GGCCCTCACGCACCTGGCGCACCGCCTCCAACTTGAATTCCTGCGTGTATTGCGCACGCACCTGCTTGGCTTTCATTCCTTGACTCCTTGTCGGTATTTTCAACAAGGGCTAAGAACTCCACATTTCAGGGGCAAGGTCAGTTCTGGACCGCGCGCGGGCTGTGTTCCGCACGGTTCATCCCCGCTCGCGCGGGGAGCACGTCGCTGCCGGCGGTAAGGGTGTCGCGCAGCTCGGTTCATCCCCGCTCGCGCGGGGAGCACCAGTAAGCATGATTGTTCCGTCTGGATCAAGACGGTTCATCCCCGCTCGCGCGGGGAGCACTACCTGAACGACATCACAGCCAGCCAGGCCGACGGTTCATCCCCGCTCGCGCGGGGAGCACTTCCGGTGAGTGCGGTGAACACCTCGTTGTAGCGGTTCATCCCCGCTCGCGCGGGGAGCACTTCCACATCACGGTCGCCTGCGAGTCGTACATCGGTTCATCCCCGCTCGCGCGGGGAGCACCCCTCGATGTCGTTCAGCGCGATCTGTGCGCGCGGTTCATCCCCGCTCGCGCGGGGAGCACCTGTGGAAGCTGCTCGGGCGCGACTACGAAGGCGGTTCATCCCCGCTCGCGCGGGGAGCACTACAGCAGCAGGTTGCGGAAGTTGCCCGGGCCCGGTTCATCCCCGCTCGCGCGGGGAGCACCGGCCCATGCATCGCCCAATCAACTCCTTGTGCGGTTCATCCCCGCTCGCGCGGGGAGCACAGCGTCCACGCGGCTGATCTGCTGGCGGAACACGGTTCATCCCCGCTCGCGCGGGGAGCACGTCGCTGTGCTGCGCGATGCGGTCGGCACACGCGGTTCATCCCCGCTCGCGCGGGGAGCACTACGTTGGCACCATCGAAGCCCGACGAGCGCCCGGTTCATCCCCGCTCGCGCGGGGAGCACGCCTACACCTTCGACAAAATCCGCGCCGGCACCGGTTCATCCCCGCTCGCGCGGGGAGCACGGTGTCAATGTCGGTGTTCATGGTTAGGCGGTCGGTTCATCCCCGCTCGCGCGGGGAGCACTTCACCGGCCGAGGGGGCGGTGGGGGTGACGACGGTTCATCCCCGCTCGCGCGGGGAGCACTCGGTGAACCTGATCACGGGCGCCTGGGCCGACGGTTCATCCCCGCTCGCGCGGGGAGCACGAAACCCTGACCGACATACAGCGCGCCGCACGCGGTTCATCCCCGCTCGCGCGGGGAGCACACGGTCAACACGCGGCGGTCCAGGTCCAGATCCGGTTCATCCCCGCTCGCGCGGGGAGCACGCCGCGCCCGTACTGGTAGGCGTAAATGCTGTCGGTTCATCCCCGCTCGCGCGGGGAGCACATGCGTGCGATCAGTTCGGCGCGGGTCATGTACGGTTCATCCCCGCTCGCGCGGGGAGCACGCCTTTGCTTTGGCCTGGGTGCGTGCGTTTACCGGTTCATCCCCGCTCGCGCGGGGAGCACCAGCTTGTTGTTCGTGGTTGTGGTGCACGTGACGGTTCATCCCCGCTCGCGCGGGGAGCACTGCATCTGTGTGGCGGATGAAGTGGGTCCGGTCGGTTCATCCCCGCTCGCGCGGGGAGCACCTGTTGCCTGGTCAAGCCTGTGACGCGCGATACGGTTCATCCCCGCTCGCGCGGGGAGCACGACGACGCCCAGCTATCCGACCTGACGATGGACGGTTCATCCCCGCTCGCGCGGGGAGCACCACAAGAAATCAGCGACGACACACAAAGCGCTCGGTTCATCCCCGCTCGCGCGGGGAGCACGGGGCGACCAACCCGCAGGAACAAATCAATGCCGGTTCATCCCCGCTCGCGCGGGGAGCACACTTGCCGTAACCCATTGATTCATTGGAAAAAATCGGGAACGACAATTCCTACCGACACCACTCGGTGTCGGTCACATCAAATTTTTAATGATCGACTTCATGTTCAACAGGGAAAAAACTGACCAGTTTTGTCCCGTCCAACATCACAGGTTCACGGCGATTCTTCCCGAGGGTCATGAAGTCAAAACCCACTTCATTCTTCACGCGCCAAGCCATCACGGCATTGCCCTCACCCAAAACCAACCACAACCTGCTGCCAGATGTGATCACGCACCTTGGCTGAATAGCTCCCCACATAGACGCCAGCGCGAATTTCCAGCAGCCAGATGGCGAGACGCCCGCGCAGGCGCGGCGGCGCGTTTTCAAGCACGATGACCAGCATCGCCGATGGACTCCGGGTTGGGAATAGCTGGGCCTACCTGCTCATCAAACCGCTCTGGTGCCGCGACTTCACCTGCAGCGAGCATGTCTTCAATGCCGGGAATGATGCGTTCAAGCAGTCGCGACTCACGAAAAACATCGCGGCAAGCCAGGCGCACCTGTTGCTCTGGGTTATGAGGCTCGCCCGCAGCAATGCGGAAAGCCAACGGCACCACCGTATCGAATTTGTACACGTCGGCCACGTCGTACACGAAAGACAGCGCCTTGCCCGTGTGAATGAAGCCAATGGCTGGCGCATACCCTGCGGCCAACACTGCCGCCTCGGTCACGCCATATAGACAGGCTGTGGCAGCGGACAAGCACCGATTGGGTAGATCGCCTTTGTCCCAGTCTTTGGTGTCGTAGTTGCGCACCTTCCATTGCACTCCGAACCTGGCGGCGATGTGCTTATAGGTTTCGCGGACACGTGCACCTTCGATGCCACGCAGTTGTTCGACAGAACGCCGCAGAGGGGGCTCCTCCCCAAAACGTAAGGCGTACATCTTGCGCACGACCTTCAATCGAAGAGCATCGTCGAGAGCCAAGCGCGCTTGGTACAGCAGTTTGTCGCTGCGCGCACCTCCTGGCTGACCCGCGGAGTACAACCTTACGCCTGCTTCTCCGATCCAGACCAACAACGTGCCAACGCGTGCAGCCAACGCACATGCGGCATGTGACACACGGGTGCCCGGCTCCAGCATCAAACAGGCCACACCACCGACAGGAATGTGGGTACGAACGCCCGTCTTGTCGACCAACACAAATGCGCCATCCAATACATCGAGCCGACCGTATTCGATAAATAGGACCGAAAGCCGCTCTCTGATAGGGATGGGCTTCAGCGGTGGAAGTAGGTCTGCCAAGATCGCCCCTACACGCGGGCCAGTGAAATCAGACCAAGACCCAACACCTTTGCATGACCTACGCCGTCCATCAATGCGCGTCGCAGCGAATCCGCATCCGTCACTTCAAGCATGCCTTCAAACAAGGCCGCTCGGACGGAAATCAAGCGCCCACTTTTTCCTTGACGTGCCTTCAACCAGTCATCGGCCGCACGCACACAGTGCACCAAACGGAACCCCATGCGTTCGCCCTGGCGACTCAGCCAAGCAATTTGATCAACCTCGCCGACCAAGCCAAGGCGCTGCCCCTTTCGTGTCACGGTGGGATTTGCATACACCCGAAACCTGAAGTTGCGACCGACTCCAATCAGGTTGTCGAGATCAAACGCTTTGGTTTGTACCGTCTCCAGGACATACCCAGGGATCGCCGCCAGACGACCCCAATCACCGGGACGTTCCGATTGAACCAAGACAACCGAAGAGCGTTTTTCCCCTGCCGTTCGTTCAGCGCGCCATAAAAAACGATCCGGTGGTGTATGGTCATCGGGCGCAAAAACGCGAGCAAGCGTACGGTGCATCTCATAGGGATCACCCAGATCGCGTCGAGCCTGGGAATGGTTCGGATCAAGGGTGACTTTAGACAGGTACATGAATGACCTCTGTGGCGATGTAGCGGGGGCCGAAGCGGCGCTGGGCAAAGGGAGCAACCGGTTGATCCAGACGAACGGCTCCTGAATGCTCTTGCTCCAGTACAAGCCGCAAGGGGTTGGCTTGGTGGCTTGGCGAAACTTCTGCGAGTCGCGGCCAGGCATTCAGCGCATCTCGCAACCCTTGGGAGCAGACGGCATCTTTCATCCAAACCGGTTCGCTCGGGGGAAGGCTCTTACGACCCAAAGCAAGTGGCCAGTGAGGCACACGCAACGCTGTATGGATGTGTTCAAGAAATGCCCCATCCTCACCTTCCAGGCCAACTAAGAAGACAGCGTCTGCCAAGTAAAAGCGAGGACTGATCACAGTCCGATCTTTGTCCACCTTGCCAGCAGCCGAGATCACACCTGTGGCTGTCTGGTAGTCGCGCATCAACAGGCCCTCGCGGTCTACCCGCACCCCCATCTTCAAACAGGCCAGATCGTCCACTGGTTCGGCGCGGTCGCGCCCAAGTGCGGCGCAGATCAATCCGAGCACACCTGATTTCGACGGCTCTAACTGACTGTCGCGCTCGTCGAAACGACTGGTGGTTCCCCAGGACTGCATGGGACCTGCCAGCCGCAAAAGCAGCGTGGCCATGGATCAGCCCTCCAATTCCGAACGAACTCTGTCTTCCAGCCATTGGGCCAGTGCATCCAGACTGGCCTGCTTGGCCCCCTTCTCCGCAGGCCAGGCATCGGTCAAGTCAAGGAAAGCCCACTCGTCTTTGCCATCGCCATAAAACATACTGACTTTGGCATCGTGCTCTGCAAGCTTTTCCACCGACAGAGTTGTCAGTTCCGTGTTGACCTTGGGCCAAACTGGTTTTTCGAAAGCATTGGCCAGATTGAATGGGCTTGCATGTCGCAACACCACGCCCACAAAGCTGGGCGGGTTGTGAGCCGCAAAGGTGTTTTGCTTACCGGTCGGTATGGCCCGGGCCATGGCTTGGGCAAAAGCACGAATGCCGATCAGAGCGAGCTCCGTGTCACCGTGCAGATTGCTGACCAGCTTGGTCGCATCCACCACGGCATAGCGATAGAAAGTAGCCGAGTTGAACTCGACTTGTCCGATCATGCCGGCGCCTGACACTTCTGCGGAGGCACGGTCATCCACTGCAGTGAAGTAGTCGAATTCACGTTCAACCTTGTGGGTGGAAATAGCGTGGGCAACTTGGCAAGCAGCATCTTGGTTAACAGCTGGCATATCGGCCAACATCCGGCCAAACATCGCCACATCAACGGCCTTCTGCCCATCCAGAAGTGCTTTCGCTTCCTTGCCAATATGGTCCGGCAGACCAGCCTTAGCTTCCTTTTTTGTCTTCTTGGCATCAGCGGCAGGAGCCACCATCAACACATCCCAGTGGCGGTGAACCAATTGCGCCAGAGCTGCAATCTCGCCCTGCCCCAAAAAAAGAAGGTACTCGGTCTTGCCGTCGTCCTTGATCTTGAGTCCCATAGCTGCAAGCGCCGCTTCAACACAGGCACCAGCATCAGCACGACCCAAATCAGCCAGCTGTTGGACCATCAACTTCTTCAGTTCTTGGGTACGTACCCCCTGGTTGATTTCCGGAATCGTGGCAGCGGCAGATGAGTTCAAGCGGATCGCACGCTTGAAACACTGGCTGCTGACCCTTGCCCGGCGGTGGCCGCCAAACAGGGCATCTTTTGGCGCACCAGTGTCATCGCGATTGAGATTGGACGGTGCAAAGTTTTGGATCAAGTGAAATTCGACAAACAAGCTCATGGAGTCCTCCAGTCAGTTGGGTTGTTGGGTTTCGGGCTGCGCGACTTGCGCCTCGTTGGATTTGGCGTGAGGGTCATAGGCCCGGTAGAAATCCCGAGCCCAGTGCTGGCGCAATTGATCTCGGGCCTCGGGCTTAAATGAGTCGAGCCAACGCGACAGATCATCCAGTAAGCCTACATAGTCAAAACCGACCCCGTCAGCAGCAAGCAGAGACACGGCCTGTCGCAGATGGTTGGGCAAACTGTCAGGCTCCGCACCCAGCAGGGCAATGAAGCGCTGCTCGATGCTGGCGCTGTCCCGCGAACGCCCGACCCTCCCAAACGCCGCCGCAAAGCTGCTTCCAGTCAGATGTAGAGGATGTGCGGCGAACAGACCCGCGGTGAGATACATCGCAAGCCTCCTTGAGTCTTCCGCGTGCTTCTCCGCGCCAACAAAGCGCTCCACATAGGGGTAGGCCCGTGGGTAGCTGCCCGGATCGAAACCAAGACTTCGCTTCAAGTGGGCCAATGCACCCCGGTCCGTCTCTTTCAGACCGATCAGGTAATTGATAAAAGATTGAGCGTGTTCACTCATACCGGAACCTCCTCTGTTGTGGATGTTGCAAGAGTTGCTGCCAAAGTGACGTTCGTCATCAGGGGCTTCAAAAGCACCCGAAAGCGTGGCCAGACGCGCGCATCCGCGCGAAGAACCGCAGGTGAATCGCCCAAGCTCTTTCGGGTGGCTTTCCAGGCCTGGTTGGCTGCCTCAACCAGCGTAGCTTTCCAGGCGAGGTCGGCCTCCTCAATTTCGCCTTTGACTATCTGCCGCATGAGCAGAGGCAACGCGCGTTCAGCTGCCGAGAAGTAAACAGCGGAAGCCGGGCCGTTCGACAGAATGTCACGTGCACGTGTCCGTGTGTCCTTGTGCTTGGGGTCAGGCATGGTCTGGGCAATCATGTCTGCGAGCACATTGCGCAAGCCCTCGTGAACCTCCTCAACGTATCGAACTTGCATCCGCAGGAAGCTCGCCGCATCAGACTGCCTCAGAAATGCCTGAGGCAGTTCAATGCGCTCTGCGCGCCAACGCAACAACTTCGCCTCTTTGCTAGCAAGCCCCGCGGTTATGACTTCAACTGGTGATTCCCATTCCCCCAGCGCCCCGAGAAGGTTAGCGGCCCATCCCAAGACGGCTGGAGGGATGTCCGTTGCGTGGCCCGGATCAGGTACTAGAGAAGGTAAGTCACGCCACATCGCTCGCCCCTCTCTGTAGGTCACGCGAATGGCTTTGCCGTCTTTGTTGATCCGATAGCAAGCCATTGGATCGGGCGCATTCGGGTCCTCTTCCAAGGCAATGCCTGCGGCAAACCGAATCCAATGCAGCTTCTGTAGATCCCCCTCTTTGAGCAGCAAGACCGCTCGACTCAAGCGGGTGTAGCGGTCATTTGGGCCGCTGGCCAGCGTGGGCTCAGCGCTTAGCGTCATGATGGTCGGCATCGGACGTTCCCAACTCGGCAGATCGCCCGGGCTCTGGTTTTCGTAAGGATGCAACGCTAAGAGCAATGTTTCCGCCAAAGATCGTCCAATGGGCAACACGGCGGCTGTGTTCACCAACGGACCGGCCTTGTCTGAACTGCGCACCGTCTTCACCAATCCCCCTGGGGTGAACTGGAAAAATCCCAGCATGTTTCGTAGGGCAACGGCGAAGGTGGCCGCCGCAGGTCTTTCATCCATTGCATGATTGAACACGACAGGCGTGTTCCCGCAGGCACCTTCCAATTCAATCTGCAGCCAAGCCTTCTGTTTTTCTCGCGTTTCCTCGGCCACCTCCAAAGCCGCCACCTGCATGAACGGATCGGTCGGGTGAAACAGCCAGAATCGCTCGCGCCATTTGTCAAGGTAAGCGCGAATCTCCACCTGCGGCAATCCCTCTCGGAACCAAGAGGCACGATCCTGATCGTTCCATTTGCCATGCTGCGTGACCAACGAACGATGCAACACTGCCAAGAGCACACGATGCATGGCGATCAAATTAGGCGGTGAAGTCTCCGCCAGAGCCACATAGTCGGCAGCCTTCAGCAGTGCATCGCGCAGGCTGACATTCATCACCTCGCCTGCTTTAGTACGTACAGGAATCCAGGGCTCGTCCTGCAGATTGAAAGTCGGGGTCATATCACCTCCTTGTTTGATTTTTCATAAATCAAGCCCAACTCGGGGTCGAGCCGAACCCGCAACCGCACAAACGTGGCTGCGCCGTCCGTCAACAGTAAAGGGCGCAGGTTGCGCAATAGTGGATGAGCCTCGAAAGCCGGCACAACAGGCTGCGCCAATATGGCGTTGACGAGGTCTTTGCGCGAGATACGTAGTTGTCGACCAAAGATGCGTTTGGCTTGCTCATGGGAGGGCTCCATCTGAGGGTCGAATATCGCGTCTCCAGCTTGCAGTTGCCAGCCACTATCGCCAACAAAGACCGGCACAACAGCAATGCTGTCAGCCCCAAGACGTGTGACCACTTGCCGTCCCTCCCCATCACCCTCCTCGTTGGCCCGCGGTTTTGTGAGATATGCGTTGGCCGCATCCGCTGCTGCATCCAACGCTACGTTGCTTGCATGCCGGCGTTGCTCCTGAACAATGGCCAGGTGCTTGCCCAATGCTTGGTCAAGGGTCTTCAGGTACTCCTCCCGCTCCTCCGCTTCGAGCGGGTCGCTGGCATACACCGCCTGCACCAGTCGATCAATGTCGGAAGGAAGATGCCAGACCGCTTCTGGTCCAGCAATGGCCCAGGTTCGATACAGCACATAGGGGTCATAGACGAAGCCCCAAGCGGTTTTCATGAGCTCGGGCAGACGGTCTTGCTGGAAACCGGCAACGATCAGGCGGGGCGCGCGGTGGGCATTCGGGCGCTCGCGCTCGTGACGATGCAATCTCCCCGCGCGCTGGAGCAACAAGTCCACCGGAGCCAAGTCGGAGAACATGAAGTCAAAGTCGATGTCGAGGCTTTGCTCGACCACCTGAGTTGCAACGAGCAATGCGCACGTCGGTCGGTTCGCATCGCTGCCAAATCGCTGCAGCACCGCGCGCTCTCGCGCGCCTCGCTCGTCAGCCGGAAAGCGTGCATGAAACAACAGCAGTTCGGTGTCATCTTCCAACTGCGATTTCAAACTGCTGAAGAGTTCTTGAGCGCGCTGAACGGTATTCACGATCACCACGCCACAGCCACCACCTTCCAGTTTCTTCATCACTGCGGCAGCCATAGAGGGCAGGTCTTCTGCAATGCTTGAGACGTCGATAGGTACGAGTGAACGACAGGCTACAGCTTCGGCCTGCAAGCGCCCTTTGGTGGAAAGCACGAGCCGCGGGTAAGCGATGTTCATCTCCGCGGCCTCGTCCGTAGCGACACCCCAAGCTTGAAGAAATTCGTTGCGGCGCTTGGCGGGCAGCGTTGCGCTCATCAATACCACCGAACAATTCATGGCCTTGAGCCAGCGCAGCAGTGTCGCAATCAATCCACTGGTGTAGGTGTCATATGCATGAACTTCATCCAGTACCACCACCCGATTGGCCAAACCCCACAACCTCACAAAATGGTGTTTGACATTCAAGACCGCGAACAGTGCTTGATCAATGGTGCCGATTCCGTACGGTGAAAGCAATGGGCGTTTGCGCTGTGAAAACCAGGCCGAACAGGAAATGGACTCCTTGGCAGAACCATCGATACCACGCAAAAGGAGAAGGCGTTCATCAAGTATCGAGCCACTATGGGCAAGTTGTATGTCCAAGTGCAAGCCGGACGAGAACCCTCGAAGAAAAGTCAGTGCGCGATCAAACATGGCATTGCCAGTGGCCTGAGTGGGCAAGGCGACATATAGACCTCGATGACCGTTGGCAGCCTGGAGCCTCAGATGTGCCAGAAATGCAAGCTCTGTCTTTCCCTCTCCCATCGGAGCCTCAACAATCAGTAGCGCAGGGCCATCTACATGGTTCAGCAGGCGATCCGCAACAACTTGCAATGGTCGTGCCTCCACAACCTCGCGATTGAGAACACGACCGAGCAGCGTATTGACTTCTACGCTCCTTGGAAGCAAAGGTTGGTGGCACGGCCAACCAATCGCATCAAGGGCATGTTCGGCCAGTGCGAGTGCCTTCGTATGGTGGTCGGCAATGATCTCGGCCCGTTCACCCATCGGGAACCATTCGCAATTCGACCCGATCCAGTCCGCGACGCTGGTTAAGCCTGCCAGCCAAGCCAAGACATGCAGAGGTAACTCGTTTTTTTTGGGCGGATCGCCCGGTAAAAGGGTGGCGAAATACACGTCGAAAAGCTCGGCACGAGCACTCGACCAAACAGCGTGTTCATAGACGGGCCTTGCCTTTCCACCTCGCATTTCTTGAATGCTTGGGAAATATCCATGATGCGCGCCTATGGCCTGAGATACAGCCAAGGTCCACCCAGCTTCAGGAAACCGGTTAGCAAGCTCAGAACGCAGTAGCACGGCACTCGCCCAGTCGTGCCGGTCTGCCTGCAAGACGGCACTTGGGAAAAATGGCAATCCTGCCCCCTCATCTACCAGCTTCCCCTCCGGCCACTTGACCTGAAACCCCGGAATAGCCTTGCCAAAATCATGCGCCCCGGCAAGTGCAGCGACCCAACGGGCCACGCGTTCAACTGGAAGATCAAAAGTAGCCGCTACCCACAGCTTTGTTTGGTGTGACTCTCGCAGAACAATGGCCTCCGCCACCGCAGCGACGTCCAGCATGTGAGGCAATAGGCGATGCCCTAAGTTGTCACCACTTTTTGCCCAAAGGCACCTGGTAGCTTGCGCGAGACTGGAAAAGGCTGAAGCCATTTAGTGGGACTTTTCGAAGTTATCTTGAGTTTTAAGCGGCCCTGTCTCAATTCATGAGACACATCCCCATCGAACCAACCCTTCCCGCATTTTTTCCCGCACAAGCTGCCGCAACGCCTCAGGCTCCAGCACCTCCACCTCAGGCGTGTGCCGCAAGACATCCATCACCAGTTCACGATCATCGCTGTAGGGAATCTTCAGCACCCAGTGGCCTTGGGCATCCCACTCGCCTTTTTGCTCTGGGTGCCATTGCTCGGCAGCGACCCAGCGGGCGCGTTCGGGCGTGAACCGCAGGGTGGCCCATTGCACGTCCTTGCCGCTGAAGATGCCGTAACCCTTGCCCAGGACTTCGTCCAGTTCTTCAATGGCAACGTCTGTGGCGAACTCGGCCAGCACCTCGGGCTGGCTGATGGCGTCCAGGCTGAAGCTGCGCAGTTCGTTGCGTTTGTGGCACCACGCGTCGAGCAGCCAGTTGCTGCGGTAATAGACGAGACGTTGGGGCGATACGGTGCGTTCGCTGTGCTCACCGGTACCCCGCGCCTGGTAGTGCATGGCCAGGCGGCGGCGCTGGCTGAGGGCTTGGCCCACGGTTTCAAAGCTCTGTGGGGGCACCTGGCGTTGCCCCAGGCCGATGACGCGGATGCGCTCGGTCAGTTGGTGTTCGGCTGCGGTGTCCAGGCCCGATTGGCGCAGTATCTTTTTGAGCCGTTGTTCCAGGGGCTGCAGGTGGCGCTGCATCAGGTCACCGGGCTGAATCTCCTTCAGCAAATGGTCCAGCGTGAGCAGCGCCAGCACTTCTGACGGTTTGAACCACAGGCCGGCCATTTCTTCAGGCGCATCTGCTGCGTGGTCAGGTGCGCGCCACTGGTAGCACTGGCTGTCTCGGTCCCAATGGATGGGGTGGCCCAGTTCGTCGCGCAGCCACGCCAGGTCGCGCATCAGCGTGGCGCGCGAGGCCCGAGTTTCTGAGATCAGTTCAGCGAGCGTGATGCGCCTGCGAGCACGCAGCAGCTTCGTGACGTGGTGAAGCCGGTCCGTCTTGTTCATGCATCTACCTCCCTATGCGGTGTTGGCCTGATGGCCACTCTTCGTTGCCCGCGTTGATGTTGTGATCAGCTTCGCTCAGTGCGCCTTGTCCCGGTTCGGCACCGAGTTCATGCCGTGCCACCATCGGGCTGGTGCTGCACCACCTGGGCGTTTTCGATCAGTGCCCGGTCACGGGTCAGTTCGGCTTGCAGTTCGGCCACGGTGGGCAGCCAGGGCTGGTAGCGGCTGGCAAAGATTTGTTCGCTCCCTGCCAGCAGCGAGTAGCGGGCCACGGCCTCATTACGCTCCGAACACAGGATGAGACCGATGGTGGGGTTGTCGCCCTCCTGGCGAATCTGCTGGTCGAACACGCGCACATACATGTCGAGCTGGCCCACGTCCTGGTGGCTGAGCTTGCCCACTTTGAGTTCGATGAGCACAAAGCATTTGAGGATGTAGTTGTAGAAGACGAGATCAACAAAGGCGTCTTCGTCTTCGATGCGCAGGTGGCGCTGGCGGGCGACGAAGGCGAAGCCTTTGCCGAGTTCCAGCAGGAACTTCTGCAGTTGGTCGAGCAGGCCTTGTTCCACGTCTTTTTCGTACCAACTGGCCTGGGGTTGACCGTCGAGAAATTCGAGGATGTAGGGGTCACGGATGAAGTCGCGCGGGCGGGGCGGTGCGTTCTGTTCGATCAGGGTCGCGGCTTCGCTTTTCACAGCTGCCTGGTCCTGGCTGGAGAGCAGGCGCTGGTAATAGAGGGTGCTGATCTGGCGGTCCAGCGCGGCCACGCTCCAGGTCTGGCTGACGGCTTCGCGCGCGTACCACTGGCGGGCGGCGGGATCGGCCACGCGCATGAGCAAGCGAAAGTGTGACCAACCCAATTCGCTACATGGCGTGTAGCAAATCTCTTCCTGCGTGTAGGTCAGGAAGAACTGCCGAAAATTGCGCAAATTGGGGGCCGAGAATCCTCTGCCAAATTCCTGGCCCAGCCTGTCCGCCAGCAGCTGCAGCGTATTGGCTCCGTAGGCGGCGCGGTCTTCGCCCCCTTGCTCGTGCTCCACGATCAGTTTGCCGACCTGCCAATAGGCCTGCACCATGATCTGGTTGATGCTGCGCTTGGCTTGTCGGCGGGCCTGCTGGAGCACGTCATGAATTTGCGCATACAGCGCGTCTGCGGAGTTGTCCACCGGAGCGGCCGTGCGGGGTGTCAAGGCGGTGCCTGGCTTTTTCATGGCAAGACACCCATTGAAGGCGCCCATTTGATGGAGTGGGATAGCAGCTCGTTTAATGTCACCGGCTTGTCCTCAACGTTGCGTTCGGTTCAGATGCTGTCGGGCTTGAAGGGGCACTGCGCTGGCGCCTTGGCTCAGTGCGCCTGGTCCCAGTTCGCCCCAACACCCACCTCGGCCAGCAGCGGCACCTTGAGTTCGGCCACCCCCGCCATCAGGTGCGGAATTTCGGTCTTGAGCCAGTCCACCTCGCCCTCGGGCACTTCGAACACCAGTTCGTCGTGCACCTGCATGATCATCTTCGTGCCGCGCTGCTGTTCGTCCAGCGCTTTCTGCACCGCGACCATGCTGAGCTTGATGAGGTCGGCCGCCGTTCCCTGCATGGGCGCGTTGATGGCGGCGCGTTCGGCGCCGCTGCGGCGCGGGCCGTTGGGGCTGTTGATCTCGGGCAGGTAGAGGCGGCGGCCGAACACGGTTTCCACGTAGCCCTGGGCCTTGGCCTGGGCGCGGGTGTCGTCCATGTACTGCTTGACACCGGCGAAGCGCTCGAAATAGCGCGTGATGTAGTTCTTGGCGGCGGTGTTGTCGATGGCCAGGGCCTTGGCCAGGCCGAAGGCGCTCATGCCGTAGATCAGGCCGAAGTTGATGACCTTGGCGTAGCGGCGCTGCTCGCTGCTGACTTGCGCGGGTTCCAGGCCAAACACTTCGGCGGCGGTGGCACGGTGCACGTCCACGCCTTCGTGGAAGGCCTTGAGCAAGGCCGCGTCGCCACTGAGGTGGGCCATGATGCGCAGCTCGATCTGCGAGTAGTCGGCGCTGGCGATCACGCTGCCGGCGGGCGCCACGAAGGCTTCGCGCACCTTGCGGCCTTCGGCGGTGCGGATGGGGATGTTCTGCAGGTTGGGGTCGTTGCTCGACAGGCGCCCGGTCACGGCCACGGCCTGCGCGTAGTGGGTGTGCACGCGGCCGGTGCGCGGGTGGGCGAGCTGGGCAAGTTTGTCGGTGTAGGTGCCCTTGAGCTTGCTGAGCCCCCGGTGTTCCAGGATCTTGGCGGGCAGCGGGTAGTCTTCGGCGAGCTTTTCCAGCACCTCTTCGTCGGTGCTGCGGGCGCCGGTGGCGGTCTTCTTGATGACGGGCAGGCCCAGTTTGTCGAAGAAGATTTCACCGAGCTGTTTGGGGCTGGCCAGGTTGAAGGGCTGGCCGGCAATTTCATACGCTTCCTGCTCCAGCGCGAAGATGCGCTGGCCGAGCTCGTGGCTCTGCCTGGCGAGCGTGGGCGCGTCGATCAGCACGCCGTTGCGCTCGATGCGGTAGAGCGTTTCGCTGCTGGCGATCTCCAGCTCGTAGATGAAGCGCAGTTTGGCGTCGGCTTCGAGCTGGGGCCACAGGGCCCGGTGCACGTCCAGTGTCTGGTCGCTGTCTTCGCACGAGTATTCGGCCGCCTTGGCCACGTCGACCTGGGCAAACGGGATCTGGTGTGCGCCCTTGCCGCAGAGGTCTTCGTAGTTGATGCCGCTGCGCCCCAGGTGGCGCTCGGCCAGGCTGGCCAGGCCGTGGGGCTTGTGCACTTCGAGCACGTAGCTCTGCAGCATGGTGTCGTGCACATAACCCTGCACCTCGATGCCGTGGTTGGCAAAGACGTGGCGGTCGTACTTGATGTGCTGGCCGAGCTTGTGTTTGGCGGGGTTTTCCAGCCAGGGTTTGAGTTGGGCCAGCACTTCGTCGAACGGCAGTTGTTCGGGCGCGTCGGGGCCGGCGTGTCGGAGCGGGATGTAGGCGGCTTCGCCGGGCTGGACGCTGAAGCTGATGCCGACGATCTGGGCCACCATTTCATCGAGCGAGGTGGTTTCGGTGTCGACGGCCACGAGTTCGGCGGCTTGCACCTTGGCGAGCCAGGTGTTGAAGAGGTCCCAGGTGAGGATGGTGTCGTAGTGGAGGGTGCTGGGCTTGGTGGAGGCTTCGTCGGCCTCGGTGGGTTCGGCTTCGCTGAAGAGGTCGTTGGTGGTCGATCCCCTCACCCCAGCCCTCTCCCCAGAGGGGCGAGGGGGTGAAATCCCGGCGCCGCTGGAGGGTGAAGACGGGGACTCGCCACCCAGCGCCTTGGCCAGGCCCTTGAAGCCGTAGGTTTCGTAAAAAGCCTTGAGCGCTTCGGTCTGCGGCTGGCCGATGCGGATGGCGTCGAGTGCCGGCAGGTCGGGTACCCAGCCGTTGAGGTCGCAGTCGGTCTTGATGGTCAGCAGCTGGCGGCCGGTGGGCAGCCAGTCGAGCGCCTTGCGCAGGTTTTCGCCGGCCACGCCCTTGATCTTGTCGGCGTTGGCCACCACGCCTTCGAGCGAGCCGTATTCCTGCAGCCACTTGGCGGCGGTCTTGGGGCCGACCTTGTCCACCCCGGGCACGTTGTCCACCTGGTCGCCCACCAGGATCTGGTAGTCCACCATCAGGTGCGCGGGCACGCCGAACTCGGCTTGCACGCCGGCGAGGTCGCGGCGCCGGCCGTTCATGGTGTCGATGATGGTGATGTGTTGATTCACCAGCTGGGCCAGGTCTTTGTCGCCGCTGGAGACGATGACCTCGAAGCCCTGTTTCGCGGCGGTCACGGCGAGCGTGCCGATCACGTCGTCGGCCTCGACGCCGGGCACGTCGAGCACCGGCCAGCCCATCAGGCGCACCACCTCGTGGATCGGTGGAATCTGCGCCCGCAGGTCGTCGGGCATGGGGCTGCGCTGGGCCTTGTATTCGGGGTAGATGGCGTCGCGGAAGGTCGGTCCTTTGGCGTCAAACACACAGGCACCGTACACAAAGGGAAAATCTTTGTGCAACTTCTGCATCATGTTGATCATGCCGCGGATGGCCCCGGTGGCCGGGCTCGTCGGGTCGCCGGGCACGGCCCGCAGGTCGGGCATGGCGTGGAACGCGCGGTAGAGGTAGCTGGAACCATCGACCAGCAGCAGGGTGGGAGTGGGCATTTTTTGATCGGACATGGACCGATTGTGGGGGAATCTCCACGCCCTGAGCCGCCCCCGGCGCTCACCAGACCGGCAGCGCCTGCCTACAATGGGGCATGCGCCATACCACCACCCCCCTCTCCCGCCTGTCACGCCTGTCCGTGCCGGCTCTGGCCCTGACCCTTGCCCTGCCGGTGCTGGCCCAGGCCCCTGCGCCGGCCGCGGAGGCCACAGCGGTCGTGCCTGCCGAGTCCGGCCCCCCTACAAGCAGTGAGCGCATTGAGCGCATCACCCACGAAGACGGACTCTCGCGTATCGACGAGCTGCGCGTGGGCGGTCAGACCCGCAGCATCTCCGTGCAGCCCAAGAACGGTGCGCCTGGCTACGAGATCACGCCGGTGCCGGGTGGCGCAGACCTCACCGATGCCCAGAACAATGGCTCCACGGGCAAGAGCCGCTGGCGCATCCTCAACTTCTGATCGCCCGCATTTTTCATGGCTGTTTACACCGAAGTCCCGTTTGACGAAGCAGCAGCGCTGCTGCGAACGCTGAACCTGGGCGAACTCACCGAGCTGCGGGGCATCCACGGCGGCATCGAAAACACCAACTATTTCGCCACCACCGAACGCGAGGGCCGCCACGAGACCCACGTGCTCACGGTGTTCGAGCGCCTGGGTTTCGAACAGCTGCCGTATTACCTGCACCTGATGAAACACCTGGCGGGCAAGGGCATCCCGGTGCCCGAACCGGCCGCCGACGCCCAGGGCGAGATCCTGCACACGCTGCAGGACAAACCGGCCGCTGTGGTGGACAAGCTGCGCGGCAAAAGCGAGCTGGCACCCGAGGAATCGCATTGCCGGGCGGTGGGCGACATGCTGGCGCGCCTGCACCTGGCCGGGCGCGATTTCGGCATGAGCCAGCCCAACCTGCGTGGCCTGCCCTGGTGGAACGAGACGGTGCCGGTGGTGCTGCCGCACCTGAGCGAGAGCCAGCGCACGCTCATCCGCACCGAGCTGGCCTACCAGAACCACGTGGCGGCCCTGCCGGCCTACACCGCCCTGCCCCGCGGCCCGGTGCATGCCGACCTGTTCCGAGACAACGTGATGTTTGAAGACGGTGAACTCACCGGCTTCTTCGACTTCTATTTCGCCGGCAACGACTGCTTCCTGTTCGATCTGGCGGTCTGCCTCAACGACTGGTGCATCCGCCACACGGCGGACGCCCACGACGGCCAGCACGACGCCGCCCTGGCGCAGGCCATGGTGTCGGCCTACCAGGCGGTGCGCCCCCTGAACGCGGCCGAACGTGGCCTGCTGCCGGCCATGCTGCGCGCGGGCGCGCTGCGTTTCTGGCTCTCGCGCCTGTGGGACTGGCACCTGCCGCGCGACGCCAGCATGCTCAAGCCCCACGACCCCACCCATTTCGAGCGCGTGCTGCGCGAGCGGGTGGGCCTGGCGCCCGGCCTGCTGGCCTCGCTGCTGGAAGAACACAGCCTGGCCGCCTGAGCCCGACCATCCCCACGCATGAAACTTCGCAATGTTCCCGCAGGCACCGGCCTGCAATGGGTGAAACTGGGCGTCACAACCTTTTTTCGCCAGCCCCTGGCCCTCTCGGGCCTGTTCTTCATGTTCATGGCCACGGTGTCCGTGCTCTCGATCATCCCGCTGATCGGGACGGCCATCTCGGCCGTGCTCACGCCTGCGGCCAACCTGGGTCTGATGGCGGCCAGCCGCGAAGCCTCGGCCGGGCGCTTCCCCATGCCATCCACGCTGGTCAGCGCGTTGCGCGGAAGCCGCGAACAGACGCGCGCCATGCTGATGCTGGGAGCGATGTACGCCGGCTGCCTGTTGCTGGTGCTGGCCACGGCCGCGCTGCTCGGCCCCTCGGCGCCGGCGGGCGAGATCGAAACCAGCGTCACACCCGAGATGATGCAGAGCCTGCTGGGCAGCCCGGGTCTGTGGTTGGCCCTGCTGGTGTACATCCCCGTGCTCATGATGTTCTGGCACGCGCCCGCGCTGGTGCACTGGCACGGCGTGAGCCCGGTCAAGAGCCTGTTTTTCAGCGCCCTGGCCTGCTGGCAGAACAAAGGCGCCCTGTTCATCTTCGGGCTGGGCTGGATGGGCGTGTTCCTGTTGTCAGGGCTGGTGATCAGCCTGCTGGGCACGGCGCTCGGTGGCGTCCAGGCGCTCAACATCATCCTGTACCCGGCCGTGCTGTTCGTGGCCTCGATGTTCTACGCCTCGGTCTATTTCACCTTCCGCGACAGCTTTGACACCGACCCGGCGCCCGACGAACTGCCTTCACCCACCGGAGACCCGACATGACTCAGCACACCCTGCTTGGCCGCCGTGAAGACGAAGTTCTGTGGTTCCAGCGCCGCGAGGCCGTGGCCGCCGCGGGCGCCTGGCTGGCCCTCGGGGGGATGGGTGCCGCGCAGGCCCAGCAGCGCAGCAATGTGGTCGATCTGCTGGGCGATGTGCTGCTCAATGGCCAACGCATGTCGCCGCAGCACACGGTGCAGTCCGGGGATCAGATCCAGACCGGCCCGGGTTCGCGGCTGCTGTTCGTGATCGGCAACGCGGCCTTTCATGTGCGGCAGAACTCGCGCCTGGAGGTCGGGCGCGGTGCCACGCTCAACACCGTGAGCCTGCTGCGCCTGCTCACCGGGGCGGTGGTCAGCGTGTTCGGGCGTTCGGCCAGCCGCCTCATCGTCACGCCCACGCTCACCGCCGGCATCCGCGGCACCGGCGTCTACACCGAAGTCATGCCCGACCAGCGCAGCTACTTCTGCAACTGCTATGGCACGGTCGAAGTGAGCGCCCGTGGCGATAAGACGCTCTCGGTGTCGAGCTACCACCAGTCCTTCTGGGGCGAAGTGGAGCCGAAAAACGGCCGGCTGCTCACCCCGGCCGGCGCGATCAACCACACCGACGAGGAACTGGAGTTCCTCTGTCAGTTGCTGGGCCAGCAGACGGCCTGGCAGATCGCCGGCAAGAAGGGCGTGAAGGACGGCAAGGGCTACATGGAAGATCAGCCGGGGCAGATGCACCCGGCCATGGTGCCGCTACCACGCTGATAGCAGGTCAGCGTGCACAGGCGGGGCGAACTGCCACGCCACTGTCACGCGGGTTTCACACAAACGGAAGAAGCTAGGCCCCGTTTGTTCAACCCACGAGGCCTCCAATTGAAATCTGACATCTCCCTCCCCGGTAACTTCAACAACGAAGACTCCAACCACACGGCCAACCCCCACATTGATCAGGTGCTTGATGCCCGCCTGAGCCGCCGCGGCCTGCTGCGCGGCGCGGCCGGTGCCGCGGGTGCCGGCGTTCTGGGCACCACGGCCCTGAGCGGCTGCGCCACCTCCGGCGCATCCGGCACCACCGGCGCAGCCCTCACCAGCCTGGGCTTCAAGCCCGTGGCCAAGAGCCTGGCCGACAAGGTGGTCGTGCCCGAGGGCTACAGCGCCCAGATCATCTACGCGCTGGGTGACCCGCTGGCCGCCGGTGTGCCGGCCTACAAGAACGATGGCAGCGACACCGCTTTCGAGCAGCGCGCGGGTGACCACCACGACGGCATGGAGTGGTTCGGTCTGGACGCTTCGGGCAAGCCCTCCACCAGCTTCAACAGCCGCGGCATCCTGGCCGTGAACCACGAAGCCACCACCGACGAGAAGCTCTCGTCGTTCTTCATCCACACCAACGGCGGCGCATCCACCCTGCCCCGCCCGGCCTCGGAAGTCGACAAGGAACTCGCGATCCACGGCCTGTCGTTCGTGGAAGTCCAGTCCAGCGGCAAGCAGTGGGCCTACAAGACCAGCTCGCCGTTCAACCGCCGCGTCACCGCTTCCACGCCCGCCACCCTCCACGGCCCGGCCCGTGGCACCGAGCACGTGGTGACCAAGTACAGCCCGGACGGCACGGCCTGCCGCGGCACGCTGAACAACTGCGGCACCGGCAAGACGCCCTGGGGCACCTTTGTCTCGGGCGAAGAAAACTGGTACGGCTATTTCTCGCGCGACGCGCAGGACGACGATCGCCGCAAGAAGGACAAGCAGGTCCAGGCCCTCAACCGCTACGGCCGCAAGGCCGGTGCCGCCAGCCGCCACGGCTGGGAAAGCGCCGGCCCGCAAGACCAGTACGTGCGCTGGAACAACGGTGCCCTGGCCGCCAGCGCCAAGGAGGACTACCGCAACGAGATGAACACCTTCGGCTATGTGGTCGAGATGGACGCCTACGACACCCAGGCCCCGATGCGCAAGCGCACCGGCCTGGGCCGTTTCGCGCACGAGAGCGTGGCCTTCGCCAAACCGGTGGCCGGCCAGCCCATCGTGGCCTACATGGGCGACGACGCACGCGGCGAGTACATCTACAAGTTCGTGTCCGACGCCAAGTGGGACCCGAAGGACGCCAGCCCGGCCAACCGCCTGGCCGCCGGCGACAAGTACCTCGACAAGGGCACGCTGTTCGCCGCCCGCTTCAAGGACAACGGCAGTGGCGAATGGCTGGAACTGTCGATGAACAACCCCGTCATCGCGGGCAGCTCGTACTTCGAGTTCAAGTCCAACGCCGACGTCGCCATCTTCACGCGCCTGGCGGCCGACGCCGTGGGCGCCACCAAGATGGACCGCCCGGAATGGGGCGGTGTGAACCCGAAGACCGGCGAGGTCTACATCACGCTGACCAACAACAGCAACCGCACCGTGGCCAACACGGACGCCGTGAACCCGCGCATGTACACCGACATGAAGGGCAGCAAGGAGCAGAAGGGCAACGTGCACGGCCACATCGTGCGTTTGGCCGACGCCTCGCCCGCCGGCAGCGCGTTCAAGTGGGACGTCTACGTCTTCGGCGCCGAAGCTGGCGCCGACAAGTCCGCGGTCAATCTGTCGAACCTGACGGACGAGAACGACATGTCCTCGCCCGACGGCCTGGTGTTCAGCCCGAGCACCGGCGTCTGCTGGATCCAGACCGACGACGGCGCCTACACCGACAAGACCAACTGCATGATGCTCGCCGCCATCCCCGGCAAGCTCGGCGACGGCGGCGCCAGGACGGTCAAGCACGGCGACAAGACGGTCACCACCTACGTGGGCAAGACACCGACGCCGACCACGCTGGCACGTTTTCTGGTCGGCCCCAAGGGCTGCGAGATCACCGGCTGGTGCGAGACGCCGGACGGCCGTGCAGTGTTCATCAACATCCAGCACCCGGGCGAAGGCACGGCCATGGCCGACATCGGCAACCCGGCCAAGTACCAGAGCCAGTGGCCCGCCAACGCCGGCTACGGCGCCGGCCAGCGCCCGCGCTCGGCCACCATCGTCATCACCAAGAACGACGGCGGCGTGATCGGTTCCTGATCCCGCATTGCTCCGCAAAACAACCCGGCTTCTGAACTGCACCCCAAAAGTTGGACACCGATCCAACCTTTGGGGTGTTTTTCATGGCGAAACACGATGAGAGCTTCAAGCTCGAAGTTGTACGGCGATATCTTTCCGAATCGTCAGGTGCGCAAGCGATAGCCTTGCGATAC
>JAURYH010000048.1 GCA_030653975.1 Hydrogenophaga sp. | reverse complement strand
GAATACGAAGGGACTTCCCACTTCCGGGCGACGGCATCGAAGTGCCAAGATTGGTTTTGGAAGTCAATCTGAAACCCTTGTTGGAAGGAGAAGTCCCATGAGCAAGATTACACGAGTCGGTGTGGATTTGGCCAAACGTGTCCTCCAAGTTCACGCTGTCGATGCCAGTGGTCAGCGCGTCACCAGTCGCGCTCTTTCTCGCGACAAATTCCTGCCCTGGTGCGCTCAGCTGCCACCCGGTTGCATGCTCGCCATGGAGGCCAGCTCCAGCGCTCACCACTGGGCCCGCCGCCTGCGTTCCATGGGCCTGGACGCTCGCATCATCGCCGCTCACCTGGTTGCCCCGTACCGCCTGCAGGGCAAGACCGGCAAGAACGACGCCAACGATGCCGCCGCCATCTGCGAGGCCGCTGGCCGCCCACACATGCACTTCGTGCCCATCAAGACCGTCGAGCAACAAAGCCTCTTGTGTGTGCACCGCTTGCGTGAGGGCTTCAAGGCCGAACGCACTGCCTGTATCAACCGCATCCGGGGCCTGCTGGCCGAGTTTGGTCTGGTGTTTCCGCAGAAGCCCGAGGCCCTGCGCCTGGCTTTGCCCGATGCGCTGGAAGATGCCAGCAATGAACTCGGTGGCATCGCTCGTTTGGCGCTGCTGCGCGCCCAGGCGCAATGGGCCGAACTCGACGCGCACCTGGCCTGGTGCGATGAGCGCATCGCCGCTCACCTCAAGGCCGATCCACAGGCCGCAATGGCCCAACAGCTCATGGGGGTGGGGCCGGTGGGTGCTTCTGCTGCCGTGGCCACCGTGGGTGACTTCAAACAGTTCCGCAACGGCCCGCAGTTCGGCGCCTGGCTGGGCCTGACGCCCCGACAGAATTCCAGCGGAGGCAAGAACAACCTGGGGGGCATCACCCGCCGGGGTGACATGTATTTGCGCACGCTGCTCATCCAGGGAGCCAAGTCGGTGGTGTGGTCCGCGCACAAGCGCGATGACCCGATCTCGCGCTGGGTGCATGGCTTGCGCGAGAAGCACGGCTGGCAGAAGGCTGCCGTGGCGCTGGCCAACAAGAACGCCCGCATTCTGTGGGCGGTGATGACCAAGGGGCAGGCGTTTGATGCCCGACACGTGAGCGTCAAACCCGCCTGATCCCCTTCAACTGATTTCTTGCCAGACGTGAGGCCGAAGATACTTTGAACAGGTCAGACCGGCGGTGAGATAAGCCCGACTAACCCTTTGTGGCGCCGATGGCGGCGAATACCACGGGATCGGAATGGGGCCTCACCGAGCGGTTCGTATCTGGGTCCGCACCAATGAACGACCGGTGCAACAAGACCGTCTGTAGATGTGCAGTCTGTTCCTCGTTTCAACGCATCGCCGCTTCACGCCAACGCATGAAATACCGTCACCAAGGAATGCCTATCGCCCGCGCTTCTTGACTACGTGGGAAGTCCCTGTAGAGGGTTAGGGGGATGAACAGGCACGGCGTCAGACCGTCTTCCATATGGCGTCGTGAAACGATCCCGGGATGAAGTTGTCGGACGCGCTGTTGACGAGCTCCCAGTACTTGGGATCTGAGGTCAGCTTGTTCATGACTGTCTCCAGCTCGGTCAGATCGTTGTAGCGGGCCGACCAGGCCACGCGCTGCACCGCACCACCGATCGGGAGCAACACTTCGAGGTCGCGTTTTTGTGTTTCTTTGAAGTAGGTGGCCATCTCTTTGGCGAACGCCAGGGCTGAGCCCGTTTTCCCCGGCTTGACGCCGGCCACCCGCACAAATGCAATCATTTTTGTCTCCTTGTTTCGCCGGAACAGCGGCGTCTGTGGGCCGCTTCAGACCCATGAAAACGGCCCTGCCCAATGTGGCCATTCGCATGACCGCCGTCCCTAAACGCCGCTGAATTTCGACCAAACTTTCCTAAACCCGGACTTGTGGCTACGATGAGAGGCTTCGGTGAAAGGCAGGTTGACCGTGCTTGATCCCGTGGTTTTCGGTCATTTCGAACTCCGACCCGCGCAGCGCCAGCTGCTGAAAAGCGGTGAGCCGGTGACGCTGGGCGCGCGGGCCTTCGACCTGCTGACCGCGCTGATCCAGAACCGGGAGCGCGTCGTCACCAAGGAAGAATTGCTGCGTCAGGTGTGGCAGGGCGTGGTGGTGGAAGAGAACAACCTCACCGTGCATGTGTCCAGGCTGCGCAAGTTGCTGGGCTCCGACGCGGTGTCCACCATCAACGGCACGGGTTACCAGTTCACCTTGCCGGTCTCCGACGCCGAGCGTGCACAGCCACCGGCGCCATCCACCCACGCCGATGCAACGGCCATACCGCTGCCCCTGCCCGACAAGCCTTCGATTGCCGTGCTGCCGTTTGCGCGCATGCAGGGCGACGCAACGCACGAGGACTTCATCGACGGCATCACCGACGAACTCATCACCGCGCTGTCGCGCTTTCACTCGTTGTTCGTGATTTCACGCAACAGCGTCTTCACCTACAAGAACCGGATGGTGGATGCGCGCACGGTGTCGCACGAACTCGGCGTGCGCTATGTGCTCGAAGGCAGCGCGCACCGGGCAGACGCGTCGGTCCGGGTGGCGGTGCAGCTGGTCGATGCGGTCACCGGCAAACAGATCTGGGCCGAGCGCTACGATCGCCAGCTGGTGGACATGTTTGCGCTGCAGGACGAGCTCGCCCGCGCGATCGTGACCGCCATGGCGCCGTACCTCGAGACCACGGAGTTGAACCGTGCACGCAGCCGTCCGATCGAAAACGTGACGGCTTACGAGCTTGCGCTGCAGGCCCGTGCCCGGGCGCGCGAGGGCTTGTCGCGCTCCCATGCGGCCACCCGCGACGAGGTGATCCGGATCGCCGGGAAAGCGTTGGCGCTGGACCCCCGCTGCGGAATGGCGCTGCACGCCATCGTGGACGCCCACTCGTGGCACTTGTACTTTGGCACCGCCAGGTCGATCCCGGAAACCCTGGAAGCCGCGCTGAACGCGACGGCCAGTGCCCTGGCAATCGACAGCGCCGACCACCTGGCATACCTCGGGCGCGGCTGGCTGATGCTGGTGACGGGCCGGCTGCCCGAGGCGAGCGCCGATTTCCGGCGCGCCCTCGATCTGAACCCGAACGACCCGGTCGCGCTGGTGCGGCTCGGCATGTGCGAGGCGGTGTCGGGTGCGTGCGCGCTGGGCACACGGCGCTGCCTGGAGGCGCTGCGCCTGAGCCCGCGCGACCCCGCGCGCTTCCATCTGCTGGACAACCTGGTCTGGGCGCAGTTCGCTTCCCGGTCCTACGCGGAAGCGATCGACACGGCACGGCAGTCCTTGCGCGAGGCCGATTTCGCGGGCACCCACCTGTGCCTGGTGCTCTGTCTGGTCGGCGCGGGCGATCTGCCGGGCGCCGCGATGGAGTTGCAACACCTGCGCCAGCTCGCGCCCGCCATGGTGGAGGCCCGGCTCAGCGGGGTCTGGCTGGCCAGCGATCCGGACGTGCGGCAAAGAGAGATCGATTTTCTGGATGCGGCCAACGCCTTCCGCGCCTGAGTCGCGTCAGCGCTGGGCGAGCACGAAGTCGATGGCCGCACACACCGCCGCCACCTGCGCAGCGTTGCACTGCTCGGGCGTGGCGCGCGGGCTGTCGGGGTAGACCTCGGTGGTCGTTGTGTAGCGCGCACCCGTGATGCTGGCGCACAGGCCGAGCGACTTCAGCGGGTAGCGGATCACGCCGCGGCCGAACTGGGGCGAGCCGATGAGACCGCCCTGGGCGTCGGACGGCGCGATGTGCGTGACGCGCTCCACCGCCGCGATGATGGCTTGCTGGAATTCGGGCTGCGGATTCTCGGTGTCGTCCACGAGGTAGAAGCCGTCCGGGATGTGCACGGGGGTGTACGGCACACCGTCGCGCGCCGCCTTCGCCGGGCTGAACTCCGACGCGTCGGTGTCGGTGGTTTCGTGCAGGTCGATGTGCCCAGCGAACTGACCCAGCAAGGGCGCCACCAGCCGCATCAGCGCGGCGGATTCCTGCGCCGCGCTGGGTTCCTTGAACGAGCGGTTGGGATCGATGGCGTCGAAGTTCCAGCGGTGGATGCGCTCGTAGCCCCACGGGCTCACGCAGGGCGCCACCAGCAGGTTCACCCGGCCGGCGTAGGCCTCGGCGTGCTGGTCCAGGAAGCGCAGCGCCCCGTGCACGCCGCTGGTCTCGTAGCCGTGCACGCCGCCTGTGACCAGCACAGCGGGCAGGCCGGGTTGCCATTCAAGGTTCTGCAGGGCAAAGAGCGGATACACATCGCTCCCGTACAACACCTCCCCATAGGGCAGGACCTCGAAGCGCGCACGCAGCCGCTCGAACACGGCCAGCACGTCCTCGGCGTAGCTGCGCTGGCGCACCAGTTGCGCGCGCCAGGCGGCCACTTCAGCGGGTCCCCAGGCCTGGCCGGGGGTGCCGATGGGGTAGAAGGCTGGGTGGGTCATGGGCGGTGTTTCCGTCTTTGGTCAGGGCGTTCAGGGCTTGGCCACGCGCTGGCGGATGTCTTTGAGCTTGGCCTGCAGGCGCCGCTGGTTGTCCGGGCCGGTGCGCAGCAGCATCTTTCGCCCGGCCGACAGGGACTCCAGGGCCGGGTCGGCCAGCTCGTAGCGCACCCAGGGGCGCGTTGACGGCACGGTGCCTTTCACGTCCACCAGGGTGACGGCCAGCGCTTCGGTGGGCACCGGCGTGGCGATCAGGTGGTCGAGCACCTGGACCAGCCGGTCGTTGAAGTAGCGGCCCGGAAAGCCCAGCTCTTCATAGGCCTGCTGAAACAGGGGGTAGAGACTGCGGTACAGGTCCACGGCCTTGCCGGTGTCCACCGATTCGATCATCAGCACCAGAGGCACGTAGCGCTGGCTGTTGCCAGGGTGGATGGTTTCAACGCCGTTCTCACCGCGCTGTGTGGTGAAACGCTGGGGCGTGGGGATGACGGGCCAGACCATCACCGGCGCCTGCGAGCGCGCCAGGTTATCCACCGTGGCCACCGCCCGCCGCACGAAGCCGTCGAGCTGCAGGAAGGTGAGCAGGTTCTTGCGGCTGAGCAAACCCGAGAGCAAGGCGCTGACGTGTTCGTCGGACCCGTCCAGCGCGGGCAGCGGGGTGGGCTCTGCGGCGGTTGCGGCCACCGGGGCTTCCACAGGGTGTTGAATGGCGGGTGGCGTGGGCTCGGGCGCGACCGGTTCGGGCAGCACCTCTGGAGCGGCCGCCGAAGGCGCTGCGGCTGGGGCAACCGGTGCTGGCGCGGGCTTGAACTGCTGCCAGCCGAAGTAGCCCGCCACGGCGAGCGCGACCAGGGCAGCGATGAGTGCGGGGAGCCGGGAAGTCTGTGGGTTCATGCCTCGTCACCTGGTTGGTGGTCGGGAGGCTGCCCATCCTACACCGCGGTTTTCATGCGCCAGCGCGGGCCCGCACGGTTGCACACAGCGGCCGTCCATGAACGGCACAACAAAATTTCGCATGGTTTACATGAATCGGGAAGAATCGGAGCCCCTGCGAAAACCCCGAACCAGCATGAACTTCACCGAGCGACTCAAGACCCTGCCCGCCACCCACCACCTCGCCGCGCTGCAACTGCTGGACGCCCACGGCGCGGTGCTGGCCACGATTGAAAACAGGCCGGGCCAGACCGGTTCGCTGGCGGTGTACGCGGCGCTGGCCGCGATGCACGGCGGCCGCATCACGCCCGAAGCGGCGGCGCTGGGGCTGGACTGGTACGCCGAGCACACGGCCGATGCGCGCGCCCACCCGGGCAAACATCCCAACATCGACCGCCTGCTGGTCTGGGCACAGGGCACGGCGAGCTACACCGTGCGGCCGGTGCCGGTGACGGGCACCTGAGCGCGCGGTCAGTCCGCCCAGCTGACCACGGGGCCGAGTTTGCGTTCGGCCAGGAACACGGCTTCGCGCAGCGAGAGGGCGGCGCCGCCGTCCAGCCAGGGCGGTTGCGCGTGGGGTCTGTCGTAGAGGATGTAGTAACACTCGGTCTCGCGATCGGCCGAGAGTTCGGGTGGGTCATCGGCGTCGCCGGTGCCGTACAGGGTGTGGTGGCGCACGATGCGCACGTGGCAGGTGGTCACGCCGCCGTAGAACCACAGGCCGTGCTTGACGGCAGGAAGCTGGTCAACTTCGATCATGTCGCTTGCCCCCAAGAATGAACACCCGGGCCACCGGTCACGGCGCCCCTCGGGGCGACCATGCCGTGCAGACCATGATAGGCGCAGGTGGTCGCTGCGCCAAGGTGGGTAACACTTTGTCGAAACCAGGCACCCTGGTTCGTCGTAGGCTGGTGGACGCGCGAGCTGTCCGCTGCACCCCGTCAACCGAACCCCCATCCAGGAGAGTCCCCATGACCACCGGCACCGTCACCCTGCACCGCGTGCTCACTGCACCGCCCGAGCGCGTCTACCGCGCCTTCCTCGACCCCGACGCGATGGCCAAATGGCTGCCGCCGCACGGCTTCACCGGCCGCGTGCTGGAGATGGACGCGAAGGTGGGCGGCATCTACCGCATGCAGTTCACCAACCTGAGCAGCGGCCACGTACACGCCTTTGGCGGCAAGTACCTGGAGCTGGTGCCCAACGAGCGGATCGTGAACACCGATGTGTTCGACGACCCGAACCTGCCCGGCGAGATGACCACCACGATCACGCTGAAGGCGGTGTCGGTGGGCACGGAGCTGACGGCGGTGCAGCAAGGCATCCCGGCCATGATCCCCACAGAAGCCTGCTACCTGGGCTGGCAGCAGTCGCTGCAGTTGCTCGCGCTGCTGGTGGAACCGGAGATTCCGGGCTGAGCCGCCAGCCCGCGCAACCGCTGGTGCGCCTCGCTTTCCCAGTCCAGCGGCAGCTGCCGTTTGATGCTCAGGTAGTGGTCGCTGAACACGTCGAGCCAGGCCGCGAGTGTGTTCGCGGCGTGGGTTTCACCGGCCAGCGCCAGACACAGCGCGGCCACTTCGGAGGTGCAGAAGTGGCGCTCATTCGACGAGCGGCGCAGGCGGTAGTTGGACACCTGATCGGCGTGCAGGCTGAGCACGGGAAAGCGGTCCAGGTAGGGGCTCTTGCGAAACATCTTGCGCGCTTCGGACCAGGTGCCATCGAGCAGGATGAACAGCGGGCGCTGGCCACCCTGCCCGGCTGCGCTGCCCTCGGCCGGGGGCAACGCGGTCAACACGCGCCCGGGCTCCGCGTAGTCACCAGGAAAGACCACATACGGTTGCCACTGCGGATCGGCCAGCAGGGCGAGCAGCGCCGGGTCGACCGCGGTGCGCGCCCAGCCGAAGGCCCAGGTGTCGGCCACCACGTCGGCGATGAGCCAGCCGGTGTTGCTGGGTTTGAGCGCTTCGATGTCGCCCATGATCAGGCACACACCAGCGCGCGTGGGCACCTGCGGGCGCAGCGCGCAGATGCAGTGGCTGGCGATGAGGCGGCAGCCGGTGCAGCGCCCCAGCCCGGAGCCGCGGGCGACGTAGGGCTTGGAGCTGACGGCCAGGCGCGCGGTGCGCAGGCGCGAGACGGCGTGGGTCATTGGACTACCCTCCGTGCTGCGCACTGCGGGGCTGAGCACCTTCGGAGCGGCCGGGCGGCGCTCACTGGAACACCTTCGCCCTGCGGGCTGCGGTGCGAGCTGGCTTGGGGCGGCCCGGCGCGGCGCTCACTGGAACACCTTCGCCCTGCGGGCTGCGGTGCGAGCTGGCTTGGGGCGGCCCGGCGCGGCGCTCATTGCCTGCCATTCTGAAAGGGTGATGGGGACGGTCATGCGGGGACTGTATGCCAGTGGCGCGTTGTGCGCCCTCGGCACAGCGCAGCGAGCGTTGAAATCTGCCATCATGCCGCGCATGAACGACGCCACCACCCCGCCCGAAACCACCATCCACGGCTGGCACGCCCACGTGTACTTCAACGCCGACACGCTGGCACAGGCGCGCACGCTGTGCGAAGCGGCGGCAGCGCACTTCCCGCTGAAGATGGGCCGTGTGCACGAGAAACCGGTGGGCCCGCACCCGGACTGGAGCTGCCAGCTGGCCTTCAAGGCCGCGCTGTTTGCCGACGTGATCCCCTGGCTGACGTTGCACCGGGGTGGCCTGGTGGTGTTCATCCACCCGATCACCGGCAACGACCTGGTGGACCACCGCGACCGCGCCATCTGGATGGGCGCGGTGCGCCCGCTGGACCTGAGCGTGTTGCCCGAACGCTCGGTGAGCTACGACCTGTAAACCCTGCAACCCATGAACATCACCACGCTGGAAGCGCTGCGCGCGCTGTACGACCCGGTGCGCGAACGCTCGGCCAAGAAAGAACTGCCGCAACTCGACGTGCACGCCACGCGCTTCATCGGCCTGTCGCCGCTGGTGGTGTTGTCCAGCGCGGGCGCCAGCGGCGCGGTGGACGCATCGCCGCGCGGCGGCGAGCCGGGTTTCGTCAAGGTGCTGGATCCGCACACACTGCTGATCCCCGACGCGCCGGGCAACAACCGGCTCGACACGCTGGAAAACATCGTGCAGACCGGCCAGCTCGGTCTGCTGTTTCTGCTGCCCGGCGTGGATGAAACCTTGCGCGTGAACGGCCGCGCGCTGCTCAGCACCGACGAGGCCGACCGCGAACGCTGCACCGACGCGCGGCGCGTGCCCAGACTGGTGATCCGCGTGACGGTGCAGGCGTCCTACCTGCACTGCGCCAAGGCGCTGATGCGTTCGTCCCTCTGGGACGCGAGCCGCCACGTGGCGCGCTCGGTGCTGCCGAGCATGGGCGAGATGCTGCGCGACCAGATCGGCGAGCGCCTGAGCGCGGAGGCGCCGGTGGAGACACAGGAACAGATGCTGGAGCGCTACCGGCAGACCTTGTGAGACTGCGCCGCCCGATCCCGCTGCCCCTGTGCCCACCTGTTCCGTTCACGGACACCTGCTGTGGAATGGCACAGGCGCCAGGCAACCCCGCGACGCGCACCGGCAAATAAAAGCCCCATCAAATCAGGAGCGTTCTCACATTGAGACGAACTTTGGGGAAGCGGTGCACCATGGCATGGAAATTGACTCGTTGGCCACGCCTGTCCCATCCGGGGCGGGCGTTTTTTTATTCCACCAACGAGGAGACATCCATGACTTTGTTATTTGCACTGGCCATTTCCATTGGCCTGCTGGCCGTCGCCGCCACCTGGCTTTTTCTCGGGCCGCTGGCCGCTTTTCAGATGCAGGTGTGGCAAGCCTTTGTGGCCTGGGCCAGCTTCTTTCACAACGGTGGAAAGACCGATGGTCTGGTGAAGACCGTGGTCTGCATGTCGTTTGGTGCGGTGGTGGGCATGGCCTCGGTGATGCTGATCGGACAGCTTGGCGCGCTGGGTGGCCTGGCGGCGCCGGTGGCTGTGGGCCTGGGTGCGGCGGTGATTGTGCTGGCGGCGCACGTGCCGTTTCTGTCGACCATTCCGTCCAGCGTGTACGGCTTCGCCAGCGTGGCCGGCCTGATCCTGCTGGGCAAGGACATGACGCCCACGGCAGCGATCCTGCCCACCATCCTGTCCATCGCCGTGGGTGCGGGTTTTGGCTGGTTGTCTGAGCAGCTGGCCGGCAAAATGACCAAGCCCGCCTGAACGAGCGCGCACGAGAAAAAGGGCGGGAGCAAGCGATCCCGCCCGCCGTGCAAGGCGCGGCGAGACAGGGGGCACTCCCCCCGACTCCCACGGTCAGCGCCGCCATAATCGGGCGCATGCCTGTTTCTGAAATCGCCATCTGGTCGGCCATGCTCGGGGGTCTGTTGACGCTGGCGGCACTGGCGCTGGGCGACGCGCTGGGCAGCCGCAGCCGGGGCTCGATACGCAACCTGCTGTTTGTCGTGATCACCGGCGCGAGCTGCGTGGTCATGACGGGTTTGCCCGAGGCCTTGTTTCCGACCCTGCCCGAGCACCCGCTGATGGTGCTCAAGGCCAGCCTGGGGCCACTGGCGGGTGGTGTGGCCCTGTATTACCTGGGTGGCTGGCTGGGCGGTGCGCGCGAGGACGCCCTGGCGCACCGCCTCACCGCCTGGGGAGGCGCTGCCGTGTTCCTGGCCGCGGTGGTGCTGGCGCTGCTGGCCAGCCAGGTGTCCAGCGGCCAGTTCCGCCCGGTGCTGCTGACGGCGGCGGTGGTCAACATGGTGCCGGTGGTGCTGGCGCTGGTGGCGGTCATCCGCGCCACCCGGCGGGGCGACCCGCTGGCGCGCTGGATGTTGCTGGCGATCGTGTGCCTGGCGGCCATGGTGAGCGGCCTGTACCTGCGCGGTCTTGACGCACCGGGCCTGGGCTCGGGCTTCTGGTTGTTCACGGCCGTGATCACCATGGTGTATTTCCTCACGGCCACGGTGCTGGGCATTTTGCGCAACCGGCAAAACCGCAAACTGGCCCGCCTCTCACGCGTGCAGCAAGGCGCCGACCCGGTCACGGGGCTCCACACCGGTTCGGCCCTGATCGCCGAGGTGGAACACGTGTTCTGGCGCACCGCCCGCCAGCAGGGCGAGTGCTCGGTGATCTGTGTGAACGTGAGCAACCTCTACGAACTGACCGATACGGCCGGGCCGGGGGTGGAACACCAGATCCTGGTGACGCTGGCGGCGCGCGTGCGCCGCGCCGCGGGTTTTCGCTGTGTGGTGGGCCAGTACCACCCGCGCTGTTTTGTGGTGGTGATGTTCACCGACAAACACGCCGCGCCGCTGAACGAGACGCTGGCCCATCTGCGCGTCATGGTCGGTGAGTCGCTGTCGGTGGTGGACGAAAAACAGGTGCACCACACCTTCCAGCCGCGCCTGGGCATCGGTGTGGTCACGCACGCGCCCTCACACGCCAAGCCGATGGACATCCTCAACGAGGCCGAGCGCCTGGCGCTGGCACAAATCGCCAACTGGTCCCGCCCCCAGGGACCCGGTGCAACCACCGAGCACGAGATCGCGACCGCGCCGCAACCGCTGCGCTGAGGCGCGCGGAACGTCACTTCTTTTCGACCGGGTTCGCCGTCAGCCAGTTGGCCGGGTAGGCGCGCAGGAACTCGCGCGCCTTTTCGGGGTGGGCAGCGTTGAGCCAGGCGTCGTAGCCCCCTTCGTTCAGCACCGCGGGCATGCGTTTTTCGCTGCCGGGCTGCTGGTAGCGGTGCATCAGCGCGTGGCTGTTGGCGTTGACGGTGAGCAGGGTGTAACTCACGATGACTTCGCCGCCCGCGCCGGTCCAGCTTTCCCACAGGCCCGCCACGCCCATCGGCTGGCCGTCCACGCGGCTGATGCGCGTGGCCACGGCCTTGCCGCTGCGGAAGTCGTCTTCAAAAAACGCCATCATCGGCACGATGCAGCGCTGCCCGGCGATCCAGGCTTCGCGCAGGTTGTTGGAGGTGGTCACGGTTTCCGCGCGCGCGTTGACCAGCTTGGGCGAACGCAGCTTGGCGTCGGACGCCGACTTCACCCAGCGCGGCACCAGGCCAAACTGGCCGGCCACGAGTTCGCGCACCAGCGGTGGCGATGGCTTCGGTTCCTGGGGTTCCGAAGGTTCCACGGGTTCGACAGCAGCAGCAGCGGCCGCCTTGCGGATGAACACCCCCGGCTTGCGCGGCCAGAGGTCGGACCCCACAGGGGAATCGGGGGCCTCGACGTGGAAAACATCGGGGTAAAGGGAGGCGAGCCGCAGGCTCTCGGTGTGAACGGTCATGCGGCCATGCTAGCCGACCGGGGCCACCCTCTGCCGCCGGCCCACCCGCGTTGCACCGGTGGCCTGATCGGTGGCATGCTTGGTGACCCGCCGCACGCTGCCCACCGCTCCACCCACGACCTTGCTTTTCATGCTCCTGAAAACCCTTGTGATGCCCCCGTTATCGACCCCCTCGCGCCGTACGATCATGCGGTCGGTTGGCGCGACCGGACTGCTGCTGATGGGCGGCTGGCGCGCGTCATCTGGGGCCGAAGTGACCGGCGCTGCTTTGAGCAGGCCCACGGCGTTGCCGGTGCCCGGCGGCATCGTCCGCCTCTCTCTGGGGCCGTCACCCGAACGCCCTCGTGCCTGGTCGGGTGAGGTGCCGCTGCTGGTGCAGGGTGATCCGATCGAATGGGCCGCGCTGGTGGGCATTCCACTATCGGCCACGCCGGGCGAGGCCCGCATCGTGGTGCAGGCCGAAGGCCGAGCGCCCCGCGAGCTGGCCTACACCGTGACGCCCAAACGTTACGCCGAGCAACGCCTGAAAGTGGCCCCGAAAACGGTGGACCTCTCACCCGAAGACCTGGCGCGCTTCGAACGCGAACGCGACCACCAGAAGACGGTGATGGCGACCTTCAGCGAGCCAGCGCCGGGCGACCTGCGCATGCGCGTGCCGGTGGCCGGCCGGCGCTCCAGTTCCTTCGGGCTGCGGCGCGTGTTCAACGGCCAGGCGCGCAGTCCGCACAGCGGCATGGACATCGCCGCGCCCACCGGCACGCCGGTGAACACGCCGTTGCCGGGTCGCGTGATCGACACCGGCGACTATTTTTTCAACGGCCAGACCGTGTGGCTCGACCACGGTGGTGGCCTGCTGAGCATGGTGTGCCACCTGAGCGCGATCGATGTGCGGGTGGGCGACACGCTGCAGGCGGGCGAACGCCTGGGCGCCGTGGGCGCCACCGGCCGCGTCACCGGGCCGCACCTGCACTGGGGCGTGATGCTCAACCGCACGATGGTGGACCCGGCGCTGTTTCTGGCCGATTGATGGACCGAGCGCCACCATGCTGATCCGCTTCAACAAACCCTACGGCGTGCTCAGCCAGTTCACACCCGAAGGGCGCTGGCGCGGGCTCAAAGACTACATCGACCTGCCCGGCGTGTACGTGGCGGGCCGGCTGGACGCCGACAGCGAGGGCCTGCTGCTGCTCACCGACGACGGCCAGGCGCAGGCGCGCATCGCCGACCCGCGCCACAAGATGGAGAAGACCTACTGGGTGCAGGTGGAGGGCGTGCCGGACGAAGCCGCGCTGGCCGCCCTGCGCCGCGGCGTGACGCTCAACGACGGCCCCACCCTGCCGGCCCGCGCCCGTGCCATGCCGGAGCCGCCCGCGCTGTGGGGGCGGAATCCGCCGATCCGGGTGCGCCAGGCGGTGCCCACGGCCTGGATCGAACTGGTGATCCGCGAAGGCCGCAACCGCCAGGTGCGCCGCATGACGGCGGCGGTGGGGTTTCCCACGCTGCGACTGATCCGCGCCGCCATCGGGCCGCACACCCTGGATGACCTGGCACCGGGCACCTGGCGATAAAGCCCAAGCTCGGCACAAACGGACCGCCCGGCCCATGCGCTCGGGCACCTCGTGCAGCACCGTCGATCTGTGCGCCATCGGACAGAACACCCCCTGCTTCCGCCCCTACACTGAGTCAGTACGACGCTGAACCACCGATGAACCCCACCTCACCACCCACACCCCACAACACCTCCGCCACGGTGGACCCGCTGTTCCTGGCCGCGCCGCGCGTGACCACCTTCCTGCGCAGCTACGCGCTCACCAACGCCAGCGGTTTCTTTTTCCAGCGCGACGAGCGCCTCTACCTCGTCACCAGCCGCCATGTGGTGTTTGACGAAGCCACGAGCCACCTGCCCGACCGGCTGGAGATCGAGCTGCACCTCGACGCCCGCAACCTCACGCGCTCCACCGGGTTTTCGATGCTGCTCTACAACCAGGGCGCGGCGGTGTGGCGCCAGGGCCGCGACGGCGGCAGCGAGATCGACGTGGCGGTGCTGGAGCTGGACCGCAGCCAGCTGCCTGATGGCGCGATCATCCGCGCCTTCACCCCGGCGCACCTGCAGACCTCGTTTGCCAGCGTGCCGGTGGACGCATCCCTGCTGGTGGTTGGTTTTCCGCTCGGCTTTCACGACGCCGTGCACCACCTGCCGGTGGTGCGCCAGGCGGCGATCGCTTCGCCCTACGGCATCCGCTTCCAGGGGCACGGTTATTTCCTGACCGACGCGCGCACCCACCGCGGCACCAGCGGCGCGGCGGTGGTGATGCGCGACACCGCGCCCACCGCCGAGACGGCTGAGCTGCCCTGGAAGCTGCTGGGCGTGCATTCGTCGCGCATGGACATGGGAGACCGCGACCTCGTGCTCGACGAGTCGCTGGGCCTGAACTGCGCCTGGTACGCCGACATCCTGCTGACCCTGACCGCGCCCCGGGCGGCCGGCAACCCGGTCTGACGCCCGACCCACGGTTCCACCACGCCACGCCCATGACCACCCTGCCGTTCAGCCCCGCCGCCGACCGCAACAAGCAACCGATTCTGGAAGCCTTGCGCCAGGTGCTGCCGACCCGGGGCCGCGCACTGGAAATCGCCTCGGGCACTGGGCAACACGCGGCCTGGTTCGGCGCCGGCCTGCCCGGTTGGACCTGGCAACCCACCGAAGCGAACAGCACCGCATTGCCCGCCATCGCGGCCTGGGTGCAGGAGGCCGGAGCCGGCAACGTGCATGCGCCCTGTCTGCTCGACGTGATGAAGCCGCGGTGGCCGAGCGACGAAGAGACCCTGGCCAGCGCGTTCGCCTTGCCCTTCGATGCCATCTTCTGCGCCAACCTGCTGCACATCTCGCCCTGGGCCACGTGCCGATCGCTCATGCAGGGCGCCGGGCGCCACCTGGTCAAGGACAGCGGTCTGCTGCTGATCTACGGCCCGTTTCTGGAGGACGGCGTGCCCACCTCGCCCGGCAACCTGGCCTTTGACGAAAGCCTGCGCACGCAGAACCCGGCCTGGGGCCTGCGTCGCCGGGAAGCGGTGGAAGAAGAAGCCCTGCGCTGCGGACTGGGTCTGCGCCAGCGGATGGCCCTGCCGGCGAACAACCTGCTGCTGGTGTTCGGGTTTCGCTGAACCGGGCGGCACATGGACACACCGCGCACCTATTCGCCGGCCCCGGTCGCACAGGATCGCCGCCGGTGGCTGGCCGCTTCGGCCCTGCTGGCGGGCCTGCCCGGCTGGGCCACGCGCGCAACGGCCCAGCCTGCGCCCAGCCCCCTGGTGCGCCCCATCCCGTCCAGTGGCGAGGCGCTGCCGGTGGTGGGGCTGGGCAGCTGGATCACCTTCAACGTGGGCAACGACCCGGTGGCGCGCGACGCCTGCGCCGAGGTCGTGCGCGCCTTCCTGGCCGAGGGTGGCCGCCTGATCGACAGCTCGCCCATGTACGGCTCCTCGCAACCCACCATCGGTCATGCGCTGGCGAAACTGGGCCAGCCCGCCGCGCTGTTTTCGGCCGAAAAGGTGTGGGTGGGCGATGTGGGGCGCGGGGCGGCTCAGATGGAAGCGTCGCGCGCCTTCTGGGGCGTGCCGCGTTTCGACCTGATGCAGGTGCACAACCTGCTGGCCTGGCAGGAACACCTGCCGCGGCTGCTGGCGATGAAGGCCGCGGGCCGGTTGCGCTACGTCGGCATCAGCACCTCCGAAGGGCGGCGCCACGGCGAGCTCGAACGCATCCTGCGCACGCAGCCGATCGACTTCGTGCAGCTCACCTACAACCTGCTGGACCGCGAGGCAGAGCAGCGCCTGCTGCCGCTGGCGCAGGAGCGGCGCATCGCCGTGATCGTGAACCGGCCGTTCCGCCAGGGAGGCCTGCTGGACCAGCTGCGCCGCCACCCGCTGCCGGGCTGGGCGCGCGAGATCGATTGCGACGGCTGGGCGCAGGTGGCGCTGAAATTCGTGGTCTCGCACCCGGCCGTCACCTGCGCCATTCCCGCCACCAGCCAGGTGGCGCATGCGCGGCAGAACATGGGGGCAGCGCGCGGCCGCATGCCCGATGCCGCCCTGCGCGCGCGCATGGCGCGGGAGGTGGCGGCCTTGTGAACCCACCCGCTGTCCGCCGCGCGGCGGCGAACCCGATCCGGCCATGAGCGAGTGGTGGACCTACCGCCCGGCCGATCTGCTGATGTTCGCGCCGCGCACCTATTGGCGCCTGTTCGAGCTGCACAACCAGGCACTCTGGCCCTGGCCGCTGCTGACCACGCTGGTATTTCTGGCGGTGGGCCTCGGCCTGCTCCGGCACAGCACACCCGCGTTGCGTGCGGGCATCGCGGCGCTGGCGCCGTGCTGGGCGCTGGTGGCCTGGAGCTTTCTCCTGCAACGCTACGCGGCCATCAATCCGGCGGCCACGGTGTCGGCCGGCGTCTTCGCCGTGCAGGCACTCGGTCTGCTCGTGCTGTCGGGCGCCAGCAGCCTGCGCACCACGGCCCACCCCCTGCGCCGCGAGATCGGCCTCGGCTTGCTGGCCTGGGCGCTGCTGCTCTACCCCCTGCAGGCGCTGGTCGTTGGCCGGCCGCTGGTCCAGGCCGAGGTGTTCGGTTTCGCGCCCGACCCGACGGCGATCGGCAGCCTGGGGCTGCTGCTGTGTGCGGACGCCACGGGCCGGCCCGCGCGCGGGCTCCTGTGGACGCTGCAGCTGCTGGCGATCGTCTGGTGCGCCATCAGCGCGGCCACCTTGTGGACCATGGGATCACAGCAGGGCTGGGTCCCGCTGATCGCCGCCGCGATCGCGCTGGCGGTGCGCTGGCACTGGCCCCACCGCGTGGACCGGCAGCGGCCCGGACCCACCAGCAACCGATGACGGGCACCATGGCGACGCTGTCGCGCCGCAAACCGCCTTATCTGGGCGCGGCCATCGGCGCCGGCGCCGGGACCTCGGTCACCAGTTCCCGCAACACACCGCCGGCGGCCACGGAGCCGGTTTCGTTGCCTTCACCCCGCACCCTGCGTTCGCAGAGCAGCTTGTCATCGGGCGGCAGCTCCTGGCAGCGTTGCACCGCATTGCGGGCCAGGGTGTCGGCTGACGTCCCGGCCAGCCGGCGGCCTTTCAGCGCCTCGGCGCGCACGGCACCGGCCTCGCGCAGGCAGGCACTGCGCTCGTGCATCGACGCGCTGTCGAGACAGGCGGCGCGGTCTTGCTGGTACGCCGCATCGATCGCCGACCGGGACTGGGCGAACGCAGCGGGGGACAGCATGAGCAAGGCGGCGCTGGCCAGCAGCCCGCGGGCCATGGAATGGGACAAGATAGACATACGTTCTCCTTAGAAACAAGGGTGAATGCGTGCGGTGGCGCACCACCGCATCACTGAACCAAGGTAGCGCCTGCACGACGGTCCGTCTGTGCATCAGCGCACACTGCGCGCCGGCCCGGAATCCGCCCGCAGCATCTGTTCAGGACGGGATTCCGGGCGTGACCGGCTGCTCCTGGAAGCCGAACACCTGCTGCAGGGACTTGTGCTCCGGCAGCACGTAGATCACGGCCCGCCGGCTCGAAAACGTCGGGCGGATGTGCGTGTCGTAAAAATCGGCCGGCACGTTGATGCAGCCGTAAGAGATGCGCTTGTCGTCGATGGAGGGGGAGGCGAGCCGCTCCAGCCGCCGCTCATCGGGCTGGGTGGTGCGGACCCGGTGCATCGACACGGCGGCGTCGTGATCGACCCACACCACGTCTTCGCCGGTGTGGTTGCGGCCCGGTGTGCCGACGAAGCGGCCGGCGGGCGTGGTGCGCTCTTCGGGCCGCACCTCTGCGATGGGACGCAAACCGATGCCCGGCACGGTGTCGTCACCCGGCGCCGAGCCCAGCAACACCGGCGTCGAGTCGCGCAGGCGCGCCGCCGCATCAAACACATAGAGCCGGGCCGCCTTCTTGTCGATGACGACGAACGGCTGACCGCTGTGGTTGCCCGTGCCGGCCACCCAGTGCACCACCTGGCGGGTGGCGGCCGAAGCCGGCGTGTGGCCAAAGTCGGGCAGGCGCCCGGCGCTGACCGGAGCTGCCACCTGCACCAGGACCTGTTGAACGGGCGGAATCACCAGCGCCAGGATGGCCAAGCCCGCCAGCAAGCCACGCCGGACGTCCTCGGCCATGCCCCGGCGCGAGGCGTCCGGCGGTGTGTCCTGCCCGTCCATCGGATCAGTTGCGGTCGGCGCGTTCCATGGGTTCGTTCATCATGGCGCCGGACGTTGCGGCGTCCGGTGCGGGCGTGACCGAGGTGTCCGCGGGGGTGGTCATCGGCGTTTGCGCCTCGGCGGCAGGTTCTGGCGCGGTCTGGGCATAGGCCCAGCCCACCGCGCCCACGACGGCCAGGGCGGTCACCGACGAGGTGAGAAGTCTGGAAGCAATCATGACGGTCTCCTTCAGCGTTGCTGCACACGGCAGGGGAATGGCGAACCCGGCCGGAAAAACCGGCCGGGTCCCGATTGGAACCGGTGTCTGGGGTCGTGGTTCTCTTTCAACAAAGGTGGTTACTTGTGGTTCATTCCGAACAACGGTAGTTACAAAAAAGTACACGACCCCATCGGCCGCACCGGGCCAGGCCATCGATACTCCGCATGAATGTCCGGTCTTGTTGGGGCCGCACACCGAGGTGCGCCCGGATGGGTCAAAAATGGCCTGATCTGTCTGGCAACGAACAGACCCTGGTTTCGCCCCGCGGCGAAGCTGCTTGCATCACCTTCAGAGGGAATTCCAGATGGCACAAACCGCACGCATTGTTGGCAAGGTCGAGTACCGTGAAGGCGACGGTCCGAACATCGCCATCCGCCCCGGACCGGTGGAGGTGACCCAGGGGCTGAACGACGTCACGCTGAGCTGGGTCGACGAAGAGACCCACGGCGTGGCGGCGATGCCCCTGACCGACTTCAAACGCTACGTGGCCGAAGGCCATATCCGTCTGGACGCCTGACCCACCCGGTTCACTGCGCCACCGCGACCCGTCTGGCCGCCCGCTCGGCTGCCGGGATCCCGGTCGCCCGCGCCCGTCGCAGGAAACCGCGGTTGACCGGGCTGTGCGGCCTGAGCGCCAGGCGTTCGTTGGCCAAGGCTTCCGCCATGCCGCGCTGGCCGGCACGCAGGGCGGACTCGGTCAGCGTCCAGTCGATGATGTCGCGCTGCGCATGGCTGCCGCCAAAGCGGTTGGCGATGTGCCGCGCGCGGTAGAGGTGCTGCACCGCGCTGTCGTGTTCACCGCGCCAGTGTGCGGCAAAACCTTCGATCAGGTCGTGACCGGTGTCGGCGGCCCAGCGCGAGGCCTCGCTGGCACCATCGGCGCTGCGCATGGCATCGCGCAGGCGCTGCACGTCGCTCTGGCGATCGGCACCCAGGTAGGCCATCACCGCGTGCCAGTCGTTGAACGGGTAGAGGTGGCCATCGGCGTGGGCGTCCCAGGTCTGCGCCAGCTCGGTCCAGCGACCGCCCACGTCCACCCCCGTGAGCTGCAGGCGCCACAGCAGGGCCGAGGCGTCCACCAGGTCCAGCACCACGGCGCTCGGCGTCTTGCGCACGGTGCCGTCGTAGAGCGCGAGCACGGCGTCCGTCTGGCCCAGTTCCAGGTGGCACAGCGCACCGTGCCAGGCGTTGTGCACCTTGAAGAAGTTGTCATCGCCCGACCAGTGCGGTTCGCGCGCGATCATCCAGCCGATGCCGTCCTGCGCGCGGCCCTGCATCTCCATCACATGCGCCACCGCGTGGTGCGCCCAGCAGTCCAGCGGCTGCGCATCAAGCGCCTCGCGTCCCACCGCTTCGGCGCGCGCGTAGTCGCCACTTTCTTCGAGGCCGAATGCGTACATGCCCAGGACGATGGAATAGCCCGGCATGTCGGCCGACCAGTGCGGCAGCACGCGCGCGATGCGGTCGCGCAGGTTGCGCGCACTGGCGCGGTAGAAGTCGATCAGGTGCCCGGCCTGCAGCGCCACGATGTCGTAGGGGTGCTGCATGTGGTGCAGGTCCATGGCCAGGGCGGCCCGGGTCCATTCGCCCTGCAGCACGCGCTGGATCACGTCCACGTGCGAGGCTTCGCGTTCGTTCATGGGCAGTGGCCGGATGACCTGCAGCACCTCTTGCGCCATGGCCACGCAACCGGGTTCGGTGGCCAGTGCCAGCATATGGGCCTGGAGGATGTGCGCCATGGCAAAACGCGGCGCGGCGGCTGTTGCCTGCGCCAGGCTGGCCATGGGGTCGCCGCGGTACAGCTGGAAGGCCGTGACGGCCTGTTCGTAGAAGGGCAAGGCTTCGGTGGTGGCGCCGCTCAGCGCGTGGCCCTGGGTGTCGGTGATCATGAAGAGGCTCCTGGTGTGTCTCACTCGTTGCCGGCCCTCATGGCAACGGGCCGCTGGCCGGTGTTGCGCCTGTGGGGCCGGTGGACGTAATCTAGGAGAATGTTGGCGCTCCAACAATGTCCAGGACGCCGGCATTTGTCACCGAAACGCCGCCCATGCTGGAAAACCGCCCCACCGATCCGCTGACCGAGATCCTGCGCGCCATGCGCCTGACCGGTGGCGTGTTTCTGGAAGCGGCTTTCACCTCACCCTGGTGCGTGGTGTCCCGGGTGTCGCCCGAGGACTGCGCGGGTTTCCTGCCGCTGCCGCGCCACATCATTGCCTACCATTTCGTGTGCGAGGGCGAACTCTCGGTGCGGGTGGACGGCGGCGTGTCGGTCACCGCGCGCCGCGGCGAGATCGTGATCCTGCCGCGCAACGACCACCACCTGCTCGGCAGCGACCTGGGCACGGCGCCGATCGACGTGAACGACCTGTTCGAACCCGGCGACGGCAGCCAGCCCGGGCGCCTGGTCTATGGCACGCCCGCCACCGCGGACACGCGCTTTTTCTGCGGCTTCCTGTCGCACAACCAGCCTGACGATCCGCTGCTCAGCGCCCTGCCCCGCGTGCTCAAGTCGCGCATGGAAGACGCGGCCGCGAGCGACTGGGTCGAGAGTTCGCTGCGCTTCGCTTCACGCCGGCCGACGCCGGACGAAAAGCTGTCGCCGGCCGTGCTCGGCAAGCTCGCCGAGCTGCTGTTCATCGAGGCGGTGCGCCAGTACCTGCAGAACGATCCAGCCGCCAACGGCAGCGGCTGGATCGCCGGGTTGCGCGACCCCCGCGTGGGCCGCGCGCTGGCCCTGCTGCACGGCCAGCGGGAACGTGCCTGGACCACCGAAGACCTGGCGCGCGAAGTGGGGCTGTCGCGCTCGGCTTTTGCCGAACGCTTCACCGGCCTGGTCGGCGATCCGCCCATGCGCTACCTGGGCAGGTGGCGCCTGCAGCACGCCGCGCGCCGCCTGGTGGAGAGCGTCGAACCGATCGCCCGCATCGCCGGCGAAGCGGGTTACGAGTCCGAACCGGCGTTCCACCGCGCCTTCAAGCGCGAACACCGGATGACACCCGCCAGCTGGCGGAAACAACACGCGATGGCCGGAGGCGCCTGAACCGGCTGCGCGCCAGCACGACGGACTTGTTCAGCAGGCCAGGGTGTCGAGTTCGCCGGCGATGCCGGCCATCCCGGGTCGCGCGGCCGGGTCGGTGTGCAGGCAGGCCGCGGCGAGACCGGCCAGGCGATCCAGCTCTGGCAACACCGTGGTGCCGGTGCCCTGCGCGTGGGCCACAAGCTCTTCCAGCAGGCAGCCGAAGGCGCGCACGTCCAGCGCCAGCAGGGCGCGGCGCAGCGCGGGCTGGTCGTCGGGCAGCAGGGTGGCGCCGCCCAGGTCGCTGAGCATGGCGTCGCCGCTGGCCGGGTTCCAGAGGATGTTGTGGGCGTAGAAATCGCCGTGCATCACGCCGCGCTGGTGCAGGTGCGCCAGCGCGCCGGCCATGGTGCGGGCCAGGCGCAGCGCGGCGCTGGCGGGCAGGGTGAAGCCGGGCGCGTACACGTCACGCGTGCAGCTGTCGAAGCTGGGCGGACCGGCGAGGTTCACCAGCTCGGGCGGCAGCAGCGGCAGCAGCATGCCGCGCGCACCTTCGGGGTGATCGCCCAGCTCGGCGCTGGGGGTGCACAGCGCCGGGTGTTGCCCGGCGGCCTGGCAGGCGGCGAGTTCGTGTTCGGGCAGGCCGTCGCTGGTGACCGCGCCCTTGAACAGCTTGAGCGCGCGTGCTTCGTCCGCACCGCCGTCCACGTGCACGCGGTGGATGTGGCCCGAAGCGCCCTCGCCCAGCCGCTCGGCCACACGCAGACGGCCCCAGGCGATGCGGGGCAGCGGCGCAGGCTCGGTTCGGTGCCAGCCCAGCGGGTTGCCCGCCAGCGCCAGCCAGGCCAGGCTCGGCAGCTCGGTGAGCCAGCCGGGCAGCTCGGTGAAGCGGTTGGCCGACAGGCGCAGCAGCTCCAGCCGCTGCGCATTCGCCAGCCCCGGTGGCAGTGCGTCGAGCCGGTTGCCCGCGAGCATGAGCTTTTGCAGCGCCGGGCGCTGGCCCAGCTCAGCGGGCAGCTGTTCGATGGCGTTGTCGGTCAGGATGAGCCAGCGCAGCTTCGGCGGCAGCGCCGCGGCGGGCACCTGCTGAATGCGGTTGGCCTTGAAACCCACCATCTCCAGCGCCGGACAGTCGCCCAGCGATGCGGGCAGGTGGGTGAAGTCATTGCTGGAACAGAAAACAATCTTCAGCCGGTGCAGCCGGCCCAGGTCGGGCGGCAGTTCGCGCAGGCGGTTGCCGGTGAGGTTGAGCACCTCCAGCGTGTCGGCCAGGTCGAACACCTCGGGCGGCAGTTCGGTCAGGCCGCAACTCAGGTCGAGCCGGCGCGTGCCGGCGAGCGCGCCGCTGCGCAGTTGTTCAAGGGTGTGCATAAGCGTGGAGACGTGGAGCCGGATCGGCCACCGTGGTCGCCGATTATCCGGCGCCCAGCAGCGTCCATACCCCTGATGCCGTTGCCACTTTGGCGTCTGCAGCAAGCTGTCATCGGGCGCAGGCCCGGCATGGATAATCCGCCGCCATGGAACTCTCCCTCACCAACCTCTTCCCCCTGGGCTGGCAGCACTACCTGCTGGGTGGCCTGCTGATCGGCGCTGGCGTGTCGCTGCTGTTCGTGTTCACCGGCCTGGTGGGAGGCATGAGCACGGTGTTCACCAGCTCCTGGTCCTTCGTGTCGCAGCGGCCGTTTTTCCAGCAGGCGCGCTTCACCGGTTCGCGCGGCTGGCGGCTGGTCTACGCGGCCGGGCTCGTGCTGGGCGCGCTGGTCTGGTGGCTCGCTTTTTCAGATGGCACGCCGCTGTCCACCGGGGTGCCGGTGTGGATGCTGCTGCTGGGCGGCTTCTTCGTCGGCTACGGTGCTCGCCTGGGCAACGGCTGCACCTCGGGCCATGGCATCTGCGGCCTGGGTTCGCTGCAGCTGCCCTCGCTGCTGGCGGTACTGACCTTCATGGCCACGGCCTTCATCACGGCCAACCTCGTTGCCTGGGGGTTGGCATGATCCCCCGCCCGGCCGCTCCGAAGGGGGCTCGCACCGCAGCCGAAGGCGAAGGTCGCCGAATGAGCCCAATGAAATTCCTCGCTGTGCTGGCGGGCGGCGCGCTGTTCGGTTTTGGCCTGGCGCTCTCCACCATGGTGCAACCCGAGGTGGTGCTGAGCTTCCTGCGTTTCCAGGACGCTGGCCTGATGCTGGTGATGGGCGGTGCGGTGCTCGTGACCCTGCTCGCCTACCGGCTGCTGCCCCGCCTGCTCGCCCGCCCGCTGCTCGGTGGCTATTTCCACCAGCACGTGGCCCACTGGAACCGCGACACCCTGCGGGGAGCGGCGCTGTTCGGCGTGGGCTGGGGCCTGTGCGGCGTGTGCCCCGGCCCGGCCATCGCCGGCCTGGGCACGGGCAACTGGAGCCTGTTGTGGGCACTCGCCGGCATCGCCATCGGCGCGCTGGTGCAGGGTTTGCGGGCAAAAACCTGAAGCACGGCCACCTGTTCGGGAACCCCGCACACCCGCGCTCGCTCTACCCTGACTGACACACCACCCACACGCTGCAACATGCTCAAGACGCTCCAGGACTTTCTCGCCCAGCTCACGGCCCCCGCAGCCAACCAGTCGCCCGCCGAACAGGTGCACGACCTGCAACTCGCCACGGCGGTGCTGCTGGTCGAGGTGATGCGGGCCGATCCGGCCATCGCCGAATCGGAGCGTGACGCGGTGCTGAACGCGCTGCGTGGCAAGTTTTCGCTCGACGATGAAGAGCTGAAGCGGCTGCTGGAGCTGGCGCACGACACCGCCCACACCGCCTACGACTACCAGCGTTTCACCAGCCAGCTCAACGAACGCTTCACCCAGGCGCAGAAGGTGCGGGTGGTCGAAGCGATGTGGCAGGTCGCGTATGCCGACGACCACATCGATGCCCACGAGCACCACGTGATCAGCAAGGTCGCCGGGCTGCTGCACGTGACACACGGCGAATACATCGCGGCCAAGATGCGCGCCAAGGAAGCGGCCCTGACGGGTCACTGAGGTGGGGACCAGGCGAACACCTGGCTACCTGTCTTTGCAATCGGAGTGCCCGGCCTTTACCCGGGCGACACAAGTTGCTGTCAGTATCCGTTCACCCCAACCCACGGAGTGCTTCCATGAAATCCAGAACCCTCGTCAGTGCCCTGCTGGCCGCCACACTCGGACTGAGCTCGCTGTCCGCCTTCGCTCAGCCGAACGACAGGCGCGGTGACAAGCACAACGACGTGCGCGTCATCGTGCAACCGGTCCAGCATGTCGAAAGACGCGACGACCGTCGCAATGACCGCTTCGACCGGCGCGATGACCGTCGTGATGACCGCTTCGACCGCAGGAACGACCGTCGCAATGACCGCTTCGACCGGCGCGACGACCACCGCGATGCACGCAACAACCGGGACTTCCGGAACAACCACCGCTACTACAACGCGCGCAGTCCCGAGTTCCGCCGCGGCCACTACATCCCCTACGAGTACCGTCATCGCCAGTATTTCGTGGTGGACCACCGCGGACACCGTCTGGCGCCGCCCCCGCGTGGTCACCAGTGGGTGCAGGTGGGCACCGACTACGTGCTGATCGCCATCGCAACCGGGCTGATCGCGAACATCATCCTCAACCATTGACGCACCCCGGGTGCACGGGCATCGGGTGGCCACGCCCCCGGTGCCCGATGTCTGCGATGATGTTGGCCCCGCCAGGCAACACGTCGCCCATCCCATGAATTTCAGACACCTCTCCCTCGCCGTTCTGGCGGCCTCCACGCTGCTGCTCGCGGCGTGCTCCAAAGAAGAAGCCGCAGCGCCGGCCGTGGCCACCGTGGCGCCGGCCCAGGCCTACGACGCGGTCGCCGCCCGCGCCAAGGGCTTCACCGTGGGCGCGCTGATGGGCGCCAACCCGGTCTATGTGCTCTTTGATCCGCAGTGCCCGCACTGCAGCCAGCTCTGGAAAGCCAGTCAGCCGCTGAACACCAAGGTGAAGTTCATCTGGGTGCCGGTGGCCATCATCGGCCCCAAGAGCCTGCCCCAGGGTGCGGCGCTGATGCAGGCGAGCGACCCGGCGCAGGCCATGAACGAGCACGAACAATCGCTGCTCGCCGGACAGGGCGGCATGTCGGCCTCGGCGAATGTGCCCGCCGAGCTGGAAGCCGCGATCAAGTCCAACTCCCAGTTGCTCGACAGCCTGGGCGCCGACGCGGTGCCCTTCATCGTGGCGAAGAACGCACGCAACGGTCAGGTGGTGAGCAAGGCCGGTGCAATGGCCACGCCCGCTCTGGCGGAGCTGCTCGGCGTGTCGGCGCCCTGATGCCACCACGCGGTCTGCCGGCAGCGGCACCGGTGGCTTAACATCTGCGTCTACCCGCCGCGAAAAGCGGTCACCAACGGAGATCCCCATGGGCAAAGAACAACGCAACGAAAAGATGTCGAAAAAACCGAAGAAGGACACCTCGGCGCCCAAAGGCCCGGCCACTTCGGACCGCCCGACCCCACCCGTCACGGCCGTCGTGCCACGCGGCAAGGAAAAAAGCAAATGACCAGGCCGCTGGCATGAAAGCCACCTGGAACGGCGTCGTCGTGGCCGAAAGCGACGACACGGTGCTGGAAGAAGGCAACCACTACTTCCCCGAAAGCGCCCTCAACCGCGCCTACGTCACCTTCAGCAACCACCGCACCAGTTGCCCCTGGAAGGGCGAGGCGAGCTACTACTCGCTGCTGGTCAATGGCGAAATCAACCCCGACGCCGCCTGGTACTACCCGGACCCGAAACCCGAAGCGCAACACATCCGCGGCCGGGTGGCGTTCTGGAAGGGCGTGAAAGTCGGCGCCTGACGGGCCGTGGCCTTCCGCCTGCGCCGGGCAACTGCTCCAGCAGTTCCAGTCAAAGACCCGGCACGGGCGGCGCTCACTGGAGTACCTGCGGGCTGCGGTGCGAGCTGGCTTGGGAACGGCCCGGCGCGCAAGCCATATCCAGGGGCAACCGGGCGCTGCTGAGCTGTTGTCCGAGCTGGTCGTGCAGTGTCTGGACAATGCGCCGCACCGTGAACCGCTCCTGCGCCATCAGCCGCCGGGAGATTACCGCCTTCGAGTGCTGTCATTCACGCTCGGCCTGCTTGCGCGCCGTGATGTCGGTGATGCAGACGGAGACCTCCTCCCCGGCCGGATACAGACGGAATTCCAGCCACACACCCCTGGACTCGTACCAGTCGGCAACCGTCAGGGCTTCGCCGCTTTCTCGCGCACGCCGGTAAGCCGTCTCGAACGTCGTGCCCCGGGATGCCGGCAACTCGTCCCAGAAGATGTGACCCAGCAGGTCCTGGGGCGACTGACGCCCCACCAGGCGCGCAGCCTTGTCGTTGGCATACACCAGGCGCTGGTCGGGTCCGATCGACACGACGGCATCGGTCACGCGGCTGGACACCGCCTGGAGCACCCGGTAGCGCTCTTCGCTCTCCTGCAACTGGTGCCGCAAGTTCACCATGTCAGTGATGTCGCGGGCCGTGCCAAACACGCCGATGGTCCCCGACTCATCGCGCAAGGGACCTTTGGTGGCGTGGAAGGTGCGCCGGCCATCGTGGGTATCGACCTCGTACTCGAAATCCTGGACACGGCCACTCCGCATGATCTGGCGCTCGTCGTTCCAGATCCTGTCGGCCTGTTCGAGGGGCAGCAGATCCTGAGCCCTGGACCCGATCATGGGCTTCGCACCATGCCCCACCAGCCGCTGGACTTCCCGATTGACCAGGATGTAACGTCCCTGACGGTCCTTGGCAAAAATCGCATCGGGCGAACTGTCCAACAACGACTGCAACAAGGCTGCGGTGTGCGCCTCCCGCCGCAGGGCTTCCACTTCGTTTTCGGCGATCCGCTGCATCTGTGCGTGGACGTGTTTGAGGAACCAGAACAGCAGTCCGGTCGTCACCAGCACGAACAGCATGCCTTTCCAGGCTTGCGCTGCGGCGAGCAACTCGATGTTTTCGAACACCATCTCCACCAGCGCGTCGGACCACAGAATCCACAACAAGGCGACCACGCCATAACCGATGACCACACGGGCAAACGGGGAGGAGGAGGAGGCTCTCATGGACGATGGGTGGGTTCGGATAAGTCGGGGCCGGCATTTCGACGGCGCCGAAAGCAGTACCATTTTCGCTGCTGACCGGCCGCCGTGGACGCGTCATCTTCAGAATGGCATCGGCAAGTCACGCCACCCGGCTGAAGCCTGCGCCATCAACGCCATGGCGCAGTGACTACACTGCAGCCCTCAATGCCTCCCGGTTTCCCCATGGATCTCTTCACCCTCAGCCTGCTGGCCTTTGCTGGCGCCTTCATCCTCAAGACCACGGATCAGCGCCAGCGCATCCAGCTGCTGGGGCGCCACCTCGGCCAGTTCCAGATCGAAAAGCTGATGGAGCGCCTGAGCGAGGGCTACATGCGGGCTCTGAGCGAAAAAGACCCGGAGCGACGCCAGCAGATCTGGCAACTGCAACAGCCCACCGAAACCACGCTCGCCAGCCAGTTCCAGCGCTTCACCGGGGGTCTGGACAAAGACAGCTCCACGCCGATGCGCGTCAACCGCATCGCCCTGCCCTACGCCGACCGCTGGTTGCCGGGTGCCAGTTTCGACCTGCGCGAGGCCATGCGCATCCACGCCCGCGGCATCCAGCAAACGGTGGACAACACGGCGCAGCGCAGCGAACGCGACCGCGCCTACACCCTGCTGGCCGAGCTCTACCTGATGCAGCACACCTGCCACTGGTATTGCCGGACCCGCGCGACCGCCTCGGCGCGGGTGCTCGCCCGCCACCAGACGCCGTACGCCCAACTGGTGGCCTCGGTGTCGCCGGAGACGCGCCAGGCCTACAGCGCGCTGGTGGGATTCAAAGGCTAAAGGCTGAGCCCGTCGTCACCGGCCACCGGTGACAGGCAGGCCATGGCGTCGTCCAGCAAGGTGTGCAGGGCCGCGACGCGTTCCAGGCCGAGCGCCCGGTTGATGCCCTCTTGTGCCACACGCCAGCGCCGCTGGGCTTCCGCCCGCTTGGCCTGGCCGGCCGCGGTAGCGCTGATCAGGTGGCTGCGCGCATCGGCGCCCGGCCCCACCGAGAGCCAGCCCGCGACCACCAGCGGCTGCAGGTTGCGCGACAGGGTCGAGGTGCTGACCTTCATCTCGGCGGCCAGGTCCACCGCCCGGATTGGCCCCAGCTTGACCACGTAGGACAGCAGCGAATACTGCGTGCCCTTCAGCCCGGATTTGCCCACCTCGTTGTCGTAGTGCTGCGCCACGCGGCGCATCAGCTGGCGCAGCTTGAGGTTGGTGCAGCCTTGCGGTTTGACCGCAGCGCCTGTGGGGTTTGACGCGGTGGTGACAGGGTTCATGCCATTCATTGTATCTACAATGGTTGCATATGCAACTGTTATGGAGAAACCCATGAGCGCCAACGACACCCTGGAATCCTGGCTGGCCCAGGAGCAAGACATCCTGCAACGCCTGGCCGCCGGCCCCGGGCCCGGCGTGGCCCGCCCCGAACAGATCACCGGCAAGACCGGCCTGGACGTGATGCAGGCCATGCTTCAGGGCGAACTTCCTTACGCCGCCATCGCCCAGACGCTGGACTTCCTGATCGTCGAGGTGGGCGACGGCAGCGCCATCTTCCAGGGCACACCGGGCCCGCAGCATTTCAACCCCATGGGCACGGTGCACGGTGGCTGGTTCGCCACCCTGCTCGACTCCGCGCTCGGCTGCGCGGTGCACACCAGGATGCCACCCGGCCGCGCTTACACCACCGCCGAACTGAGCGTGAACATCGTGCGCGCGCTCACCCCCAAGGTGCAGCGCGTGCGCGCCATCGGCCGCGTGATCCACTGCGGACGCCAGCTCGCCACCGCCGACGCCCAGCTGGTCGGTCCGGACGGCACGCTCTACGCCCATGCCACCACGACCTGCCTGGTATTCGACATGCAGCACAAGCCCGCGGGCGGCGCGACGACATAATCGCGATCCCCGAACCGACCCGAAAGCACCCGACATGCGATTCCTTCACACCATGCTGCGCGTGGGCAACCTGCAGCGCTCGATCGACTTCTACACCCAGGTGATGGGCATGCAGCTGCTGCGCACATCCGAAAACCCGGCATACAAATACTCGCTGGCCTTCCTGGGCTTCGAGGGTGGCAACCCCGGTCAGGCGGAGATCGAACTCACCTGGAACTGGGACACCGACACCTACGACATGGGAACGGCCTATGGCCACATCGCCCTGGGCGTGCCCGACGCCTACGCCGCCTGCGAGAAGATCAAGTCGGCGGGCGGCAACGTCACGCGCGAGGCCGGCCCGGTCAAGGGTGGCAGCACGGTGATCGCCTTCGTGACCGACCCCGATGGCTACAAGATCGAATTGATCCAGCGCGCAGAAACCGAGGGCGGCGCCGGTCTGCGCTGATCTGCAGAGGGCGCTGCATGCGCCCGCAAAAAAGCCCGGACCTTTGAACTGACCCCAAGAAGTTGGACAGTTGAAGGTTAGGAGCTCAAGGCCTGCGTCCGGTACTGAACTGGGCTCAGGCCTTTTAGTTTGAGTTTGATTCGGTGGTGGTTGTAGTAGTGGATGTAGCGATGCAGGCCCTGCT
>JAURYH010000031.1 GCA_030653975.1 Hydrogenophaga sp. | reverse complement strand
CACATCCAGGCCAGGGCCTGGTGCCGACGGCGGGCATCGAATTCACCGCTGGCGCCGAGTGTGGTGCGAAATTTCTCGATGGTTTGCCAGAATTCCACCAGCCCATCCTTGCGCATGGCTGACAGGGTGAGTACCGGGGGCTTCCAGTTGGGCGAACTCGGATGCAGCATGGACAGCGCCGAGCGCATCTGCGCGGCAGCGAGCTGGGCCGCCGCCGGATCGATGTCGGCCTTGTTGAAGACGACCAGGTCGGCGAGTTCCATGATGCCCTTCTTGATCGCCTGCAGATCGTCGCCCGCGTTGGGCAGCTGCAGCAGGCAGAACATGTCGGTCATGTTGGCCACCGCCGTCTCGCTCTGGCCGACGCCCACGGTTTCCACCATCACGATGTCGTAGCCCGCGGCTTCGCAGACCAGCATGGCCTCGCGCGTCTTCTCGGCCACGCCACCCAGCGTGCCACTGCTCGGGCTGGGGCGGATGTAGGCCTGCTCATGCACGCTCAGGTGCTCCATGCGCGTCTTGTCGCCGAGGATGGAGCCGCCCGACACGGTGGACGAGGGATCGATGGTCAGCACCGCCACGCGATGGCCCAGTCCGATCAGGTACAGGCCCAGCGCTTCGATGAAGGTGCTCTTGCCCACACCGGGCACGCCGCTGATACCCAGCCGGAACGACTGGCCGGTGTGCGGCAGCAGAGCGGTCAGCAGCGCATCGCCCTGCGCTCGGTGGTCGGCGCGGGTCGATTCGAGCAGCGTGATGGCCTTGGCCATGGCGCGGCGCTGCCCCGCGCCAGCGCCGGTCAGCACACCGGCCTGCAACTCGGCAGGGGTCACGCCAACGCCTTCTTGATTTGTTCGAGCACGTCTTTCGCACTGGCCGGGATCGGCGTGCCCGGACCGTAGATGCCCTTGACGCCGGCCTCGTACAGCATCTCGTAGTCCTGGCGCGGGATCACGCCGCCCACGAACACGATGATGTCGTCGGCACCCTGCTTCTTCAGCTCGGCGATGATGGCCGGCACCAGGGTCTTGTGACCGGCTGCGAGCGTACTTACACCCACGGCGTGCACGTCGTTCTCGATCGCCTGGCGCGCGCATTCTTCGGGCGTCTGGAACAGCGGACCCATGTCCACGTCGAAGCCCAGGTCGGCGAAGGCCGTGGCCACCACCTTGGCGCCGCGGTCGTGGCCGTCCTGGCCGAGTTTGCTGATCATCACGCGCGGGCGTCGGCCCTGCTCTTCGGCAAATGCGTTGATCTCGGTCTTCAGGGCGTCCCAGCCTTCGGCGGAGTCGTATGCGGCAGCGTACACACCGGTCACCTTTTGTGTATCGGCGCGGTGGCGCCCAAAAACTTTTTCCAGCGCATCGCTCACCTCGCCCACCGTGGCGCGCAGGCGCATGGCCTGGATGCACAGGTCCAGCAGGTTGCCCTGGCCGGACTCGGCGGACGCGGTCAGCGCGTTGAGCGCGGCTTCAACCTTCGCCGTGTCGCGGCGGGCCTTGATCTGCTGCAGGCGAGCGATCTGCCCGTCGCGCACCGCCACGTTGTCGATGTCGCGCGCTTCGATGGCGTCTTCGGTCTTGAGCTTGTATTTGTTGACGCCGACGATCACGTCCTTGCCGCTGTCGATGCGGGCCTGCTTCTCGGCCGCCGCCGCTTCGATCTTCAGCTTGGCCCAGCCGCTGTCAACGGCCTTGGTCATGCCGCCCATGGCCTCGACCTCTTCGATGATGGCCCAGGCCTTGTCGGCCATCTCCTGGGTGAGCGACTCCATCATGTAAGAGCCGGCCCAGGGGTCCACCACGCTGGTGATGTGGGTCTCTTCCTGGATGATGAGCTGCGTGTTGCGGGCGATGCGGGCGCTGAACTCGGTCGGCAGGGCGATGGCTTCGTCAAAGCTGTTGGTGTGCAGCGACTGCGTGCCGCCAAACACGGCCGCCATGGCTTCGATGGCGGTGCGCACCACGTTGTTGTACGGGTCCTGCTCGGTGAGCGACCAGCCCGAGGTCTGGCAGTGCGTGCGCAGCATCAGGCTCTTGGGGTTCTTGGCGTCGAAGCCTTTCATGATGCGCGTCCACAGCAGGCGGGCCGCCCGCATCTTGGCGATCTCCAGGTAGAAGTTCATGCCGATCGCCCAGAAGAAGCTCAGGCGTCCGGCGAACCCGTCCACGTCCATGCCCTTGGCAATGGCGGTCTTCACGTATTCTTTGCCGTCGGCCAGGGTGAAGGCCAGTTCCAGCGCCTGGTTGGCGCCAGCCTCCTGCATGTGGTAACCCGAGATCGAGATCGAGTTGAATTTCGGCATGTGCTGGGCCGTGTACTCGATGATGTCGCCGATGATCTTCATCGACGGCTCGGGCGGGTAGATGTAGGTGTTGCGGACCATGAACTCTTTCAGAATGTCGTTCTGAATCGTTCCGGACAGCTTGTCCTGCGAGACGCCCTGCTCCTCGGCCGCCACCACATAACCTGCCAGCACCGGCAGCACGGCGCCGTTCATGGTCATGGACACGCTCACCTTGTCCAGCGGGATCTGGTCGAACAGGATCTTCATGTCCTCGACCGAGTCGATCGCCACGCCGGCCTTGCCCACGTCGCCCGTCACCCGCGGGTGGTCGCTGTCGTAACCGCGGTGGGTGGCCAGGTCAAAGGCCACGGACACGCCCTGCCCACCGGCGGCCAGCGCCTTGCGGTAGAAAGCATTCGATTCTTCGGCGGTGGAGAAGCCTGCGTACTGGCGGATGGTCCAGGGTCGCACCGCGTACATGGTGGCCTGCGGGCCGCGGATGAAGGGCTCGAAACCGGGCAGCGTGTTGGTGTACGGCAGGTTCGCCGTGTCTTCTGCCGTGTACAGCGGCTTGACGCTGATGCCGTCGGGCGTGACCCAGTTCAGCGCGTTCAGGTCACCGCCGGGAGCGGACTTCTGGGCGGCTCTGACCCAGGCTTCGAGGTTGGCGGGGGCGAATTCGGGCTGATGGTGGCTCATGGCGGGCAGGTACTTGTAACAACAGAAGGACAACACGGGAGCGCTGGCGATTTTATATCATTCATAATTATTGATGCAAAATATTCCTGCGGACTTACAATCGCAGAGCCGTCACACACCGTTGTCCCAACCGCCCCCGCCCCATGTCCGCCCTGTCGCTTGCCCCCCGCGCCCTGTATGAAGAAGTTGCCGAGCTGCTGCGCCAGCGCATCTTCAGCCGTGAGCTGGAGCCCGGCAGCTGGATCGACGAACTCAAGCTCGCCGAGGAATACGGCATCAGCCGCACGCCCCTGCGTGAAGCGCTCAAGGTGCTGGCAGCCGAAGGCCTGGTGACGATGAAGGTGCGCCGTGGCGCCTACGTGACCGAAGTGTCCGACAAGGACCTGGCCGACGTCTACCACCTGCTCGCCCTGCTCGAATCGGACGCCGCCGGTGTGGTGGCGCAGCGCGCGAGTGACGCCGAACTGGCCGAACTGCAAAGCCTGCACACCGAACTGGAGGCCGCCGCCAACGACCGCGACCGCTTCTTTGCCCTCAACGAACGCTTTCACATGCGTCTGCTGGAAATCGCCAGCAACCGCTGGCGTGAGCAGATGGTGGCCGACCTGCGCAAGGTCATGAAGCTCAACCGCCACAACTCGCTGTTCAAGACCGGCCGCATCGACGATTCGCTCGCCGAACACCGCGCCATCATGACGGCCCTGCTCGCTCGCAACGCCGCGCTGACCCAGCAGCGCATGCACGAGCACTTCCGCAACGGACTCGAAGCCGCGGCCTGAAGGCCGGTCGCCCGAGGGTCGGCGTGCTGGTAGATTCCGGGCGGTGATCCTGCCGGGCCGACAAGCCGCGGCGGGCTGTTCCGATCTGACGACTTTCCAGGAGCCTCCATGTCCGTTGCCCGTCTGGCCCAACCCGGCATTCTTGAACCCATACCGGCACAGGGCCGCTACCTGTCCTGCCAGTTGCGCGTGGGCGCAAGGCCCCAGACCGTGCTGCGCCGACTGGGCAGTCAGGCGGACGGCCTGTCCACCGTGGTGGCGCTGGGTGCGTCTCTGGTGCGCCAGCTCGACGCGGAGATCCCTGGCCTCAGGACCTTCTGCGGCATTCAGGGCGCGCGCATCAAGCTGCCCGCCACGCCCACCGACCTGTTGATCTGGCTGCGTGGCACCGACCGCGGCCATCTGCTGATCCGCGGCCGCCACATTGAAACCCTGCTGGCGCCCGCGTTTGATGTCAGCGACATCACCGACGCCTTCAACCACGACAACGGCAAGGACCTCACCGGCTACGAAGACGGCACCGAAAACCCCGAGGGTGACAAGGCGCTGGCCGCGGCCTTTCTGCCCGAAAGCGCGGGTCTGCTGGCGGGCAGCAGTTTTATGGCGGTGCAACGCTGGCGCCACCACATGAGCCGCTTCGAGGCCATGCCCCGCGAACAGCAGGATCAGACCTTCGGCCGCACCCTCGACACCAACGAAGAAATCGACGATGCACCCGAATCGGCCCATGTGAAACGCACCGCGCAGGAAAGCTTTGATCCCGAGGCCTTTGTGCTGCGCCGTTCCATGCCCTGGGCCGAGGGCAATGAAGGTGGCCTCGTTTTCACCGCGTTTGGCCACTCGTTCGACGCCTTCGAGGCCCTGTTGCGCCGCATGTCGGGCGCTGAAGATGGTTTGACCGACGCCCTTTTCACCTTCACCGAGCCCGAAACCGGCGCCTATTTCTGGTGTCCCCCTGTTCACGAAGGACTCATCGACCTGCGTGCGGTGGGACTGTGATTCAGCCATCTTGGCGCAGAGCGCGCCGGGATGCCATTGCCTGAGATACAGGTACGGGTATATCCGGAGACAGGCATGAGAAAAATGCGCGCAATATAAGCAATTGCGGATGCATACATGTATCCCGTTCCAACCTACCCTGACGGAGATCTACATGGCTCGAATCGTGATCCTCGGCGCCGGCCTCGGCGGCATGCCCATGGCCTATGAAATGAAGGCGCTTGCCCGCCCGGGCGATAGCGTGACCGTCATCAGCGAGGCACCCAAGTTCCATTTCGTACCGTCCAACCCCTGGGTAGCGGTGAACTGGCGCACCCGCAAAGACATCGAGGTCGACATCGCCCCGGCGCTGGCCAAAAAAGGCATTGAATCCATCATCCAGCGCGCCAAACGGGTCCACCCGGACGCCAACCAGATCGAGATGGAAGACGGCAGCCGGGTGGACTACGACTACCTCGTCATCGCCACCGGCCCCAAGCTCGCGTTCGACGAGGTCGAGGGCCTGGGCCCGTTTGGCGGCCACACGCAGTCGATCTGCCACGTGAGCCACGCCGAAACCACCAAGACAGCCTGGGATGTGTTCGTGCAGGCGCCCGGCCCGATTGTGGTCGGCGCGGTCCAGGGGGCGTCGTGCTTCGGCCCGGCCTACGAGTTCGCGATGATCATGGATACCGACCTGCGCAAGCGCAAGATCCGCGACAAGGTGCCCATGACCTTTGTGACCTCCGAGCCCTACATCGGCCATCTGGGCCTGGGCGGCGTGGGCGACTCCAAGGGCATGCTTGAATCGGCCATGCGCCAGCGCCACATCAAATGGATCTGCAACGCCAAGACCACCAAAGTGGAAGCGGGCCAGATGTTCGTCACCGAGCACGACGACCAGGGCAAACCCATCAAGGACCACGTGCTGCCCTTCAAGCACAGCATGATGCTGCCCGCCTTCAAGGGCGTGGACGCGGTGTTCGGCATCGAGGGCCTGACCAACCCGCGTGGCTTCATCACCATCGACGAACACCAGCGCAACGCGAAATTCAGGAACATCTTCAGCATCGGGGTCTGCGTGGCGATTCCGCCGGTGGAGGCCACGCCGATTCCCTGCGGCACGCCCAAGACCGGCTACATGATCGAGTCCATGGTGACGGCGACGGCGCACAACATCCGCGAACTGCTCGACGGCCAGGAGCCCACGCACAAGGCCACCTGGAACACGGTCTGCCTGGCCGACTTCGGCGACACCGGCGCCGCCTTCGTGGCCCTGCCGCAGATCCCGCCGCGCAACGTGAGCTGGTTCAGCGAAGGCAAGTGGGTGCACCTGGCCAAGGTCGCGTTTGAAAAGTACTTCATGCGCAAGATGCAGAAGGGCACGTCCGAGCCGATCTACGAAAAGCTCATCATGGACTTCATCGGCATCACCAAGCTCAAGGGCAAACAAGGCCCGTGATCCAGCGGCGAAGCGCGGTGGCACGCACCCTCAGTGCGGCGCGGGTTCCGACTCCCAGCGCTGCACAACCTTGCCGTGGCGGTCCACGCTTTCGAGCTGCACCTTGAAGCCCCAGAGCCGGGACACGTGCTTGAGCACCTCGCGGACATCGTCGCTCAGGGGCCGGTCGTGCTGGCGGCTGTGGCGCAAGGTAAGCGAACGGTCGCCACGAACGGCCACATTCCAGACCTGGATGTTGGGCTCGCGTTCACTCAGGTCGTGTTGCCGCGCCAATGCTTCGCGCACGCGCCGGTATCCCGCCTCGTCGTGGATGGCGACCACCTCCAGTTCCAGTTCGGCCGCGTCATCGACGATGGAAAACAGCCGCATCTCGCGCATGAGCCGCGGTGAAAGGAACTGCCCGATGAAGCTCTCGTCGCGGTAGTTGCGCATGGCGTGGTTCAGTGTCGACCGCCAGTCGCTGCCCGCCAGGTCGGGAAACCACTGCCGGTCCTCTTGCGTCGGGTTTTCGCAGATGCGCTTGAGATCGCTGAACATGGCAAAGCCCAGGGCATACGGGTTGACACCGCTGTAACCCGGGTGCCCCACCGGCAACTGGCAGACCACGTTGGTGTGCGAGCGCAGGAACTCGATCATGAAGCCGTCGGTCAGGCGGCCTTCGTCGTACAAGGCGTTGAGCAAGGTGTAGTGCCAGAACGTGGCCCATCCTTCGTTCATCACCTGGGTCTGGCGCTGCGGGTAGAAGTACTGCGCCACCTTGCGCACGATGCGCACCACCTCGCGCTGCCAGGGCTCCAGAAGCGGGGCGTGTTTCTCGATGAAATAGAGCAGGTTCTCTTCGGGTTCGGGCGGGAATCGCCGGCTGGACTTTTCCACCTGCTTGTCCGTTCCCCTGGGCAGCGTGCGCCAGAGGTCGTTGACCTGCTGCTGCAGATAGGCCTCGCGGTCCTTGCGCCGCACCTCTTCCTCCGCCAGCGACGGTTTTTGCGAACGCCGGTAGCGGTCCACACCCTGGCTCATGAGCGCGTGGCACGAGTCCAGCAACTGCTCGACCGCCTCGATGCCATGCAGCTCCTCGCACTCCGTGATGTAGTTGCGGGCATAAACCAGGTAGTCGATGATGGACTCGGCGTCGGTCCACATGCGGAACAGGTAGTTGCCCTTGAAGAACGAGTTGTGGCCGTAGCAGGCGTGCGCGATCACCAGCGCCTGCATGGTCATGGTGTTCTCCTCCATCAGGTAGGCGATGCAGGGATCGGAGTTGATCACGATCTCGTAGGCCAGCCCCATCTGGCCGCGCCGGTAGTGTTTCTCGGTCGCGATGAACTGTTTGCCGAAGGACCAGTGGCGGTAGTTGACCGGCATGCCCACCGAGGCATAGGCATCGATCATCTGTTCGGCGGTGATGACCTCCAGTTGCACCGGGTAGGTGTCCAGTCCAAAGTCTTGGGCTACACGGGCGATCTCCGCGTGGTAGGTCTCGATGAGTTCAAAGGTCCAGTCCGACGGACAGGGCAAGGGCTGCCGGTCCGGGTCCACGGGAGCGGGATCGTCGCTGACCGCGGGCACCGGTTCCCGCGGTGCATCGTCAGCGTGATTCATGAGGTACCTGCCTTCCTGAACAGCTCGCGAAACACGGGGTAGATGTCGGCCGCATCGGTGATCCGGCGCATGGCAAAGTTCGGTTCGTTGCGGCGCACCTGGTCGTACTCTTCCCAGAGGTTCTGCTCGTCGCCAGCAACCTGCACATAGGCGTAGTAGCGCACCAGGGGCAGCAGCTTCTGCTGCAGCAGGTCCCGGCACAGCGCCGAATCCTTGAACCAGTTTTCACCGTCCGAGGCCTGGGCACCGTAGATGTTCCAGTCGCCCGGCGGATACCGCGCCTGGATGACCTCGTGCATCAGCGTCAGCGCGCTGGAAACCACCGTGCCCCCGCTCTCGGTTGCCTGGAAGAATTCGGTTTCCCCCACTTCGGCGGCCTGCGTGTGGTGACGGATGAACACCACGTCGGTGCGTTCGTAGTGCCGCTGCAGGAACAGGTAGAGCAGGATGAAAAAGCGCTTCGCAATGTCCTTGCGCTCCTCATCCATCGAGCCCGACACATCCATCAGGCAGAACATCACCGCCTTGGCGGTCGGTTGCGGAATGCGCACCCGGTTGCGGAACCGCAGATCGAGCGGATCGAGAAAAGGAATGCGGCGCACCCGGTGCATCAGGACCTCGATACGCTGCTGGAGTGCAAGGATCTCCTCGCGCGGTGTGCTGTCCAGGCGCTCTGCTTTCGCCAGCGCCTCCTGCAACTCGCGCAAATGCTGGCGCAGATCGCCCCCCATGGCGATGCGCCGACCCAGCGAGGTGCGCATCGAGCGCACCACGTGCAGGCTCGCCGGGTTGCCGGCCGATACGTAGCCCGCGCGCTGCGATTTCCACTCGGGCGCGTCGGGCAGCAACTGCGTGCGCACCAGGTGCGGCAGGGCCAGGTCGTCGAAAAAGATCTGCATGAACTCATCGCGGGTGATGCGGAAAACAAAATCGTCTTCCCCGCTGCCATCCGGACTGCCCTGTCCGCCCGCCCCGCCGGCGCCACCCGAAGGGGGCCGCCCGACACGGTCGCCCCGCACGTACTCCCGGTTGCCCGGGTGCACCGTCTCGCGCACCCCCCCCTGACCGTGGCCAAACACCGGCTCGGACACATCGCGCCGGGGCAACGTGATGTCTTCGCCCTGCTCGATGTCCCGGATGCTGCGGCCGGACACGGCCTTCTTCACCGCGTCGCGGATCTGCTCGCGGTAGCGGCGCAAAAAGCGCTCGCGGTTGCCGATGGACTTGTTCTTGCCCGACAGCCTGCGATCGACGATCTGCTGCAGCATGGAGACCCGCCTTTCTGGTTTTCGGGACAATGGCCCCGGGCGCTCAGGAGCTCTTGCGCACGCGCAGGTACCAGTCGCACAGCAGGCGCACCTGGCGCGTGGTGTAACCCTTGTCGACCATGCGGTTGACAAAGTCTTCGTGCTTCTTCTGTTCGTCGGCGCTGGCCTTGGCGTTGAAGGAGATCACCGGCAACAGGTCTTCGGTGTTGGAGAACATCTTCTTCTCGATCACCGCGCGCAGCTTCTCGTAGCTGGTCCACAGCGGGTTCTTGCCCGCGTTGTTGGCCCGTGCACGCAGCACGAAGTTGACGATCTCGTTGCGGAAGTCTTTCGGGTTGCTGATGCCGGCGGGTTTTTCGATCTTTTCCAGTTCGGCGTTGAGCGAAGAGCGGTCGAAGATCTCGCCGGTGTCGGTGTCGCGGTATTCCTGGTCCTGGATCCAGAAGTCGGCGTAGGTCACGTAGCGGTCGAAGATGTTCTGGCCGTATTCGGAATACGACTCCAGGTAGGCGGTCTGGATTTCCTTGCCGATGAACTCGGCATAACGCACCGCCAGCGTTTCCTTGATGAAGGCCAGGTACTTCTGCTCGGTTTCGGCGGGGAACTGCTCGCGCTCGATCTGCTGCTCCAGCACATACATGAGGTGCACCGGGTTGGCCGCGACCTCGGTGCTGTCGAAGTTGAACACCCGCGAGAGAATCTTGAACGCAAAGCGCGTGGAGATGCCGCTCATGCCCTCATCCACGCCGGCGTAGTCGCGGTACTCCTGGTAGCTCTTGGCCTTGGGATCGGTGTCTTTCAGGTTCTCGCCGTCGTAGACCAGCAGCTTGCTGAAGATGCTGGAGTTTTCGGGCTCTTTCAGGCGGGTGTAGACCGCGAACTGCGCGAGCATCTTCAGCGTGCCGGGTGAACAGACGGCCTTCGACAGCGACGAGTTGCGGATCAGCTTCTCGTAGATCTTGATTTCTTCCGTCACCCGCAGGCAATAAGGCACCTTGACGATGTAGATGCGGTCGAGGAAGGCTTCGTTGTTCTTGTTGTTGCGGAAGGCCTTCCACTCGCTCTCGTTGGAGTGCGCCATCACGATGCCGTCGAAGGGGATTGCACCGAAACCTTCGGTGCCTTTGAAGTTGCCTTCCTGGGTCGCGGTCAGCAGCGGGTGCAGCACCTTGATCGGCGCCTTGAACATCTCCACGAACTCCAGCAAGCCCTGGTTGGCCAGACACAAGCCACCCGAGTAGCTGTAGGCGTCGGTGTCGTCCTGGGCAAAGGTCTCGAGGCGGCGGATGTCGATTTTGCCGACCAGCGAAGAAATGTCCTGGTTGTTCTCGTCGCCCGGCTCGGTCTTGGCGATCGCGATCTGCCGCAACACCGAAGGAAAACGCTTGACGACCCGGAAACGCCGGATGTCGCCCCCATACTCTTCCAACCGCTTGACCGCCCAAGGCGACATGACACGCTCCAGATAGCGTGGCGCGATGCCGTATTGCGTGTGCAGCAGCTCGCCGTCTTCGGCCGCGTTGAACAGGCCCAGCGGCGATTCGTTGACCGGCGAATCCTTGAGCGCGTAGAACGGCACCTGCTGCATGAGCTGCTTCAGGCGCTCGGCAATCGAGGACTTGCCGCCGCCCACGGGTCCGAGCAGGTAGAGGATCTGCTTGCGCTCCTCCAGCCCCTGGGCCCCGTGGCGGAAATAGGAGACCACCTGCTCGATCGGTTCTTCCAGCCCGTAGAAGTCCCGAAACGCCGGGTAGATCTTGATGACCTTGTTGCCGAAGATGCGCGAGAGGCGCTGGTCGTGCCGGGTGTCGAGCAACTCCGGCTCGCCGATGGCCACCAGCATGCGCTCGGGCGCTGTGGCATACACCAGCGGATCGCGCTTGCAGGCATCCAGGTATTCCTCAATCGAGAGCTCGTCTTCACGCGTCTGCTCGTATCGGGTCAGGAAATGACGGACGGCATCCATACAAACTCCTAGTCTGGAGCGCACTCATGCAAATCCACCAACCCCGACCCGCTCCCCGCCAGGGCTGGTGCCAGCCGGATACCCTCGTCCCGCCTGGCTCTGAACCTGCGCCACCCGAAACAGGTGTCTTCTACAGATCCTGAGCGTGTGAGGATACAGGTCCGGAAAAGTTCAGATCACACCTCAGCGAATGCACTTTCCTTGTTCGTGTTCACATGGTTCTGCGCCATGACCCAGACTTCCCGCGCCGGCAAGGGTTTCAACCGGTGGTCGCTCCACACCTGGCGCCACTTGCGCGCGCCGTGCAAACCATGGCGCAAACCCAGCATGTGGCTGGCAATGGAATACCAGGGCGCGCCGTCTTCAGCGGCAGCACGCTCCATGTAATCCACCATCGCCAGCTCAACCGCTTCGCGCGTCATCATGGGTCCTTCGGCTGGCGCCCCATAAAAGCGGGCATCCCATTCGGTCAAGAGCCAGGGATTGTGGTACGCCTCGCGCCCGATCATCACGCCGTCGATCTGCTCCAGATGGCCAGCAATCTGCTCATGGGTGGTGATACCACCGTTGACGACAATGGTCAACGCCGGGAAGTCCCGCTTGAGCTGGTAGGCCAGCTCGTAACGCAGTGGCGGAATCTCACGGTTCTCTTTGGGCGACAGGCCTTTCAGCCAGGCGTTGCGCGCGTGCACGATGAACACCCTGCAACCCGCATCGGCCACCGTGCCGACAAAATCACGCACGAAGTCGTAGCTCTCCACCCGGTCGATGCCGATGCGGTGTTTCACCGTGACCGGGATGTCCACCACGTCCACCATGGCCTTCACCCCGTCGGCCACCAGCTTCGGCTCACCCATGAGGCAGGCGCCGAAGGCACCGCGCAGCACACGCTCGCTGGGGCAACCGCAGTTGAGGTTGATCTCGTCGTAACCGCGTTCCTCGCCCAGCTTCGCGCATTGCGCCAGGTCGGCCGGCTCGCTGCCGCCGAGCTGCAACGCCACGGGGTGCTCTTCTTCATTGAAGTGCAGGTGCTGCGCCGCATTGCCGTGGATCAGGGCACCGGTGGTCACCATTTCGGTGTAGAGCAGCGTGTGGCGTGTGAGCAAGCGGTGGAAGTAGCGGCAATGGCGATCCGTCCAACCCATCATGGGGGCGACGGACAAACGCCAGGGCGAAGGTGCGTGGGAAGAATCAGTCATGTACCAATTATCCCAGCGCCCACAAAAAACCCCGCCGAAGCGGGGTCGATGCCGGAAGGGAGGCTCACCCAAGGCACAGAGGATCCGGCTCCGCCGGTCCGCCAGTGCCGCCCCCTTGAGGGGGCTGAGGGCTGCGGCTCCAAGCCCGCCTGCGCAGGCTTGGACAGCCCGAAGAGTCAGCGGCTCTGACGCTGACGCGGCCTGCAAGGCACGCGCCGCAGACGCGGCGCAGGGGGAGCCGTCACCCCATGTGCAAACCACCGTTCACCGAGAAGTCGGCGCCCGTGGCGTAGCCGCCCTCATCGCTCGCCAGCCAGGCGATGATGGAAGCGATTTCGCTCGGCTTGCCGAGGCGCTTGACGGGCACCGTGGCGACGATCTTTTCCAGCACGTCGGGACGGATGGCGTTGACCATGTCGGTGCCGATGTAGCCCGGGCTCACGGTGTTGACCGTCACGCCCTTGGTAGCCAGTTCCTGCGCCAGCGCCATCGAGAAGCCGTGCATGCCGGCCTTGGCGGCCGAGTAGTTGGTCTGGCCGGCCTGGCCCTTTTCACCGTTGACCGACGAGATGTTGATGATGCGGCCCCAGCCCTTTTCCACCATGTCGCCCACGACCTGCTTGGTCACGTTGAACATGGAGTCCAGGTTGGTGTTCATCACGGCGTCCCAGTCGTCGCGGGACATCTTCAGGAACATGCGGTCCTTGGTGATGCCGGCGTTGTTGACCAGCACGTCGATGCTGCCGTGTTCGGCCTTGGTCTTGGTGAAGGCTTCGACCGTCGAATCCCAGTCACCCACGTTGCCGACCGAGGCGTAGAAGGTGTAGCCCAAGGCTTTCTGCTCGTCCAGCCACTTGGTGAAATCGCGCGTCGGGCCGCAGCCGGCGATGACCTTGAAGCCCTCCTTGTGCAGGCGCTGGCAGATGGCGGTACCGATGCCGCCCATGCCGCCGGTGACGTACGCAACTTTTTGACTCATGTTGTTTGCTCCTCTAGGTGTTGCCGTTGTGGCATTAAAAAAACGTTGTTGGTCAGGGGTGCGCCAACTCAGGTCAGCGCGGAACCGGCTTTGCCGGGCCGCTGTTGACGCCCCCTGGGGGGGTGACGCCGCAGGCGGCGCGGGAGGGGCTTACCGCTCCACCGCCAGCGAGACGCCCATGCCGCCGCCAATGCACAGCGCAGCCAGACCCTTCTTGGCGCCGCTGCGCTGCATCTCGTGCAGCAGCGTCACCAGGATGCGGCAGCCGGACGCCCCAATGGGGTGACCGATGGCGATCGCACCGCCGTTGACGTTGACCTTGGCCGGGTCGATGTCCAGCGCCATGTTGACGGCGCAGGCTTGTGCGGCAAAGGCTTCGTTGAGTTCGAACACGTCCACATCAGACGCCTTCCAGCCCGCGCGGGCCAGGGCCTTCTGCGAGGCGGGCACCGGGCCCATGCCCATGGTGGCCGGGTCCAGACCGCTGGTGCCGAAGGCGGCGATGCGTGCCAGCGGCGTGAGGCCCAGTGCAGCGGCCTTTTTGGCCGTCATCACCATCACGGCGGCGGCACCATCGTTGATGCCCGATGCGTTGCCGGCGGTCACAGAGCCCGCCTTGTCGAAGGCGGGACGCAGACCGGCCAGCACCTCGGCGGTGGTCTTGGCGTTGATGAATTCGTCGCTGTTGAAGACGACGGGATCACCCTTGCGCTGCGGAATGCTCACGTCAACGATTTCGTCCTTGAACTTGCCGGCGGCCTGTGCGGCGGCGGCCTTCTTCTGGCTCCCAGCGGCCAGCGCATCCTGCATCTCGCGGGTGATGCCGTGGGCCTTGGCCACGTTCTCGGCGGTGATGCCCATGTGGTACTGGTTGTACACGTCCCACAGGCCGTCGACGATCATGGTGTCGGTCATTTTCCAGTCGCCCATGCGCTGGCCATCGCGGCTGCCGTTCAGGACGTGTGGGCTGGCGCTCATGTTTTCCTGGCCACCGGCGATCACGATCTCGCTGTCGCCCCAGGCCACGGCCTGGGCGGCCAGCATCACGGCCTTGAGGCCCGAGCCGCAAACGGCGTTGATGGTCAGCGCCGGCGTTTCCTTGGCCACGCCGGCCTTCATCATGGCCTGACGGGCCGGGTTCTGGCCCACACCAGCGGCCAGCACCTGGCCCATGATCACTTCACCGATGGCATCGGCAGGCAGGCCGGTGCGCTCCAGCAGCGCCTTGATGACAATGCTGCCCAGCTCGGTCGCCGGGGTCTTGGCGAGCGAGCCGCCGAACTTGCCCACACCGGTGCGGGCGGCTGAAACGATGACGATGTCTTCCATGGGTTGTCTCCTCAGGGGTCAAAAAAAATATTCGGTCGGGTGCGAAGTGATTTCACCCAGGGTGCGGCAGAACCGGCTTTGCCGGGCTGCATCGCACCGCCCCCTTGAGGGGGTCGCGCGAAGCGCGGCGGGGGTGGTTCATGCCTTCGCTTTGACGTAGCGGCCCGGTGCGGGCTCGATGGCGGCGTAGGTCTTGCCTTTGCCATAGGTCTTGGGCGCAGCAATCTGCTTGCCTGCCAGTGGCTTGAGCCAGTTGGCCCAGTCGGTCCACCAGCTGCCTTTGTGCTCGGTGGCGCCGGCAATCCATTCGTTGACGTCGGCCGGGAACTTGGTGGCGTTGCTCACCCAGTGGCTGCGCTTGCCGGACGCGGGCGGGTTGATCACGCCGGCGATGTGGCCGGAGGCGCCCATCACAAAACGCTTCTTGCCGGGGAACACCTGCGTGCTCGCATAGGCGCCGCCGATGGGCACGATGTGGTCTTCGCGCGAACCGTAGATGTAGACCGGCAGCTTGACCTGGCGGAAGTCGATCTTCTCGCCGCAGACCGTGGTCTTGCCGGGCTTGACCAGGTTGTTTTCCAGATAGGTCTGGCGCAGGTACCAGGCGTAGTACGGGCCCGGCAGGTTGGTCGCGTCGGAGTTCCAGTACAGCAGGTCGAACGGCGGGGGCGACTCGCCCTTGAGGTAGTTGCCCACCACGTAGTTCCACACCAGGTCGTTCGGACGCAGGAAACTGAAGGTGGTCGCCAGATCGCGGCCGGACATGAGCCCCCCCTGGCCGAACTGCATTTCGCGCATCTTGACGAAGGGCTCGTCAATGAACACGTCCAGAATGCCGGTGTCGGTGAAGTCGATCAGCGTGGTGAGGAAAGTGGCGCTGTGGACCGGCTCTTCGCCACGGGCTGCCAGCACGGCCAGCGCGTTGCTCAGCATGGTGCCGCCGACGCAGAAGCCCAGGGCGTTGATGGTTTCGGCGCCGGTGATGTCCTGCGTGACGCCGATGGCCTTGATGACCGCGTCTTCGATGTAGTCGTCCCAAGTTTTTTGCGCGAGCGACTCGTCCGGGTTGCGCCAGCTCACCACGAAGGTGCGGTGGCCCTGCTCCACGCAGTAGCGGATCAGCGAGTTGGCGGGCTGCAGATCAAGGATGTAGAACTTGTTGATGCAGGGCGGCACCAGCAGGAACGGGCGTTCGTAGACCTTGGCCGTGAGCGGCTTGTATTCGATGAGCTGAAACAGCTCGTTCTCGAACACCACCGCGCCTTCGGTGGTGGCCACGTTCTTGCCCACCTCGAACACGCTCTCGTCCGTCATGGACACGTGGCCCTGCTTCATGTCGTGCAGCAGGTTGGCCACGCCCTTGGCGATGCTCTCGCCTTTGGACTCCAGCGCCATCTTCTGCGCTTCGGCGTTGAAGGCCAGGAAGTTGCTGGGTGCGCTGGCGTCGATCCACTGTTGCACCGCAAAGCGCACACGCGTCCGGGTCTTGGCGTCGCCTTCCACCGCGTCGGCCAGCGCCATCAGCGTGCGGGCATTCAGCAGGTAGGCTGCGGCCGAGAACGCGGCCACCGGGTTGCTGGCCCAGGCTTCGGAGGCGAAGCGGCGGTCACCCTGCGGCTTGGCGTCCAGGCCCTGGTTCCACAGACCGGCCACGTCCTTCATGTAGGTGTTCTGGATCTCCAGCAGCTTGGCCGGGTCGAAACTGACCTTCTGGCCTGCCGCCTGGTTGAACATGTCTCCCATGCCGGCCATGCCCATGCCTGCGCCCACCTGCGGCATGGCCATGCCAAAGGGGTTGGCCGCGCCGCTCTGCGGCATGAAAGCCTTGAAAGCCGCGAACGGGTCTGTGGCGGCCTGTGGAGTCGCCTGTGCAGCAGCGCCCGGAAAGGCCTGCGCAGCTTGCGTCCACTGGGCAACGAGGTTCTGCTGAAACTGCTGCGCAGCTTCCAGCCAGGGCTGTTGGGGAGTTTTCCCAGATGTCATGCTTGTCTCCAATGGTTTTTACCAGCGGCTTATTATCGGTTCCTCTGGGGAGGAATTCCGGGTTTTCCCTAGTGTCAGTGTGCCGGCTTCCAGCAAGCTGACAACAAACCCCGCATGGTTAGGAACGTTGTGTATCTGGTGGTGATCGGTTGGTTTTATGTGGTGCTCATGATGGCGGTGGCCGAAGCGTCGAACACGACAGGCACCGTGCTCGGAGCCATTGTGACCTTCTTTCTTTACGGTTTGATGCCGATCGCATTGGTGGTTTACCTGATGCGCACGCCCCAACGCCGCAAAGAAATCAAGGCCAGGGAAGCGGCCGAAGCGCGGGAGCGCAGCCCATCTGCCGTTTTGTCGAAAACTGAACAAACGTCAGGCCAGCCAGATGCAGGCGGCCATGCGCCCGGTGCTGCCCAGGTGGACGGCGTCGCGCCGGTGCGAGAAGAACCGTGAAGCCTGCGCCACGGTGCACCAGGGCAGCGAGCCATCGTTGCCGTGCACCGCGATGATGCCCATGGCCTGCAAGCGCAGACGGGCCAGTGCAGGCAGATCGGCCAGGTATTTGCCCGTGTCACTGACCGCCGCAAAACAGGCCTGAGCGCCGCCATGAAGCGAGACAAAGGCGTTTCGAACTTCCGGCCCCACTTCAAAGGCTTGCGGGCCGATACAGGGACCGAGCCAGGCCAACGTCTCAGCGGCCACCCTGTCGCGGCTGGCGGTCGGGTCTTCGCGCTGCACGGTATCTGCAAAGGCCTCCCATGTGGCCTCCAGCACCCCGGGTCCTTCACCCCCTCCCGCCAGACCCCGCCAGCCAGCGTGGGCAGCAGCCACCACGGTACCCGCGCTGTTCGTGAACAGCACAGGCAGGCAGTCCGCCACCATGATGGTGCAGGCCACGCCGGGCTGGCTGGTGATGCAGGCATCGGCCTCACCGCCGTCGGGTGTCCGGGCATCGAGGCTGGCGACGGTCGTTCCGTGCACCTGCGTCAGGAACACCGGCCGCGCACCGATGGCGCCGGCCAGACGCGCCCGGTTGGTGGCGACAGCAACCGGATCGTCGCGCACATGGTCACCGAGGTTGAGGCGGTCAAACGGCGGCGCCGACACGCCACCCGATCGCGTGGTGAACACCGCCCGCACCCGGGCCGGTGACGGCCAGTCGGGCACCAGCCAGTCTTCAGGCATGGGCATCAGGCTTCGAAGTCCGGGCAGGCGGAAGGCTGTGCCTGCTGGAAGGCCGGCAACGCCATGCAGGCATCGAACGCAGCCATGGTCCGTGGCAAGCCGTCCAACGGGGTGTTGAAACGTTGCCCATTGAAGATTTGAGGCACCAGACAGCAATCGGCCAGCGTGGGCGTGTCGCCGTGACAGAAGCGCGAAGCCGGTTGTTGCGCCAACTGGCGTTCGAAGGCCTCCAGCCCGGAGCGCACCCAGTGGCGGTACCAGGTGTTTTTGGCTTCTTCGTCCAGCTTCAGTGTGCCCGAGAGGTACTTGAGCACGCGCAGGTTGTTGATGGGGTGGATTTCGCATGCGATCGACTGCGCCAGCGCCCTCACGCGGGCCCGCGCGAGTGCGTCGCGCGGCACCAGGGCGGGTTCGGGATGGATCTCATCCAGGTACTCGATGATCGCCATCGACTGCGACAGCCGCGTGCCGTCGTCCAGTTCCAGCAGCGGCACCAGGCCATCGGCGGCGATATCGCCGTACGCGGCTTGCCGGTGTTCACCCTTGGCAAGGTGCACCGGCAGGTATTCATAGGGTAGCCCCTTGATCGCCAGCGCGATGCGCACGCGAAACGAGGCCGAGGAGCGGAAGTAGTTGTAGAGCTTCATGGAAGCCAAGGATAAACCGGGCGCCTGGCGCTGTCCGGTCGTGCGAAGTCGCCCTTTCAGGCGGACGGACTTCGCACGCGCCTGTGCGCCGTGTTACGCCACTGTTCAGCGCGCCGGGACGATGACCAGCGTGTCGCCCTGGGTTGTTGCCCCACGGGCACCCGTGCTGCCGGTCGCGCCTGTGGCACCGGTGTAGCCGGTCGCTCCGGTGTCACCGGTGGCGCCCGTACCGCCCGTTGCTCCGGTGTAGCCGGTGGTTCCCGTGGCACCGGTGGCGCCCGTGGCGCCTGTGGCACCGGTCGGACCCGCAGGCAGCGAGAAGCAGGCGGTGAGCGCCAGTGTGGTCGCGGCGATGGCGATGATTTTGATGGATTGCATGATGGTTCCTTGGTGGCATACGAGGACCACCCTCACGTGAAGAGCAGCCCTGCAGAGTCGATCAGCCTCTGGCACGGACTTCGAGCGTCGGCAGATCAGGCCATCGCCACGTTTGAGCAGAAATCCAGCCTTGTGGCTTGGAGCTTCCGTCCCGTCGCAGCTTAGACAGGCCGTTCGCGCCAGTCGGTGCGCTGGCGCGCTTAGGGTTTGTTCACAGAAACGCCTCCCCGCGACCGCCAGGGAGCCGGGCACGCTGCGCTGAAGCTCATCCCCGGGGGTCGGGCGGTCGGGGCGTCTCGAGCATGCGCCCGAGCAGGTCCATCGGGAGCGGAAACACGATGGTCGAGGCGCGATCACCAGCCACCTGCGTCATGGTTTGCAGGTAGCGCAACTGCATGGCTTCGGGTTGTTGTGACAGCATCTGTGCCGCTTCCAGCAGGGCCACCGCCGCCTGCTTCTCGCCTTCGGCGTGGATCACCTTGGCGCGCCGCTCGCGCTCGGCTTCGGCCTGGCGCGCGATGGCGCGCACCATGGACTCGTTGAGGTCGATGTGTTTGATTTCAACGTTGGTCACCTTGATGCCCCAGGCACCGGTCTGCGCGTCCAGGATCTGCTGCACGTCAAGGTTGAGCCGCTCGCGCTCGGCCAGCATTTCGTCGAGTTCGTGTTTGCCCAGCACCACACGCAGTGTGGTCTGCGCGAGCTGGCTGGTGGCCACGAGAAAGTTTTCCACCTGGATGATGGCCTTGTCCGGTGCTACGACGCGGAAGAACACCACCGCGTTGACCTTGACCGACACGTTGTCGCGCGAGATCACATCCTGCGGCGGCACGTCCATGGTCACCACGCGCAGATCGACCCGCACCATCTGCTGCAGGCCGGGAATCACGATCACCAGGCCGGGGCCCTTGACCTTCCAGAACCTGCCCAGCTGGAACACCACGCCGCGTTCGTACTCACGCAGGATGCGAAAAGACGATGCCAGCAGAACCAGCACAACAGGCACGAGGATCGCGCCCAGCCCCAGGTTGAAATCGAACATCGTGGTTGCCTCCTTCAGGTGGATGATTGGGATGCCGAAGTGTTTACGGTATCGGGCTGGACCTGCAGCAGCAGGTCGTAACCTGTTGAGCCTTCGCCCTGCGGGCTGCGGTGCGCGCTGGCTTGGGAGCGGTTCGGCGCTGCGCCCAGGCCCACCACGCGCACACGCTGCCCAGGCAGCAGGGGCGCGTCCGAGCGCACCTGCCAGCGCTCGCCATGCACCTCCGCCCAGACCTCATCGCCCTGGACCAGGAGCACCTCGCCGAGCGCACCGATCATGTGTTCGCCGCCGCTGACCACCGGCGCGCGGCGCGCCCGCAACGCCATGCCACCGCCCAGCAACACCGCGGCCGCGGCCGTGACGGCGATGCCGAAAATCAACGGCAAGGGCACGCCCATGCCGGGCACATCGCTGTCGAACAGCAGCAGTCCGCCCGCAATGAACGCCACGACACCGCCCACGCCGAGCACGCCAAAAGACGGGGAAAGCAGTTCGGCCGCCAGCAACGCAAAGCCCAGCAGGATCAGCGCGAGCGCCGCGTAGTTCACCGGCAGCAGCTGCAACGCAAACATGGCCAGCAGCAGGCAGACCGCACCCACCGTGCCGGGCAGGCCAAAGCCCGGTGACGAAAACTCGAACATCAGGCCATAGACCCCGATCATCAGCAGGATCAAGGCCAGACTCGGGTTGGCGATCACGCCCAGCAGGCGGTGGCGCCAGTCGGGCGGCTGGGCCAGGGTGGTCAGGCCGCGCGTCTGCAGGCGCAGCTCGCCGCTGGCCATGCGCACGGTGCGCCCGTCGATCTGCGCCAGCAGGTCGGCGATGTCCAGGGCCACCACGTCCACGACCTTCTCGCGCAAGGCTTCGGTCGCGCTCAGGCTCGCGGCCTCGCGCACCGCGCGCTCGGCCCACGCCGCATTGCGTCCGTGTTGCACCGCCAGGCCGCGGATGAAAGCGGCAGCGTCGTTGACCTGCTTGGCGGTCATGGCGTCGGCGGGCGATGCGGGTGCAGGCGTTTCCGGTGTGCCCTTGGGCGCCGGGGTGCTGGGATCGGGTCGCTCCCGGGGTGCCTGGGGTGCCCCCGGCATGCCGACGGCCACGGGCGTGGCGGCGCCCAGTGTGGTGGCCGGCGCCATGGCGGCGATGTGGCTGGCGTAGAGGATGTAGGTGCCGGCGCTGGCGGCCCGCGCGCCCTGGGGCGTCACGTAGGTGGCCACCGGAACGGGTGAGGCCAGGATGGCCTGAATGATCTGGCGCATGGAGGTGTCGAGTCCGCCGGGGGTGTCCAGTTCCAGCACCACCAGCGGTGCACCCTGTTGCTGGGCATGCTGCAAGCCCCGCACGATGTAGTCCATGCTGGCGGGGCCGATGGCACCCTGCACCGTGAGGACCACCACCGGTTCTGCCCGCGCACCGGTCACCATGAGGGCCCACAACAGCGCGCCCCACATGCACCAGCCGCGGAGGCTGAAGCGACCCATGGCATGACCTGTTTTCATCGCAACTCCACAGAGATACCGCTCTCACTGTATGCCTCCTGACGGTAACCACGCAAGCGACCAGTGGCACGCCCCTGGCGGGGAGGCGGATGTCACCGCCCGGTGAAACACCGATGCGCCGGCCCGCCCGCCGCGGCAACGGCCTACCGCGTCAGGTACGCCACCAGCCCCTGCAGGGTGAACAGCCGGGGGTAGTCGCTTTCAGGTATTGGCACACCACTGCCCTGGCTCAGGCCGATGATGAAGTTGAGGAAGTCCATGGAGTCGAGGTCCAGGGTTTCGCGCAGGTCTTCGTGGTCGGCGACGGTGCTCAGGTCCGCTTCGGGCGCGATGCCGGCCAGCACGTCGGCGGCCAGCTGTCGGATGTCGGCTGGGTTCATGGCTTGCTCCTGGTTCAGAGGTCTTGTGGTGTTTGCAGAGCGCGGTGGATGGCCACCAGCAACTGGCCACCGAGGTGGCCGTCGCTGGCGCGGTGATCGGCCGCCAGGCTGGCGTTCACCACCGGGCGAGGCAACACCTGCCCGTCCACCACCCAGGGTTGCGACAGCACGCGCCCAAAGCCGACGATCGCCACCTGTGGCGGGTAGATGACACCCCACACGCTCGCGGCACCGCGGTCGCCCAGGCTGGAGACGGTGATGGTCGGATCGGTGAGTTCGGAGCTGCGCAGACCACCAGCCCGTGCCCGCTGCACCAGATCGCGCAGCGCGCTCATGAGCTCGGGCAGGGTCTTCTGGTCGGCGTGGTGGATGGCCGGCGCCACCAGACCGCCGCCGCGCAGGGCAATCGCCCAGCCAATGTGGATGCCATCGCCGGGGCGGAACTGCCCGCTCTCGTAAAAGCCGTTGAGCTGCGGCACATCGCGCAAAGCGAGCGCCGTCGCCTTGAGCAGCAGCACCGCGCTGAGCAGCCGGTCTTGCGGCAGGCGATCGCGGTTCCAGTGGTCGAGCCAGGCCTGGGCCGCTGCGAAATCCACCGTTTCAGCCAGGTAGTAGTGCGGGATCTCGCGTTTGGAGCGGCTCATCGCCGCCGCGATCGCCTGGCGCATCTGGGCGGCATCGAAACCGACCGGCTTCACCCGTTGCGGTGCCACCGCCTGCATGGCTGCGGGTTGGGGTTGCGATGCCGCGCGCTCGACATCGGCCAAGGTGACCGAGCCGTCCATGCCGGTGCCGCGCAAGGCGTCTGGCTGCAGCCCAAGCGCTTGCGCACGGCGGCGCGCTGCAGGGCTGACGCGGGCGCGCTGCGGCATCGCGGCCGGCATCGCAGGCAGGGCCGGCGCCGCTGCGGGGGCCTCAACAGGTGCGCCCGCAACCGACGAGGGGATCGCAGACGGCGCGGCCCGCGAGACGAGCGCCGCAGGCGGCGCTGAAGTGCCTTCCTCTCCGGCCACCGCCACCCGCGCCAGCACCGCGCCCACCGGCAGGCTTTCGCCCAAGGGCGCGAGTTCGCCGATCACGCCGTCCAGAAAGATCTCGACGTCGATGGCGCCCTTGTGGGTTTCCACCACCGCGACCACATCGCCCGGTTTCACGCGGGCACCCGGCTGGACGAGCCACTGCACCACGGTGCCGGTCTCCATGTCGGCGCCCAGGGAAGGCATGAGAAATTCGGCCATGCGCCCTACCCCGCTTTCACCAGGCATCGCGCCGCGGCCACGATGTCGGCCACCTGGGGCAGGCTGGCGATTTCCATGTGTTCGGCGTAGGGTACCGGCACCTCGCGGGCGCAGACGCGGCGCACCGGCGCGTCGAGTTCGTAGAGCGCTTCTTCGGCCAGCCGGGCCGCGATTTCGGCCGAGATCGAGCCGCTCTTCCAGCCCTCGTCCACGATCACGCAGCGGTGCGTGCGCGAAACCGACTCGATCACGGTGGCGGTGTCCAGCGGACGCAGCACCCGCAGGTCGATCACCTCGGCCTCGATGCCTTCGCCCGCCAGCTGCTGCGCCGCCGCCAGGCACTTGGGCAGGCTGTTGCCGTAGGTCACCAGGCTGACGTCTTTGCCCGCTCGGCGCACGCGCGCGTGCTCAATGTCCACCGCGGTGACCGCCGGGTCCAGCTCGCCCTCGGCGTTGTAGAGCACGATGTGTTCGAAGATCAGCACCGGGTTGGGATCGGCCAGTGCGGCGGCCAGCATGTGGCGCGCGTCTTCCACCGTGCCGGGCACCAGCACCTTGAGCCCCGGGATGTGGGCGAACCAGCCCTCCAGGCTGTGCGAATGCTGCGCCGCCAGCTGCCGCCCGGCGCCGGTGGCCATGCGGATCACCAGCGGCACCGCGAACTGCCCGCCCGACATGTGCGGGATGGTGGCGGCGTTGTTCATGATCTGGTCCAGCGCGAGCAGGCTGAAGTTGCAGGTCATGATCTCGACGATGGGGCGCAGACCGGCCAGTGCAGCCCCCACGCCAGCGCCCACAAAGCCGACTTCGGCCAGCGGTGTGTCCACGATGCGGGCGGGGCCGAACTCTTCCAGCAGGCCCTTGGTCACGGCGTAACAACCGCCGTACTTGCCCACGTCCTCGCCCATCACGAAGCAGCGGGCATCGGCCAGCAGCGCGTCGCGGATCGCCTGGCGGCAGGCTTCGCGGTAGGTCATCCGGGTCGGTCCGGTGCTCATTTCTGGGCCTCCTGCACCACCGAGTCCATCAGCACAAAGCGCTCCAGCTGGTCCACCGGCTCCAGCGTGCCGGCCTCGGCAAACGCCACCGCGGCGTCGATCTCGGTCAGGATGCCGGTGTCGATCGCCGCTGCCTCGTCGGGGGTCAGCAGGTGGTTACCCTCCATCCAGTGGCGCAAGCGCTCGATCGGATCGCGCTGGCGCCAGTCTTCGATCTCGCCCCGCGTGCGGTAGGCCTGGGTGTCGAACATCGAGTGCGCGCGGAAGCGGTAGGTGCGGCATTCCAGAAAATACGGCCCGAGGCCGGCGCGCACATGCGCCACCGCGCGCCGCGCCGCGGCGGCCATCTGGACCGGGTCCATCGCATCGACCTGGGCCGACGCCATGCGGTAGGCATCGGCCTTGCGGTACACCTCGGTCTGCGATTCCGAATCGGCCAGCGGAACGCCCATGGCGTAGAGGTTGTTTTCACACACGAACAGCACCGGCAGCTTCCAGATGGCCGCCAGGTTCATGCTTTCGTGAAACGCGCCCTCGGCCACCGCACCCTCGCCAAAGAAGCAGGCCGTCACCGCGCCCGGCCGCAGCTGCTGGTCGGCCATGGCGATGCCCACGGCCAGCGGCAGGCCGCCGCCGACGATGGCGTTGCCGCCGAAGAATCGGTGCTCGTGATGAAACAGGTGCATGGAGCCACCGCGCCCGCGGCAACAACCTTCGAGCTTGCCCAGCATCTCGGCCATGAGCGGCGCCATCGGCACGCCGCGCGCCAGCGCATGGCCGTGCTCGCGGTAGGTGGCCAGCACCGCGTCGCGCGGCTCCAGCGCATCCATCACCCCCACGGCCACGGCCTCCTCGCCGTCGTACAGGTGCAGGAAACCGCGGATCTTCTGCGCCTGGTAGAGCTCGACGCACTTGGCTTCGAAGCGCCGGATGCGCAGCATCTCGCGGTACAGGTGGTGCAGGTGGCCGCGATCGAGGTGGATCTTGTCGGTCATGTCGTGGTCCCAGTCGTCAACGGGCCAGCCGCCGGGCCGCCCCAAGGCAGGCCCAGCCCCCTGAGGGGGCAGCGACCCGAGAAGCGGCGGAGCGTGGGGGCTCTCATTTTTTCTCGTCGCTTTCCAGCGTGGACAGATCGCCCTCGGGCAGGCCGAGCTCGCGCGCCTTGAGCAGGCGGCGCATGATCTTGCCGCTGCGGGTCTTGGGCAGGTTGTCGCGGAACTCGATCTGCTTGGGCGCCACCGCCGCGCCCAGCCGCTTGCGCGCATGGCCCAGCAGCTCGCGGCGCAGCGCCTCGCCGGCTTCGAAACCGGGCTTGAGCGCCACGAAGGCCTTCACCACCTCACCCGCCATCGGGTCGGGAATGCCGATCACGCCCGCCTCGGCGACCGCGGGGTGCTCCATCAGTGCGCTCTCGACCTCGAACGGCCCGATCAGGTGGCCGGCGGACTTGATGACGTCGTCGGCCCGGCCGACGAACCAGTAGTAGCCGTCGGCGTCGCGGTGCGCCAGATCGCCGGTGAGGTACCAGCCATCGGCGAAACACTTGCGGTAACGCTCGTCCTCGTGCAGGTAGCCGCGCATCATCGACGGCCAGGGCGTCCTGAGCGCCAACTCGCCGTCCACATCGGGTGCTTCGATGGGTTCCACGTGCCCGTCGGCCAGTCGGCGCACCACCGCGGCGGTGATCCCGGGCAAGGGCTTGCCCATGGAACCGGGCTTGATGTCCATGGCCGCGTAGTTCGAAACCATGATGCCGCCGGTTTCGGTCTGCCACCAGTTGTCGTGGAACGGCAGACCAAACGCCTTGAGCCCCCAGAGCACGGCCTCGGGGTTGAGCGGCTCGCCCACGCTGGCCATGAAGCGCAAGGCCGAGAGGTCGACACCCTGCAAGGCCTCTGCGCCGAGCTTCATCATCATGCGGATCGCCGTGGGCGCGGTGTACCAGACGGTGATGCGCTCGCGCTCCAGCACGCCGTACCAGGTCTGCGGATCGAACTCGGCCTCGACCACCACGTTGGTCACGCCGCACACCAGCGGCGCGATGATGCCGTAGCTGGTGCCGGTGACCCAGCCCGGGTCGGCCGTGCACCAGAACACATCGTCGTCGTGCAGGTCGAGCGCGTAGCGGCCCGTCACCGCATGCGCCAGCACCGCTTCGTGCACGTGCACCGCGCCCTTGGGGCGGCCGGTGGTCCCGCTGGTGAAGTGCAGCAGGGCCATGGACTCGGGTTCGGTCGGTGCGATCGTGTACCGCGTGGACGCCGGCGACACCAGCACACCCCAGGGGTGCACGCCAGGCTCGTCAGACGGCGCCGCCCCGACCACGATCACATGTTTGAGGCCGGGCAGGCGTTCCCGCACATCCCGGATCTTGCGCTGGTAGAGCTCGGGCGTCGTCACCAGCACGCGCGCGTCGCCCATCTCGGCCCGGGTGACGATGGGCTCGGGTCCGAAGGCCGAAAACAGTGGCGTCACCACACAACGCGCCTTGAGCGCACCCAGCACCGCGACATACAGCTCGGGCAGGCGCCCCATCAACACAAACACCCGCTCGCCGGGCTGCACCCCCAGGCCTTCGAGCGCGTTGGCAAACTGGTTGCTGGCCCGCGCGAGCTCGGCGTAGGTGAACTCCTGGCGTTCACCACTCTTGCCGATCCAGCGGATCGCGACCTTGTCGCCGCGGCCGTGCAGCAGATGCCGGTCCACTGCTTCGTGTGCAATGTTCAGACCGGCTCCGCCGGGCAGGCCATCGAGCCAATGGCGGGCTTGCGCCCAGCTGAACTGCGCTGCGGTGGCCGTATGATCCAGCAGGTGTGGTGCAGGCACCAGTGATGAAGCATGTTTCTGGACCGTTGTGTTCACTGTTGTCTCCGATGTCTCCGATTGGCAAGAACCGCCGGTGCCCGCCAAGGCGGCTGTCGCCGCGAACGCTATCGACCCGACCTGTGCACTGGAAACAAAATGGTCCTCCCAAGCGAGGCCGCTTGTCCAGCGAGCTGAGCCATTTCTTGACCCGGATCAAACATGGGCCAACAACACTGGCCATTTGCCGATGCCGGGCGTACTTTCAGACCGTTCGAGCCTGCAATGCGCGCAACACCTCGGCCACCGCGGGCACGATGCTCACCGCGTTGCTGGCATGGGGAACGCAGTCGGTGCTCCAGATCTGGCCGGCACCGGCTTCGCGGATCAGTTGCACCGCGCCAGCGGCAAACAGCGCGTGCGTCACCGCCACGTCCACCGAAGCCGCGCCCGCCGCCTTCAGCTGCCGCGCGGCCTGGGCCACCGTGTGGCCGGAACTGGCCATGTCGTCCATCAGCACCACAGACCGCCCGGCGATGGGCAGGCTGGGCAGTTCGATGGCCACATGCCGGTCACCGTGGCGCGTCTTGCGGCACACCCCACTCTCCCAGCCGTGGCGCTGAGCCGCCTGGGCCACCCATTGCAGCGACTCTTCGTCGGGGCCGATCAGCAGCACGTCCTTGCGCTGCGTGGCGATGTGGTCGGCCAGCAGCGGTGCGCCACTGAGCACGACGGCGTCTTTCACCGGTATGGCCTCGTCCAGCGTCGCCACGCGGTGCAGGTGCGGGTCCACCGTGATCACGGCGTCAAACAGACCGGCCAGGAAGCGGCCGACGATGCGCTGGCTCACCGCTTCGCCGGGGTTGAACGCGATGTCCTGCCGCATGTAGGCCAGGTAAGGCGCCACCAGCGTGAGGTGCATGGCGCCGAGCTGGTGCGCGGTGCGCGCGACCAGCAGGATCTCGACCAGTTTTTCGTTCGGCTGGTGCAGGCCGCGCCAGAACACCACGCGCGGCGGCAGGCTCTCGGGCAGGCGCAGGCGCAGCTCGCCATCCGGAAAGCGGTGGCGCTGAATGACCGCCAGCGACAGACCGGCCGCCTCGGCGGCGGCCTGGGCGATGGCCTGCTCATCGTCAAAGCACAACAGGCAACCAGAGGAGAGGGTGGGATGCATCAGAACTCCACAAAGACATGGGGCACCTGATCGGCCTGACCCAGGCTGAAACCGTTGCAGCGCAGGCAGGCCTGGCGCGCGAATTCGAAATCGGCCGGGTAGCTGGCGTGCACGCGGTAGAGCGTTTCGCCCGCCCGCACCTCGTCGCCCAGTTTTCGCAGCAGGTCCACGCCCGCGCCCTGCACCTTGGGGGCACCGGCCAGGCGGGCAATCTGCGCGATCTGCAGGTTGTCGATGCCGGTCACCACGCCGGCCTGCGCCGCGCCCACCTCCAGCGTGAGCGCGCCCAGCACCGGGTGCTGGTGATCAAAGTCGCGCGAGCCCTGGGCCTCGATGATGGCCCGCATCTGGGCCAGCGCGCGACCCGAATCGAGGATGTCGCGCGCGATGCGGAAGCCGTCACCACCGCGCACGTCGGGGCTGCATTCGATCAGGCGCCCGGCCAGGCGCAGCGACTTCTGCCGCAGGTCGTTCGGCGCATCGGGGTGGTTCTCCAGCACCCGCATGACGTCGCGCGCCTCCAGCACCGGCCCCACCCCCTGCCCCACGGGCTGGCGGCCGTCGGTGATGACCACGTCAAGCGACAGGTGCAGGCGCTGCGCCACGTACTCGAACAGCCGGCGCAGGCGCTGCGCCTCGGGCATGGAACGCACCTTGGCCGTGGGGCCGATGGGGATGTCGAGCACCAGGTGCGTGGCGCCGGCGGCGATCTTTTTCGACAGGATGGACGCCACCATCTGACCGGGCGAGTCGAGCGCCAGCGGCCGTTCCACGGAAATCAGCACATCGTCGGCCGGCGAGAGGTTGGCCGTGCCGCCCCAGGCCAGGCAGCCCTTGTGGGTGCGCACGATCTCCGTCAAACGGTCGAACGGCAGTTCCACCGTCGCCAGCACCTCCATGGTGTCGGCCGTGCCCGCGGGCGATGTGATGGCGCGCGACGAGGTCTTGGGGAACACCAGCCCGTAAGCGGCCACGATGGGCACCACCAGCATCGAGGTGCGGTTGCCCGGGATGCCGCCGATGCAGTGTTTGTCCACCACCAGCGGTTCGTGCCAGTCGAGCCGGCGGCCGCTGGCGACCATGGCTTCGGTGAGGAAAAACACCTCTTCGCGATCCAGCTCGCTGCGGTTGCAGGCGACCACGAAGGCGGTCAGCTCGATCTTGGAATAGCGGTGCTGGGCGATGTCACCCACGATGGCGTGGAAGTCATCGCGCGTGAGGCGCTCGCCGTTGATCTTGCGAAACAGCGCCGGGATGGATTCGGCCGGTTCGGCCTGCGACACCGAGGCCGGGTGGCCATCGGGCACATCCAGCTGGGCGAAAGCGTCTTCCGACACGCCGAGCTGGTGGCAGCCGACGATGGACGCATCGTCCACCACGTTGAGCGTGGCCAGGATGCGCTTGCCGTTGGCGCGCACCTCCACCTTGGACAGGGCCTGAAAGCCCTCGGCCCGGTAGACCGCGCAGTCGCGGTGCAGGTAGGCGACGTTCTCGCGGTAGGTGTCGATGGCCACGCGGCGCAGCACGAGGCTGTCGCAGCCGGGTGTTTCTTGTTCGGGTTGGGCGCTCATGTCGGCACGATACACCGCCGAAAGACCCGAGCGACAGAGCACCGCACGCCCGCTTCGGTTTCCATGGCCCTGCAGCACCACCCCGAGGAACGAAACATGCCCTGGGCCCCCCTCTCCGGCTCGGCATGTCTTCCACCCAGGATGCGGTGGAACCGGCTTCGCCGGGCCACTCGCATCGCCCCCTGGGGGGTGACGGCCCGCAGGGCCGGCGCAGGGGGGGCCGTCTTCAGCCCACGACCAGCCGCATCCCGGGCATGAACCGCTCGGACTCGGCGCGCCGCTCCAGCGCCAGCCGCATGTTCATCTGCGCCACCTCGGTGTGTTCCACCGCGAGGGCCTGTGCACGCGCGCCCTGGCCACGCTGCAGCGCGTCAAACAGCATGTGGTGCTGGCGGTGGGCGTAGAGCATCCAGTCGCGGTCCAGCGCCACCGTGCCCTGCATGGGCAACATGGCGGACGCCGGAGCGAACGGCAGCTTGTCGTTGAGCGCCACGGCCCGCTGCAATGCCCGGTTACCGCAGGCATCCAGGATCAACGCATGGAAACGGTCGTTCATGGCCGCGTAGGCGGCGTAACTCTCGATCGTGAGCGGACTGTCGGCGAGCAGCCGGTCGCCTTCGTCCAGACAGGCCTGCAGATCGCCCTGCAGCTGGCGCGACACGCCGTGTTCGGCCACCAGCCGCGCTGCCATGCCCTCCAGATGGCCCCGCACCGCGATCGCGTCCGTGACTTCCCGGGCCGTGAACTGCCGCACCAGGTACTTGCCGGTGTCGTTGGCCTCGACCAGCCCTTCCTGCTCCAGCGTGACCAGCGCGGCGCGCACCGGCGTGCGCGAAGCGCCCAGGCGCTCGGCCAGCTGCTGCTCGGCCAGCCGCTGACCGGGCGCGAACTCGCCGCTCAGGATCAGGTCGCGCAGTTGCATCAAAACGGTTTCTTGCAGGCTCATGCCGCAAACTGTACACTGAATCTACAAAATGGGATACCGTTTGAACATCACCCACCGACCAGCCCACAGGAGTCCCCGCATGAAAGCCGAACAGAACCAGCGCATCACCCAGGTCGGGCCGGGCACGCCGGGCGGCGAGCTGCTGCGCCGCTACTGGCAGCCGGTAGCCCTGCTCGACGAGTTCAACCCGGCGCTGGACCCGGCCATGGGCGTGCGTCCGGTGAAGGCGGTGCGGATGCTGGGGCAGGACTTCGTGCTGTTCAGGAACGCACAAGGGGCCTTCGGCCTGCTCGACCGCGACTGCCCGCACCGCGGCGCCGACCTGGCCTTTGGCCGCAACGAAGGCGACGGCCTGCGTTGTCCTTTTCACGGCTGGAAGTTCGACGTGAGCGGTCAGTGCACCGAAACCCCGGCCGAGCCCGCCGGCAGCACGCTGTGCGCCCGCATCCAGCAGCGCAGCTACCCGCTCGTAAAAAAGGCCGGCGCACTCTTCGGCTGGTTCGGCCCCGAAGGCAGCACGCCGCCGCCTTTCCCCGCGCTGGACTGTTTTGAAGCGCCGGCCACGCACAGCTTTGTGTTCAAGGGCCTGTGGCACTGCAACTGGCTGCAGGCCTTCGAGGTCGGCATCGACCCGGCGCACGCGTCCTACCTGCACCGCTTCTTCAACGACGCTTCGCTCGAAGACAGCTACGGCAAACAGTTCCGCGGCGCCAGCGTGGGCGAGGTGGGCGGCGAGCGCTGGCCCATGACCAAGGTGATGCGCGAATTCGGCCAACCCGAGATCAGCTTCACGCAGCAGCCCTATGGCCTGCAACTGACCGCGTTGCGCAAGATGACCGACGCGCTCACCCACGTGCGCATCACCAACGCGGTGTTCCCGCAGACCTTCGTGATCCCGCTGTCGGAGACCATGACGATCACGCAGATGCACGTGCCGGTGGACGACACACGCAATTACTGGTTCGCCTTCTTCACCAGTTTCGACAAACCGGTGGACAAGGAAACGATGCGCCAGCAGCGCCTGGCCGCCGTCACCCTGCCCGACTACATCCCGAAGTCCGGCCGCCACAACAACTGGGGTTTCAACGCCGAAGAGCAACAGAGCCGCACCTACCTCGGCATGGGCGAGGACGACATCAACGTGCACGACCAATGGGCCTGCGAGAGCATGGGCGCCGTTCAGGACCGCACGCGGGAGCACCTGGGCACCACCGACAAAGTGATCATGGCGAACCGGCGCATGTTGCTGCAGGCCATGGACACCGTGGCCGCAGGGGGCACACCGCCCGGCATCGCCGACCCCGCGCTCGCTCCCACCCTCACCGGCCCCGACACGGTGGACGGCATCGCCCCCGCCGAAGGCTGGCAAACCTGGTGGCAGGACGCCGTGCGCGCCAAGCGCGCAGGCGCGCCCTGGCAGAACGCTGCCCTGCAACACGCGTCCGAAGCGGCCGGCGCGAAATGACCCACTTCGCCGAACGCTGTGGCCTGCACGACGCAGCCCGTGAAGCGGCTTGCCAGGAGACCGCCCGGCTGATCGAAGCCAGCGGTGTCCAGCGCGTGCGCCTGGGCTGGTGCGACACCCACGGCATGCTGCGCGGCAAGTCGCTGATGGCCCACGCCGCCATCCAGGCGCTGCGCGATGGTGTCGGCATGGTCGGCACGATGATGCTCAAGGACACCGCCGACCGCACCGCCTGGAAGGTGTTCGAGGCCGGTGGCGCGGACGACCTGCCCGGCTTTGCCGGCGCGGCCAACCTGCTGCTGCTGCCCGACCCGGCGAGCTTCATCGAACTGCCCTGGAGCCCCGGCACCGGCTGGCTGCGCTGCCAGCCCTGGTTCCAGGACGCCACCCCGGTGTCGCTGGACAGCCGCCGCGTGCTGCTGCAGGCGCTGGCGCGGCTGGCCCAGGCGGGCTTCGGCCTCAAGACCGGGCTCGAAGTGGAATTCCACATCTACCGCATCACCGACACCGCGCCGCAGCTCGACCCCGAGCTGGCCGCCTGGCCCGGTCTGCCACCGCAGGTGGAGATGATCCACCCCGGCTACAACCTGCAGGCCGAAGCCATGATCGACCTGGCCGACGAACCGCTGTCCATCGTCATGCGCACCGCGCAGGCGCTGGGCCTGCCGTTGCAGTCGCTCGAAATCGAACTCGGCCCCAGCCAGGTGGAAGCGGTGTTCGATGCCACCGACGCACTCACCGCGGCCGACCAGATGGTGCTGTTCCGCAACGGCGTGCGCCAGGCGCTGCGCCGCGCCGGCTACCACGCCACCTTCATGTGCCGCCCGCCGTTTCCGAACATCATGTCCAGCGGCTGGCACCTGCACCAGTCGCTGGTGGACCTGAAAACCGGGGGCAACGCCTGCGTGCGCGAAGCGCCCGCAGCGGGCAGTGGCCGCGCCGACGCGCGCCACACGCTGTCGGACGCCGGCGCCCACTGGCTCGCCGGCCTGCTGGCGCACGCCGAAGGCATGACGGCGCTGTGCACGCCCACCGTCAACGGCTTCGGTCGCTTCCGACCGAACGCGCTCGCCCCCCAGAGCGTCATCTGGGGCCAGGACAACCGCGGCGCCATGCTGCGCGTGGTCGGTGGCCCGGGCGACCGCGCCACGCGCATCGAGAACCGCATCGGTGAACCGGCGGCCAACCCCTACCTGACCATGGCGGCGCAGATCCACGCCGGGCTCGATGGCCTGCTGCGCGAGCTGGAACCGCCGCCCGCCTGCGAAACGCCTTACGCAGCCGAGCACCCCAAAATCCCCGGCACCCTCGGCGACGCGCTGGCCTGCCTGCGCGCGGACACCGCGTTCGTCGCCGGTCTGGGCGCCGATGTCGTGCACCATTTCTGCCGCATCAAACAGCACGAGATCGACCGCCACGCCGACGCCAAGGACAAGACCGACTTCGACCGGCGCGAGTACTTCAGCAGAATCTGACCCCCCATGATCCACATCCGCTTCATCGCCGCCGACCAGTCGGTACAAAACATCCAGGGAAAATCCGGTCAGTCCGTGATGGAAGCCGCCGTGGCCGCCAACGTGAGCGGCATCGCCGCCGACTGCGGCGGCACGCTCACCTGCGCCACCTGCCATGTGATCGTCGATCCCGCCTGGGCCGACCGTCTCCCCGAGCCCGGCCAGGACGAGCAGGGCATGCTCGAATTCACCGCCTCGCCGCGCGAAACCGGCAGCCGGCTGAGCTGCCAGATCGTGCTCACGCCAGCACTCGACGGCATCGAGCTGCGCCTGCCGGCTTCCCAATATTGAGCGGACATGGCTTGCCTATACTGGGCGTTTCAACCCATGCAACGCGCTGCCTGCCGGCAGCCAGGACACCCGCCATGAGCTACGTTTTCACCCCGCCGCCCGTCGTCTCCGTGCCCGTGGTCGGCCGCACCGAGCGCTTCCCGGTCCACCGCATCTACTGCGTGGGTCGAAATTACGAAGAACACGCGAAAGAAATGGGCTTCACCGGCCGCGAGCCGCCGTTCTTCTTTCTCAAACCGGCCGACGCCATCGTGGTCGCCGAAGCGGGCAAGACCGCGGTCATTCCCTACCCCGGTCTCACCTCGAACCTGCACCACGAGATCGAACTCGTGGTGGCCATTGGCCGGGGTGGGCGCGGCATCCGCGCCGAAGACGCCGCCCGGCACATCTTCGGCTACGCGGTTGGCCTGGACATGACGCGCCGCGACCTGCAGACCGAGATGAAGAAGCAGGGCCGCCCCTGGTGCATCGGCAAGGGCTACGACCAGTCCGCGCCCATCGGCCCCATCACCCCTGCCGCCGAAGCCGGCGACATTGCCAACGCCGCGATCTGGGTGCAGGTCAACGGCAGCGACCGCCAGCGCAGCAACATCGGCAAACTCATCTGGAACATCGCCGAAACCATCGAACACCTGTCCAACGCCTGGGAACTGCAGCCCGGTGACCTGATCTATACCGGCACGCCAGAAGGCGTGGCGGCGGTGGTCAAGGGCGACACCATGAGCGGTGGCGTGGACGGTTTGACCGGCATCAGCGTCAAGGTCGCCTGAGCGAAATGATCATGGAAAACGCCCAAAGCACCCCCGCTGCGGGTTTGACCTCTGTTCCGCAGCGCAACAAAACGTTTACCGTCACAGGGTGAGCCATCGGCTACCCCATTTCCCCCTACAACACAGGAGAACAATCCATGATCCAGCGCAGAACCCTGCTCCAGTCCGGCGCCGCCGTGGCCTTCGGCGCCCCGGCGCTCGTCGGCTTTGCCCAGCAGTCCGTCACCCTCAAGTTCCACACCTTCATGTCGCCACAGTCCAACGTGTGGCTCAACATGCACAAGGCCTGGATGGACAAGGTCACCAAGGACTCCGACGGCCGCATCAAGTTCGAGGCCTACCCCGCCATGCAGCTCGGCGGCTCGCCGGTGCAGCTGTACGACCAGGCCAAGGACGGCGTGGTCGACATCGTCTGGACCCTGCCGGGCAACACACCGGGCCGCTTCCCGCGCATCGAAGTGTTCGAGCTGCCGTTCATGATGAACAACGCCGAAGCCACATCCAAGGCCTACTGGGAATACGTGCAGACCGTTGCCCAGGACGAGTTCAAGGACGTGCACCCCATCGCCCTGCAGGTGCACGGCCCGGGCATGTTCCACATGCGCGACAAGCTGGTCAAGACGGCCGAAGACCTCAAGGGTTCCAAGGTGCGCGGACCCACCCGCCAGATCACCAAGATGCTCGGCTACCTGGGCGCCTCGCCCGTGGGCATGCCCCTGCCGCAGATCCCGGACGCGCTCTCCAAAGGCGTCATCAACGGCTGCGTGATCCCCTGGGAAGTGGTGCCCGCCGTCAAGGTGCAGGAGCTCGCCAAGTTCCACAGCGAGTTCGACCCTGCTGGCGGCGCGCTCTACACCACGACCTTCATCCTGGCCATGAACAAGGCCAAGTACGCCTCGTTGCCGCCCGACCTCAAGGCCGTCATCGACAAGAACTCCGGCATGGAAACCTCGGCCTGGCTGGGCAAGGTGCAGCAGGGTGGCGACGCACCCGGCCGCGAGTCGGCCGTCAAGCTGGGCAACAGCATCTACACCATCCCATCCGCCGAAGCCCAGGAATTCAAGCGCAAGGCGCGCCTGGTCGAGGTGGAGTGGGTTCAGGACATGGACAAGCGCGGCTTCAACGGCAAGCAGTTGCTGGACACCGCCAAGTCGCTGATTGCCAAGCACGGCAAGACCACCAAGGGTTGACAGCCTCCTGCGCCGGGTGACCGCACCCCTGTGTCTTGAAGGGCTCCGCAAGGAGCCCTTTCTCATTTCCCCTACACTTTGCGGCATGCACCGCAGCCCCATCCAGCACTGCAGAGAATGCGGCGCCACCGTCAGCTACCGCATCCCCGACGACGGCGACACCAAACCCCGCGCCATCTGCACCGTCTGCCACACCGTCCACTACGAAAACCCGCTCAATGTGGTCGGCACCGTGCCGGTGTGGGGCGAGACGGGCGAATACGTGCTGCTCTGCCTGCGCAACATCGAACCGCGCCGCGGCAAGTGGACCCTGCCCGCGGGCTTCATGGAGCTGGGCGAGACCACGGCCGAAGGCGCCCTGCGCGAAACCGACGAAGAGGCCGGCGCACAGATCGAGCTGGGCGAACTCTTCACCCTCATGAACGTGGCGCGCGTGGGCCAGGTGCACCTCTACTACCGCGCCCGCCTGCTCAGCGAGCACTTCAACCCCGGTTTCGAGACCATCGAGGCGCGCCTGTTCACCGAAGACCAGATCCCCTGGGACGAGATCGCGTTCCGCACCGTGCGGGAGACGCTGGAGCACTACTTCGCCGACCGCAAGCGCGGACAGTTCGGCTTCCATGCCTTCGACATCGCCTGAGGGCGGACGTCGCTGGCGCTGGAGATGGGTCAGGAACGCCGCCGCAGCGGCGCCAGCAGGTCGCTCAGGCCGTTGTGGTCGATCTCGTGCATCAGCTGCAGCATGCGGCCGATGTCGCCCTTGGGGAAACCCTCGCGCGCAAACCAGTTCAGGTAGTTGCCCGGCAGGTCGGCGATCGGGGTGCCCTTGTGTTTGCCGAAGGGCATCTCCGTCGTGATCAGGCGTTCCAGGTCCTCCGGCTTCATCGCCCAGCGCCTCCGCCGTCCAGCCAGGTTCGCACCGCGGTGTGGAACTGGCCGGGCTTCTGCAACATCAACCAGTGACCGGCGTCGAAGCCCTGCACCTGAGAGCCCGGCGTGGTGCCCAGCACCGCGAGCCAGCGCGGCGAATGGAACATGAAGGGCTTGCGCCGCCCGAAACAGAACAGCGTGGGGATCTGCGGGCCGAACACCTTGTCCACCCGCGCCACGCCGCGCAGACCACCGAAAGAACCGAACCACTGCATGGCATAGGGGTAGTTCATCTGCCAGCCCATGCGCTCCGGCGGCGTGCGACAACCGATGGTGCGCGCCATGAAGCGCGTCATGCGGTCGGCCAGTCCGGGCAGCCAGGCACCCAGCTTCCAGGCCATGGCCAGCCAGAGCTGGTAGCCCGCGATCATCCATTTTTCTTTGGTCTTGAGCGATTTCAGGTAGGCGCCCGAATTGGTGTCGCCGATGTCGGTGCCCACCACGCGCGCCACACGCTGCGGGTATCGTGCCGCGTATTCGTAGCCGAAGAAACAGCCCCAGTCGTGCAGCAGCAGCGTCACCGGTTCGTCAGGACTCACCGCATCCACCACGGCGCCCACCAGTTGACACATCTCATTCACCGACACCGGGCGTGGCGGCTGGGCCAGGTCGAAACCCGGCAGCGAGAAGCGCACGCAGCGGTAGCCGTCGCTCAGCGCGTGCACGGTCTGATCCCACAGCGCCAGCGTGTCGGGCCAGCCGTGCAGCATCACCACGGTGGGGCCGCTGCCTTCGATGTGAACCGTCAGACCCTGCACGTCGAGGGGAGTGGGCATGAATGGATCTCCGTCAAGATGGATGGCGGCCATGGTAGCGCGCGCGCCGCGCGCCAGGTGTCGTCGGCGATACTCCCGGCCCATGCACCGCACCATCTTCACCACTCCGGTGGTCAACACCCTGCTGCGCGGCTTCTCTGTCGCCTTCCTCAGGCTCACCGGGTGGAAGGTCGAAGGCGCACTGCCCGCCCAGGCGGCCAAGAGCGTCTTCATCGCCGCGCCCCACACCAGCAACTGGGACCTGCCTTACACGCTGATGGTGGCGTTCGCATTGCGGCTCAACCCCTACTGGATGGGCAAGCACAGCCTGTTCAATGCGCCCTTCGGCCCGGTGATGCGCTGGCTTGGCGGCATCGCAGTGAACCGCGAACAGTCCAGCAACCTCGTGGCCGCCTCGGCGCAGGCCATCACCGAGGCCGACGGACCGCTGCAGCTCATCGTGCCGCCCGAAGCCACACGCGCCAGGACACGCTGCTGGAAGACCGGCTTCTACTACATCGCGCTGGGCGCCCAGGTGCCCATCGTCATGGCCTACATGGACTACGCCACCAAGCGCAGCGGCCTGGGCCCGCTGTTCCAGCCCACCGGCGACGTCGAGGTCGACATGGCCGCCATCAAGGCGTTCTACGCGCCGTTCAAGGGCAAGAACGCGGCGCAATTTGAAACCGAGCAGATAGAGTGAGCCCGCGGGTCAGCCCGCCGGTTCGTCCCAGCGGTCGTGCCGCTCGCGCCGCTCCTGCCGGTAGTTCGTCACTTCCAGGCGCACGCCGTCCGGGTCGGTGAAAAACGTGGCCCAGTAGTCGGGCGCGTAGTCGCCGTGCAGGGTCGCCGGCGTGGCGGCAATGCCGGCCGCGTTCAACCCGGCAGCCACCGTGCGCACGTCGTCAACCGACTCCACCCGCAGGCACAGGTGGTGCAGCCCGGGCGCGTACGGTTCATGCGCCTGCGCCACGCGCGCCGGGCGCAGCACATAGCCGAAATGGCGGTTGTAGTACTGCACATGCGGGTCACCACCCAAGGTGAACGTGTTGCTGCGAAAGCCCAGCACCGCTTTGAACACCGTGTCGTAGAACGACCGCGAGCGCGCCAGGTCCGACACGGTGATGTAGATGTGGTCGATGCCGATTACCGTTGCCATGGGTGTGTTCCCGTTGCGCAGATTCAGGACGTGGCGCCGAACGCCTCGTGGAACGTCACCGTGCCTCGCGGCACGGCGTCGGTGAACGGCAGCACCATGAAATACGCCGGCGGAATGTCCGGGTAGACCAGTTGCGCCTCGTTGCGAAAGCCGAAGCGCCTGTAGTAGCCCGGATCACCCACCAGCATGATGCCCGCGGCGCCCTGCTCGCGCAGCGCCTGCTGCGCCGCCCGCATCAGCGCCAAACCGATGCCTTTTCCCTGGTGCTCAGGCAGCACCGAAATCGGACCCAACCCATGCCAGCCCGGCGTGCCATCGGCAATGACCACCGGCGAGGTCGCCACATGCCCCACCAGTTCGCCCCCCTGCTCCGCCACCAGCGACACGCTCAGCGCCCCGGCGCGCCGCAGCGCGTTGACGATGAAAGCCTCGGTGTGGCTGGTGTGGGGCGCGTTGAGGAAGGCGGCCGTGGTCAGGGTGGCGATGGCGGCCGCATCGGAGGGGGTTTCGGGCCGGATCATGATGTGGTGTCGGTCAGGACTTTGGGTTTTGAGCTTCATTGTCGTTACGGTGTGTACCGCGCCCGTCTTGTCGTAGGTGGCTCATTCGTCGGTCTGTTCACCGCGCCCAGTGTTCTTCAGGCATTTTCTGGATTTCAGACCCGCTCATTTGCCCATGAATGACTGGTGTCAACCCCGGCCTATCACCTGTGTAACCTGCTTTCCAAGCACGTCCAAGGCTGCCACCATGGACTGCGGTTCAGGAGTTTGACCTCCATTGACAACAGTCTTCGCGACACCTTGCTGATATCTGAAGTAGAAGTTCGGTCCGTGCCCAACAGCCAAATTTATTAACCAATCAGGCGGTTCTTTGGGCAAAGCAATCAAGGCTGTTTCTTCAGCCAGCGACCACAAACGAATGAGGTCATGTTGCTCGCCAACAGCAAACTTCTTCTCGCTATCCTTGGAAAAGATGAGCGCCTTGAGCCAACACTCAGTCACATGTGCTGCCAGCATCGCGCAGCTCCGAGCCGAGATGCCTTTGACACCTGACAAATGCACCACCGCTGGAAACAGGTCTCTTGCAACGATCAAATATCCGTCCACCTTATCCGGCTGAACGTTCACAAGAGCAGGAGACTGAGCAATGTTTAAAGAAGTCGTCAAGAGTCCCCCAGAATCAAATTGACCGGCAATGAGCGCTCACCTCAAACCGCCGCCCCCAGTCGCCCCACCCCCTCTTCAATCTTCTCCACCCCCACCGTCGCAAACGAGAGGCGCAGGGTGGCGTGGTCGGGGTTGGTGGCGTAGAACGGCGCGCCGGGCACGAAGGCCACGCCTTTTTCGATCGCGCGTTGGGCCAGTTCGCCGCCGTCGGCCACCTTGCCGCCCGCTCCGGTAAGGCGGGCCCAGACGAACAGGCCGCCCTGGGGTTGCACGAACTCGATGGCGTCGCCCAGCTCGCGGCGCAGGGCGTTGCCCATGGCGGTGGCGCGTTCGGCGTAGACGGCGCGCACCTTGGCCAGCGTGGCGGGCATGCGGCCGGCTTTCAGGTACTGCGCGGCGGTGGCCTGGGCGAAGGTGCTGGTGTGGGCGTCGCTGAACTGTTTGCACATGGTCGCCTTGGCCAGCAGCTCGGCCGGTCCGACCATCCAGCCCACGCGCAGGCCGGGGCTCAGCACCTTGCTCAGGGAACCGCAGTGCACCAGCAGCTCGCGGCTGCCGGGCACGCTGGCGCTGAGCGCGAGCAGGCTGGGCGGCGGCGCTTCGCCGAAGTAGAGGTCGCCGTAGGGGTCGTCTTCCACGATCAGGGTGTTGTGCTTCACCGCCATTTCGAGCACTTGTCTGCGGCGCTCCAGGCTGAGCATGGCGCCGCTGGGGTTGCCGAAGGTGGGGATGAGGTAGACGAACTTGGGCTTGTGCTCTTCGATCAGCTTTTCCAGCTCGTCGGTCTTCACGCCGTGGCCGTCCACCGGCGCGCTGATCAGTTGCGCGCCGTAGAGGCGGAAACACTGGATGGTGGCGAGGAAGGTGGGGCCTTCGACGATGACCTTGTCGCCGGGCGAAATCAGCGTCTTGCCCAGCAGGTCCAGCGCCTGCTGGCTGCCGGTGGTGACGATGAGGTCGTTGGCCGTCACACCCTGGTTGCCCTTGCTGGTCATGAACGCGGCGAGCTGTTCGCGCAGCGGGTTGTAACCCTCGGTGGCGCCGTATTGCAGGGCGCTGCCAGGTTCTTCGGTCAGCGCGGTGTTGACGGCTTCGCGGATGCCGTCCACGTCGAACATGGCGCTGTCGGGGAAGCCGCCGGCGAAGCTGATGATGCCGGGCTTGCCCAGCAGCTTGAAGAGTTCGCGGATGGCGGAGGTTTCAACGTTGTTCAGGCGGTCGGCAAATGGCAGAGGCATGGCTGTGTCTCGGTGTCTGGAATGGGAAGCACATAAGATAGCAGACGCTCGCCACTTCGCCCGGTCCGCCCATGCCCTTCATCCGTTCCCTGATCGTTGCCCTGGCGCTGTGCCTGACGCTCGGTCAGAGCGCCTGGGCGCAAGACCTCGACGAGACCAAGCGGGCCGACATTGAACAGTTGCTGGAGCTCACCCAGACCCTGAGCAACGCGCGCGCCAACATGAACACCGTGTTGCAGCAACTGGTGCAACAGCTGCGCCAGAAGCAGCCCAAGTTGACCGAAGAACACCTGCGCATCGTCGCCGAGGCCCACGAAGCGGTGTTCGACGAAAACATCGGCGTGTTCAAGGCGCTGATGGTGCACCTGTACCACAAGCATTTCAGCGCCGACGACATCCGGCAACTGCTGGTGTTCTACGCATCGGACACCGGCCGAAAGCTCACCCTCGTCACGCCCGCGCTCAACCGGGAATCGTTCGAGATCGGCGTTCAGTTCGGCCGCCTGCTCGGGCCCAAGGTGGAACAGCGGGTCAGGGAACGGCTCGCGTCCAAAGGCGTCTCCCTGTAAACCCGCATCCGCCGCCATGACACCCGCCGCCATCGAAGCCTTCTTCGCCACCCTGCAGGCCGCCAACCCGCACCCCGTCACCGAGTTGGAATACACCAGCGTTTTCGAGCTGCTGACCGCCGTGCTGCTCTCGGCCCAGGCCACCGACGTGGGCGTGAACAAGGCGACGCGCAAGCTGTTCCCGGTGGCGAACACGCCGCAGAAGATACTGGACCTCGGGCAGGAGGGCCTGGAGGGTTACATCAAGACCATCGGCCTGTACCGCAGCAAGGCGAAGCACCTGATGGCAACCTGCCGCATCCTGGTGGAGCGCCACGACGGCGAGGTGCCGCGCACCCGCGAGGCACTCGAAGCCCTGCCCGGCGTGGGCCGCAAGACGGCCAACGTGGTGCTCAATGTCGCCTTCGGCCAGCCCACGATGGCGGTGGACACCCACATCTTCCGCGTCAGCAACCGCACCGGCCTGGCGCCGGGCAAGACGCCGCTGGCGGTGGAGCAGCAGTTGATGAAGCGCGTGCCGCCGGCCTACGCGGTGGACTCGCACCACTGGCTGATCCTGCTGGGGCGTTATGTGTGCCAGGCGCGCAAGCCGCTGTGCCACACATGCGCGGTATCGGCTTACTGCGATTTCAAGCCAAAGACGACAGGCTAAGACTGCATCCAGGACAGCACCACGGGCAGCTCCATCACCACCACGGTGGCGGTGTGCAGCAGCAGCCCCACCAGCGCCCCCACGAGCGTGCCGTTGATGCGGATGAACTGCAGGTCACGGCCGATGTGGTCTTCCAGCACACGGCTCATGTCGTGCGCGTCCCAGGCTTGCACCCGCTGCGCCACGAAGCCGACGATGTTGTCGCGGCTGCCATCGAGCGCGCGCAGCAGCACCTGTTGCGCCTGCGCGTTGAGCCAGTCGCGCAAGGTCGCGTCGGCCAGCAGCTGGCGGCCGGCGGTCTGCACCACGCTGGCGTAGCGCTCGGCGAGCGCGGTGTCGGGTTGCTGCGCTTCGTTGCCCAGGCGCTGCATCACCTCGTGCCACCAGGCTTCGATGGGTTGATTCCAGTGCGGCTGGTCCAGCCAGGCGTCGCGCCAGGTGGCCACGCGGGCCTGCCAGTCGGCATCGGTCTGCAGGCGCTGGATGGACTGCGCCATCCAGCCGTCGAAGCGGTGGCGCAGCTCGTGTTGCGGGTCGGCCGCCACGTCGGCCAGGGTGTGCGTGAGCGCGGCCACCAGCTTGCGCGTGGCCAGCCGCGCGGCCATCTGGTCGAGGCCCACGTATTTGAGTTGTTTGAGCTCGCCCGCGATGCGCTCGGTGAGCTGCTCCTGCACCGCCTCCTGTTCGGCCCAGTGCGCCATCTGCTGCAACAGGCCGTTGAGCCACTGCTGGTGGTGGCCGTGTTGCGTGAGCGCGGCGAGCGCCTGGCCACCGAGCGTGGCCACATCCACCTGGCGCAGCAGGCGCTGCGCGAGTTGCGCCACCCACTGGCGCACGAGGGTCTGGTCCAGCGCGTTCAGCAAGGCCGGCGTGGCCTGCTGCAACCACCGGCCCACGCGGGCGGCCGACTCGGGCTGCGCCAGCCAGCGGCCCAGTTCCTGCCCCACGTCCCAGCGCGCGAGCATGGGACGCACGTGTTCGGCGGTGAGGAAGTGCGTGCCCAGAAAACGCGCGAGCTGCGCGCCCAACCGGTCCTTGTTGGCCACGATGATGGCGGTGTGCGGGATCGGCAGGCCCAGCGGGTGGCGGAACAGCGCGACCACGGCAAACCAGTCGGCCAGCGCGCCGACCACCGCCGCGCCCGCTGCGGCGGCCACATAGGCCCAGGCGGGGTGGCGCGGGGTCAGCAGCGTGGCCACGACATAGATCACCGCGGCCAGCAACAGCAAGCCGAGCGCCAGCGCCTTCATGCGGGCCAGGCTGGCGGAGGGTTTCAGCGGCGGGAGGTTCATGGGCCACAGTGTGCACTGAACGGCTGAGCGCCGGACTACCAGTCCAGGCAGAGGTGGCCGCCGGTCCCGGGCGCGTCTTTCGGCCACTGCGCCACGCCACCGATGGGGCCACGCCCATGGGTGGCGACGAACTGCGCCGCGCGGATCACGCCGGCGTGGGTCACCCAGACCGCTTCGCTGACCGCGCTGTCACGCAGTTCGTCCAACGCGTCGGCCACACGATGGATGAGCTGCTGCGTGCTTTCGGCGCCGCCAAAGCGGTGGTGCGCAAAGTCGGCCATCCAGCCGTCGAACGCGGCGCGCGGGATGTCGTCCCAGCGCTGCAGCTCCCAATGCCCGAAGTCCATTTCGTTCAGGCGGGTGTCGACCGTCGGGTCGCCCAGGTCGGGTCGCCGGCTGGCCAGTTCCAGCGCCAGCTGCTGCGCGCGGCCCAGGCCCGACACCCACACCGGCAAGCCGGGTGGCAGCAGGGCCGCCGCGGCCTGGGCGGCCTGCAGCGTGCGCGCGGCGTTGGCCGGCACGTCGGTCGCGCCGTAACAGAACCCGGATTCGAGCTCCACCCGGGCGTGGCGCAGCAGCCAGAGCTTCATGCGCGCCAGCCCAGTCCCAGTGCCATGCCCAGGTAAAACGCCACTTCGCACACCTGCTGCGTGGCGCCCAGACCGTCGCCGGTGAAACCCTGCAGGCGGCGGCGCAGCAGGCGCCACATCCAGGCCAGGCCGAGCAGCGCACCCAGCACCGCCAGCGGCCAGGGCGCGCCCGGCAGCGCCCAGCCCACCAGCGCCATGGCCAGCGCCCACCAGAGCAGGCCTGCAGCCAGACCGGCATTGCCGATGCTCTCGGCCAGTGGTTTGGACTTGGAGGTGGGCGTATCACCCACATGCGGCAGCGTGCGGATGATGAACAGCGGCATGAGGCGCGAACTGACGTGGGCACCCAACAGCGCCGCGCTCGCCAGCAGCAGGCCGCCGGCCTGCGCCAGCAGCGCGATAAGCGCCACCTTGCACAACAAGGCCAGCACCAGCGCCACCGCGCCGTAGCTGCCGATGCGCGAGTCCTTCATGATGGCCAGCGCGCGTTCGCGGTTCACCGCGCCGCCCAGGCCATCGGCCGTGTCGGCCAGCCCGTCTTCATGGAACGCGCCGGTCAGCCAGACACTGAACGCGCTGCTCAGCACGGCCGCCACCCAGGGGGCTGCGGGCGACGCGGGCAGCAGCGCGAGCAGGCCAGCAAACACCGCCGCCGAGAGCCCGCCGACCACCCAGCCCACCCCCGGAAAATGCGCGGCGCTCGCGCGCAGCATGGCGGGCGAAAAACCCACCCAGTCGGCCAGCCGCCCGGTCACCGGGATGCGGGTGAAGAACTGGAGGGCGATGAAGAAGTGACGGAAGAACAGGAACACCCCCCTGCGCCGCTGCGCGTCGCCCCCCCGGTAGGACGCAGCTGGTGGCCCGGCGGAGCCGGTTCCACGGCTGCCTGGGTCGAAGTCACCTCGCTCCATGTCCTTCGTCTCAAGCCTGGGTGGGTGTTGTCGCTGCCACCTCGTCCTGCCGCGACACCCCGGCCGATTCGAAGCTCGCCATCTCGCGCAGGATGGCACAGGCACTCATCAACAGCGGCCAGGCCATGGCCGCGCCCGAGCCCTCGCCCAGGCGCAGGCCCAGGTCGAGCAGCGGCTCGGCGCGCAGGTGGGCGAGCATGAGCGCGTGGCCGCGTTCGCCCGAGCGGTGCGCGAACACGCAGCGCTGCAGCACGGCGGGTTGCAGCGCGCTGGCCACCAGCACGGCGGCGCTGGCGATGAAACCGTCCACCACGATCACGCGGCGTTCGGCCGCGGCCTGCAGCACCGCGCCCACCATGGTGGCGATCTCGAAGCCGCCGAACGCGGCCAGCGCGGCCAGCGGGTCCCTGGCATCGGGGTGGCGCGCCAGCACCTGGCGCAGGATGCCGATCTTGCGTTGCACCGCGTCGGCGTCGAGCCCGGTGCCGGCACCGGTGCAGTCGGCCACGGACAGCCCGGCCAGGCGCGCGAGCAGCAGCGAAGCCGCCGAGGTGTTGCCAATGCCCATTTCACCCAGCAGCAGCGCGTTGCCCGGCAGCCCGCGCACCAGAGCGACCCCGTTGGCGAGCGCCGCTTCGCACTGTGTGGCGCTCATGGCCGGGCCTTCGAGGGCATCGGCCGTACCCGGGGCGATCTTGTTGATGACCAGTCCGGGCCGCGGCGCGAAGTCGTGCCGCACGCCGCAGTCCACCACCGTGAGGCCGATGCCGTGTTGCCGCGCGAGCACGCTCACCGCGGCACCGCCGGCCAGGAAGTTTTCCACCATCTGCCAGGTCACGTCGCTCGGGTAGGCCGAGACGCCGCGCGCGGCCAGGCCATGGTCGCCGGCGAACACCACGAGTTGTGGCGCTTTCAACTCAGGCGTTTCGCTGCCCAGGATCAGGGCTATGCGCTGGGCCAGCGACTCGATGCGGCCGAGCGAGCCCAGCGGCTTGGTCTTGTTGTCCAGTTTGTGCTGCAGGCGCGCAGCCAGTACGGGCTGGGTGATGTCCTGGATGGTGGGAACAGTGGTGGTCATGGTTCAGTCCGGTTGGATGAGAGCGTCGAGCACACCGGGCTCGACATGGGTTTGAAGAAAGTCGGCCAGGCCGTCGAACACGCTTTCCAGCGTGGGTGCGCTGGCGCCAAACAGCGCGTGCAGCACGGCCGGGTCTTCGAACAGGCCGTGCAGGTAGACGCCGAGCACGTTGCCGGCGGTGTTCTGCCAGCCCAGGCCATCGGGCAACACGGCGCGCGCCACGTCGCCCTTGGCGGCCATGGCCGGGTGTTGTGCGGTCTGGCCGTGGTGGATTTCGTAGCCCGAGACGCTCACGCCCGAGAGCGCGCTCCAGGGACCGGCACATTCGGTGAACAGCGTCTGCGTGTGGCGCACGGTTTTCTGCGGTTCGAACGCCGTCACCAGCGGCAGCAGGCCCAGACCGGGCGCGTTGCCGTCGATGCCGTGCGTGTCGATCAGCGCCTCGCCCAGCATCTGCAGCCCGCCGCAGATGCCGAGCACCGCCCCGCCCAACGCGGCGTGTTCGGCCACCGCACGGTCCAGCCCCTGCGCGCGCAGCCAGGCGAGGTCGGCCACGGTGGATTTGGACCCCGGCAGTACGATCCAGTCGGCGCCCACGCAGTCGGCCGGCATGCGCGCCCAGACCAGGCGCAGGCCGGGCACGTTCTTCAGCGGCTGGAACTCGTCGAGGTTGCTGATGCGCGGCCAGGCGATGACGGCGATCGTTGTCTGCACCGCGCCGGAAGCGAGGGTGCGGTCGTCAAAGACACCGTCTTCTTCCGGCAGGCCGTGCTGCCACCACATCGGCAGCGTCGCCACCGTGGGCACGCCGGTCAGGTCCTGCAGCATCTGCGGACCGGGCGCGAGCAGCGTCGCGTCGCCGCGGAACTTGTTGAGCACAAAGCCGCGGATCAGCGCCTGCTCGTCGGCCGGCAGCAGCGCCCAGGTGCCGTAGAGGTGGGCGAAGGCACCGCCGCGGTCGATGTCGGTCACGAGCAGGCAGCGCGCCTGCGCGTGGCGGGCGATGCGCATGTTGACGATGTCGCTGGCGTGCAGGTTGATCTCGGCCGGCGAGCCCGCGCCCTCGATCACCACCACGTCGTTCTCGGCGCGCAGCGCGTCCAGCGCGGCGGTGATCGCCGGCCAGACTTTTTCGCTGCGGCCGCGCCAGGGCATGGTGGAGAGTTCTTCACTCACCTGCCCCATCAGCACCACCTGGCTGTGCGTGTCGGCCTCGGGCTTGAGCAGCAGCGGGTTCATGCGCACCTCGGGTTGCGCGCTGGCGGCAAGGGCCTGGAAATACTGTGCCGAGCCGATCTCGCCGTAAGCACCGTCCACGCCAGCCACCACCCGCGCGTTGTTGCTCATGTTCTGCGCCTTGAACGGCGCGACCTGGAGGCCCTGGCGCGCGTAGTGGCGGCACAGCGCCGTGGTCAGCCAGCTCTTGCCCGCGCCGCTGGTGGTGCCGAGCACCATCACGCAGACGGCGGTCACGCGGATACCTCCACGCAGCGCAGCGGGGTGCTCTGCAAGGCATGGCGCAGGGCGGCCTGCGCGGCGGGCGGCAACACACCCAGGCGCCAGTGGTCGGGCAGACCGAGCGAAGTGGTGTCACGCAGCTTGATGCCTTGCGCGCGCAGGGCCGGCGTGTCCAGCGCCGCCGGTGCGCGGGCACAGAAATAGTTGGCCTCGCTGGGCAGGCAGGTCCAGCCCAGCCCGGCCAACAGGGCCTGCTGCTGCGCTTTCCAGTCGCGCAGGCTCTCCAGGCTCTCGGTCAGCCACTGCTGTGTATCGGCCCGCACCCAGGCCCGCAGCATCGCCACGCCATGCGCGCCCAGCGGCCAGGACGGCGCCAGCCGCTCCAGCACGCGCGTCAGTTCCTGGCGCTGCACCGGCGCGATGGCGTAGGCGCCGCGCACCCCTGTGAGGCCGAGCGCCTTGTTGGGGGTCCAGAGCTGCCAGGTGCGGTCCAGCGCGTCGGCGGCCAGGCTGCAGCGGCCGGACAGGCGCAGCGGCTCGTAGGCGCGGTCGATCACGACCACACCGCCCCGCTGCGCCACGGCGCTCGCCATGGCTTCGGCGCTGCCCAGCGGGCTCGATGGTTCGCACAGCCAGAGCAGGTCGGCCTGCGCGGGCTCGTTCGCCCGCTGCAGGCCCCAGGCCTGCGCGGCGTGTGCGTAGTCGCCGTAAGCGGGCGTGGGCCACCAGGCGCGCTGCCCGCCCGCGCGGGCCACGCTGGCACTGATGCGCCCGATGAACTCGCTGGCGCTCGCCGCGATCACGATGCGTTCGACCGCGACGCCGTGGAACCCGGCCAGCGCCTCGCGCAGCGCCGTGTGCTGCGGGTCGGGGTAATGCGCCGCGTCGGCCTGCCGCACCGCGGCCAGCGCCATGGGGCTCGGCCCGCAGGCGTTGGCGTTGGTGGAAAAGTCCCAGCGGGGCACGCCCATCGCGTCGGGGCCACCGTGTGGATGTGTCATCGGAACAGGCTCCAGAAACCCGCCGCAGCCCACGCCGCGGCCAACAGGGCGCAAGTGAACACCACACGGCCCGCCAGCCGCAAGGCCTGGTCGGTGTCGGCCGGCAGCGCGCCACGCCCGTGGGGATGCAGGGTGTAGACGCCGGGCTTGCCCAGGCGCACGTCCAGCGCCAGCGCCATGGCGGCCATGGGCCAGCCGCTGTTGGGTGAGGGCGTCAGGCCCGCCTGCACCGGCAACTGCCGCAGCCTGCCCGCGGCGCCCAGCAGACCCAGCAATGCGGCCGTGATGCGCGCGGGCAGCCAGGACAACACATCGTCGGCGCGGGCGGCCCACTTGCCGGCCCAGCTCCAGTCGCGGCCCTGGCGCTCGCCACGGTAGCCCCACATGGCGTCGGCCGTGTTGGCGAAGCGGTAGAGCGCCGCACCGGGCAGGCCGGCCACGGCGAACCAGAACAGCGGTGCCACGACCGAGTCGTTGAGGTTTTCCGCCAGGGTCTCGATGGCGCTTTCGCGCACCTCGCGCTCGCAGAGCGGCGCCACGTCGCGGCTGACCAGCCAGGCCAGGCGCGCGCGCCCCGCCTCGGTGGACCCGCCCAGCGCCCGCTCCACCGCGCGCACCTCGTCGCGCAGCATGCGCCAGGCCAGCAGCGGCTTGAGCAACACCCCCAGCGCCAGCGCCTGCAGCCAGCCCGGCCAACCGCTCACGACCCGGGTCGCCGCGAAAGCGATCACCACCACCAGCAGCGCCCCGAAGGCCCAGGCCAGCGCGCCCGCCACGAACGGCCGCGCCGCACCGGCCGCCGGCCCGCCCATCACCGGCGCGATGCGCCGACCCAGCGCCCCGAGGTAGTGGCCCATCCACACCACCGGGTGCCAGCGGGGTGGCGGCTCGCCCCAGCAGCGGTCGATGAACAGCGCCACCCCGATGGCAAGGGCCATCACGGTCCAGGGCGGCAGCGCTGCCAGTTCGGCCACGGGCTCAAGCCTCCAACGCCGCCACGGCCACGCGGCGCTGGCCCGACTCTTCAGCGCGGCCCGCGCTCAAGACGGCCGCAGCGGCCCGCAGCGCGCCCAGCAGGGCGTCCACGTCTTCGGCCTGGTGCGCGGCCGACAAGGCAATGCGCAGCCGCGCCGTGCCCGCCGGCACCGTGGGCGGGCGGATCGCGGGCACCCAGATGCCCTGCTCGCGCAGCGCGGCCATCACGGTCAGCGCGGCGGCGTTGTCGCCGATCACCAGCGGCTGGATCGCGGTGTGCGAGGGCATCAGGGTCCAGCCGGCGGCATCCACCGCGGCGTTGGCCCCGGGCGCGAGGCCTTCGCGCAGTTGGGCAATCAAGTCGGTCAAGTGCCGGCGGCGGCGCTCGCCGTCGGCGCCGAGCACGCAGCGCAGGCCGGCGCGCACCGCCTCGGCCAGCAAGGCCGGCGCGGCGGTGGCGTAGGTGTAGCTGCGGGTCTTCTGCAGCAGCCACTCCACCAGGGACTCGGGCCCGGCCACGAAAGCGCCCGCCACGCCCAGGGCCTTGCCCAGCGTGGCCATGTAGAGCACGCGCGGCGAAGCGCCCGGCCCGGTGAGACCGGCGGCGGCCAGCGCGCCACGGCCCTGCGGCCCCAGCACGCCGAAGCCGTGCGCGTCGTCCAGCAGCAGCAAGGCATCGTGCCGCTCGCACAGCGCGTGCAGGCCGGTGATGTCGGCCACGTCGCCGTCCATGCTGAACACGGCGTCGCTGATCACCAGCTTGCGGCGCGCCGGGCTGGCGGCCAGCAGCGCGTCGAGCCGGGCCAGATCGCCGTGGGGGAAGCGGTGCACTGTGGCCTTGGACAGGCGCGCGCCGTCGATCAGGCAGGCGTGGTTCAGCGCGTCGGAAAACAGCGCATCGCCCACGCCCACCAGCGCGGGCACGGTGCTCGCGTTGGTGGCGTAGCCGGCGTAGAAATACAGCGCGCGCGGCAGGCCCACGGCCTCAGCCAGCTCGTGCTCCAGCGCCGCGTTGGCCACACTGTGGCCGCTGACCATGGGCGAGGCCCCGGAGCCCACGCCGTAGCGGTCCACTGCGGCGTGCACCGCCTGGCGCAGCAACGGGTCTTGCGCGAGGCCCAGGTAGTCGTTGCTGCAGAAGGCCAGCAGGGACACGCCGTCCACGTTGAGCCGGGCGCCCTGCTCGGGCGCCACGGCGCGGCGCACGCGGCGCAGCGACTGCGCGTCCAGCGCGGCCAGGCGGTCATCGAATTCGTTCAGCCAGCTCATCGCAGATCCTTCATCGCCAGGTGTCGGGCAGGTCCAGCACGATCTGGCGTGCGTCGGGGGTTTGGGGGTGCCAGGGCACGACGCCCAGCAGCGGCGCTGGCAGCCAGTGGCGCAGCGTGTCCATGTTTTCTTCGCGGCAGGCCATGCCGGGGTCGATCGCATTGGCCACCCAGCCGGCCAGTTGCAGGCCATCGGCGCGGATGGCCTCGGCGCTCAGCAGTGCGTGGTTCAGGCAACCCAGCCGCAGGCCGACCACCAGCACGACAGGCCGGGCCAGTGCCACCGCCAAGTCAGCCAGGGTCTCGCTGTCGTTGAGCGGCACGCGCCAGCCGCCCGCGCCTTCGACCACCACCACGTCGGCCAGATCGCGCAGCGCGGCATGCGCGGCGAACAGCTCCGCCACCGTCACGGCCCGGCCCGCGCGCGCCGCCGCGAGGTGCGGCGCCAGGGCATCGGGCAGGGCCACCGGGTTGTCGAGCGCGACGGGCACGGCCACGGTGGAGGCGGCGCGCAGGGCGAGCACGTCTTCGCTGACCCATTCCCTACCCTGCGCCACCAGACCCGCCGCCACCGGCTTCATGCCGACCACGCGGCGGTGCCGGCGCGCCAGCGTGTGCAGCAGCGCGGCGCTCACCAGCGTCTTGCCCACACCGGTGTCGGTGCCGGTGACGAAACAGCCGTCAAACGCCATCGCGGTCTCCCGCCACCGGCACAGGCTCCGTTTCCTCGGCCAGCGTGGCCTGCAGAGCGGCCAGCGCGCCCAGGGCCAGCAGCTCGCCCTCGGCCTCGTCGATCACATAAGGTGGCATGGCGTACAGCGTGTGGCCGATGGGCCGCAGCAGCAGGCCCTGCGCCAGTGCGTGGCGGGCGTAGCGACGGCCGAAGTCGGGCAGGCTGCTGACCACGTCCCACGCGAAGACCATGCCGCGCTGGCGTGCGTGGCGCACACGCGGGTGGTTGGAGATCGGCGCGAACTGCGCGGCCAGCCGCTCACTGGTGCCCACGTTCTGGCGCAGCGCGTCGGTCTGGTCAAACAGATCCAGCGTGGCCAGCGCCGCGCGGCAGGCCAGCGGGTTGCCCGTGTAGCTGTGCGAATGCAGGAAGCCGCGCGCCACCTCGTCGTCGTAGAAGGCGGCGTACACCGCGTCGGTGGTCAGCACCACCGACAGCGGCAGCGTGCCGCCGGTCAGGCCTTTGGAGAGGCACAGGAAATCGGGCCGGATGCCCGCCTGCTCGTGCGCGAACAGGGTGCCGGTGCGGCCAAAGCCGACCGCGATCTCGTCCAGCACCAGGTGCACGTGGTAGCGGTCGCAGAGCTCGCGCGCGCGCCGCAGGTACAGCGGGTCGTGCATGGCCATGCCGGCGGCGCACTGGATCAGCGGCTCGATGATCACGGCTGCCGTCTCGTGCGCGTGTTCGGCCAGCCAGTCGCCCAGGGCGGCGGCGGCCCGCTCGGCCACGTCGGCCGGGGTTTCGCCGGGCGCCGCGGTACGGGCGTCGGGGCTGGGCACGGTGGCGGCCAGGCGCACCAGCGGCGCGTAGGCTTCGCGAAACAGCGCAATGTCGGTCACGGCCAGGGCGCCCACGGTCTCGCCGTGGTAACCCCCGGCCACGCCGACAAACCGGCACTTCTCTGCCCGGCCCGCGTTGCGCCAATGGTGGGCGCTCATCTTCAGCGCGATCTCGGTGGCGCTGGCGCCGTCGCTGCCGTAGAAGGCGTGACCCAGGCCGGTGAGCGCGGCCAGGCGCTCCGAGAGTTCAACCACCGGCGCGTGGGTGAAGCCGGCCAGCATCACGTGGTCCAGCGTGTTCAGTTGGTCCACCAGCGCGGCGCGGATCGCGGGGTGGTTGTGACCGAACAGGTTGACCCACCAGGAGCTGATCGCGTCCAGATAGCGCCGGCCTTCGTGGTCGTGCAGCCACACACCTTCGGCCCGCGCTACCGGGATCAATGGCAGCGCCGCACCGTCGGGCGCGTGCAGCTTCATCTGGGTGCAGGGGTGCCAGACGGCTGCCAGGCTGCGCTGGCGCCAGGCTTCGTTGACGGACACCGGTGGCGTCAAAGCTCGGCGCCCAGGGGCAGGATGACCGGGTCGCCGGCCTGCGGCCCGGCGGGCTCGCTGCGGGTCTCGACGATGCGGTTGGCGGCATCGGGAAACACCAGCTTGGGCACGACCTCGTCGAGCTTGTCTTCATGCACCATGCCGAAGGCCGCGATGATCACCAGGTCGCCCACGCTGGCGCGGCGGGCTGCCGAACCGTTGAGCGAAATGATGCCGCTGCCGCGCGGCGACTTGATGGCGTAGGTGATGAAACGTTCGCCGTTGTTGACGTTCCAGATGTGCACCTGCTCGTTGGGGCGGATGTTGCTCGCCTCCAGCAGGTCTTCGTCGATGCCGCAGGAGCCTTCGTAGTGCAGCTCGCAGTGGGTGACGGTGGCGCGGTGGATCTTGGATTTCAGCAGGGTGCGGAACATGGGTTGTCTCCTTGGAATGAGGGCGCCTCAGCCATCAGCGAGGCGCTGGGGGTGTCTTCACCCACCGAACACGTGGCGGGTTTTCAGGCCCACGCGCTGGAGCAGCGCGCGGTCGGCCTCGATGTCGGGGTTGCCGGTCACCAGCAGCTTGTCGCCATAGAAGATGGAGTTGGCGCCCGCCAGGAAGCACAGCACCTGGGTCGAATCGTCCATCTGCCGGCGACCCGCCGACAGGCGGACCTTGGCCATGGGCATGGTGATGCGGGCCACCGCCACCGTGCGCACGAACTCCAGCGGGTCGAGGTCGGGCTCATCGGCCAGCGGCGTGCCGGGCACCTTGACCAGGTGGTTGATCGGCACCGATTCGGGGTACGGCGCCAGGTTGGCCAGTTGCGCGATCAGTCCGGCGCGCCCGGCGCGCGACTCGCCCATGCCCACGATGCCGCCGCTGCAGACATGGATGCCGGCCTCGCGCACATGGCCCAGGGTGTCGAGCCGGTCCTGGTAGTCGCGGGTGGTGATGATGTCGCCGTACAGCTCGGGTGCGGTGTCCAGGTTGTGGTTGTAGTAGTCCAGCCCCGCGTCGCTCAGGCGCTTGGCCTGCGGGCCGGACAACATGCCCAGGGTGCAGCAGGCCTCCAGGCCCTCGTCCTTGACCACGCGCACCAGCTCTTCCACCTTCTCCAGGTCGCGGTCATTGGGCGCGCGCCAGGCGGCGCCCATGCAGAAGCGCGAGGCGCCGGCCGCTTTGGCACCGAGCACGGCCTCGCGCACTTCCTCGGGCGTCATCATCTTGGTGGCAGGCACGCCGGTCTCATGGTGCACCGACTGCGGGCAGTAGCCGCAGTCTTCCGGGCAGCCGCCGGTCTTGATCGACAGCAAGGTCGCCAGCTCCATCTCGGTCGGGTCGTGGTGCTCGCGGTGCACGGTCTGCGCGCGGTGCATCAGCTCAGGGAAAGGCAGGTCCAGCAGGGCCTGCACCTCGGCCACGCTCCAGCGTTCGGTCTTCGCCGGGGTGGTCTTGACCGGTCGGTGCAGGGTCACAGGGGCTTCAACAATCGTGTTCATCGGGTGTCTCCACAGGGTCAGTCTTCAATGCCGCGCTGCGCCGGAATGCCGGCGTTGAACGCGTGCTTGATCTTGGTCATTTCGGTCACGGTGTCGGCCAACCCGGTGATCTCGGGCGGGCAGCGGCGGCCGGTCAGGCAGACATGCACGTGCGAAGGCCGCTCGCGCAAGGTCTGCAACACGCCGTCCAGCGACAACCAGCCGTAGATCAGCGGGTAGGTGATCTCGTCGAGCACGACGAGAAAGTGGTCACCGGCGAGGATGGTAGCGCGTGCCTTCTCCCAGCCGTCGCGCGCCAGTTGGGCGGAGTGTTCGAGATCCTGGCTCTTCCAGCTGAAGCCGTCGCCCAGCCCTTCGATCGGGATACCGATCTGTTCGAACATGCGGTGTTCACCGAAGCGCGCCGACGGCACCTTCATGAACTGGTAGATCTTCACGGCCTTGCCGCGGCCGTGGGCGCGCAGCGCCAGCCCGAAAGCGGCCGTGCTCTTGCCTTTGCCGTCGCCGGTGTTGACGATCACAAGGCCGCGGCGTTCGCCCTCGGCTTTGTCGTAGGGTTTCTCGCTCGGCGGGGTTTCAATCTGCATGGTTCGGCTTCTGTAGAGGCGTGATGCGCGGCAGCGCCACCCACTGCCCTTGCAGTGCGTGGACTTCGATGCGGTGGTCGAACACGGCTTCCAGCGCGCGGTGCGTCGCCGGCTCGGCGCAACGGCCCTGGTGGGTGATGCGGCCCTGGGCCATCACCACCAGCTCGTCGGCGTGCAGGGCCATGGCAATCTCGTGCAACACGCTCACCACGGTCTTGCCTTCACGCACCAGCGCCTGCACGAGGTCGAGCCAGTCGGCCTGGTGCGGCGGGTCCAGGTTGGCCAGCGGTTCGTCCATCAGCAGCACCTGTGCCTCGACGGCCAGCGCGCGGGCCAGCAGCACGCGCTGGCGCTCGCCGCCCGAGAGCTGGCCGAGCGAGCGGGCGCGCCACTCCCAGGCCTGGGTGGCACGCAGCGCGCGCTCCACGGCGGCGTGGTCGGCGGCGCTGGGCGGGCTGAGCCAGGCCTGGTGCGGCAGGCGCCCGAGCATGGCCACGTCCCACACGGTGAGGTCGTCGCTACTGGATTCGTTCTGACCCAGCCAGGCCAGTTGCTGCGCGCGGGTACGGTTCGGCCAGCCTTCAAGCGGCCGGCCCAGCAACAACACGCCACCGCTGTGCGGCAACAGTCCGGCCAGCGCCTTGAGCAGGGTGGACTTGCCCGCTCCATTGGGGCCGACGATGCTGGTCCAGCGCGCACGCGGCAGCGCCAGGTTGATGCCGTGCAGGATCTCGGTGTCGCCCAGCCGCGCACTCAGCTCCTGCGCCTCAATGGCCATGGCCGGTGCTTTCATGGGCGCGTTCACAGCCCTGCCCCCCGCGACACGCGCGTGTTGCGCTGCATCAGCCACAGCAGGTAACCGCCGCCGAGCACGGCGGTGAGCACGCCCACCGGCAGCTCCTGCGGCGCGATCAGCCAGCGCGCCAGGGTGTCGGCCGCCATCAGCAACACTCCGCCCATGCAACTGGCCAGCAACATGAGGCGGGCGCTGGTGGTCTTGACCATGGAACGCACCAGGTGCGGCGCGGCCAGCCCCACAAAAGCGATCAGCCCGGTCTGCGCCACCGCGGTGCCGGTGGCCAGCGCCAGCACCGCCACCAGCGCGGCGCGCATGGGGCCCAGCGGCAGGCCCAGGCTGCGCGCGGTCGCGTCGCCCAGGCTCAGGCCATCGAGCACGCGCGCGAACAACCAGGCGGACAACGCACACACGGCCCACACGGCCACCATCAGCACGCAGGCGGTCCAGCCCACGAAGCTGGTGGAGCCGAGCATGAAGGCCTGCATGGCCTGCAGCGATTCGGGCGAAAACAGCAGCACCAGGTGCGTCATGGCACCGAGCACCACGCCGACCACCACGCCCGCCAGCAGCAGGCGCAGCGTGTGCTGCACACCACGCGAGAGCGCCAGCGTGAGCAGTACCGCGAGAACCGCGCCACAGAACGCCGCGCCGGTCAGTCCCAGCCGCACCCAGACGCTGCTGGAGAACACGCTCACCGCCACGCCGCTGTCCATCATGCTGGCGCCCAGCATGCCGGCGCCGCCGCCCATGGCGGCCAGCGCCAGCGCCACGCCGAGCGAGGCGCCCGAGGCGCTGCCAAGCAGAAACGGATCGGCCAGCGGGTTGCGGAACAGGCCCTGCGCCACCGCACCGGCCAGGCCCAGCAAGGCACCCGCCCCCCAGGCCCCCAGCGTGCGCGGCAAGCGGATCTCCCACACGATCTGCTGCGCCATCGCAGTGGCCGACGGATCAACCTGAGGGTTCAGCAGCGGACCGATCAGGTTTTCAAACCCCGCGCTGCCCACACACACGCCCAGCGCGGCCAGGCCCAGCGCGGCGAGCAGCATGCCCACCACCAGCCAGGACGCGCGGCGTGTCGAAGGACCCCCATGCTCCACCGCTGCGCGGGTCGCTGCCCCCCGAGGGGGCTGATCCGGCTTGGGGCGGCCCTGCGCCGAATCGTTCACGGGCGCACTCCATTCGGCTTCGCGCCAGCCGCCTTCTCAGTCAGGCAACGCGCCATCAACCGGGCCCCCTCGGCCATGCGCGGACCAGGCCGGACCAGGGTGTCGGACTCGTCGGCCGGGAACACGCACAGGCGCTGCGCGCGCATGGCGCGCATGCTCATCCAGCCTGGACGCTGCAGCATGCCGTCCACGCTGCGCTGACCGACCATGATCAGGTCGGGGTCGGCGCGCACGATGTACTCGGGGTTGAGCTTGGGGAACGGCCCGAGCGACGCGGGCACGATGTTCTTCGCGCCCAGGCGCGTGAGCGTCTCGCCGATGAACGAACTTTCACCGGCGGCGTACGGCCCCGGGTTGACCTCGAAATACACCCGCGTGCCGCGCACGCTGGCGGGCAGCGACTGCGCGGCGGCCATCACGGCGGCATCGATGGCGCGCCAGATTTTCTGCGCGTCGGGCACCTCCAGCAACTGGCCGATCTTGAGCATCACGCGCTGCACGTCGGCGTGCGTCTTGGGCTCCAGCGCCACCACCTTGAGGCCCAGCGCGCGCAAGCGTTCGCCGGCACGGGACGACGTCGCCATCAGCACCACATCGGGCCGCAGCGCCACGATCTGTTCGATGCTCGGGTCCAGCCCGCCGCCCACCTGAGGCAGCGCCTTCACACTCGCGGGCCAGTTGGTGTAGCGGTCCACACCCACCAGGCGCTGGCACTGGCCGAGTTCGCACACCGTCTCGGCCAGCGAAGGCAGCAGGCTCACGATGCGCTGCGGCGAACGCTCGAAGCTCACCACCACACCGTGGTCGTCGGTGATCTGCAGCGCGGCGCGGGCCGGCAGGGACAGCAGCGCCAGCCCCACGAGCGCCACAGCGGCCAGGATGTCACGCATCGGATTCATGGCTGGTCTTTCAGTGTCAGCGGCAGGCCCGCCGCCATCAAGGTGACGCGCTCGCAGGCGGCCGCCACGCTCTGGTTCAAACGGCCCAGCGCGTCCACGAACTGGCGCACCTCGCGCCCCAGGGGGATCACGCCCAGGCCGATCTCGTTGCCCACCAACACCACCGCCCCGGGTGCTGCGGTGATGGCCTCGCACAGCGCGTGGCCCGCGGCGATCACGGCGGTCTCATCCAGGGCTTTCGCAGCGTCGGTCGGCAGCAGCAGGTTGGTCATCCACAGCGTCAGGCAATCGACCACCACCAGGGTCTTCGCCTCGCTGACACGGCGCAAGGCCTCGGCCAGTGCCAGCGGCTCCTCCACCGTGGTCATGCCCGGCACGCGTTCGGCGCGGTCGCGCTGGTGGCGAGCGATGCGTTCGCGCATCTCGATATCCCAGGCCTGGCCGGTGGCGATCAGCACGGCGCGGTGATCGGGCGAACGCTCCAGCCACTGGCAAGCCAGCGCTTCGGCGCGGCGAGACTTGCCACTGCGCTGGCCACCGAGGATGAATTCGCGGCGCACCAGATCAGCCATGTTGCTTCATCCACTCGGTCACGATGCGGTGCATCTGCGCCACGCCGTCGGTCAAAGCTGCCGGGCCGGGCTGCAGGATGTCGGCCGACTTGATCTCGAACAGCTGGCCGTCGCGCACGGCGGGCACGTCCTGCCACCCAGCGCGCGCCGCCACCTTCTCGGGGCGGAACTTCTTCCCACACCAGGAGCCGATCACGATGTCGGGCGAGCGCGCCACGATCTCCGCGCTTTCGGCAATGATGCGGTCCTTGCCCAGCGACTGCACCGCCAGCTCGGGAAACACGTCGTCGCCGCCCGCGATGCCCAGCAGCTCCGACACCCAGCGGATGCCGCTGATGTGCGGCTCGTCCCACTCTTCAAAAAACACCTTGGGGCGGCGCTTGCCAGCCGCCACCAGCGCGGTCACCTCGGCACGGATGGCCTCCAGCCGCAGGCGCATGACGTCGATGCGCGCCAGGCCCTCTTCAGCGCAGCCCACCATCGCCGCCACCTGGAACAGCATGGAAAAAATCTCGTCCACGCTGCGCTGGTTGAACACCGTCACCTGCACGCCGGCGCGGATCAATGAGGCGGCGATGTCGGCCTGCAGATCGGAGAAGCCGAACACGCAATCGGGCTGCAGCGCGAGGATCTTGTCGATCTTCGCGTTCAGGAACGCACTCACCTTGGGCTTCTCGTCGCGCGCCCGGCGCGGCCGCACCGTGTAGCCGCTGATGCCGACGATGCGCTGCTCCTGCCCCAACAGGTAGAGCCATTCGGTGGTCTCCTCGGTCAGGCAGACGATGCGTTGAGGTCCAAGGTGCAGCGTGCTCACACGACCTCCGCGAGAAACAGCGAGGCAACGGCCTCGGGGTTGGAGGCAAACCAGGCGTGGAAATAACTGGCGCGTACCGGGCCCTGCGCGTAGATGGCCTCGCCGCGCCCGCCCGCGCGCTGCGCCTCGGTCCGGCACCGCGGATGCAACGGCGACTCGGTGGTCGAGTAGTGGAAGGTGTGACCACGCAGCTCGCCCTGCGCCGTGCCCCAGCGCTGCGGTCCCAGGGCGGCCAGGCGCTTCTGCATCACCACGCGGCCGGGCAGCAGGCCCCACATCGGGTGCTCGTCGCCGTCGACGGTGGTCAGGGCGTCAAACAGCGGCATCATGCCGCCGCACTCGGCCCAGACGGGCCGACCGGTCGCGACATGTTCGGCCAGCGTGACACGACAGTGCACACCCTTTGCCAGCGTGGCCGCGTGCAGCTCCGGGTAACCGCCCGGCAGCCACACGGCGTCGCAAGCCGGCACCGGTTCGTCGGCCAGCGGCGAGAAAAACACCAGCTCGGCACCGAGCGCGCGCAGGCAGTCCAGGTTGGCCGGGTAGATGAAACAGAAGGCCGCGTCGCGCGCCACCGCCACCGTGCGTCCCGCCAGCCGGCGAGCGGGCACCGATGGCGACACCGCATCGAACCGCACCACCCAGCGCTGCCAGCCCGCGTGGTCGAGCCGCCCCAGTGGCGCCTGCGCCAGCGCGTCGGCCAAGGCGTCAAGCCGCTCCATGGCGTCGGGCAGCTCGGACGCGACCGTCAAGCCGAGGTGCCGCTCGGGCAGCGTGAAACCCGCGTCGCGCATCAAGGCCCCGAGCCAGCCGGCGTCGATGCCCACCGATTCGCCTTCGGACATCGCCGGGCGCAACGAGCGCTGCAGCATCTGCGCGTGCCCTTCGCTGGCGACCCGGTTGGCCAGCACGCCCGCCCAGGGCAGGTCTTCCTGGTAGTGGCGCAGCCCGTGCGCCAGCGCGCCGAAGGTGCCCGCCATCGCTGACGCGTCGATCACGGCCAGCACCGGCAGCCCGAAGCGCCGCGCGAGGTCGGCCGCGCTGGGTTCGCCGTCGAACAAGCCCATGACCCCTTCGATCAGGATCAGGTCACTCGACGACGCGGCCTCAAACAGCCGTGCGCGGATGTCGGCCTCGCCGTTGAGCCAGAGGTCGAGGTTGTGCACCGGGTGGCCGCTGGCGAGCGTGTGCCAATGCGGGTCCAGAAAATCCGGGCCGCACTTGAACACCCGCACCCGCCGGCCCTGCCGCGTGTGCAGCCTGGCCAGCGCCGCCGTCACGGTGGTCTTGCCCTGGCCCGAGGCCGGCGCCGCGATCAGCAGCGCCGGACAGGTCACAGCGTCAGGCGTCGCCGAAGCGTGCGCCCCGTCCAGGGCAGCCATGGAACGGGCTCCGCCCGGCCACAGGCTGCGTCCCCCCTCCGGAACGGGCGGGGGCAAGACGCGCAGCGTCGCAGGGGGGAGTCCCATCTCAACGCGACCAGTTGAGGCCGACGTACAAGGTACGGCCAGCGGTGGCGTAGCCCAGCACCGACTCGTAGGCCTTGTCGGTCAGGTTGTCGACACGGGCCTGCAGCTTCCACTCGGGCGTGAGCGCGGTGCTGGCCGACAGGTTCAGCTGGCTGTAGGCCGGCAGGCGCTGCGTGTTGGCCGCGTCGTTGAAACGCGAGCCGACATGCTGCACCTCGCCACTCAGTGTCCAGCTGGCCAGCTGGGTGTCGGCTGTCAGGGTGGCCTGGGTCTGGGCTCGGCGCGCGAGGCGCAGACCGGTCTCCTGGTCTTTGGGGCGCATCAGATCGAGCGAAGCCCCGAGGTTGACTGCGCCCACCCGGGTGCCGCCGCTGAGCGTGACACCGGTGTAACGCGCCCTGCCCGTGTTGCCGTAACAACCCGCGAACTCCCCCACACCATTGGCACAGGAGCCAGGCCCGCTGACGTAGTCGATCAGGTTCTTCACCTCGTTGCGGTACAGCGTGAAACCGGCCCGGTCATGGTCCGCCTGGTAGCGCAGGCCGGCCTCGAAGTTGCGGGCGCTTTCGGCCTTCAGATCGGGCGTGCCGTAGAAGCTGAAACGCTGGAACAGCGTGGGCACACGGAACGCGGTGCCGGCCGACAGCGTGGCGCGCCAGGCGGGCGTGAACGCAAACGCGTAGGCGGCGCCACCGGTGGACTGGCCACCGAACTCGCTGTCGTCGTCGTGGCGTGCGTTGAGCTGCAGCGTGTGTGCGCCCTGTCGCAGCGTGTAGCCCAGCGCGAGCGCGTTCTGGTCGCGAGCGGTCTGTTCGGGTGTGGTGCTGCCGTTCGTGAGGCGGTCTTCGCGGCGCTCCAGATCGGCGCTCAGGGTGGCCGCACCCATGCGCCACTCGTTGCGCAACAGGTAGGTGTCGATGCGCGTGTTGGTCAGATAAGGCGACGGTGTGGTTTCGTAGCGATCGGTGCCGCGGGTCACACCCACGCGGGTTTTCCAGGTGTCGCTCCAGGCCGCTGACCAGGTGAGCCCCAGGGTGCGCAGGTCTTGCTGGCTCTGGTCGTCCTGACCGGGCAGAAAGCCGTCGTAGCCCGCCTTCTGGTCGCTGTCGAGCAGCGTCGCTTCCAGCTCGTGGCCGGGGGCGAGCTTCCAGCCCAGCCGGCCCGAGACCGACTGGCTGCGGTAGCCGTCGCGGTCGGGGTTGCCCGAGGGCTTGGCGTTGAACCCGTCGCTGCGCTCACCCGAGAGGCCCAGCGCATAGCTCACCGCGCCCTGCCCACCCCGCAGCGACACGCTCATGTCGCGCGTGTTGTGCGTGCCCACGCCCACATGGACCGAGGGAAAGAAACCCGCCTCGCCCTGGCGTGTGAAGATCTGGACCACACCGGCCAGGGCGTCGGAGCCGTAGATCGCTGCCGCCGGGCCGCGCAGCACCTCGATGCGCTCGACCTGCGCCAAGGGGATCGCGTTCCAGCTGGCGCCGCCGGTGGACTGCGAATCCACGCGGACCCCGTCCACGAACACGGCGGTGAAACGCGTCTCGGCGCCGCGCAGGTACACGCTGGTGGTCGAAGCGGGGCCGCCATTGCGGGTCACGGTGATGCCCGGCACCCGCGACAGCACATCGGCCAGACCGTTGGCGCCGCTGCGCTCGATCTGCTCGCGGTCAACGATGGAAACGTCGGCCACCACATCGGCCACAGGAATGGCAGACCGCGTGGCGGTGACCACGGTTTCAGGCAACTCCGTGGCCGTGGAGGTTCCAGAAGTCTGGGCGTGGGAAGACAGGGCCAGGATGGCCAGGGGCAGCGCGGCCAGGGGCGCGCGCAGGTTGCGGTTTTTCATGAAAGAGAACAAACGATGGAGTGCTCTCACCGTCTTCCCCGACGATGCCTGAGCGTCACGGTGGCGCGCCATTGGCTGGACGCACCACCACCTCGTTGGCCGGTATCCGGGCTGGCAGAACAACCTTCATCACCTTCCCAGACAGCGTTGGCCGTCCAGTGGTTGTGAGATGAAAGCGGAGTGGCCTGAAGACATCAGGCTTCTCGTCTGCTTACCGTTGCGGGGGCAGCGCAGGTTAGGTCCGTCCGGTGTGAACTTTCCCTCCTGCTTCCCGTTGAACTGCGGCATGTGAACCACACCGCGAGCACCAACAGAGCGCATTGTAAACGCGGGGGCCTTGCCGCAACCCTACAATGTGGCAGCAACATGTCGTAACCATGGCCGATCCCAAGCACCTTGACCAGATCACCGAGCGCGTAGAGCGGCTGCTGCTGCGACACGAGGAACTGCAGCGCACCAACAGCCTGCTGCATGAACAGGTACAGGTCCTGCAGGCCGAGCGCGACTCCCTCAAGTCGCGCCTGAACGCAGCCCGTGCCCGCATCGACGCCCTGCTCGACCGCCTGCCCGCCTCGGCCTCCGATGGTCCCAACCTGCCAAAGGAGCTCGAATGAACCAGCCGGCGAGCAAACAGATTGAAGTCCAGATCATGGGCCAGAGCTATCTGCTGGCCTGCCCCGAGGGCGGCGAGTCGGCGTTGCTCGACGCCGTGGAGCGCGTGGACACGGCCATGTGCCGCATCCGCGATGCCGGCAAGGTCAAGGCCCGTGACCGTATCGCCGTGCTGGCCTCGTTGAACCTGGCCTTCGAGCTGTCGCAAAAAGAATCACTGCATTTTGAACAGGCCGTCTTCGGCAACACGGAACTCGGCCCCCTGACCGAGCCCGCGCAAGCCCCGGGCAACACCGACAACGATCCGGCTGCGCAAGCCCGCATGGACGAGCTCATTCGCCGCCTCGACCAGACCCTGGGCAGCGACGGCCAACTGCTCTGACGACCATTCGGCGGCACATCGGTATTTGTGGACCGGCGGTTCTGAAAACACGGCCCAGCGGGCCTACAATCCAGACCGTCTGCAGTGCGCGCCGGGCTTTATATTTCCTTGAACCAATGCTCATTGAGCACGGACTAGGTACATTGCCTGATGGGTGTGAGCATCTCGCGTCAGATGAACCCGAAGTCACGCTGCCCTGGCCCACCTGAACCCCGGTTCAGGATGACGGTCCGGCGGCATTGCAGACACCTTATTCGAACCACCCCCCTGCGCCGCTTCGCGTCGTCCCCCCTCTCCTGCGGGAGGGGAGACGCAGCCAGTGGCCCGGCGAAGCCGGTTCCACGGCTGCTCTGGGTGTGTCGCGCCGGCCTAACTGTGTGGGCCTCACTCACTGTGAGGCGACAGGAACTCCCCCCTCATGATTCTTGAACCTCTGCTCATTGCCGAACTGGTTGCCCTTGGCCTGTGCACCGGATTCCTCGCCGGCCTGCTCGGCATCGGCGGCGGCATGATCATGGTGCCCTTCATCACCGTGATCCTTTCGGGCCGCGGCGTCGCCCCCGATCTGTCGATCAAGATGGCCATCGCCACCTCCATGGCCACCATCATCTTCACCTCCATCTCCAGCGTGCGTGCGCACCACCAACGCGGTGCTGTGCGCTGGGACATCGTCAAGCGACTGGCGCCGGGCATCGTGCTGGGTGCCGCTCTGGCCAGCCTGGGCGTGTTCGCCCTGCTGAAGGGATCGTGGCTGGCGCTGGTGTTTGCCGCCTTCGTCAGTTTCTCCGCAACGCAGATGCTGATGGACAAGAAGCCCAAGCCCACGCGCACCCTGCCCGGCACCGCGGGCCAGATCGGCGCCGGCACGACCATCGGCTTCCTGTCCGGACTGGTGGGCGCGGGGGGCGGCTTCGTCAGCGTGCCCTTCATGACCTGGTGCAACGTCGCCATCCACAACGCCGTGGCCACCAGCGCTGCGCTCGGCTTCCCGATCGCACTGGCCAATGCGCTGGGCTACATCGTCTCGGGCCAGGGCGTGGCCGGATTGCCAGCCGGTTCGCTGGGCTATGTTTTCCTGCCCGCGCTGCTGGTGATCGCCATCGCCAGCGTGCTGATGGCGCCGCTGGGCGTGAAGGCCGCGCACGCGCTGCCGGTCAAATCGCTCAAGCGGGTCTTTGCCAGCATCCTGTATGTACTGGCCGCCTACATGCTCTACAAGGGCCTCTCGGCCTGATCAGGCGGCGCCGTGGAGCGGGCGGTTGGCCACCACGATGCCGTCCTCGTCCGCATAGAGCCAGTCGCCCGGACGCACCCACACACCTTGTATCTGCACCGCCAGATCGCGCAACCCCTCAGTGCGGCGCTCGGTGGGCAGCGGCATGCAAGCCAGTGCGCGGATGCCCACGTTGCACACCGCCAGCTCGGCCACATCGCGAACGCAGCCATCGATCACCACACCGGCCCAGCCGTTGCGGGCCGCCGCGGCCCCCAGGTTGCCGCCCAGCAGCGCACGGCGCAACGAGCCGCCGCCATCCACCACCAGCACCCGGCCCTCGCCCGCGCTTTCGACCGCCTGCTTGACCGGGGTGTTGTCTTCAAAGCATTTGACGGTGACCACCGGACCCGCGAAGCGGCACACCGCACCGAAATCGCGGAACACGGGCGGCAGCACACGAAAGGCGCCGGAGCCGTCGTTCTTGTGGGCGTCACACAAATCGCAGGTGGCCATCATGGGGGGGTTGGACATGGTGAAAAACGGATTGAAAAGCGAATGAAAAAAGGGCCTTGAAACGGAGCGGATTGGAGCATGGCCGCACGCTCTGACGAGCAGCTTGCACAGGGTGCGCGCTGAAGTGTTGTTTTCAACGCCAATATGTGCCTCACTTCCTCTGAAAACCTGCAAAAAACCTGATCACGCCGCTTGGAATGGCGATGCAAGTCCATTAGCATCCGAGACACCAGTGAGAAAGCGCGTTTTCCGCTGGTGAATAGTCAACTTCTAGAAGGATATCCAACCATGGCAACTGCAAAAAAAGCGCCGGCTAAAAAAGCCGCTCCGGCCAAGAAGGCCGCTGCACCGGCAAAGAAGGCCGCTCCTGCGAAGAAGGTCGCTGCACCAGCGAAGAAAGCCGCTCCGGCCAAGAAGGCTGCTGCTCCGGCGAAGAAGGCCGCTCCGGCCAAAAAAGCCGCCCCTGCCAAGAAAGCCGCTCCGGCGAAAAAGCGCACGCCCAACGCCGCGTTCATGAAGGCCATGACGCCCAGCGCCGCGCTGGCCGCCATTGTCGGCGCCAACCCGCTGCCACGCACCGAAGTGACCAAGCAGGTCTGGGCTTACATCAAGAAGAACAAGCTGCAGGACGAAGTGAACCGCCGCATGATCAACGCCGACGCCAAGCTGAAGGAAATCTTCAAGAAGGCCCAGGCTTCGATGTTCGAAATGACCAAGATGATCAACGAACACCTGAAATGATCAGGTCTCAGGGTTCGCGCTGCGCGCAGAACCTTGAATCGAAAAAGCCGGCGCAAGCCGGCTTTTTCTCGTCTGGGCGCGACTGGCGCCGCCGAAGGGCAACGGCAATCGGATACCCCTGCAGAGCATCCCCCAAATGTGAGAAACTGAAAAAAACCTACCCCCAATGAGGTATGACAGCTCCCGTGCCACAGCCCAACATGCCGGTCAGCGGTTCAGGCCCCGAGGACCTGATTTCGCCGTTGCCGCTGCAATACAACAGGGTGGTTCTCGTGATGGACTTGGTGGAGTCGGTGCGTCTGATGGCAGCGAACGAATCGGCGGTGGTGAACCACTGGCGCGGCTTTCTCAGCCATGCACGAACGCAGGTGCTGCCCCAGCGGCACGGCCGACTGGTCAAGAGCCTGGGTGACGGCATCCTGGCCGAGTTCGATCAGCCCGCCGACGCCGTGCAGGCGGCCCACGAACTCCACCGCTTCTTTGCCCCCCTGAACCAGACCCTGCCACCGGCCGAGCAGTTGCATCTGCGGGCGGGCATCAACGCCAGCCACCTGTATGTCGACGCCGAAGACGTGTATGGACACGGCGTGAACCTGGCCGCGCGCGTGACCAGCCTGGCCGATCCGGGTGACACGGTGGTCACGGCGGCCGTGCGCGATGCCATCGTGGACGGGGTGGACGGTGAAGTCGAGGACATGGGCGAGAGCTATCTCAAGCACTGGCCCCAGCCGGTGCGCACCTGGCTGGTTCACCCGGTGCGAGACGGCCAGGTGGTCTGGCGTCCCGCGACGCGCGAGGCCGCGCCAGTCGACTTCCGGCCCTCCATCGCCGTCATCCCGTTCGAGGCCCGCAACCCTTCGCCGGAACACTTCGTCATCGGCGAGCTCATCGCCGACGGCGTGATCGCACAGCTTTCACGCAGCCAGGACCTGCGCGTGATCTCGCGCCTGTCCACCACGGCCTTTCGCGACCGCAGCGCCAGCCCCGGCGAAATCGACGCCCGACTCGACGCGGCCTTTGTGCTCAGCGGCAGCTACGCCACCCTGGGTGACAGGGTGGTCATCATGGCCGAGCTGTCCGACACGCGCCGCCATGAAGTCGTGTGGGCCGAGCGCCTCGGTGGCGACACCCTGGACCTGGTGCAGGAGCAAAGCGAACTGCTCAACACGCTCAGCACCGCCTGTGCCCACGCACTGCTCCATGCAGAAATACAGCGCAGTCTCGTGCTGCCGCTGCCCAAGCTGGACAGCAATTCGCTCATGCTGGGCGGCATCACGCTCATGCACCGCTCGACAGCCCGCGATCTGCAGCGCAGCCAGCAGTTGCTAGAGGCGGTGGCTGAACGCCACAAACGCGTGGCGGCACCCCGGGCCTGGATGGCCAAGTGGCACATCATGCAGGTGATGCAAGGCATCACCGCCGATCCGGCCAGGGAATTCCAGCGGGCAATCGACATGGCCGACCGCGCACTCGATCTGGAGCCCTCCAGCTCGCTGGCCATGGCCATCAAGGGCCATGCACTGTGCCACTTGGGCGAGGACGTGGACGCCTCGCACAGCCTGCTGCAGGAAGCCACCCAGAGCAACCCCAACGATCCCATGGCCTGGCTCTACAACAGCGTGTGGTCAACCATGTGGGGCACCCCCACGGATTCGATGATCGAAGCCGAAAATGCGCTGCATCTTTCCCCGCTGGATCCACAGAAATATTATTTCGAGATGATGTTGGCGACCAGCTGCGCAGCCATGGAGATGTGGGAGCGAGCCATTGAACTCTCCCGTTCGTCGCTGCTGAAAAATCGATACCACCTGCCCACCATCAGAACCTTGCTGATTGCGCAATACGAGTCTGGTGCCATGGATGATGCCGCTCGGACCTTTGAGATTTTGCGCAGCCTTCAACCCGATCTAACAGTTTCAAGATACTTGTCTTCTGGAAGCCAAAGTCCGTTGAGGCGCAGAGGTGCAAAGGTGTTGGCAGCGCTAGGAATGCCTGAGTAATTTTTTCAAGGAGAGATCATGAGTGGGGGACTAAGTGGTGGATTGAGTGGAGGTCTGAGCGGAGGATTGAGTGGCGGTTTGAGCGGAGGATTGAGTGGCGGTCTAAGTGGTGGACTTGGCACTGCCATCGTCTCCTCCGACGCACTCATCCTCAGCCGAGCAGCCATCGTCGGCCCGTTCATCGGAGCGTCCTTGCACGCCACCGAACCCGGGTTCGACAAGCCCGCCAACCTCAAGCTCTGGGCCGACGGACCGCGCGTCACGGCCTGCTTCACCGAGCTGGTCGAAGGCCTGCTGTTCCGCACCCGCAACGGCCCCAAGGAAGCGCTGCTGGAGTTCGCCAACCTGCAGGCCAATACCATCCAGCGCAAACCGCTCGTGTGCCTGCGCGCCCCCACCAAGGCCCAGTTCAAGAAACAGCTCGATCTGGTCGCGGCCTACGCCGACCTGCGCGCCGACCGCGCGGCCGAGGTCGTGGCGCAGCTGACGCCGCCGTTGGCGTTCTTTTCGTCCATGGTCGGTCTGACGGCACACCGCCACAAGAAAACCCTGCAGCTGCTGGACCTGGTCTTTGCGCTCTGCTTGCATGTGGAGATGCGCTTCAAGCACACCTTCGCCAGTCTGCGGCCGGAAGCGTTTTCGCCGCAGATCCAGCCCATGATCCAGACGCCAGGGCACGGCAGCTGGCCCAGCGGCCACGCCACCGAAGCATTCGCCTTCGCCGTCGTACTGGAAGCGCTGCTCAACGCCGCCTCGCCCGAAGGTGTGGCCACCCCCAACGGCACGGCCAGCCACGAACAGCTGCAGCGGCTGGCCTCGCGCATCGCCGTGAACCGCACCGTGGCCGGTGTGCACTTTCCGGTGGACAGCGCGGCTGGCCGCCTGCTCGGCACGTCGCTGGCCGAGTTCCTGGTGGCCCGCGCCACCGGCACACGGGTGCACGAGCGCGGCTTTGATGGCCGCCTGTTCCAAGGCGCGAACGGCGAGGCGCTGGACTTCAGCCTGCACCAGAAGATGGATGGCCCCCATAGGCAGGCAGCCTACACACGCTCGGCCACCGGCATGGGCGTGGGCAACGCCCCGCTGATCGCCTGGCTCTGGGAGGAAGCGATCAAGGAGTGGCAATGAGCGCCGCGGTGCGCCGCGCGGAGGTGTTGGCAAGCGCCGCGCCGGGCCGTTCCCAAGCAAGCTCGCACCGCAGCCCGCAGGGCGAAGGTACTCCAGTGAGCGCACCCACCTGGCAGCCCTTGCCCACCGGTGAGTTCACCGGCATCGACTGGAGCGCACCCGGTGCCATCGATGGCCAGGACCCTTACCTCGCCTGGGCCGAAGCCGACCACTTCGCGGGTTACCGGCTGGGTCGCGGCAAGAAGCCGCCGAAGTGGTTGCCCATCGTGATCGAGCTCTCGCAAGAGGCTGATGTGCCGGCGCTGGTGGCCGCGTCCCGCACCACCTGGCTGCAGATTCCCAGGGTGTACCTGAACGTGCCCGACCTGCGCTTTTGCAGCGCACGCGTGAAGCCGCGCTTCTTCGACAAGCTTCGCAGCGATGCGCATTTGCGCAGCATGATCCAGCGCTTCGAACTCGGCCTGCCGGTGGAGCCCCACACGCACGCGCTGGTTGATCCCTGCACGCCCACCAGCCCACCCACCCCGGCCCATGGCCTGCTCTACGGCAAGGTGCTCGGACTGATCGACGGCGGCCTGGCGCTGGCCAACAGCGCCTTTCTGGATCAGCACGGCCGCACGCGCATCCGGCATTTCTGGCGGCAGGACGCCTACCAGAACGGCAACTGGCCCGGCAACCAGCCGCGCCACCGCGAACCGCTGGACCCGGCGCGCGCCGGCCCCACACCGCACGACATGGGTTACGGTCACGAACTCTCGGGCGCTGCCATCGACGCGGCCATGGCGGCCTACACCCGGCACGGCCAGGTGGACGAAGACGCGCTCTACCAGCACCTGCAGCTGTGGGACCTGAGCAAACCCGTCAACCACGGCACCCACGTGATGAGCCTGGCCTGCGGGCCGGGCAATCCGCTGCACCCGGTCCACGACGACGCCAGCCGCGCCGATCTGGTGGCCGTGCAGCTCGATTGGTCGAACGTGCTCGACACCTCGGGCGGCGCCATGAACGTGAGTGTGCTCGATGGCCTGATGTACATCCTGGCGCGCTGCGCGCCGATTGCACAGGTGGTGGTGAACATCAGCTGGGGCACCCTGGCAGGGCCGCACGACGGCAGCTCCATCCTGGAAGCAGCCATGGACCAGTTGATCGCGCTCTACGGCGGGCGGCTGCAGATCGCCGTGCCCGCGGGCAACGCCTACCAGAGCCGCACCCACATCAACGCGACGCTCGCCGCCAGCGAGACTGTGACACTGCACTGGCGCGTACAGCCCGACGACCGCACCCAAAGCTTTCTTGAAATCTGGTTGCCCGATGGCGCACAGGCCGTGAAGGTCTGCGTGACGCCGCCAGGCCAGGCGGAACCCCTGCCGGCCCGTGGCATGGGCGAGTCGGGCGTGTGGACCGACTTGCACGGCACGCCGCTGTGTGGGCTGATCTACCCCGCCACCTCTGCCCTGGGCAGCCAGGGCACCTGCATCCTGCTGGCGCTCGAACCCACTTTCAGCCGCAAGCGTTCGGCGGCCACCGCGCCGTTTGGGGTCTGGCAGGTCACTCTCGCCAACATGGGAACGAGCGACATCACGTTGGATGCCTACATCGAGCGCGACGATGTGGCCATCGGCCAGAACACCGGTGCCCGACAGTCCTACTTTGAAGACCCGGATTACGACACCAGTGGCAACCCCGGGTCTTTCGTCGATCATGCAAACAACCCCACGCCGATCCGGCGCAGCGGCACCTTCAACAGCCTCTCGACCGGCCAGAACACGGTGAGCGTGGGTGGCATCCGCCGCCACGCATCGCCCTCAGGCCACTTCGCGCTCTATTCCCCACGCAAGCCCGACCCGGATGCCGGCCGGCCCCAGCGTCCCGGCGTGAAGAAGCTGCCCGACACGCTGCAGGTGAGCGATGACAACGTGGCGTTGTGGGGTGTGCGCGCCGCGGGCAGCCGCAGCGGCAGCACGGTGCGCCTGGTCGGCACCAGTTCGTCCGCACCGCTGGAAGCCCGCTCGATGATCAATAAGCCGTGCGGTGGTGGTGGATCACAAGGCGCGACCCCGATCACCAGCGTGCCGGCAAGGTCTTGAGCAGCCAGATCCAGCGCTCGCGCACGGCGATGTAGCCGCCGCTCTCCAGGTCTTTCAGCAGGCGGCTGACCATCTCGCGCGAACAGGCCAGGTGCTGGGCGATGGCCTGGTGGGTGATGCGTTCGCGCAGCATGCGTTCACCGCGCGCATCGGGTACCTGGGCCATCTGGTTGAGCAGGCGGACCAGCCGGCCATAGACATCGATCAGGGCGACGCTGCGTGCGCTCTCTGTGGCCAGGCGCGCGCGGCGGATGAGACGGGCCATGAGCACCAGGGCGAATTCGGGGTGGGCGGCGATGTAAGCCAGCAGCGTGGCGCGCGAAATGACCGAACACATGCTGGCTTCGGCGGCTTCGACGTTGGCCGACCGGGGGCCACCGTCGAGCGACATTTCCCCCACATACTCCAGCGGGCCGTAAGTGCCCAGGGTGAGTTCCTTGCCGCTGTCGTCGGCGAGGAAGGCGCGCAGCCGTCCTTGCCGCACGATGTAGAGGGTGTCGCCCGTGTCCCCCTCCTGGATCAGCAGCGCACCGCGGCGGTAGCGGCGCTGCACGCCCTGGGCCGCGAGGGCCTCAATGTGTGTGTCGGGATCGGTGTCGGGAGGCCAGGCGGCGGGTGCGGGCATTCGTGCTCATGGTTGGGCGAACTCCATGGCATTGTGAGGCATCGGCGAAACGATGCGCAAGGCGGGCACCACCGGCGGCAGGCTGCTGACGCGCTGCATCATCAACCGGATGCTGGGACAGCCGGTTTTTTCGCGCAGCGCCTTGATCTGGCTGCGCACCGTGGACTGGACCACGCCGTGTTCGGCCGCGATGTCGGGGATCGACAGGCCGCGGCACAGACCCATCAGCACCGACTCTTCGCTGGGGCTGAGGTTCTGCGCCCGGGCGAACAGGCGCACAGCCAGGTTCTCGCTGGCGCCCTGCCGGGACAACAGCACCAGCACCGACGGCGAGTCAGTCTCCAGGGGATGGCTCAGCGGGATGAAGGCCAGCGACAGTTCCCGGGACACGTTGCGAAGCGAAACCAGCCGGCGTTGACCCCGCAGGGCTTGCTCCAGAGCCTGCTGGATCTGCAGGGTGAACTCGGTGGTGGTACCCAGCAGCGAATTGCCGTGGTTCATGATCAGCCGGGAGCTGGCCATTTCGTGGCGCGCCAGGTGGTTGGCATGACGCAGACGGCCCTGCGCATCGATCACCAGCACACCGTAGTCGATTTCGTCCAGCACGCGCAGCAGGAGCGCCTGCTCCAGACCGCTCTGGGTGCTCAGGCCCGCTGCCGGAAAATGGCTGCGGGTAGAGATGGTTTCATTGCTTTGCCACATGTGACGTTCCCCCGTCGTGTTGATGGAAGAACTTTAGAAACAAGGCGTCCGGCCTGATAGCGCGTGGTTGCCCGGCGTTTTGTGATCTATTTACATTTCGCCCCGAAATCGGCTCAAAGCGTGTGCGATTGCAGGGCCGTGTGCCGGATAGCCGACAGCGTGCCCCGCGTGGTGATGACTTCCTCACTGAGCATCACTTCAATCACCGTGCCGCCGGTCGCCGCCAGGGCACGCAGCAGCGCGGGCTCGAATTCGTCGGTGTGGGTGATCTGCTCCGCCGCGTAACCGTAGGCCCGGGCGAGTGCACAGAAGTCCGGGTTGTTCAGGTCCGAACCGCTCACGCGCGCCGGGTACTCGCGTTCCTGGTGCATGCGGATGGTGCCGAAGGTGCCGTTGTTGAGCAGCAGCACGATGCTCTTGGCGCCGTGCTGCACGGCGGTGGCCAGCTCCTGGCCGTTCATGAGGAAATCGCCGTCGCCCGCGATGGTGAAGGCGGTGCGCCCGGTGAGGATGGCCGCCGCGATGCCGGCCGGCACGCCGTAGCCCATGGCGCCGTTGGTGGGCGCAAGCTGGGTCTTGTGGCCCTTGACCAGGCCGTGGTATCTGAAAAAGCGGTGCAGCCACGAGGCAAAGTTGCCTGCGCCGTTGGTGAGCACGGCATCGGCCGGCAGGTGCTGCTGCAGCGTGTGGATGAGGGACGGCATGTTGATCGTGCCGGGCAATACGATGCCGCCGTTGGCCACGTCCACGTTGGCCTCGTAATCGGCGTGGCAGGCCTGCGTCCACTGGCCCCAGGCGACACCCGGCGGCGCGGTCAACACCTCCAGGCTGCGCGCCGCGGCATTCATGGTGGCGTTGATGGCCAGCGTGGCCTGGTAGACGCGGTTGAGTTCTTCGGCGCTGGCGTGGATGTGCACCAGCTTCTGTTTCGGCACCGGTGCTTCAATCAAGGTGTAGCCACCGGTGGTGGCCTCGCCCAGGCGCGGGCCGATGGCGATCAGCAGGTCGCTCTCGCGCACGCGCGCGGCCAGTGCCGGGTTGATGCCCAGACCGATGTCGCCCGCGTAGTTCGGGTGGTGGTTGTCAAAACAGTCCTGGAAGCGGAAGGCGTTGGCCACCGGCAGCTGCCAGTTTTCGGCAAAGCGTTGCAGCGCGGCCGCGGCCTGCGGCGTCCAGCCGCCACCGCCGGCGATCACCAGCGGACGCTCGGCCTGCAGCAGCAGTTCACGCAGGCTGCGCAGCGCGCCCGGGTCGCTCCAGGCCTGAACCGGTTCCACGCGCGGCAGCGGTTCGACCTCCACGGTTTGCGTGAGCATGTCTTCGGGCAGCACGAGCACCACCGGGCCGGGCCGGCCGTTCATGGCGGTGGCGAAGGCGCGGGCCACGTATTCAGGGATGCGGCGCGGATCGTCGATGCGCTCCACGCGCTTGGCCATGCCCTTGGTGCTCGGCCCAAAGAAGCTCAGGTAGTCCACCTCCTGAAAGGCTTCGCGGTCGCGCGCGTCGCTGGCCACATCGCCGATGAACAGCACCATGGGCGTGGAGTCCTGGAAGGCGGTGTGCAGGCCGATGGAGGCGTTGGTCGCGCCCGGCCCACGGGTCACGAAACAGATGCCCGGTCGCCCGGTGAGCTTGCCCTGGGCTTCGGCCATGAAGGCGGCGCCGCCCTCCTGCCGGTTCATCACGAAACGGATGCGGTCGGCGTGGGCATGAAAGCCGTCGAGCACGGCAAGATAACTCTCGCCCGGTACGCCAAAGGCGTGGGTCACGCCCTGGGCAATCAGGCATTCAATCAGCAGGTGTCCGGCGAGTTTTTGTGTCATGCCGGCATTGTGCCGCGGGTCGTGTTTTATGTTGTCCTGCGGCCGACACCGATGGCGGCATACACCGAGATGAACAGCGTCACCGCCGCGCCGGTCAGCGTGAGCGCGTACCAGCCGCGGTCCATCAGGGCGCCAAACACCAGCGGCGAGATCGCAAAACCCACGTCCAGGCCCGAATACACGGTGCCATAGACGCGACCGGTCGCCCCTTTGGGCGTGGCTTTCTTGATCATCATGTCGCGGCTCGGGCCACCCACTCCGACGGCGAAGCCGGTGGCGGCCAGCGCCACCATGGTGCCGGTGGCGCCCAGCCAGCCCGTGGCGCACAGCAGCAGCAAGGCCGCACCGCAGGACATCGAGACCGCCACCACGCGGTCGCTGGAGAACCGGTGGCTCTGACCGTAAGCCGCGACGAAGCCGCCGACCAGCATGCCGCCGGCGCCGCACAGCATGTAGGCGCTGATGGTCAGGGTTGCCGCTTCCACGCTCACGCCGTACAAGCTCTTCAGGATCGACGGCGCAAAACTCTGCACCACCGCGAGCGTCATGGTGGACAACAGAAAAAAGGCAAAACACCACCACACCACCGGCAGTTTCAGATAGGCCAGCTCGGCGCCCTTCGGTGCGTCGGCGTGGCGCACGTGCACCTCGGTGCGCAACTTGTCGCGCTGCCAGAACAGCAGGGCCAGCACGCCCACGTAGAGCAACGCGGCAGCATGGTACGCGGTGCGCCAGTCGGCCAGCGCGGTGATGCCGACCAGGAACGCCGGTGCCAGCGCCCAGCCCAGATTGCCGGTGAGACCGTGCGCACTGAAGGCGTGGCCCAGGCGCGGCGCCGACACGCGCTGGTTCAAGATGGTGAAGTCCGCCGGGTGGAACGGCGCGTTGCCCAGTCCGGCCAGCGCGGCAACCAGCACCAGGCCCATGTAGCCCGTGGCCATGGACGCGGCGAGCGACGCCAGCAGGAAACAGGTGATGGCGGCGAACAGCACCGGCCGCGCGCCGATGCGGTCCACCACGAAGCCCGCCATGGCCTGACCGGAGCCCGAGATGATGAAAAAGAGGCTCATGAGCAGACCGACATCGGAAAAGCTCAGACCGAAATCGCGCATGAACACCGGGAACAAAGGCGCGAGCAGCAGGTGGGAGAAATGCGAGGTGCCGTGCGCCAGGCCCACGAGGCCGATCACGGACGCGTCCTGCTTGAGGGGAATGGGGTTGGCTGGCGCGGCGGCGCCCAGGGTGGCGGTGTTCATGCGGTCAATGGTAGGGTGGGCAGAATGGGCTGTTTTGCGATACAAAGACAATTCCTGTCGAGTTCCAGCCAAACCGCCCTGCCCCACCATGAAACCCCGCCGCCCGCGCCAGGCCGTCCCGGTCGGCGACACCGACCCCTTTGAGCCCACGCCGGCGCGGCCGGTGCGTTGCCGCGCACGCGCCATGGGGCACGACACCCAGTTCGAGCCGCACCACCACCCCTGGGGTCAGCTCGCCTGTTGCGCCAGCGGGCTGCTACAGGTGACGGTAGCGGCACCGTCGTGCGAGGGCGGTGAGCGGCCTGGCTACGAGACCACCACCATCGTGCCACCGTCGCGCGCGGTCTGGATTCCGCCGGGGGCGCGGCACGCGGTCACCATGCTCGAAGCCTCGCAATTGCACACCCTCTACATCGATGCGTCGGTGGTGCCGGCGGACTGGCGCTGTTCGCGCGTGCTGGTGGTCTCGCCGCTGCTGCGCGAACTGGTGCGCGGCATGGATCAACCGCATGCGCAGCAAGCGCCCCAGCAACAGGCGCTGGCCACGCTGGTGCTGACCGAGATCGCGAACGCGCCCACACAGCCCCTGGGCGTGCCCATGCCCGACCCGCAACACGGCGACCGCCGCCTGCGTGCGCTGTGCGAAGCCGTGATGAACGCACCCGCGTTGCACGCCAACCTGGCCGCCTGGGCGGCGCACAGCGGCGCCAGCGAACGCACGCTGGCGCGCCTGTTTCGCGAAGAGCTGGGCACCGGCTTCCAGCGCTGGCGACAGCAGGTGGTGCTGGCGCACGCTCTGCCCATGCTGGCGCGCGGCACGCCCGTGAGCCAGGTGGCCGCGGCCAGCGGCTATGCGAGTGACAGCGCCTTCACCGCCATGTTCAGGGCGGCGCTCGGCCAGCCACCCACCCGCTTCGGGCCACGGTTCGAGTCCGCAACGCCCTGAATCAGACCGGCCGGGCGGCGGGCAGTACCTCGAACAAACGCTCCTTGGGCCGGCACAGGCGCGTGCCCAGCGGGGTGACCACGATGGGCCGCTCCACCAGCACCGGGTGACGGACCAGGGTGTCGAGCAATTGCTCGTCGGTCCAGTCTGGACGGGCCAGATCCAGCTGCGTGTACAGATCGCCCTTGGTGCGGAGCACGTCGCGCGGACGCAGGTCCATGGCCAGCAGCAGACCGGCGAGCTGGTCGCGGGTGTAGGGCGTCTTCTGGTAATCGACCACCCGCGGCTCAACGCCGGCCTCGCGGATCAGCGCCAGCACGTTGCGCGAGGTGCCGCAGGACGGGTTGTGAAAAATGGTGATCTCGGTGTTCGATGGCTTCATGTCGGTGCTCAGTGGACGGTCAACACGAGCATAGCGCCCACGGCCGGTGCATCAAGCCCGGTCAGTGTGCTGCAGACCGGCCGTCACAGCCCTGTCACAGCCGGCCCGTATCTTGCTCATGCATCCACAAAAGCGCAGGGGGCCCCACATGATCAGCATCGAACGGTTCGCAAAAACACCCAAGGCCTGGGAAGCTCTGGCCCTGCCCGGCCGGATCGGCCGGCAGGCCCACAGCCTGCTGCTCATGGCCAACGGCCGACGCAGTGAAAAAGAACTCTCGATACTGCTGGGAGATGACGTCTCCGAACTGGCTCGCGGTTTGATGCAGCAGGGCTACCTGCAGCCGGTTCCCCTGGCCGTGTTCGGCGACACCGACACCGTGTGAAGTTCCGTCGCACGCGGGGTCAGAGCCAGCGCTTGAGCAGCCCCATCACCTGGTCAAAGCGCTTGCCGTACGGCGGGTAAAACAGGCTGCCCATCGCGAAGCGCGACTGCACCAGCACCGGCTTCTGCTGTGTGAAGCGCAGGAAACCGGTTTCGCCGTGGTAGGCACCCCAGCCGCTCTCCCCCACGCCACCGAACGGCAGGTTGTCGTGGGCAATGTGCAGCAGGGTATCGTTCACGGTCACACCTCCGCTCACGGTGTTGTTCAGCACGTGGTCACGCGCGGCAGTGTCGCTGCCAAACCAGTAGAGCGCCAGCGGGCGCGGCCCGGCGTTGATGGTGGCGATGGCCTCGTCCAGTTTGCTGTAGGTCAGCACCGGCAGGATGGGGCCAAAGATTTCCTCACGCATCAGGCGCAGGCCGGGATGGGGATCAAACACCAGGACCGGGTTCATCTGGCGCTTCTGGGCCACCGTGTGTGCACCCTCACCACCTGATGCGTGGATCTCCACCACCCGGACACCCTGTGTCCGGGCTTCTGACACCAGCGATTGCAGGCGCGCATGGTGCCGGTCGCTGAGGATGCTCGTGTAATCGGGATTGCCGCCGATGGTGGGGAACAGGCGCGCCACCGCGGCGGCAAAAGCCCGCTCGAACTCGGCCTCGCGGCCTTTCGGCAGCAGAACGTAGTCGGGTGCGATGCAGGTCTGCCCGGCGTTGAGCAGCTTGCCGTGTGCGATCTTGATCGCCACGGCCGCGATGTCACACGAGGCGTCGATGATGCAGGGCGACTTGCCGCCCAGTTCCAGCGTGGTGGGCGTGAGGTTGGCCGCCGCAGCGGCCGCGACCTTGCGGCCGACGGCGGTGGATCCGGTGAAAAACAGGTGATCGAACGGCAGGCTGGCGAACTCGTGCGCCACGTCCGCCCCGCCCTGCACCACACACACCTCATCGGTCGCAAAGGCCTGGTTCAACACCGTGGCCAGCAGCGCCGAGGTATGCGGTGTGAGTTCGCTGGGTTTGATCATCACGCGGTTGCCCGCGGCCAGCGCGGTGGCGGCCGGGCCCAGCGTGAGTTGCAGCGGGTAGTTCCAGGGACCGATGACGCCGACCACACCCAGTGGCTGGCGCTGGATGTGTCCGCTGGCCGGTTGCAGGTAGATCGGCGTGGACACGGGCCGGTTTTTCATCCAGGCGCCGGTGTGCTTCTCCAGGTCGCCCAGCAGCGAGCGCAGCACGAAAAAGTCGGCCACTTCGGTGAGTTGCGGCGAGCGCACGCCGAAGTCGGCCTGCACCGCCTCGGCCAGCGCCGCACCGTGCACGTCGATCAGCGCGCGCATGCGCTGCAGGCGGCCGAGCCGCAGCGCCAAGGACACGCCGATCTGGGTACGGCTGGCCCGGTACTGCGCGTCAAACAGGGCGCGCATCGGAAGGTCTGGCGGGGTCTGGGTCATGTCGCCATCATAGAAAAGACGCCGCCCCGGATATAGGGGTTGTGCCCCAATCAGGCCGGAACTGCCTCGTTGGCGTCATGGATGGGGACCGGTGCCGCGTGATCACCCTTGAGCACCGCCTTGATGGCCGCGCCGACCACAGGTCGCACCGCCAGCGGCCGCAGCCCGCGCTGACGAATGAGCTTTTCGCAGCTGCGCCGGGTCATGGTGTGCGGGTGCCCGCCCCGGCTGGTGAACAGGAACAGCGTGGCCCGGGCGTTGGCCCAGACCAGCCGGGCACGCAACCAATGCCCGCTGGCCTGCAAGTCCACCCAGTCACCCACATGCAGGCTGGCGAGCACACTTGCGGCGTCCATCCCCTCATCCGCGTCATCGCCCTCTTCGCTGGACGTGGACAGAGACGCTGCCGCGGGGTTATCCGCCACCCGTGTCACCGCAACCGGCTCGTCCTTGAACCCGGCCTCAACCCGCTCCCGCGCCGCGAGCCAGGGCGTTTCTGCCACCTGTGGCCTGGGGGCCTCGGCCAGGTTGTCCGCTTCGGGAAAGGTGACGACCGGGCTTTCGAGTGCAGCCGGCATCGAAGCCCCGGTCTGAGACCGGGCGCTGGCCCGACGCAACGCCAGCACCGGCTCGTGGTAACGGATCAGGGCATGGAAGAAAGACGCTGTTTCTTCCGCTGGCTTGTCCAGCAGGGCCAGCCCGGCGCGCAGTCCCTGCAGCAGGCGAGGCAGCATTTCGAACAGCTTGCGCGGCTGGCGCAATGTGACTTCGTGGCGCACGCTCCACAGCAGATCCGGGATCAAGGCCCGGTAGCCCAGCGGGTCAGGGTCCCCATCGGGATGGCGCAGCTGCCCCTCGGCGATCACCAGCGACCAGCTGCCATAGAGGAAGTCCAGCACCACGGCTGGCGCGTTGAACACGTCGGGCCGCAGGCTGATTTCCCACGCCACCTGGTCCGCCAGCGCCTGGCGGGCCTCGGCGAAATGCAGGGCCTGCAGGTGCTGCGCCTGGGCAGCCGCCTCGGCCTGATCGGTGTTCGCCCAGTCCTCCTGCAGGTGTTCCAGCGCCACCGCAAAGGGCTCGGGGGTCGCGCCCGACAGGGCGTTGAGGGCATTGACGGCCTCGCGCACCGGCGCATGGAACTGCTCGAACTCGGCCGAGAACTCATCGTTGAAACGGAAGCTGCGTTGTGCGACCTGCTCGACCAGCAGGCGGGCCGGGTGCTGGTCCCTGGCAAAGAAACGCGGGTCGTCCATCGCCAGCCGCAACAGGGCCGGTTCCAGCGCCACCACCGCTTCGCGCACCGGTGCCAGCAGCAGCGGATCGCGCGCCACCTGGTTGACCAGTTTGCGCACCAGGTCGAGGCCCACGGCCTGCGACACGCGTTCGGCCTGCCGTTTGAGGTCGAGCAACACCCGTGTGCGCTCATGCGGGGCGGCGTAGGCGCCCCAATGGTCAGATCCCAGCTGCGAACCAATGCTGACCGCGCGCGCAGGCCGGTCAACGACCGGCAGGCCGCGAAACTGCACCCGCTCGCGATCAACCACCACCTCGTCCAGCAGGGGCAGATCCGCCTGGGCCTGGGCGACCCGCTGCTCGCGCGCCAGCTGCTCGTAATAGCCCGAATCGAGGGCCTGCTCGAACCGGTCACCGCGTTCGGCCAGGAAATCGTGGAATACACGATGGTCCAGCCGGGTCTGGGTGCCGGCCAGGGCCGTCATGGGCGGCAACGGTTCGCGCTGTTCGCCGGATCCGGCCGCGGCGGGCGCCAAGGTCTGGGCATCCCCGTTCAACGGGTCGCGCCGGGCTGGGGCCTTGCCTGGGCTCGCCTGCGGATCGTCCACCAGCCGAATGCGGTAACCCGCCTCCTGCACATTGGCCTGCTGCAGCCGCAGGGCCAACTGCTCGTAGAGCTGGCAGAGCCCGCGACCGAGCGGGGCGGCCAGGTGCTGCAACCACAGGGAGCGTATCTCGGGATCGCGTTCGATCTCGGCGATGAGGTCGCGCAGCACCCGCACGAACACCGAGGGACGCAGCGGGTTCTTTTCCACCTGCACGGTTTCGAAGCCAATCAGCGAACTCATGCGCGCATCCAGCGCCGCCAGCGCCTGCTCTACCACCGGCATCAGGTCCTGCAGCAGACGGGCCGACTCCAGCGATTCGGACAACGACAGGTCATCCACCAGCGCCAGCAACGAGGAGTCGGACAGCAGGGCCAGCGACGAGGTTCGCCCGTCTTCGTCCCCTCGATCGAAGGCCTCGCGCAGGCGCGCCGGGTAGGCATCGGTCAGCGCGCCCCGGTGCTGCATCATGGCCCAGCACGCAGACGCGATGCACTGCCGATCGGCCACCTCGCCGGCTTTCGCCTCGGACGCCTGCAACGAGTTCACCGCCGCATCGACGCAGCGACCCAGCAAAGGTTTCGCCTGGCGGGCAACCTCAACAAAACACCGATCAAGCAGCGGAGAAGAATTCGGCATGGATCTTTGAATGTAAACCGTCTGCACGCACTGCGATGGCAACAAGCTGTGACCGGGATGACCGTCTGTCCCCCGGTCACGACCGTCTGACGGCTCAGCCTCTCAAGCCATTTCGAAGGGATCACCAAACTCGAAAACGCCCGGGTTGCGGACCGGGTCCACACCCACCGGAATCACCGACTTGGGCGGGTACTTGCCTTCCAGCAGCAACTTAGAGAGCGGGTTCTCGATGCGCTGCTGGATCGCACGCTTGAGCGGTCGCGCGCCGAACACCGGGTCGAAGCCGACCTTGGCGAGTTCGTCCAGCGCGGCGGGCGCCACCTCCAGCCGCAGGTCCATCTTCTGCAGGCGGGCCTGCAAGGCCTTGAGCTGGATGCCGGCGATGGACGCGATGTGCTGTGCGTCGAGCGCGTGGAACACCACGGTCTCGTCGATGCGGTTCAAAAACTCGGGCCGGAAATGGTCCTTGAGCTCACCCCACACGGCTTCCTTGATGTCGTCGTAGGGCTGGCCCACCATGGCTTGGATCAGGTGCGAGCCGATGTTGCTCGTCATCACGATCACGGTGTTCTTGAAGTCCACGGTGCGGCCCTGGCCGTCGGTCAGTCGGCCGTCGTCCAGCACCTGCAACAGCACGTTGAAGACGTCCGGGTGGGCCTTCTCCACCTCGTCGAGCAGCAGCACGCTGTAAGGCTTGCGGCGCACGGCTTCGGTCAGGTAACCGCCCTCCTCGTAACCCACATAGCCGGGCGGCGCACCGATCAGGCGGGCCACGGAATGTTTCTCCATGAACTCGCTCATGTCGATGCGGATCAGGTGGTCTTCGCTGTCGAACAGGAAGCCGGCGAGCGCCTTGCACAGCTCGGTCTTGCCGACGCCGGTGGGGCCGAGGAACAGGAAAGAACCGGTCGGGCGGTTCGGGTCGCTCAGGCCCGAGCGCGAGCGGCGGATGGCGTTGGCCACGGCGCTGATCGCTTCATCCTGCCCCACCACACGGGTGTGCAGCTTGTCCTCCATCACCAGCAGCTTGTCGCGTTCGCCTTGCATCAGCTTGGCCACCGGGATGCCGGTGGCGCGCGCCACCACTTCGGCGATTTCTTCCGCGCCGACCTGGGTGCGCAGCAGCTGCGGACCCACACCCGCGCCACCCTTGGCCTTGCCGGACTCTTTCTCCTGCGCTTCCATGAGCTGCTTTTCCAGCTCGGGCAGCTTGCCGTATTGCAACTCGGCCACCTTGGCCAGGTCGCCCTTGCGGGTCAGGCTCTCGATCTGCTGACGCAGCTGATCGATCTCTTCGCGCACCTGCGCGCTGCCCTGGGCCGTGGCCTTTTCGGATTTCCAGATTTCGTCGAGGTCGGCGATCTCTTTCTGCAGCTTGGTGATCTCTTCTTCGATCAAGGTCAGCCGTTTCTGCGAAGCCTCGTCTTTTTCTTTCTTCACCGCTTCGCGCTCGATCTGCAGCTGGATCAGCCGGCGGTCGAGCTTGTCCATCACCTCGGGCTTGGAGTCGAGTTCGATCTTGATCTTGGCCGCGGCCTCGTCGATCAGGTCGATCGCCTTGTCGGGCAGGAAACGGTCGGTGATGTAGCGGTGGCTGAGCTCGGCCGCTGCCACGATGGCCGGGTCGGTGATGTCCACGCCGTGGTGCACCTGATAGCGCTCCTTCAGGCCACGCAGGATGGCGATGGTGGCCTCCACGGTCGGCTCGCCCACCAGGATTTTCTGGAAACGGCGCTCCAGCGCGGCGTCTTTCTCGATGTACTTGCGGTATTCGTCCAGCGTGGTCGCGCCCACGCAATGCAGCTCGCCGCGCGCCAGCGCCGGCTTGAGCATGTTGCCGGCGTCCATCGCGCCCTCGGCCTTGCCCGCGCCCACCATGGTGTGCAGTTCATCGATGAAAACGATGGTCTGGCCCTCATCCTTGGCCAGTTCGTTGAGCACGGTCTTCAGGCGTTCTTCGAATTCGCCGCGGAACTTGGCGCCGGCCAGCAGCGCCGCCATGTCCAGGCTCAGCACGCGTTTGCCCTTGAGCGAATCGGGCACCTCGCCGGCCACGATGCGCTGTGCGAGGCCTTCGACGATCGCCGTCTTGCCCACGCCGGGTTCGCCGATCAGCACCGGGTTGTTCTTGGTGCGGCGCTGCAGCACCTGGATGGCGCGGCGGATTTCGTCGTCGCGGCCGATCACCGGGTCCAGCTTGCCCAGGCGGGCGCGTTCGGTCAGGTCGAGCGTGTATTTCTTGAGCGCCTCGCGCTGGCCTTCGGCTTCCGGGCTGTCCATCTTCTGGCCGCCACGCACGGCGGTGATCGCGCTCTCCAGGCTCTTGCGGGTCAGGCCGTTTTCGTTCGCGATGCGGCCAAGTTCGCCCTTGCTGTCGGCCACGGCGAGCAGGAACAGTTCACTGGCGATGAACTCGTCACCGCGCTTGATGGCTTCCCGCTCGGTCGCCTGCAGCAGTTTGCCCAGATCGGGGCCGACCTGCACCTGCTCCTGGCCCTGCACTTCGGGCAGGCGCTTCACCGCCGCCTCGGCCGCCTTGGCCAGGCCTTGCACATTGACACCCGCGCGCTGCAACAGCGATTGCGGGCCGTCGGACTGGCGCAGCATGGCCAGCAGCAGGTGGGACGGGTCGATGTAGGCGTTGTCGGCGCCTAGCGCCAGCGTCTGGGCCTCGCCCAGGGCTTCCTGGAACTTGGTGGTGAGTTTGTCGAGTCGCATGAAAGAGCTCTCCGGAAAATTTGATTACCCGGCATTTGGAGCGCTTCCACGGGTTTTCAAGAAGGGTTTCCAGCATGCACCCTCCAGCGGCGGGCGATCTTGACGCAGATCAGCCGATCCACGCTGGCCAGGCGCCCCCTGGACGGTAGTCGCTCAACGGCGCCAGTAGGCGTAGGTCCAGGCGGTGGTCAGGCCCAGTCGGCGGTACAGCGCGAGCGCCGGCCCGTTGTCTGCCACGACCTGGAGAAACACCCGGTGAATGCCGCGGCGCAAGGCCTCTTCGGCCATGGCCTGCAGCACACGCCCGGCCAGACCCTGGCCCCGGTGTGAAGCGGCGGTGCGCATGCCGTGCACACTGAGCCAGCCATGCCCATAGGCCGCGGCCCCGCAGGCCAGCGTCTGCCCGTCCTCGCGCAGGCTGGCGAACAGCGTGCCGGTGGCCCGGCTCAGCGACCGTGCACGGCTCGCGCCGTCCACCGGGTCCAGTCCCTCGCCCAGAAACATCGCCATCCAGGCTTTATCAGGCGTCGCCGACAGGTCCGCCGCTGGCCCGGACTGCACCATCAGCAGGTTCTGCACAAGGCCACATTGCGTCAGCGTGGGCTGGGCGCGCGCAAAGCCCCGCGCCCGCAACCCCTGGTGCAGGGCTTCGAAGGCCTGTCCATCGGGCAGGCGGAAGGCCGGCACAAAACCCTGTGCGGTGTAACGGTCGAGAATGTCATCGAGCACCGCCGGGTCGGCCGCGGCATGGCTCAGAGGGACGGCGCTGCGGGCACGACCCACGGTGCCGCTGTCCATGGGCAGCAGCCAGCCGGGCAGCGCCTCCACGCGCTCGGGCGACACGGCGTCGAGCGTGGCGCGCTCGATGGCTTCGATGTCGGCGTCGGAGAGCGTCATGGGCGCCATGTCAGCAAGGGCTGTCAGGCGTTCTGACTCTGGATGCCCCACTTCGCGAGCGCGGCGTCGTCGCTCACGCGGGCGTCCACCCAGCGCGCGCCCTCGGGCGTCTGCTCTTTCTTCCAGAACGGCGCCTGGGTCTTGAGGTAGTCCATCAGGAACTCGCAGGCCTGGAAGCTCTCGCCCCGGTGCGCGGAGGTCACGGCCACGAGCACAATCTGGTCCAGCGGTTGCAACAGGCCCACACGGTGTATCACACGCGCGGCGTAGATGTCGAAGCGTTTGAACGCCTCGTCGATCATGGCCTCAATGCTCTTCTCGGTCATGCCCGGGTAGTGCTCCAGCTCCATGGTGCTGATGCTCTGGCCATCGTTGCGGTCACGGACCGTGCCAACGAAGGTGCAGATGGCACCCACGCGCTTGTCCTGCTCGCGCAGCCGGGCGACCTCGGTGCTGAGGTCGAAATCCTGGGTCTGGATGCTGACGCGGGCGTTCATGCTCAACCTCCGGTCACGGGCGGGAAAAAGGCCACTTCGGCTCCCTCGGACAGTGCTGCCGCTTCGTCAACCATGGTCTGGTTGAGCGACACGCGCACCGCCCGGCCACGCGCCAGCGCCTCGGCATAGCCCCCACCCCGGGCGATCAGTTCGTCGCGCAGGACGGCCAGCGTGCCGGCCGCCGTGTCCAGCGACTCGCTGCCGGTGCCGACGGTTTCGCGGATGGAGGCGAAATAGCGCAGTTGAATCTTCACGGGAGAGGCCCTCAGACCAGCAGGTCGGCAAAAGAAAGATAGGACACCAGATCGCCCCGGGCGATGGTGGTGCCGGCCGGGTTGTCGACCAGACCGTCGCCCCAGACCGCGGAGGTCAACACGCCCGAACTCTGGTTGGGAAACAGGTCCAGCCCACCGCTGGCGTTGCGGCGCACGCGCAGGAATTCGCGGCGCTTGTCGGCGCGCGGCAGGTTGAAGTGGGCCGGCAGCTTCACCGGTTGCAAACCAGGCACTTCGGCACCCTGCAGCCGCAGCAGGAAGGGACGCACCAGCAGCAGGAAGGTGACGAAACTGGACACCGGGTTGCCCGGCAGGCCGATGAAATGGCAAGGCAACGCCGCTTCGGCGCCAGCGCCCGCATCGCGTCGCACCGTGCCATACGCGAACGGCTTGCCCGGTTTCATGGCGATCTGCCACAGGTCGAGGCTGCCCAACTGCTGCACGGACGGCTTGATGTGGTCTTCTTCACCTACCGAAACCCCGCCACTGGTGAGGATCAGGTCGTGGTGGTCGGCCGCGGTCTTGAGCGCGGCCAGTGTCAGGTCGCGTTTGTCCGGCACGATACCGAGGTCGCTCACTTCGCAGCCCAGGCGCTGCAACAACGTGCGCAGGAAAAAGCGGTTGGAGTTGTAGATCGCCCCGGGCTTCATGTCCTGCGGAGCCACCTCACCCGGCATCACGAGTTCGTCCCCGGTGGAAAACAGGGCCACGCGCGGACGCACCATCACCGGCAGCCGGGCACAGCCGATGCTGGCCGCCAGCCCCAGACTGGCCGGGGAAAGCCGGGTACCGCGTGGCAAGACCACCGCTCCCCGCGTCACGTCTTCGCCAGCGCGACGCACCCACTGACCAGCGGCCGGGACAGCGTCGATGTGCACCGCATGCAGATTGCCGCCAACCTCGCGGGTGTCTTCCTGCATCACCACCGCGTCCGCACCCGCGGGCATGGGCGCACCCGTGAAGATGCGCGCACACGTTCCGGGCCGCAACGGCTCAGCCGCATGACCGGCCGCGATGCGCTGCGACACCGTCAGCACCACGCCTTTTTCGGGCACGTCGGCCGCGTTGACGGCATACCCGTCCATCGATGAGTTGTCCTGCGGTGGCACCTGCAGTCCAGAGACCAGATCGCTGGCCAGCACGCGGCCATCGGCCTCGAACGTGGCCACCGTCTCAACCCGGGCCAACGGAACGACCCGCGCGAGCAGGTCGGTCAGCGCGGTGTCCAGCGCCATCAAGGGAGCCCGGGCGGGCGGTGCAGATGCGTTCATGGCGTCAGGGTGGGTGGGTGGGCATGTCCGCCGGGTCAGATGTAGGCCTCGGGAACATAGTCAAAACGGTCTTCATTGTCGAGCAGCCAGCCGGCCACGGCAGCGGCGTCGTTCAAATTCAGCACCGGGCGCAGGGTGGTCTGCGGCAATTGATCGGCGCTGTCGGTGGCGATGGCAGCGACAAAGGGATCGTCCGGGTACAGCACGGGCTTGCTGGTGGCCGCACGCCAGACCTCGACCTTGAGCAGGTTGCTGTCGCGGTAGCCCTCGACCAGCACCCAGTCGACGCCCGGATGCAGCGTGCGAATCACGTCATGCACCGTCAGCTCAACCGGCCGCTCGAATTCGCGCATCAGCACCAGGCGCTGCGGCGAGGCAGCCACCACTTCGTAGGCCCCGGCCTCGCGATGGCGCCAGGTGTCTTTGCCCGGGTGGTCAATTTCAAAGCCATGGTGCACATGCTTGACCACCGAGACCCGCAGGCCCCGCTGACGCAGGACGGGGATCAGCTGTTCAAGCAGCGTGGTCTTGCCCGCACCGGAAAAGCCTGCGAAACCGACGACTTTCATGCCCGCTGCCGACGCCCGACCATCACGCCGCGGGACAATGCTGGACGATGTAGCGCTGCACCGCCGTTGTATCCGCCGGCATCACCTGCACGCGCTTGGGCAGGGCTTCGATGCCATCGAACTTCGCCGGGCGATCGGGCTGGCGCCCCAGGGCTTCGACGATGGTCTCGGCGAACTTGATCGGCAAGGCGGTTTCCAGCACGATCATCGGCGTTGCCGGGCTCAAGTGCTCCCTCGCCACCTTCACGCCGTCGGCGGTGTGCGTGTCGATCATCACGCCGAAGCGCTCGAACGTGTCCTTGATGGTCGCCAGGCGGTCGGCGTGGGTGCTCTTGCCGCTGACGAAACCGTAGCGGCTGGCGGCGTCGGCAAACACCGGGTCGGCGCCCAGATCAAAACGGCCTTCCTTGTGCAGCGCCTCACCAAACAACGCCTTGACGCGCGCGCCGTCACGGCCCAGCAGGTCGAACACGAAACGCTCGAAGTTGCTGGCCTTGGAAATGTCCATTGACGGGCTGGAGGTCTCGTGCGTGTCGGCACTGGCGCGCACGCGGTAGACGCCGGTGCGGAAGAACTCGTCGAGCACGTCGTTTTCGTTCGTCGCCACCACCAGCGTCTGGATCGGCAGACCCATCTGGCGCGCCACATGGCCGGCACAGACGTTGCCAAAGTTGCCGCTGGGCACGGTGAAGCTCACCTTCTGATCGTTGTCCGTCGTGGCTTGAAAATAGCCGGCGAAGTAATAAACAACCTGCGCCAGCAGGCGCGCCCAGTTGATCGAATTGACGGTGCCGATCTTGTACTGGCGCTTGAAGGCCAGATCGTTCGACACGTTCTTGACGATGTCCTGGCAGTCGTCAAACACGCCCTTGATGGCGATATTGTGGATGTTCAGATCCATCAGGCTGAACATCTGTGCCTGCTGGAACGGGCTCATGCGTCCGTGCGGGCTGAGCATGAACACGCGCACGCCGTGCTTGCCCCGCATGGCGTATTCGGCCGCGCTGCCGGTGTCGCCAGATGTTGCGCCCAGGATGTTGAGTTCTTCACCGCGGCGCGCCAGTTCGTACTCGAACAGGTTGCCCAGCAACTGCATGGCCATGTCCTTGAAAGCCAGCGTCGGGCCGTTGGACAGGGCTTCGAGGTAGAAGCCGTCTTCCAGCTGCTTCAGCGGCACGATGGCCGCCGTGCCGTACACCGCTTCAGTGTAGGTCTTGTCGCACAAGGCCTTCAGGTCGGCGGAGGGAATGTCGTCGATGTAGAGCGACAGCACCTCGTACGCCAGCGCAGCGTAACCACCGGGTGCGCCGCCGTTGAACACCGTGCGCCAGCGCGCCAGCGTGGCGGCTTCCACCTGCGGGTAGCGCTCGGGCAGATACAGACCGCCATCGGGTGCCAGCCCCTCAAGCAGGATTTCGCAAAAGTGCTTGCGGTCCGGGTGGCCCCGGGTGGAGAGGTACAACATCTCAGTTCAGCTCTTCTTTTCGAATCCGCGTGATGGGTGCGAGCACGCTCGGCAGCGCCTGCATCTGCGCGAGCACGTCGTTCATGGCGCCTTCGCGGATGTCGTGCGTGAGAATGATCAGGTCGGTCTGGGTCGAACCTTCGCCGCCGACTTCGTCGGCCTCGCGCTGCAGCACCGCGTCGATGCTGATGCCGGCGTTGGCCAGCAGGCCCGTGACCTTGGCGAGCACGCCGGCCTCGTCGGCCACGCGCAGGCGCAGGTAATAGCTGGTCACCACCTCGCTCATGGGCAGCACGCTCAAGTCGCTCATCTTGTCGGGCTGGAACGCCAGGTGCGGCACGCGGTGCAGCGGGTCGGCGGTGTGCAGGCGGGTGATGTCCACCAGGTCGGCGATCACGGCCGAGGCGGTGGGTTCGCTGCCCGCACCCTTGCCGTAGTACAGCGTGGTGCCCACCGCGTCGCCCTGCACCACCACGGCATTCATCGCGCCTTCGACGTTGGCGATCAGGCGCTTGGATGGCACCAGGCTCGGGTGCACGCGCAGTTCGATACCCTGGGCCGTGCGCTTGGTGATGCCGAGCAGCTTGATGCGGTAGCCCAACTGTTCGGCGTATTTGATGTCGGTCGCACCCAGCTTCGTGATGCCCTCGACATAGGCCTTGTCGAACTGCACCGGAATGCCGAAGGCGATCGCGCTCATGAGCGTGACCTTGTGCGCCGCGTCCACGCCTTCGATGTCGAAGGTCGGATCGGCTTCGGCGTAGCCCAGGCGTTGCGCTTCTTTCAGCACAACATCGAAGTCCAGGCCCTTGTCACGCATCTCGGACAGGATGAAGTTGGTCGTGCCGTTGATGATGCCGGCGATCCACTGGATGCTGTTGGCGGTGAGGCCTTCGCGCAGCGCCTTGATGATGGGAATGCCACCGGCCACCGCCGCCTCAAACGCCACCATCACGCCCTTGGCCGATGCCGCGGCGAAGATCTCGGTGCCGTGCACGGCCAGCAGCGCCTTGTTCGCAGTGACCACGTGCTTGCCCGCAGCAATGGCTTCCATCACCAGGGCCTTGGCGATGCCGTAGCCGCCGATCAACTCGATCACGATGTCGATCTCGGGGTTGGCGATCACGGCGCGCGCGTCGTTCACCACCTTCACGTCCGGGCCGACGATGCTCTGGGCGCGTGCCACATCGAGGTCGGCCACCATGGTGATCTCGATGCCACGGCCGGCGCGGCGCTTGATTTCTTCCTGGTTGCGCTGCAGCACGTTGAACGTGCCGCTGCCCACGGTGCCTATGCCCAGCAGGCCTACTTGGATCGGTTTCATCGTTGTTAACTCTCGGCTTCAAAAATATCGGTGCCAGGCCAGGCCATGACCCGGGGTGCCCAGTTTAGGGAGTCGCCAGAGTGGCGGTGTTGCCCATTGCGGGGGCGATTGATGCGTGTGCGGGCGCATGGCGCTTACGCCAGCCTTCGAAGAACTTGGCCACGCGGCCGATGGCTTCGCGAAGGTCGTCCTCGTGCGGCAGGAAAACGATGCGGAAGTGCTGGTTGTCCGGGTAGTTGAAACCCGAACCCTGCACCAGCATCACACGCGTCTCCTGCAGCAGTTCCAGGAACAGCTGCTGGTCGTCTTCGACCGGGTAGATCGCCGGGTCGAGGCGAGGGAACATGTAAAGCGCCGCCGTCGGCTTGACGCAGCTCACGCCCGGAATGGCGGTGATCAGTTCATAAGCCAGGTCGCGCTGGCGGCGCAGCCGGCCGCCTTCGCAGACCAGATCGTTGATGCTCTGGTAGCCGCCCAGAGCGGTCTGGATCGCCCATTGGCCCGGCACGTTGGCACACAGGCGCATGTTTGAGAGCATGTTCAGGCCCTCGATGTAGTCCCGGGCCGGCTTCTTGTCGCCCGAGACAATCATCCAGCCCGCGCGGTAACCGCAGGAGCGGTAACTTTTGGACAAGGAATTGAAGGTCAGAGTCAGCACGTCTTCCGACAGGCTGCCCAGCGCCGTGTGTTTCACGCCGTCGTAGAGCACCTTGTCGTACACCTCGTCGGCAAAGATCACCAGACCGTGCTCGCGCGCAATCGTCACGATTGCCTGGAGCAGTTCGTCGGAATACAGCGCGCCGGTCGGGTTGTTGGGGTTGATCACCACGATGCCCTTGGTGGCGGGGGTGATCTTGCGGCGGATGTCGTCCAGGTCGGGCATCCAGCCGTTGGACTCGTCGCACATGTAGTGCACCGGCGTGCCACCCGAGAGGCTGACCGCTGCCGTCCACAACGGGTAGTCGGGGGCGGGCAGCAGCAACTCGTCGCCATCGTCGAGCAAGGCATTGGTGGCCATCACGATCAATTCGCTGGCACCGTTGCCGAGGTAAATGTCGTCCAGAGTGACACCCTTGACGCCCTGCTTCTGCGTCTCGTGCATCACCGCCTTGCGTGCCGCAAAAATCCCCTTGCTGTCCGAATAACCAGCCGAGTTCGGCAGGTTGCGGATCATGTCCTGCTGGATCTCCTCGGGGGCATCAAAGCCGAACACCGCCAGGTTGCCGATGTTCAGGCGGATGATCTTGTGGCCCTCTTCTTCCATCTGGCGCGCCGCATCCATGATGGGACCGCGGATGTCGTAGCAGACGTTGGCGAGCTTGGCGGATTTCTGGATGGTTTTCAAAGTCCCTCCCGCTTGGGGGCCGTAGAAAGGGGTGGAGAGCCGGGCTATGGCGCTGGGCGCTATATTACGGTGCGTCTGATAGGGAAAACCTGCAATTTGACCACAGTTCTTCACCGCATCCGTGCACGCTCAGCCCCATTCCTGCGCCCGACGTTCCCATGAAACTGCACGCTGACAAGCCCGATCTGCACACCATCACCGCCTATGGCGATGGATGGATCGCGATCAATGGCCAGCGCCACGCGCAAAGCCTCATTCTCGCCTCGTCAGGGGGATTGTTGCCGTGGGCCTGCGAGCGGTTCGAAGACCTGGAGCCCGCGCATTTCGAGCAACTGCTGACCTGCTCGCCGGTGAAACCCGAACTGGTCGTGTTTGGCAGTGGACCGCGCCTGCGGTTCGTGCGTCCGGACATGCTGCAAAGCCTGATCAACCAGCGCATTGGTGTGGAAACCATGGACACCCTGGCCGCCTGCCGAACCTACAACATCCTCGCCGGCGAAGGTCGACGGGTGCTGGCAGCCCTGCTGATTGGCACCTGAATACCAGGGTACCGAGCGGTCCATTCGGGTCCACCCTCGGCCCGGCATCCCCGTTCAGGGTAAAATAGCGGATTGTTTCCTGCCTAGAAAGCCATCGGTCGCACGCCGTCCATGGCATTCTCGATGCATCCGGGAAGCCAACGAATCACCACCAACTTACGTCAGGGGTCCACGCAGTATGGCAGTCGTTGTCAACAAACCCATTCCCGAATTTGAAGCCCTGGCCACCAGCGGCATCAAAGTCAGCAACCAGACCCACCTCGGCCAGACCGTTGTGCTGTATTTTTACCCGAAAGACAACACACCCGGCTGCACCACCGAGGCCATGCAGTTCCGTGACAAGTACAAAGACTTCGTGAAGGCTGGAGCCCATGTGTTCGGCGTCTCACGCGACAACATGAAGTCGCACGATGACTTCAAAACCAAACTTGAGCTGCCGTTCGAACTGATCGCCGACACGGAAGAAAAAATGTGCCACATGTTTGGCGTCGTCAAGAACAAGATCATGTACGGCAAAAAGGTCAAGGGCATCGAACGCAGCACCTTCCTGATTGGCGCCGATGGCGTGCTCAAGGAAGAATGGCGCGGCCTGAAGGTGCCAGGCCATGTCGAAGACGTGCTGAAAGCCGTCAAGGCCCTGAAAAAGGCTGTTTGAGCTTAACCACACCGCCGGTGGCGGCGGAATTTGACCGTCATATGGCTCGTGCATAATGGGTTCATGACATTGGGAAGATCTTTCGCCCGCCCCTCTTTCCCTGCCCTCAGCAGCCCAAAAAGCCGCCCGGTCTCCCCGGCGGCTTTTTGCTTTCCGGCCCAGCGCTGAACCACCAAGCCCTCCATGCCACTGCCACCTGCCCCCTCCAAACGCGCCGCCCTGCTCGCCTCCGATGCCTACAGCCTCAGGGCATCAGAAGAATTGATCAGCTTCTCTCCGGAACCCGAGCGCGTGGTCGCTCCCTTGCGTGCAGCTGCTGCGGCACCCGCCAGCGAGGCGCCGGCTGCAAAAGCCGGTGCGCGCTCCCGTGGTCGGGAGCGCAAGCCCGAGTTGGCCCCGGTGCCATCCCAACCCGTCGCGCGTGTGCCCTCCCCCACCGCCACCCCGGCAGCCGAGCGCCAACCTGTCGAATTCCGTGCGCCCCATCCAACGGGCAAGCCGCCGGTCGGCAGCGAGACCGTGTCGCGCGCTTCGCCCGTGGCCAGCAACCGCCGCACAGGGCGCGCCAAATCCGGCGGATCAACCGGACCGGCCCGTTTGTTCGTGCTGGACACCAACGTGCTGCTGCACGACCCGATGAGCCTGTTCCGCTTCGAGGAACACGACATCTTCCTGCCCATGATCGTGCTCGAAGAACTCGACGGCCACAAGAAGGGCATGACGGAAGTCGCCCGCAACGGCCGCCAGACCAGTCGAACGCTCGACGCCCTGGTCGCGCAGCAAGGCGGCGACATGACACGCGGCCTCAAGCTCTCGGCCACCGGCCACCTGTCCGCCCGCGGATTGCTGTTTTTCCAGACCGAACCGCTGGACGCCCAGTTGCCCGCCAGCCTGCCGCAGGGCAAGGCCGACAACCAGATTCTGGGCGTGGTGCACGCCTTGCGCGACAAGCACCCGCAACGCGAAGTGATCCTGGTGTCCAAGGACATCAACATGCGGGTCAAAGCCCGTGCGCTGGGCCTGGCCGCCGAGGACTACCAGAACGACAAGACCCTGGACGATGGTGAACTGCTCTACGCCGGTGCCTTGGCCCTGCCACAGGATTTCTGGACGCGCCAGAGCAAGACGATCGAGAGCTGGGCCAGTGGAAGCCACACCTTCTACCGTGTCAGCGGTCCGACGGTGAGCCAGTTCTACATCAACCAGTTTGTGTACTTCGAAGCGCCTGGCGAACCCTCGCTGTACGCCCGCGTGACCGAAATCCGCGACCAGACCGCGGTGCTCAAGACGCTCAAGGACTTCACGCACCTGAAAAACGCGGTCTGGGGCGTCACCAGCCGCAACCGGGAGCAGAACTTCGCGCTCAACATCCTGATGGACCCCGAGGTCGATTTCGTCACCCTGGCCGGTACCGCCGGCACGGGCAAGACCTTGATGGCCCTGGCCAGTGGCCTCACGCAGGTGCTGGACGACCGCCGCTACACCGAGATCATCATGACCCGCGCCACCGTGAGCGTGGGCGAAGACATCGGCTTCCTGCCCGGCACCGAAGAAGAAAAGATGGGCCCCTGGATGGGCGCGCTCGACGACAACCTGGAGTTCCTGGCCAAGGGCGATGGCGGCAACGCCGGTGAATGGGGTCGAGCCGCCACCAACGAGCTCATTCGCAGCCGCATCAAGGTCAAGAGCATGAACTTCATGCGCGGGCGCACCTTCATGAACAAGTACGTCATCATCGACGAGGCGCAGAACCTGACGCCCAAGCAGATGAAGACGCTGATCACCCGAGCGGGCCCGGGCACCAAGATCATCTGCATGGGCAACCTGGCGCAGATCGACACGCCGTACCTCACGGAGGGTTCTTCGGGCCTGACCTACGCCGTGGACCGCTTCAAGGGCTGGCCGCACGGTGGGCACATCACACTCGCGCGCGGCGAACGCTCCCGTCTGGCGGACTTCGCCAGTGAGGTCCTCTGAGCGAGCCTCACCCAGCCCCAAAGAAAAACCCGGCAATTGAACTGACCCCAAGAAGTTGGACAGTTGAAGGTTAGGAGCTCAAGGCCTGCGTCCGGTACTGAACTGGGCTCAGGCCTTTTAGTTTGAGTTTGATTCGGTGGTGGTTGTAGTAGTGGATGTAGCGATGCAGGCCCTGCT
>JAURYH010000007.1 GCA_030653975.1 Hydrogenophaga sp. | reverse complement strand
ACACGTTTGGCCAAATCCACACCGACTCGTGTAATCTTGCTCATGGGACTTCTCCTTCCAACAAGGGTTTCAGATTGACTTCCAAAACCAATCTTGGCACTTCGATGCCGTCGCCCGGAAGTGGGAAGTCCCTTCGTATTCGATCTGGTTGTGTTTTTAGGGAGTTAAGATGACCAACTTATGGAGCAGCGCCCAACTTATAGAGCAGATTTTGCTCTGGACATTACGTTATACGTCAAGGGAAAATCGTGCCTACGTACATCAGCTATAGGTGTCCTTCGTGCAAAGCTCACATTGAACTTCAGGATGCTTATCAGTCCGTGGGGCCACCGTTTGTCGCATGCAATAAGTGTGGCAAAGAGTTCGATGTCTCCAAAAATCGCACGGAGTGGGATCTAAAGACACCAAACCGTAAGGTCTTATTTTATCTAAAGGTCGCGTTCATCTCTGTTTGGCTTGGCATAGGAACTGGGCTCCTTCTGGCAGATGTAACGACCAAGTACTTGTCTGTGCAAATTCCATGGTTTGTGGCCGTGCCGATCGGGGTTGCCGGTTGGTTTTGGTTGTTGAGCGCAGATCTCCGTCGCAACATATCCGAATCAAAGGCTCGTATGCGTGACCCCTCCTATCGCGAACGACTGAGGGGCCTTGGAATCCAACTGGGAGAGCAGGAGTGAGCATAGAAATATTCGATGTCATTTCCAATAACGCAGTGTTTTCCGGTGTGGCCATCTTGGTCTTGGCGTATATCGTCAAGCGAGCGCACAAATTCATTCGCGACTCGCGAGATGGAAGCGCTATATATCAATACCTAGCTCAATATTCAATAGAAGCCGATTGGAGGTTTCGTACAACTCATGCGATCTCTGCAGCCACGAAGTTATCGGAGGCAAGAGTCCAAGAGCTTTGTATTGGTCATTCAAAGATATCGAGAAACCAACTTGAGAAGCAGAGTTGGCGCGTTGATGCATGACGTATAACATTTCCATCCACGGGGCTGCCTACGGCAGCCCGTGATGGCAGACGTTGAACGACAGCTTTCCCCTTTGGGCACAGACCGCTCTTGGCCGAAATTGAACAACCACAGATGAGCGCTGATCGTTCACGACGAAGCGCGGCAACTGCCGACTCAGCCTGCGCGTGGCCATCCTATCTGGACCGCAGGTAGCGGCCGTGTGACAGGGAGGCGTTGTTGGTCGCAATACTGTTTGCACTCGCGCTGTATCTGGACGCTGAGGCTGTTGACGCGTTGGGTCGCGCTCTCGGCGCGGGCCAGGCCACATCGCCCTTGGCGCGGCTGATGTGGCCGACTCTGTGGGCCGGCGGTGCCCGGCATGCCGGTGCTCGCTAACCCCCACCTGTCTCCCACAACAGGGACACCGGCACCGCGTGCCGCTTTTCGTCGAACGGGGTGATGCGGTCGTGGTCGTGCAGCACCAGGCCGTGGACGAACTTGTCGCCCGCGTCGGTGTTCGATCACCAGGTCCATTGAAACTCAAGGTCCGATCAATTCAAATTTTGGAGAAAACCGTCACGTCTTTTTTTCTGTCCGGCGGGCCTGGTGCGCGCCAGGTATCTGGGCGCTGGATGGGCTTGACGATGATGTCCGGCGCCGCTTCGAGAAGCACATGCACCGGCACGCCGGGACGGCATGGTGAGACGTGCCCGCCAGGCTCGAACGCCATTCCGAAGCGCTGAGGTCGCTGCAGGCGATGGAGGCCACGGGCGGTGAGCCGGACGTTATCGGCGAGGCCAACGATTCCGGTCACCTCGTCTTTTGCGACTGCTCCCCGGAGAGCCCCACAGGGCGCAGGAGCACCTGTTGCGACGGCCAAGCTCTTGCGGCCAGAAAGGAGAACAAGCCCAAGCACAGAGCGGGCGAAATGGCCGCGGCGATGGGCATCGAGCTGCTGACGGAAGAACAGTACCGGGCGCTTCAGCAGCTCGGTGAGTTTGATTGGGAAACGTCCAGCCAGCTCAGCGCCGCGCCAGATCGTCCAGCAGCAACCGCGCCGTCGACACGTTCGTCGCACACGGCACGTTGTGCACGTCGCAGGCGCGCAGCAGCGCGCTGATGTCGGGTTCGTGGGGCTGGGCGGTCATGGGGTCGCGCAGGAAGATCACGATGTCCACCTCGCCCATGGCGAGGCGTGCGCCGATCTGCAGGTCGCCGCCCAGCGGGCCGCTGAGCAGGCGTTCCACGTTCAGCCCCACTTCGGATTCAAGGCGCCCGCCGGTGGTGCCGGTGCCCATGAGCGTGTGTTGTCGCAGCAGGGCCGCGAACTCGTTGGCCAGGGCGACGATGGCGTCTTTTTTCTTGTCGTGGGCAATGAGGGCGATGCGCATGGTCGGAGAAGGTGTATTTGGTCCAGGAACGCCGAGGAACCGGCTTTGCCGGGCCTCAGGCGTTGCCCCCGGCAGGGGGGAGGTGCGAAGCACCGCGGGGGGTTTCCATTTGTTTCGCCATGGTCTTGCCCAGTTCCACGCCCCACTGGTCGTAGGCGTTGATGCCCCAGATGGCGGCTTGCGTGAAGACCTTGTGTTCGTACAGCGCGATCAGCGCGCCGAGGCGGTGCGGGGTGAGGGCGTCGAGCCAGACGGTGCTGCTGGGCACGTCGCCCTTGAAGCTGCGCTGGCTCACAAACACCTCGGCCTGTTCGGCGCTCATGCCTTCGGCCATGAGGGCCTGCAGGGTGTCGGCTTCGTTGCGGCCAAGGGCCAGGGCCTGGGCCTGGGCGCGCAGGTTGAGGTTGACCACGCGGTGGTGTTCGGCGGCCAGCGGCAGGGGCGTGTCTTCGTTCAGCACACCGACAAATTCCACCGGCACGCGGTGCGTGCCCTGGTGCAGCAGCTGGAAGTAGGCGTGTTGCCCGTCGATGCCGAGGCCGCCCCAGACGATGGGGCCGGTGTGTGTGTCGCAGGGCTGGCCGTCCTTGCGGGTGCGTTTGCCGTTGCTTTCCATGTCCATCTGTTGCACGAAGGGCGCGAAGCGCACCAGGCGGCTGGGGTAGGTGGAGAGCAGCTGGGTGGGGCAGTGCAGGAAGTTGCGGTTCCACACGCCGCTCAGGGCCAGGATGACGGGCAGGTTCTGCGCCAGCGGGGCGCTGCGGAAGTGCGCGTCCATGGCCTGGCCGCCGGCCAGGAATTCGCGGAAAGCTGCTGCGCCGATGGCCACGGCCAGCGGCAGGCCGAGCGCGGACCAGATGGAATAACGGCCACCGACCCAGTCCCAGAAGGTGAAGGTGTGCTCAGCCGGGTAGCCGGCGGCGCCGGATTTTTGCGGCGCGGCGGTGATGGCGACCAGGTGCGGGCTCTGCGCTGCGCCTTCGATGCCGGCGTCCTGCAGCCAGCGCCGCGCGGAGGCGGCGTTGGTCATGGTTTCCTGCGTGGTGAAGGTCTTGCTGGCCACGACGATGAGCGTGGTGAGCGGATTCAGGCCGCGCAGCGTGCTGTGCAGCGCCCAGGCGTCGGGGTTGCTGACGAAGTGCACGCGCACGCCCGTCTTGCCGTCGCTGCACAGGGGTGCCAGCGCGTCGGCCGCCATGCGCGGGCCGAGGTCGGAGCCGCCGATGCCGATGTTCACCACGTCGGTGATGGCGAGGCCCGTGCTGCCTTTGACCTCACCGGCGCGCACGCGGTCGGCGAAGGCGCAGACGCGCTCCAGCTCGGCTTGCACCAGTTGCTGGATGTCCGCACCCCAGGGCGCATCGCTGCCGCTGGCGCCGGGCTTGCCACGCAGCGCCACGTGCAGCACGGCGCGTTGTTCGGAGGTGTTGATCACGTCGCCGCGGAACATGGCGTCGCGCTGGCGCTCCACGCCGGTCTGGCGGGCCAGGTCGAGCAGGGCGTCCCACACGGCACCGTCCAGCGCCTGGCGGCTGAAGTCGATCTGGATGCCGGTGCCCGCGGCGGCGGCCTGCATCTGCTGTTCGCGGTCGGGCTCGGCGAGGCGGTCGCGCAGGTGCGGCTGCGGTGCGGTGGCGAGCTGATCGAGCTGTTGCCAGGCGGGGAGTTGGGTGGGTGAGGTCTGCGGGGTAGACATGGGGCGACTGCCTTGTTTCTCTCCGTTCGCCCTGAGCCTGTCGAAGGGCTGGCGCGGTGTGTCGGTACGAGGGCTTCGACAGGCTCAGCCCGAACGGTATTGTGTCTTTTGCGGCAACCCTGCCGCCGAGCGCTGTCAGGCGGCGAGCGCGGTGGCCTCTTGCGCCAGCTTTGTGATGCGGACCCAGTCGCCAGCCGCCAGCGCATCAGCCGGCGTGAGCCAGGAGCCTCCGGCCATGGCCACGTTGGGCAGCTTCAGGAAGTCTTTCAGGTTCTCTGGGCTCACGCCGCCGGTGGGGCAGAACTGGACGTCGGGGATCGGTGCGCCCAGCGCCTTGAGCATGCCCAGGCCGCCGGCCTGCTGGGCGGGGAACAGCTTCATGAGCGAGAAGCCCTGTTCGCGGCGGTGCATGACTTCGCCGGGTGTCATCACACCGGGGATGAAGGGCAGCTTCGCGGCCCGGACGGCTTCGACCAGCGCGTCGGTGGCGCCGGGGGACAGGGCGAACGTGGCGCCCGCGTCGATGACGCGCTGCACCTCGGCCACGCGGGTCACGGTGCCCGCGCCCAGGTGCATCTGCGGCACGGCCTTGGCCACGGCTTCGATGGATGCCAGCGCGGCGTCGGAACGCAGGGTGATCTCCATCACGTCGATGCCCCCTTCGAGCAGGGCGTGGGCGAGTGGGACGGCGTGGGCCGGGTCGGTGAGCACGATCACCGGGACAACGCGGGATGTGAAGGCGGGGCGGGAGAAGCAGGTGGTTGTCATGGTGGGGTCCAGTTCAAGGGCGATCGCCAAACAGCGGCGACGCGCCGGATTCGGCGGTGCTCGCGTGCGAGCGGAACAGGCCAAACAGCTCGCGGCCGGTGCCGTGGGCGTTGTGGCTGAGGTCGGGGTGTACGGCGGTGCGCGCGGCCAGGGTGGCGGCGTCCACTTCCAGCTCCAGCACGCCACGTTCGCAGTCCAGCGTGATCCAGTCGCCGTCCATCACGCGGGCGATCGGGCCGTCGGCCAGGGCTTCGGGGCTGAGGTGGATGGCGGCGGGCACCTTGCCCGAGGCGCCGCTCATGCGGCCGTCGGTGACGAGCGCGACCTTGAAGCCTTTGTCCTGCAGCACGGCCAGCGGTGGCGTGAGCTTGTGCAGTTCGGGCATGCCGTTGGCGCGCGGGCCCTGGTAGCGCACGACGGCGATCAGGTCCTTGTTGATCTGGCCAGCGTTGAACAAGGCCAGCAGGTCGGCCTGGTCACTCACCACCACGGCCTGCGCGCGCACCACGCGGTGCTCGTGCTTCACCGCGGAGACCTTGACGACGCTGCGGCCCAGGTTGCCCTGCAGCAGGCGCAGGCCGCCGTCGGCGCTGAAGGGGTCGGCCACGGTGCGCAGCACGGCGGTGTCGCCGCTCTGCGCGGGCACCGGGCGCCAGGCCAGCTGGCCGACTAGCAGACAGGGCTCGTTCGTGTAGGCGGCCAGGCCCTGGCCCATGACGGTGGTCACGTCGCCGTGCAGCAGGCCGTTGGCCAGCAGCTCCTGCATCAGGAAGCCCATGCCGCCCGCGGCGTGGAAGTGGTTCACGTCGGCGCTGCCGTTGGGGTAGACGCGGGCCAGCAGCGGCACCACGGCGGAGAGTTCGGCGAAGTCGTCCCAGTCGATCAGCACGCCGGCGGCGCGCGCCATGGCCACGAGGTGGATGGTGTGGTTGGTCGAACCGCCGGTGGCGAGCAGGCCGATGATGCCGTTGACGATGGTTTTTTCGCTCACGATGTCGGCCATGCAGATGGCGGCTTCACCGGTCTTGCCGGTGTTGGCCAGCGCGCGTTCCAGCGCGGCCTTGTTCAGCGCTTCGCGCAGTTCGGTGCCCGGGTTGACGAAGGACGCACCCGGCAGGTGCAGGCCCATGATCTCCATCAGCATCTGGTTGCTGTTGGCGGTGCCGTAAAAGGTGCAGGTGCCGGGCGCGTGGTAGGCCTGGGCCTCGCTCTCCAGCAGCGCCTCGCGGCCCACCAGGCCTTGCGCGTACTGCTGGCGCACCTTGGCCTTGGCGTCGTTCGAGAGGCCGCTGGTCATGGGGCCGGCGGGCACGAACACGGTGGACAAATGACCGAACTGCACCGCGCCCATGAAGAGGCCGGGCACGATCTTGTCGCAGATGCCGAGCATGAGCGCGGCGTCGAACACGTTGTGCGAGAGGCCGACGGCGGTGGCCAGGGCGATCACGTCGCGCGAGAACAGCGACAGCTCCATGCCGGCCGCGCCCTGCGTGACGCCGTCGCACATCGCGGGCACGCCGCCCGCCACCTGCGCCGTGGCGCCCAGCGTGCGTGCGTGGCTGCGCAGCATCTCGGGGTAGTGCTCGTAGGGCTGGTGGGCCGAGAGCATGTCGTTGTAGGCGGTGATCACGCCGACGTGCGGCGCGCGCTCGGCGTGGATCTTGAGTTTGTCGCTCGCGGGCAGGGCGGCCGTGGTGTGCGCCATGTTGGCGCAGCCCATGCCGCCGCGCTGGGTGCCGTTCTTGCGCTGGGCGGCCATGCTGGCGAGGTAGGCGCCGCGGGTGTCAGCGCTGCGTTCGGTGATGCGTTGTGTGACGCGTTCGATGGCGGGGTGCAGGGGGGTGTTCATGGGGTTTTCCTGTTCAGTTCATCCAGACGCTCAAGGGCGCCTGGGTCTGGTTGATCACCAGAGAGATCGGAAGTGCCTCGTCGGCCTTTTGGGCGGCGCGGCGGTAAACGGCGAGCTTGCTCTCGCCCGCAATGGACAGCACCAGCTCGCGCGCGGCAAGCAGGGCGCTGAGGGTGAGACTCAGGCGCGCGTGGGGCGCGGTGTCGGGCACCACCCAGGCCAGGCGCTGGTCGGTGGCGATGGCGCGCGCGTAGCCGGGAGCGCCGGGAAACAGCGACGCGGTGTGGGCGTCTTCGCCCATGCCGAGCACGGCCACGTCCAGCGGCCAGGGCAGGGTGGCGATGCGGTCTTCGGCGTCGCGCACCAGCGCGTCAAGCACCTCGGCGTTGAACGTCGGCGCGAGTTCGCGGAAGAAGGGCAGGAAGCGCGCCGCGGCGGCGCGGCCTTGCAGCAGGTGGCGGGCGACCAGGGCGGTGTTGCTGTCGGCGTGGTCGCGCGGCACCACGCGCTCGTCCACCAGCACGATGGTCACTTTCGACCAGTCCAGATCGTGCTCGCGCAGCGCCTCGAACAGGGGAATGGGCGACTTGCCGCCCGAGACCGCGAGGCTCGCCAGCCCGCGCGCGGCGATGGCGGCGCGCAGGGCGGTGGCGATGTGCGCGGCGATGGCGGCGGGTGTGGCGCCGGTGTGTTCGGTCACCGCCATCAAGACTCCTCGACCCACGATGAGCCCTCGCGCGCCATCAGCGCCGAAGACGCCGCCGGCCCCCAACTGCCCGCGGTGTAGGCCTTGGGTTTTTCGTTGAGCTGTTGCCAGCCGTCGATGATGGGTTCGACCCAAGTCCAGGCGGCTTCGAGTTCGTCGCGGCGCATGAAGTGCGTGAGGCGGCCCTTGATGACGTCGATCAGCAGGCGCTCGTAGGCTTCGGCGCGGCGCTCGGTGAAGGCGGACTCCAGGTCAAGGTTGAGGTTCACCGGGCGCAGCTTCATGCCGCTGCCAGGCTCTTTGGCCATCATCTGCAGCTGGATGTGTTCTTCCGGTTGCAGGCGGATCATCAGGCGGTTGACCGACTTGTGGGCCGAGTCGCCGAAGATGGTGAAGGGCAGGTCGGCGAACTCGATCACGATCTCCGACTGGCGCGCCGCCATGCGCTTGCCGGTGCGCAGGAAGATCGGCACGTTGGCCCAGCGCCAGTTGTTGATGTGGGCCTTGAGCGCGACGAAGGTTTCGGTGCCGCTGTCGGGCGGGATGTTTTCTTCCTGCAGGTAGCCCACGGCGGCGTCGCCGTTGGAGGCGCCGGCGCTGTACTGGCCGCGCACGGTGTCGCGTGCCACGTCGGCGATGGCCATGGGGCGCAGCGAACGCAGCACCTTGAGCTTTTCGTCGCGCACGGCGTCGGGGTCGAGCGAGACCGGCGGCTCCATGGCGACGATGCACAGCAGTTGCAGCAGGTGGTTCTGCACCATGTCGCGCATGGCGCCGGTGCCGTCGTAGAAACCGGCGCGGCTGCCCACGCCCACGCTTTCGGCCACGGTGATCTGCACGCTCTTGATGTAGGGGCTGCGCCAGAGCGGCTCGAAGATGGTGTTGCCAAAGCGCAGCACCATCAGGTTCTGCACCGTTTCCTTGCCCAGGTAGTGGTCGATGCGGAAGATCTGCGATTCCTGGAAATACTGGCCGACGTCGTCGTTGATCTGCCGCGCCGAGGCCAGGTCGTGGCCGAGCGGCTTTTCCAGCACCACGCGCGAACGTGCATCGATCAGGCCCGCACCACCGAGGTGGGCGCAGATGCCGGTGAACAGGCTGGGGGCGGTGGCCAGGTAATAAACGCGGTCGGAGCCGTCCTGCAGTTCGGCGCCCAGGCCGGGAAAGTCGCTGGCGGCGGTGGCGTCCACGCAGACGTAGTTCAGGCGGCGCACGAAGCTGCCCCAGTCGGTGTCGTTGTAGGCCTTGCTGCCGATGAAGCCGGGCACTTTTTCCTGGATGAAGGCCAGGAAGGCTGCGCGGTCCCAGGTCTGGCGGCCCAGCGCGTGGATGCGCGTGGACTCGGGCAGGTTGTTGTGCAGGTGGGCCATGTACAGCGCGGGCAGCAGCTTGCGCACCGAGAGGTCGCCCACACCGCCAAAGATCACCAGATCGAGCGGGGTCGCAGGGGTTTGGGAGGGTGTGGATGTGGCCATGGGTCTAACTTAGTTACGCGATTTGATGGAGTTTAATGTAATCAAGTTACAAACGGGTTTCTTTCTGCGGCAGGCGTACCGTGAGCCATGCCATGTTCGTGCTGACCGGGTTCATAAAGAGCGGAACATGGGGCGCAGCGTGGAGACACGTTCGACCACCTTGTCGCGGCTGGGCGGCACGCAGCCCACTTCCATCACGCACAGGCTGGCGCTGGCCACGGCTCGGGCCAGGATGTGTTGAACGTCGGTCGCTTCGAGCACCATCTCGTCGGCATGGCAGGCGGACTGCACCACCGGCCGCTCCAGCAAAGCCGCGAGCAGGCCGGCCAGGAAGGTGTCGCCTGCGCCCACGGTGTCGGCCACTTTCACGGGTACAGGTTCGGCGGATGCCCAGCCCCGGCCGTCCTGGTGCAGCAGCACGGCGCCCCTGGGGCCCAGGGTGAGCGCCAGCCAGGTGGCCGAGGTGGCTTGCAGCAGTTCGCGCGCCGCATCCAGCGGATCGGGCGCGGTGAAGCCGAGCGTGACCAGATCGTCGTCGCTGACCTTGACGATGTGCGCCTGGCACAGCGCGGCCATCACGCTGGCCTGGTAGGCGGCCATGTCGGGCACGATGGCCGGGCGCAGGTTCGCGTCCACCACCACAAGGCGGCCAGCGGCGCGCTGCGCCTGCAGCCAGGGCAGGTATTTGGGGCTGTCGTCGGCGACCAGCGCCAGGCAACCGGTGACAACCACCTTCAGACCCGGCTGGGCCGCACACTGCGCCGTCATGTCGGCGGCGTTGACCTGGCGGTCGGCCACGCCGTCGCGGTAGAAGCTGTAGCTGGCCTTGCCTTCGTCGTCCAGGCCGACCAGCGCGAGCGAGGTGGGTTCGTGCACCGGCGCCTCGCGCGCCAGCGTCACGCCGGCCTCGTGGACCGCGTCGGCCATCAGGCGGCCAAAGCGGTCCTGCGAGAGCGGGTTGAGGTAAAGCGTGCCCACGCCCTGCAGCCCGAGGGCGCGGGTGAGGTTGTAGACCGCGCCGCCGGCGCAGGGCCGCAACCGTCCGTCGGATTCCGTGATCATGTCGATGAGGGCCTCGCCAGCGGTGGCGACTTGAATGGGGGCAGATGAACTAGGGAAAACCATAACTAAATCCAGTTGATTTATTAACCTGAACCGAAATATAGTTCAGTCACTCCGCAGCAGACAGCGTGAAAACCCCAAGAGACTGACTGCCGAGCCTGTGTACCGTCCGACCATCATCCATCCCTTCGAGGAGACATCCGTGAAAAAACTCGCACCCGCCTTCGTGTTTTCCGCCCTGACGCTGGCCGTTGGCCTTGCCGCCGCCCAGTCGCAGCCCGTCATCGGCCTGATCACCAAGACCGAATCCAACCCCTTCTTCGTGAAGATGAAAGAGGGCGCCACCGCCGAAGCCAGCAAACTCGGTGCCAAGCTGCTGTCGGCCGCCGGCAAGACCGACGGCGACAACGCCGGCCAGGTCACTGCGATGGAGAACATGATCGCCGCCGGCGCCAAGACCATCCTGATCACCCCCAGCGACGCCAAGGCCATCATCCCCGCCATCAAGCGCGCGCAGCAGCAAGGCGTGCAGGTGATCGCGCTGGACAGCCCGACCGACCCGGCCACCGCCGTGGATGGCCTGTTCGCCACAGACAACTACAAGGCCGGCGTGCTGATCGGCGAGTACGCCAAGGTGGCCATGGCGGGCAAGAAGCCGGTCATCGCCACGCTCGACCTGTTCCCGGGTCACCCGGTGGGCGCCCAGCGCCACAACGGCTTCCTGAAGGGCTTTGGCCTGACCGCGCCCGACGCCAAGAGCAACAACCTCGGCGGCGCCGCCGCGGGCGTGGTCTGCATGGCCGACAGCTTCGGTGACGCGGCCAAGGGCCAGACCGGCATGGAAAACTGCCTGCAGAAGAACCCCGGCATCAACCTGGTCTACACGATCAACGAACCCGCCGCCGCCGGTGCCTACAAGGCGCTGAAGGCCGCCGGCAAGGAAAAAGACGTCATCATCGTCTCGGTGGACGGCGGCTGCGCCGGCATCAAGGACGTGGGCGCGGGCGTGATCGCCGCGACTTCGCAACAGTACCCGCTGAAGATGGCCGCCATGGGCGTGGCCGCGGGTGTGGAATACGCCAAGACCGGCAAGAAGGTCAGCGGCTACACCGACACCGGCGTGACCCTGATCGCGGGCAAGGCGGTGGCGGGTGTCGAGAGCAAAGACGTCAAGACCGGCATGGACCTCTGTTGGGGTAATAAATAAGGGGCGCCCCCCTGCGCCGCTTTGCGGCTTCCCCCCTCTCTGGCGCGCCTTCGGCGCTTGGAGGGGGGACGACACCTCGGGCCGGCGGAGCCGGACCCTTGGTGCCCTTGGTAGGGGACACCTCGTGCCTCGTTGCTTTTGCGATTCGCTTGATTTGAGAGCCTGCTTCAGACAGGCCTTCGTTTGCACCACGCCTGCCCATGCAGCGTGATGCAGCATCTCTGTTTCTCTGATTGGACGGGCCACCGCCATGAACACCCTCAAAGCCAAACTTCCACCCATGGGCACGCTCGGGCCGTTTATCGCCCTGATCTTTGCGTGCCTGTTCTTTGCCACGCAGAACGAGCGTTTCCTCACGCTGCAGAACTTCTCGCTGATCCTGCAGCAGGTGATGGTGGTGGGCACGATCGCCATCGGCCAGACGCTCATCATCCTGACCGCCGGCATCGACCTCTCGTGCGGCATGATCATGGCGCTGGGCAGCATCGTCATGACCAAGATGGGCGCCGATTTCGGCCTCTCCGCCCCGGTCGCGATCACGCTGGGCATCGCCGCCACGGCCGGCTTCGGCCTCATCAACGGCCTGCTGGTGACCAAGGCCAAGCTGCCGCCCTTCATCGTCACGCTGGGCACGCTGAACATCGCGTTCGCCATCACCCAGCTGTACTCGGGTTCGCAGACCATCACCGAAGTGTCCGACGGCCTGACCTGGCTCGGCAACTCGTTCCGTATCGGTGAAACCAACATCCTCTACGGCGTGGTGCTGATGCTCGCGCTCTACCTGATCACCTGGCTGTTCCTGCGCGAAACCGCGCCCGGCCGCCACATCTACGCCGTGGGCAACAGCCCCGAGGCCACGCGCCTCACCGGCATTTCCACCGACAAGGTGCTGCTGGGCGTGTACGTGCTGGCCGGCGTGTTCTACGGCCTGGCTTCGCTGCTCTCCGTGGCGCGCATCGGCGCCGGTGACCCGAACGCCGGGCAGACCGAAAACCTCGACGCCATCACCGCCGTGGTGCTGGGCGGCACCAGCCTGTTCGGTGGCCGCGGCATCATTTTGGGCACCCTGGTGGGCGCGCTGATCGTGGGCGTGTTCCGCAACGGCCTGACGCTCATGGGCGTGTCGTCCGTGTACCAGATTCTGGTCACCGGCATTCTGGTGATCCTGGCGGTGATGACCGACCAGATGTCCCGCAAAGGAGTCCGCTGATGTCCACCGCACCCAACGCTCAAAGCCCGCTCGTGATCCAGGCCAAGGGTCTGGTCAAGCGCTACGGCCAGGTCACCGCGCTCGACGGCGCAGACTTCGAACTGCGTGCCGGGGAGATCCTGGCCGTGATCGGCGACAACGGCGCCGGCAAGTCCTCGCTGATCAAGTGCCTCGCCGGCGCCACGATCCCCGACGAAGGCGAGATCTACCTCGACGGCGCCCGCGCCCAGTTCAGGAGCCCGATCGACGCGCGCCGCGCCGGCATCGAAACCGTGTACCAGGACCTCGCCGTGGCCCCGGCCATGACGATCGCCGAGAACCTGTTCCTCGGCCGCGAAATCCGCCGCCCTGGCTTCCTCGGCAGCGTGCTGCAGATGATCGACAAGAAGAAGATGCTGGAAGAGAGCATCGCGCGCATGAACGACCTGAAAGTCGGCATCCGCTCCATGACGCAGGCGGTGGAAACGCTCTCGGGCGGCCAGCGCCAGTGCGTGGCCGTGGCCCGCGCGGCGGCCTTCGCGCAGCACGTGGTGATCATGGACGAACCGACCGCTGCGCTGGGCGTGAAGGAAGGCAACATGGTGCTCGAACTGATCCGCCGCGTGCGCGACAAGGGCCTGCCCGTGATCCTCATCAGCCACAACATGCCGCACGTGTTCGAGATCGCCGACCGCATCCACATCGCCCGCCTGGGCAAGCGCGCTGCCGTGGTGGACCCCAAGAACATCAGCATGAGCGACACCGTGGCCGTGATGACGGGCGCCAAGTCGGTGGAAGACCTGCCGCCCGAAGCCCTCGCGCACTGAAAGAAAAAAATGCTCAAAGGCATTGATCCCCTGCTCAGCCCGGACCTGCTCAAGCTGCTGGCCGAGATGGGGCACGACGACGCGGTGGTGCTGGCCGACGCCAACTTCACCGCCATGAGCCTGGGCGCAGGCAAACCGGTGCTGCGCCTGCCGGGCGTCGGCATGGCGCGCACGGTGCGGGCGGTGGCCAGCGTGCTGCCGCTGGCCGCAGACGTGGCGCACCCCGTGGCCTACATGCAGGTCGGCGGGACCGAGCCCGGCTACCGCTCGGCCCTGCAGCGCGAGACGCTGGCGGTGCTGGCCGCCGAGGGGCTGCAGGACGGCCAGGCCGAGGCGGTCGAGCGCTACGCGTTCTACGAGCGCGTGAAAAAGGCCTACGCCATCGTGATCACCGGCGAGCTGGAGCCTTGGGGCAATTTCATCTTGCGCAAGGGCGTGCTGGGCGAGGCGCTGCGGGCCTGAACACGGTGTTGAACGTGTCACACTCAATGGCTGTGAACAACACCACCGAAACCGACACCCCCGAAGCGCCCGCAGCCGAAACCCAGGGCGCGTCCCGCTTGCGCCCGCGCGGCTCCAACCAGGTGGGCATGCGCCAGTTCAACGAACGCGTGGTGCTGCAGACGCTGCGCGCGCACGGCAGCCTGGCCAAGGCCGATCTCGCGCGCCTCACCGGCCTGACCGCACAGACCATCGGCCTGATCACGGCCCGGCTCGACGAAGACCAGCTGCTGAACCGTGGCGCCCCGGTGCGGGGGCGCGTGGGCCAGCCTTCCGTGCCGCTGGGGCTGAATCCCGATGGCGCGTTTGCCATCGGCATCAAGATCGGCCGGCGCAGCGCCGACTGGTTGCTGGTGGATTTCACGGGCCGGGTGCGCGAGCGCCTGGTGCTGGACTACGCCTTCCCCGACATCCCGGTGCTGCTGCCGGCCATCAAGTCCAACCTGAACCGCCTGCTCGAAGGGCTGGGCCCGTTGCGTGACCGCGTGGTCGGCGTGGGCGTGGCCGCGCCGTTCCAGCTCGGGGGCTGGCACCGCATGCTGGGCCTGACCGAGGCCCAGTCGCTGGCCTGGAACCAGATCGATCTGGTGGCCGAGGTGCAGGCCCTGACGGACCTGCCGATCAGCTTCGCCAAGGACACCTCGGCCGCCTGCGTGGCCGAGCTGCTGCAGGGCAAGGGCCGCGACATCCGCAGCTTTCTCTACCTGTTCCTGGACACGTTCGTCGGCGGCGGTCTGGTGATCAATTCCCACCTGCACCGCGGCGTCAACGGCAACGCCGGGGCCGTGGCCTCGCTGCCCCTGCAGGTGGCGACGGCCGACATGAAAGAGCTGCCACCGCAGCTGATCAGCCAGGCCTCGCTGTGGGATCTGGAACAGCGCTTTCGCGAGCACGCGCTCGATCCCATGGCCGCCTACGACGCGCGCGCGCTGCAGGCGCCCTGGCTGCCGTACACGCGCGAGTGGATCGACCGCGCCGCGCTGGCGCTGGCGCACTGCATCGTGGCCGGCACCGCTTTTCTCGATGTGGAGGCGGTCGTGATCGACGGCGTGGTCGCGCCCGGGCTGCTGAGCGACCTCTGGGCACGCACCGGCGAAGCGCTCAAGGCCTACAACTGGGAAGGCCTGCAGCAGATGCCGCGGCTGGAGATCGGCAGCATCGGTTCGGACGCGCGCGCGCTGGGCGGGGCGCTGCTGCCGCTGCACGCCTGCTTCGCCCCGGACCACGAGATTTTTCTCAAGAGCTGACGCGGCAGCCTCTCCTGCGGTTTTGCATTCAAGCGCAGAACAAGGCGGGAGCCGTGTGTGCGCCCCCGGGGCGTAGAAGCTGCCGCGCTGGGTTGAGACCCATCAGATAACGGATTTTCAGACTCCGTTGGAGGGCGTCTTTCACCGGATCGAGCCGTCGACCCGCACGCGGTCGGTTGCTTGCGGTGTGCGGCTGGCTTGCAGCGGTTGGAGCCGGTGAGTTCTAGCAAGCAAGTTCACGCTGATTGAGATAGCCCCCTGAATCCCCGGACCCGTCCTATCGCTTATCTTTGAAGATAGGAGTAGGACTATGAGTACGATCAAGCATACGGACATAGTTTCCGTCAGAAAACCTGCAAACATGCGGCCTCCGGGCCGTTTTTTTTTCTATCTCACTTCTTCCCCCGCCAAGAAAGTTTTGCGGGAATAGTTGTTTTCCGCACACATCACCAAAACGTTGAGCATGTCAAAATGTTTCTTCTATTCACAACAGGAGGAACCATGAAGAAGGTAGCTTTGACGCTTGTAGCGGTATTTGCTCTGTCTGCCTGTGGTGGTGGCGGCGACGACTCCAAGGATCTGTTCAGTCTCTGGAAGAGCGAACAAACCGGGGCACCGCTTGACCTCAGCGGCGGGAAGTTCGGGACTGACGGCCTGATCAGTTTCTACACAGTTGATGGAACAAAATGCACTTGTGACTTGGCAATCATCGGCGACCAGGGCGGTGGAACTGTCGCCGTTACAGGCTGCATTTCCATCCCGTACAACGCGACCAAAGACAAGCAGTGCGTGGCCTTGCAAGGCGCCGGCAGCTACAGCAAAACCAGCGACGTTCTGACCATCACGAGGAACGGCAACACAGGCACATTCCGCTGAGCAAACCCAGTGCCAGGACAGCCCGCATCGTGCGGGCTTTTTCATCTCTGTGCTCGTTTGGACTTCGTGACCGTGCGATGCTCTCCTGAGATGTCCCATCCAAGTAAACGACCGAAGGCCAGTATTCAGATGCTCGTCTGGTAGGGTGCGAATCAATGCTTCTTGCGCCAATCCCAGGGTGCCAGTGCGGCCGTACCGATCACGGGTTGATGGTTGCAGTCTCGCGGAAGCAAAGGTCAGAAAGAACCTGCTTCGACCGCTGCCCAAGTGGCTGGGCTTTTTCCGGCGCATCGATTGCAGCAAACGGACCTTCACCTGTTCCTTGGAACCTGGCTCGCTGCATCGAGCGGTCAGCGTGTCCCCGTAAACATCCTGATCTTGTGCACCCTTTCGATCCCACGAATCAATGTCGATCAGATTCGGCCGTGAGAGTCGTTTCACTCAGTCGCAACCAAGATCAGGCGAAGGCTTGCCGCTGCCGTTCGGATTTCGCGGACTGATGTCAGCGGTAGCCTATACCTAGCGCTCAGTGGTTACGTGGGCGACAGGTCGTTCTGCACAGTTCCCGGCCCTTCGCCCATAGATCGGGGACGAGCGACATCGCGACCAAGAGATGTAGCCACCAACCACAGCTCCCTTGACCCGCGAACTGGCGGTGCCGATCCGAAGCGGCCCTTGCTGTGCACCCTAGAAAATACGCAGGTTATGAGGCTGGAGTTCACCAACTTGCAGCACTGCAGAAGTTGTCCCCAAGCCGTAGCGTCTTGCCAACGGAATCACAAGATTTATTGTCTTTTGATCGACTAGACTCATTTCGCTGCACGTACTGGGATGAGTACTTGAATCCACATTCACAGCATTCCATCAAAACTCAGGAATTCAAATGAAATCACGCCGATCTATCTTGCTCAGTATGGGCGCTGTTGCCGCCCTCGCCGGTTGCGCTACCGAAAGCTCGCACTCTGTCAAAGTTGAAAAGGTAGCAGCGGCTGCAACTCCATTCACGGGAGCGCGCACTGCCGTTTCATTGGGCAAGTTTGACAACCGTTCGAACTACATGAACGGCGTGTTTTCCGATGGTGTTGATCGCCTCGGAACACAGGCAAAAACCACTTTGACATCCCACCTGCAACAGTCCCAGCGGTTTGCTGTTCTTGACCGAGAGAATCTGACCGAGACAGGTCAGGAAGCCAAGCTTCAAGGAACTGCCCAGAAGCTGAAAGGGGCCGAATTCGTCGTCACCGGAGCAATCTCGGAGTTTGGGCGAAAGGAGATTGGTGATCACCAATTTTTCGGTGTTCTTGGCCGAGGAAAGACCCAGATTGCCTACGCAAAAATCACACTGAACATCGTCAACAGCTTGACGTCCGAAGTGGTTTTCTCGGCACGCGGTGCGGGTCAATATGAACTGTCCAACCGCGAAGTTCTCGGCTTCGGCGGAACTGCAGGCTATGACGCCACACTGAATGGCAAAGTGCTGGACTTGGCGATGCGTGAAGCGGTCGATGGGCTTGTTGCAGGACGGGATTCCGGACAGTGGGGTCAGAAATGAAGGGCTCTCGGGTAGCAAGTGCTCTGGGTGGATTGACGGTGCTGCTGGTGTTTGCAGGATGTGCCCAGCGCACACCGCCGTTGTACATGTGGGAGGTATTTCCACGCCATCAATACGAAGTTCTGGCTCGAGCGGGAGGGAGCGTCGACGAGCAGATCCTGAAACTCGAAGCGCATGCGGAAAAAGCGAAAGCGGCCAATGCTGCACTGCCTCCTGGCTTTCGTGCCCATCTCGGGATGCTGTATCTGAAAGCCGGAAATGCTGACAAGGCTCACGAATTTTGGCTTGCGGAAAAGCAGTCGTTCCCTGAATCGTCGCCGTATATGGACCAACTTCTCAAGCGACTGAATCCTTCCGCCACCACCGCAAAGACGGAGTCGCCAGCATGAAAAGCCGATACATGTTTGCTTTCCTTGTTTCAACACTCGCGACAACACTTGCCGGATGCGTGACCAAACCTCCGCCCTATGACTACACCGCCTTCATGCAGGCAAAGCCCTCCACCTTGCTGGTGCTGCCTCCAATCAGCGAATCCCCTGACGTGAAGGCAACACCGGGCACATGGGCCCAAGCTACCAAGCCACTTGCAGAGGCAGGGTACTACGTCCTTCCTGTTGCATTGGTGGATGAAACTTTCAAACAGAATGGCGTGAACACTGCCGATGAAGCGCAAGGCATTCCTTTCAAAAAGCTGCACGATTTTTTCGGTGCCGATGCGGCCGTTTATCTCAAGGTCGTCAAGTACGGAACCACCTACAAATTCGTGATGAGCGAGACACGCGTCGAGGTTGAGGGACGTGTTGTCGACTTACGCAGCGGGCAGTTGCTTTGGGAAGGGAAGGCTTTTGCATCCTCAGCCGAACAACAGCAACAGGCGCAAGGTGGCTTGGTTGGGTTGCTCGTCACTGCGCTGGTTCAGCAAATAGCTGGAACTGCCACCGACGCGGCATTCAGTTATGCCGCGATTGCTAACGAGCGCATGCTTGGATCACCGCTGTACAACGGCATCCTGGCCGGGCCAAGGTCGCCACTGCACGGTCAGATCCCGTCTGACAAGGCACGGTAATCTGGGACCAACCTGGACTCACACTTCTGATTGGTAGGGGCAGTCCAACATCAACCAACCAACGCAGTTATGCGGTTGCAGGCGAACCCGTCTCAGGTCATGACGGTCGGTGCGTCCATGCCGGTGTGCTGCCGGATGTGGGCCACGGCTTCGGCCAGTGCCACCAGCGGGGCCAGCGCTTCCTGGGCCGGCACGTCGTGGCGGCTGGCGTCGGGTTCGTGGCGCTCCAGGTAGACGCGCAGCGTGGCGCCTTCGGTGCCCGTGCCGGAGAGGCGGAACACCACACGCGACGAGTCTTCGAGCACCACGCGCACGCCCTGTTTCTGGCTCACCGAGCCGTCCACCGGGTCGGTGTAGGCAAAGTCATCGGCCCAGGCGATAGCCTGTCCGGCCGCTGCCGTGCCACCCAGCGTGGGCAGCTGGGCGCGCAGTTCGCTCATCAGCGCGTTGGCCTTCTCGGTGGCGATGCCGTCGTAGTCGTGGCGCGAGTACACGCAGCGGCCGTGCGCGCGCCAGAGACTGCGCACCAGCTCTTCCACCGACTTGCCGGTCACGGCCACGAGGTTGAGCCAGAACAGCACGGCCCACAGGCCGTCTTTCTCGCGCACGTGGTCCGAGCCGGTGCCGTAGCTCTCTTCACCGCAGAGCGTGACCTTGCCGGCGTCCAGCAGGTTGCCGAAAAACTTCCAGCCCGTCGGCGTTTCGTAACAGGCGATGTTCAGCGCTTTCGCCACGCGGTCCACGGCGGTGGAGGTGGGCATGGAGCGCGCCACGCCGGCCAGGCCTCGGGCGTAGCCGGGCACCTGCGTCGCGTGGGCTGTCAGCACGGCCAGGCTGTCGGAAGGCGAAACCAGGAAGCCGCGGCCGAGGATCATGTTGCGGTCGGCGTCGCCGTCGGACGCGGCCCCCATGTCGGGCGCGTCGGCCGCCATGAGGTGGGCCACCAGGTCGTCGGCGTAGGCCGGGTTGGGGTCCGGGTGCAGGCCGCCGAAGTCTTCCAGCGGCTCGGCGTGCACCACGGTGCCGGCCGGGGCGCCGAGTTCGCCTTCGATGATGGCCTTGGCGTACGGGCCGCCGACCGCCCACATCGCGTCGTAGCGCAGGCGGAAGCCGCGGGCAAACAACGCGCGGATGGCGTCGAAGTCGAACAGGGTGCGCAGCACGGCCGCGTGGTCTTCCACCGGGTCGATCACCTCGACGGTCGTGTCCTCGATCTGCTGGGTGCCGCGCATGTCGATGGCGATGTCGGCCGCGTCGCTGATCTGGTAACGCTCGATCACCTGGGTGCGCTCGTAGATCGCTTGCGTCAGCCTTTCGGGCGCGGGGCCACCGTTGGCCGCGTTGTACTTGATGCCGAAATCGCCGTCGGGGCCGCCGGGGTTGTGGCTGGCCGAGAGGATGATGCCGCCGCTCGCCTTGTGGCGGCGGATCACCGCGCTCGCGGCCGGGGTTGACAGGATGCCGCCCTGGCCCAGCAGCACGCGCGCGTAGCCGCGGGCCGCCGCCATCTTCAGGATGGTCTGCACGGCGGCGCGGTTGTGGAAGCGGCCATCGCCGCCCAGCACCAGGGTCTGGCCGGTGGCGCGACCGGTCTCGCCGTGCAACACGTCGAACAGCGCCTGCACGAAGTTTTCGAGGTAGCGCGGCTGCTGGAACACCGTGACCTTCTTGCGCAGGCCGGAGGTGCCGGGCAGCTGGCCGGCAAACGGGGTGGTGGGCAGGGACTGGAGGGTCATGGCGGTTCCTGGGTTCTCGCGTGGGACAAAAGCGCTGATTTTGCCGAGGCGGTGTTGCCCCGGTCACACACGCCAGTGTCGCCCAGAATGCGGCCCGCCGCGACGCGGGTGTTGCCTTCAGACCGGCAGCGACACGGTGCGCGTCAGCGCCTCGCCCTGGTCGTCGAACAGGTGCAGGTCGGCCGCATCCACCTGCAGGCGGATGTTCTCGCCGGTCCGGATGCCGGTGGTGCCTTCGAGCTTGAGCGTGATGGTCGGCGCGCCGGGAGCGATCTCCAGGTAGAGCAACGAGGCTTCGCCCAGTTTTTCGATGTGGACCACCCGGGCCGGCAGGCTGTTGGGGCTGTGATCCGAATCGGCCAGGCGCATGTGCTCGGGGCGCAGGCCCATGGTCGCGGCCTGGCCGGCCTTGAGTTGATCGGCGTTGACCGCGACGTCGAAGCGGTGGCCCGCCACGCGGATCTGTGCCGAGCCGTGGCTGGCCGACTCGAAGGTGGCGGGCAGGATGTTCATCTTGGGTGAGCCGATGAACTCGGCCACGAACAGGCTGTTGGGCCGGTGGTAGAGGTCCATGGGCGTGCCGATCTGGGCGATGGAGCCCTTCTTCTGCACGTCTTCACCCGCGCGCAGCAGCACGATCTTGTCGGCCAGGGTCATGGCCTCGACCTGGTCGTGTGTCACGTAGATCATGCTGGCGGTGCCGATGTCGTGGTGCAGTTTGGCGATCTCCAGCCGGGTCTGCACGCGCAGCGCAGCGTCCAGGTTGGAGAGCGGCTCGTCGAAGAGGAACACGCGCGGCTCTTTCACGATGGCGCGGCCAATGGCCACGCGCTGGCGCTGGCCACCCGAGAGCGCCTTGGGCAGGCGGTCGAGCAGCGGGGTGAGCTGCAGGATGTCGGCCGCGGCGCGCACCTTCCTGTCGATCTCGGCGGCGTTGGCGCCAAAGACCTTGAGGCCAAAGCCCATGTTCTCGCGCACCGTCATGTGCGGGTACAGCGCGTAGCTCTGGAACACCATGGCCACGCCGCGGCGCGCAGGCGGCAGGTCGTTGACGCGTTCACCGCCGATGGACAGGTCGCCCGAGCTGATGTCTTCCAGGCCGGCCACCATGCGCAGCAGCGTGGATTTGCCGCAGCCCGAGGGACCGACGAAGACGCAGAACTCACCGTCTTCGATCACGAGGTCGGCGTTGTTGATCGTGAGCGGGGCTTGCGGTGTGTAGCGCTTGCAGACGGCTTTGAATTCGATCCGGGACATGGTGCGGGTCTCCTGCGTTGTGGTGGGTGTCAGGCCTGAAGGAACAGGCCGCCCCAGGGTTCGAAAACGAGGGTGTCGCCTTCGACGTGCGCGCCGCCCAGGCCGCTGCCGTCGAGCACGGTGGCTTGCGACCAGCCCTCGGGCAGCGCCAGCGTGGCCGGCGTGTCGCTGAAGTTGAAGGCGCAGAGCACGCGCTGCGCGCTGTGGTGGCGTTCGAACGCCAGCACCTGCGCATCCACAGGCTGCAGGTGCAGCTCGCCATGCCACAGCGCGGGCTGCTCCCGGCGCCAGTGCAGCAACTGCCTGAAGCCGCTGAGCAGCGAACCGGCGTCGCCCTGCTGGCGGTCCACGGCGAGGGGTCGGTGCTCCGGCGGCACCGGCAGCCAGCTGCGCTCACCGGTGGAGAAGCCGGCCTGGGGGGCGTCGGCAGCCCAGGGCATCGGTGTCCGGCAGCCGTCACGGCCCTTGAACTCGGGCCACATGCTGATGCCATAAGGGTCCTGCAGGTCTTCAAAGGCGATGTCGGCTTCGGGCAGGCCCAGCTCTTCACCCTGGTAGAGGCAGACGGTGCCGCGCAGGCTCATCTGGAAAGCCGCGGCCAGGCGCAGCAGGCGCGGGTCGGGCCGATCGCCGCCCCAGCGCGTGGCCACCCGCGCGACGTCGTGGTTGGACAGCGCCCAGCAGGGCCAGCCGTCGCCCGCCACCTGCTGGAACTGCTGAATCGTGGCGTGGAGAAAGGGCGCGTCGTGGGCGGTACCGAGCAGGGTGAAGCAGTACGCCATGTGCAGCTTGTCGCTGCCGCCGGTGTAGTCGGCCACCATGGTCAGGCCGGCCTCGTCGCCGATCTCGCCGACCATGGTGGTGTCGTGATATCGATCGACCAGGCTGCGCAGGCGGCGCAGGAAGCCCAGCGCTTCGGGCTGGCTCTTGTCGTGGCGGTGGTGTTGCCACGAGTAGGGGTTGGACGACGGGGCGGTGGGGTCCTCGATCAGCGGCGCGCCGCGCCCCGGGTTGTCGCGCAGGGCCGCGTCGTGAAAGCAGAAGTTGATGGCGTCGAGGCGGTAGCCGTCCACACCCAGCTCCAGCCAGAACGTCACGGCGGCGAGCAGCGCGTCCTGCACGGCGGGGTTGTGGAAGTTCAGATCGGGCTGGCTGCTGAGGAAGTTGTGCAGGTAGTACTGGCGCCGGCGCGTGTCCCATTGCCAGGCGCTGCCGCCAAAGACCGACAGCCAGTTGTTGGGCGGCGTGCCGTCGTGCCGCGCATCGGCCCAGACGAACCAGTCGGCTTTTGGGTTGTCGCGGCTGGCGCGGCTCTCGGTGAACCAGGGGTGCTGGTCGGAGCAGTGCGAGAGCACCTGGTCGATCATGACCTTGAGACCCAGTTCATGGGCGCGTTGGACCAGCACCTTGAAGTCGTCGAGCGTGCCGAACATGGGGTCGACGTCGCAGTAGTCGCTGACGTCGTAGCCGAAGTCTTTCATCGGGCTCTTGAAGAAGGGCGCGAGCCAGATGGCGTCGGCCCCGAGCGCCGCGATGTGCTCGAGCCGCTGAGTGATGCCCGGCAGGTCGCCGATGCCGTCGCCGTTGCTGTCCTGAAAAGAGCGCGGGTAGATCTGGTAGATCACGCCGCCGCGCCACCAGCCGTTGTTGGGTGCTTTCTGTGTCATGGGAAGGGGAGGGAGGAGAAAGGGAAAGAAAGATCAGCCCTTGACGGCACCAGCCGTCAGACCCGAAACGATCTTTTTCTGGAATGCGAGCACGAGGCCCAGCAAGGGGATGGTCACCAGCACCGAAGCGGCCATGATGTTGCCCCAGGGGATGTCGTACTTGCTGGCGCCGGAGATCAGCGCGATCGACACCGGCACGGTGCGTTCGTTGTTGTCGAGCACGAAGGTGAGCGCGAACAGGAACTCGTTCCAGGCCGCGATGAAGGCCAGCAGGCCGGTGGACACGAGCGCCGGCCAGAGCAGGGGCATGAACACGTCCTTGATGATGCGCCAGGGGCCGCAGCCGTCCATGATGGCGGCCTCTTCCAGCTCCTTGGGCAGTTGCTTCATGAAGGTGGTCAGCACCCACACGGTGAAGGGCAGGGTGAAGATCATGTACGGCAGCACCAGGCCCAGCGCCTTGTTGTACAGGCCGAAGAAGCGGATCAGCTCGAACATGCCGGCCAGCACCGCCACCTGCGGGAACATGGACACGGCCAGCACCGCGGTGAGCAGCAGGCCGCGGCCCTTGAAGCTGATGCGACCGAGTGCGAAGGCCGCGGTCACGCCGATGAAGAGCGAGATCGCCACCACCAGCACCGACACCATGATCGAGTTCAGAATGTGGCGGCCGAAGGGCTGCTCGGCGAGGGAGAACAGCGAGATGTAGTTGTTCAGCGTCACGCTCGACGGCCAGAGCACGGGCTCGAACAGGGCCGAGCCCGACTTGAACGAGGTGGACACCGCGTAGACAAACGGGAAGACCGAGATCAAGACCACGATCGTGGCGGCGAAATAGAGCGCAACGCGCCAGTACCAGGCGGTTTTCATGATGGGTCTCCCGCAGGGCCGCCCCAAGGGAGGCCAGCGCCCCCTTGGGGGGCAGCGATTACACGAAGTGAAGAGCGTGGGGGCATCAGTCTTCCCCCAGTTTCATGCGGCTCAATTTGATGGCCAGAACCGTGCACAAACCGATGATCAGGAACAGCGCGGTCGAGGCGGCCGAGCCGTAGCCCATGTAGCCGTTGTCGACCATCTCGCGCCGCACGAAGCCGGACATCGAGATCGTGCTGTTGTTGTTCGAGGTCAGCACATAGATCAGGTCGAACACGCGCAGCGCGTCGAGCAGGCGGAAGATCACGGCCACCATCAGCGCGGGGCGGATCAGCGGCAGCGTCACCTTCCAGAACACGCGCAGCGGGTGCACGCCGTCCACTTCGGCGGCCTCGTAGCAGTCCTTGGGCAGGGTCTGCAGCGCGGCCAGGATCAGCAGGGCCATGAAGGGCGTGGTTTTCCAGACGTCCACCGCCACCACGGTCCAGAGCGCGTACTCGGGCTGGGCGGTCCAGGCGATCTTGTCGGCGATCAGGCCGAGGTCCACCAGCCACTGGTTGATGATGCCGAACTGGTCGTGCAGCATCCAGCCCCACATCTTGGCCGAGACGATGGTCGGGATGGCCCAGGGGACCAGCACCGCGGTGCGCACGAAGGTGCGGCCTTTGAAGTTCTGGTTGAGCAGCATCGCCACGCCCAGGCCGAGCAGGGTTTCCAGCGTGACAGAGACGATGCTGAACTTCAGTGTGTTGAGGATGGACAGCCCCCAGTCGCTGGCGAAGAAGCCGTCGGTGTAGTTGGGGTTGGCGAACAGCCCGTATTCGCCAAAGTAGTTCTCCAGGCCGACGAACTTCGTGACCGAGAGATCGTTGATGTTGGCGTCGGTGAAGCTGAACCAGATGGTGCGGCCCAGCGGCCACACGGCCACCAGGATGAGCACCAGCAGCATGGGCGCCATGAAGGTCCAGGCGGTGCGGGTTTTGCTGTTCATGATCGGGGTCCTTCTGGATCAGTGCATGGTCAGGGACCAGTGCCTCGCCGCTGCGCAGAGGGTGGGGGCGATGAATTCAGCGCCGGGCCGCCCCAAGCTGAATTCGCGCCCCCTCGGGGGGCAGCGACCCGCGCAGCGGCGGAGCGTGGGGGTCAGATCACCATTTGTTGCGTTTCACCTGCTTGAGCTTGCCTTCGAGCTTTTTCAGGCTGTCTTCGGCCGTGGCCTGGCCGGAGAGCACGTCGTGCGTGGCGTTCCAGAAAGCCGAGCTGACCTCGGGGTACTTGGCGCCGGTGGCGGTGGCGGGGCGCGGTACGGCGCTGGTGAACACCTCGTACAGGCTGCCGAAGAAGGGGTTGGCGTCCAGCACGTCCTTGTCCTTGTACAGGGCGGCGATGGTCGGGTTGTACGAGCCGTTGATGGCGCGGTACTTCTGCGACTCGGCGCTGGTCATGAACATCACCAGGTCGGCGGCGACGGCGGGGTTGCGGGAATACTTGCTCACAGCGAGCTGCCAGCCCCCCAGCGTGGCGGCGTTCTGGCCGCTGGCGCCGCCCTTGGGCAGGGCCGAGACGCCGATCTTGCCGGAGATCTTGGAGTCCTTGGCGTTGCCCAGCGACCAGGCGTAGGGCCAGTTGCGCATGAAGGCGGCGTTGCCGTTCTGGAACACGCCGCGCGCTTCTTCCTCGGCGTAGTTCAGCACGCCTTGCGGGGTGATGGTGCCGATCCAGGAGGCCGCGGTTTTCAGGGCCTGCACGGCCTTGGGGTTGTTGATGGTGATCTCGCCCTGGTCGTTGACGATGTTGCCGCCACCGTAGCTGTGGATCCACTCGACGGCATCGCAGGTCAGGCCTTCGTAGGCCTTGGCCTGGAACACGAAACCATGGAAGTCCCGGTTGCCGGCGGCGCGCTCGCCGTCCTGGATGGTCTTGGCCGTGGCGGCCAGTTCTTCCCAGGTGGTCGGGGGCTTGGCGCCGTATTTCTCGACCAGGTCCTTGCGGTAGAACAGCAGGCCGGCGTCGGTGAACCAGGGCATGGCCAGCAGCTTGCCGTCCACGGTGTTGTTGGCCACGATGGCCGGGAAGTGCTCCTTTTCGACGCCCTTGCTGTAGGGCTTGAGGTCCAGCAGGTGGTCCTTGATCACGCCGGGCCAGACCACGTCCACGTTGACCACGTCGAGGTCGGGCGACTTGGCGGCGAACAGCTGGCGGAACAGGGCCAGGATGTCGGTGGTGGAGTTCGGGATGGTGAAGATCTTGACCTCGTGGCCGGTCTTCTTGGCCCACTGGGCCGTCATCGTCTTGCAGTTTTCATAGTCCTGGCCGACCGAGCCACAGGAAATGGTGACCGTGGCGGCGTGGGCGCCGGCCATCCACAGTGGCGCGGTCAGGACCAGGGCAGCGGCCTGGGCGGTCAGGGAGCGGGAAGATAGTTTCATGGGCTTGCCTCGTAGATGGTTGTGTCTCGCTGGAACTGCCGCTGTGCCGTACACACGATGTCATGGGCAGTGGGGTCATTGAATCATCAATGCAATCGATTGCATGATGGGGATTTCCCTAGTCCAGCGGATCATGTCGGGTACGTAACCCGGTAACAGGGCGTGTTTGCCGGCGTGGGGTGATCGCGTGCGCAGACGCGCCGTCGGCGCCGGAGATGACGAGGCAATGTCGGTGAGGCAGTGGGTCCCGCGTGCCAGCGGGAGGCGCAGGCGCTAGAGGCTGCTCTCGCGCACCATCAGCTCGGTCGGCAGGACGATGTTGCGGCGCGGGGCGCCGGCGACGGCTTCGAACATGAGGTCGACCAGTGCGGGGCCGGCCAGCGCGATGGGCTGGCGCACGGTGGTGAGCGGCGGGTGCACGTGGGAAGCCAGCAGGATGTCGTCGTAGCCGACCACGCGCACCTGCGAGGGCACGGCGATGTGGCGCTCGCGCAGCGCGCCCATGAGGGAGATGGCCGTGACGTCGCTGCAGGCAAAGATGGCGTCGAAATCCAGCTGCTGGTTGAGCCAGCCATCAATGGACTCGCGGATGCGCGCGTCACCAAACAGGAAGTGCTGCCGCAGGCGCGGGTCGAGTTCGATGCCGGCTTCTTCCATGGCCTGGGCGTGGCCCTGGAAGCGCTGGCCGGCTTCGGGGTGGGTGGTGTCGCCGAAGAAGGCGATGCGCCGGCAACCCCGTTCGATCAGGTGGCGTGTGGCGAGGTAACCGCCCAGCCGGTTGTCGCTGCCGACCACCGGGTAGGACGCGTCGGGCAGGGCCGCGCCCCAGACCGCCATGGGAATGCCGAGGTGCGCCAGCTCGTTGAGGTGTTCGTGCAGGGTCAGCTGACCGATCACGATCAGGCCGGTCACCTGGCCCGACTCGACCATGGAGCGCATGCGGTCCTTGCCATCCTCGTGCAGGCGGGTGAGCAGCAGGTTCATGCCCTGTTCGTTCACCGCGTCGGTCAGCGAACCCAGGATGCCCAGGAGGAAAGGGTCCGAAATCATCTGCGCGCTGTCACTCAGGAGCACGACTCCGATGGTCTGCACATCGCCCTTGCGCAGGCTGGCGGCCCCGGCGTTGACGCGGTAGTTCAGGGAGCGCGCGAGTTCGGTGATGCGGGTGCGCGTGGCCTCCGGGATCAGCGGGCTGCCGCTGAGGGCGCGCGAGACGGTGGAGGCGGAGACGCCGGCCATGCGCGCAATGTCGGTCATCTGCATGCGACGGCGCCCCTTGTCGGTGCCGGGTGTGGCCGGGGTGGAGGCAACGGTGGGCAGCGGACTGGCGGGCGGCTTGGCGCGGGGCGGGGTGGGCATGGACCGATTATTCCATTGCGTTCAGAAAACCCGCTGGCACCGGCCCGACGGACCACCGGGCGCAAAAAAGCCCGGAGGCCTTGCGGCGCCCGGGCGAACTGATTGCCTGAGAGAACGGTGGGCGGCCCGGCGTCGTGCCGGACACGGCCCACCGGTGAAGAGCGGGGACCCCCCGGTCAGAACGCGTAGTTGATGCGGGCGCGGACGGCCACCTGGTCGTCGGTGCCGGTGCCGCCCTTGGAGTAGCTGATGGCCGGGGTGATGGTGGCGCCCTTCACGCCGAACAGCGGCAGGCTGTAGGCGGCGTAGACGGTGGTGACCTTGTCGGCGGAGGTGGCGCCCTTGCCGTGGATCAGGCCGATGCCGGCGGCGCCGATGACGGCGTTGATGCCGATGGTCTTGTCGTCTTCCTTCTTGGCGAAGTTGACGTTCAGGTTGCTGTCTTTGCTCAGGGCGTAGCCGACCGAGAGGCCGATGCCGTTTTCCGTGCTGGCGCCGCTGCCCACGACCTTGACCGACTCCACGCCGGCGCGCAGGGTCAGCGGGCCGGTGGTGTAGCCCACGGCCGGGCGGATGCCACGGGCTTCGCCCTCGTCCTTGCTGTAGACCAGACCCAGTTCAAAGCGCAGGCCGGGCGCGGCGTTCACGCCCAGTGCGCCGTGGGCGACGTCGCGGCCCTTGCGGCCGCGCAGCATGTTGGCCTGGTAGGGGAAGTAGCCGGCGTATTCGACCACGGTGTCCTTGCCCACGGGGAAGAGGTCGTAGGCTTCGAAGCGGCCGAGCTTGAGGTCCATGCCGGCGTTGCCGAACTGCACCCACATGTCGTCCACGCCGGTGTCGCCGTCTTTCTTCAGCAGCAGCGAGGCACGGGCGGCCACGAAGGCGTCTCCGTTGCTGGCCTTGGCGCCGACGTTGAACTCCACACGGCCCCCCATGCCCAGGTCGCTCTCGCGGGCGTTGCTGGCCGGGGCATCGACGGCGTTGGTGTAGGTGGTGTCGAGTTCGAGGTTGGCGTCCAGCGCCAGCTCGGCATGGGCCGCAACGGCGGTGGAACAGAGGGCGGCAACAGCGGCCAGTTTGAAAACGTTTTGCATGGACTTGGCTCCGGATGTAGGAATGGGATGAACAGACAAACACCTTTCCGGTATCTGAGTTTCATGACAGTAGAACGAAACCCAGCTGGAAAGTGGCATTATTCGAGCACTGGTGCAAACGTTTGCAATTTGGTGTTAACCCTCGATAGGTCGTTTGTTCAGGGTACGTAACTCGATCTGAAGTCACCGTACAACAGTCAGGTAAGTACCAATGGTGCAAAGGATTGCAATGCAATAAAGGTACATCAATGCAATTGATGTAATGAGCGGTGTGGAGGTGGTGCGCGGCGTGATGGCGCGCCGGAAAGCGCCGGCCGACGGGGCGCGGCAGCGCGAGGATGGCCGCGCCGCGCCTGTGGCGGGTCGGTGGCAGGCGACTGCGGGGGAGGGGTCGGAAGACCGCTGCGCGCGACAGGGTCAGCGCGCCTGGGCCTGCCTCAGCGGCAGCCCGTCGCGGTGAGTTGCAGCACGCGCTGCGCCCGGGCCGCAGCGGCTTCGGAGTGCGTCACCAGCACCAGGGCCGCGCCACTGTCGGCGGCCTGCTGCTGCAGCACGCCCATCACCTGGGCGGCGGTGGAAGGGTCGAGGTTGCCGGTGGGTTCGTCGGCCAGCAGCAGGCTCGGGCGGTGCACCAGGGCGCGTGCGATCGCCACGCGCTGCAGCTGCCCGCCGGAGAGCTGGGCCGGCAGGCGTTCGCCGAGCCCGTCGAGTCCGACGGCGGCCAGCATCTGCGCCACGCGCGCCGGGTCGGGGCGCTTGAGCAGCAACAACGGCAGGCCCACGTTCTGCGCCACGTCCAGGTGCGGCAGCACATGGAAGGCCTGGAACACGAAGCCCAGTTTTTCGCGCCGCCAGTGGGCGCGCTGCACCTCGCCCAGCTGCCCCAGGTCCACGCCGTCGTGCGTGATCGTGCCTTCGCTCCAGTCGTCCAGCGCGGCCATGCAGTTGAGCAGGCTGGACTTGCCGACACCCGATTCACCGACGATGGCGATGAACTCGCCCGGTTCGACGCGCAGGTTCACCTGGCTGAACACGGGCGTGTCGCCGTAACGTTTGCTCAGGTTGTGGATGACGAGGCTCATGCGTGGCCCCCGGCTGGCGCGCCCAGCCAGCGGCCGGCCCATTGCAGCACCTGCGCCAGCGCATCGGGCGCGTCGCAGGCCACGACCACCCGTTCCGGCATGGAGCGCAGCCAGGTGATCTGGCGCTTGGCGAGCTGGCGTGTGGCGAAGATGCCGCGGTCGCGCAGTTCGGCGAGCTGGGGCGCGCTGAGCGCTTCGCCGTGGGCGTCCATGGCTTCCCAGGCCTGTCGATAGCCGACGCAGCGCATGGACGGCAGGTCGGGGTGCAGGTCGCCGCGCGCGCGCAGCGCCCGCACCTCGTCCAGAAAGCCCGCCGCCAGCATGGCGTCGAAGCGCTGGGCGATGCGCGCGTGCAGCCAGGTGCGGTCTTGGGGTTCGAGCGAGAGCAGGGCGCCGGGCGCGATCGGACTGGGGTGCGTGGCGGCGTCCGGTCCGGTCTGGAAGGCCGAGATCGGCTGGCCCGACAGCTCGAACACCTCGAGCGCGCGCTGGATGCGCTGCGAGTCGTTGGGGAAGAGGCGCGCGGCGGTCACCGGGTCCACCCGCGCCAGTTCGGCGTGCAGCGCGGGCCAGCCGAGCTGGGCGGCGCGCGCTTCGATGGCCTGGCGCACGCCGGCATCGGCGCGCGGCATGGTGTTGAGCCCCTGCATCAGCGCCTTGAAATACAGCATGGTGCCGCCCACCAGCAGCGGCGTGCGCCCGCGCGCCTCGATCTCGTCGATCAGCCGCGTGGCGTCGGCCACGAAGCCGGCGGCGCTGTAGGCCTGCAGCGGGTCGGTGGTGTCGATCAGGTGGTGTGGCACCTGGGCCAGCTCGGCGGGCGAGGGCTTGGCGGTGCCGATGTCCATGCCGCGGTAGACCAGGGCCGAATCGACACTGATGATTTCCACCGGCCAGCGCTGGGCAATGACCATGGAGGCGGCGCTCTTTCCACTGGCTGTAGGTCCGGCGATCGCCAGACAACGCGGTCGTTCAGCCGGCATTCGTCGCTCCCGCGTCGGTTCGCACGGGCGGCGTCTTCACCTCGCCAAAGCGCTGCACCAGCGTCCACGCCGTGGCGGCGATCAGCACGCTCCAGAACCAGAGGCCGTTGGTCAGCGGCAGCACGCTGTCGGGCTGGGCGGCCAGGCTCTTGCCGAGCCAGCCGCCCATGAAGAAGGCGGCGATCATCATCAGAAAACCGCTGAGTGCCGACGCCGCGCCCGCGGCCTGCGGGAACGGCCCGACGGCGCCGCTCTGGCCGCAGGGCTGGTGCACGCCGTGGGCCAGCATGAAGATGTAGAACGGCACCATGATGGCGGCCACGTGCTGCACGCCCGCCAGCGCGAGCAGGCCCATGCTGGTGCCGGCGGTGAGGGTGCAGGCGCCCGCCAGTGCCACCGTCTTGCGCACGCCGTAGCGCGGCAGCAGCCGGCGGCAGATGAAGGTGCCGGCGATGTAGCTCAGCGACATGGTGAACATGGCCAGTCCGTAGGCCGGCTGCGACAGGCCCAGCACCTGGATGAAGACGAACGAGGAGGCGGCCAGGAAGGTGAACAGGCCGCCGTAGGACGTGGTGGCGAGCAGGGTGAAGGCCCAGAAGGTCGGGTTCTGCAGGATGGCCCACCAGGTGCGCAGCAGCGTGACCGGTTCCAGCGCGCGCGGGTTTTTCTGCGCCAAGGTTTCTTCGAAACGCAAGGCCACCACCAGCAGCGCGCCGGCGCCGAACACGGCGAGCGCCATGAGCGCCATGCGCCAGCCCAGGTACCCGGCCAGCAGGCCGCCCAGCGGCGCGCTCGCGCAGGCGATCACGCCCAGCCCGGTGAGGCCCTTGGACATGATGCGGGCCCCGTCCGCCGGGGTGTACAGGTCGCGCACGATGGCGCGTGCGCACATCACGCCCGCGCCCATGGCCACGCCCTGCAGCGTGCGCCAGACGATGAGCTGGTCCATCGAGGCGGAAAACGTGCTGCCCACCGAAGCCAGCACATAGAGCAGCGTGCCCACCAGCAGCACCGACCGGCGGCCGAAGCGGTCCGACAGCGGGCCCCAGACCATCTGCGACAGGCCGAAAGCCAGCAGCAGCGCGGTCAGCGTGAGCTGGGCCTGCGACATGGGCGCGCCAAAGCCCTGGGTCATGGCGGGCAGGGCGGGGAGGTAAAGGTCGGTCGTGACGGGCTGCAGACCCAGCAGCAGCGAGAGCACCAGCACGATCAGGCCGGGCGACATGGCCTGGTGCGCGGTGGCGGGAATGGAGGGAGCGGACATCTTTTCGAGGGTAGCAGATGGTGCCCAGGCCGCGCGCGGCGTCACATCACCATCGGGCCGCCCCGGTGGGCCGGAAAACCGTAGCCCAGCACCCAGACCAGGTCGATGTCGCTCGCCCGGCAGGCCATGCCTTCGGCGAGCAGGCGCTGTCCTTCGTCCGCCAGCGGCGTCACGCAACGCCGCACGATGGTGTCGTCGCTGACATCAGGCTGCGGTGCGATGCCCAGCGCCCGGGCTTCTTCGGCGCAGACCCGGGCCAGGTCCGGATCGGGCTGTGCGACCCGGCCTTCGTAGAGGTAATGGCCACGGCCGCTCTTGTGGCCGAAGCGCCCCAGTTCGGCCAGCCGGCGCGTGATGCGGCGGTAGGCCGGCGGCTGCTCGAATCGCGTGGCGCGCGCGGTCAGCACCTGGCTCACCAGATCGGTGCCCGCCATGTCCAGCGTGCGGCAGGGGCCGAGTGCGAAACCGAAGGCTTCCAGCGCGGCGTCGATGCGGGCCGCCGGCACGCCTTCGAGCTGCAGCGCGTCCACCTCGCGCAGGTAGCCCTCGAACAGGCGGTTGCCGATGAAACCCCAGGCATTGCCCGCCAGCACCGGCAGCTTGCCCAGGCGCACCGCGAGCGCGCGGGCGCGGGCCAGGCTGGTGTCGCTGGTGGCTCGGCCGCGCACCACCTCCACCAGCGGCGTGACGTGGGCCGGCGTCAGGAAGTGCATGCCCAGCACGTGGTCGGGGCGCCCGCACCCCTGCGCCAGTTCGTCGATGTCCAGCGTCGAGGTGTTGCTGATGAAGAGGGTGCGTGGCGCGCAGGCCGCGTGCAGCCGCGCCATCACGGCCTGCTTGACCGCGCTGTCCTCGAACACCGCCTCGATCACGGCGTCGGCGTCCGACAGCGCGGCCCAGTCGGTGGCCGGGTGCAGGCGGGCGAGGCGCTGCTGGCATTCGGCGGCCGGGAGGCGCCCGCGCGCCACCGCGCCATAGAGGCTGTCGCGGATGCGCTGCACGCCGCGCTGCAGGGCGGCTTCGTTCGCGTCGAGCAGCGTCACGGTCAGGCCGGCGGCCAGCGCGCAGAGCGCGATGCCGCTGCCCATGGTGCCGGCGCCGACCACGCCGAGGCGGTTGTCGACCGGCAGACCGGTGACAGCCGGCCATTCGGGGCCGGTTTCGGCGGCGCGGCGGGCCGCTGCGAGGTAGGCCTCGGCGCGGCTTGCCGGCGTCGACGGGAGGGGGGTGGTCTTTACAGCGGGTGGGTTCATGGGGCTTGTCTCCTGGATGACAAAAATGGGCAGGGTTTGTTCTGATGGTTGTACTGTTGGATTGTCCGACAATTATTTAAGACGCTATGAAAACCAACACCCTGAAAACCCCAACACCGCAGATCCCGCCCGGGACGCCGCCCTTGTCCAGCCCACCGCCCGGGCTGGACACCGAGGCGCTGGCGCCCTGGCTGGCGCCGCGGATCGGTCCCTTTGATGGCCCCTTGCGGGCGCAGCGCCTGAACGGCGGCCAGTCCAACCCGTCGTGGGTGCTGAGTGCGGCGCAGCGGTCCTGGGTGCTGCGCGCCAAGCCGGGGCCCGCGGCGAGCCTGGCGCCCTCGGCCCACGCCATCGAGCGCGAAGTCCGCGTGCTGCAGGCGCTGCAGGGTTCGGGCGTGCCGGTGCCGCGCGTGTTGGGGCTGTGCGAAGACGAGTCGGTGATCGGTGCGGCCTTCTATGTGATGGAGCACGTGGCGGGCCGGGTGTTGCGCGACGCGATGCTGCCGGGCGTGGCCGTTGGCGAGCGCGCGGCCTACCACGCGCAGGCCAACCGGGTGCTGGCCGACCTGCACCGGGTGGACTGGCGCGCCGCCGGGCTGGGCGATTTCGGGCGCACCACCGGTTTCTTCGCGCGCCTGATCCGGCGCTGGGCGCAGCAGTACCGCGCCAGCGTGCGGGCGCCGGTCGAGGCGATGGAGCGTCTGGCCGAATGGTTGCCGGCGCACATTCCGGCTGGCGCCGACGAGGAACGCCACGTCTGCCTCACGCACGGCGACTACCGCATCGAAAACCTGATGTTCCACCCCGAGCGGCCCGAAGTGGCCGCCGTGCTGGACTGGGAGCTGTCCACGCTGGGGCACCCGCTGAGCGACCTCGCCTACCACTGCCTGGCCTGGCATCTGCCGGCCGGTGTGTTGCGCGGTTTTGGCGACCAGGACCTGGCGCAGCACGGCCTCCCGGGCGAGCGCGCCTACATCGAAACCTACTGCGCCCAGGTGGGGCGCGACCCCGGTGCCGTGCTGGCCGACTGGCCGTTCTACCTCGCCTGCAACCTGTTCCGGCTCGCCGCCATCCTGCTGGGCATTGCCGCCCGCGTGCGCGACGGCACTGCGGCCAACCCCGATGCGCCGGCCATCGCGCGCATGGCGCAACCCGTGGCCGAACTGGGCTGGGCCATTGCCCAGGGCCGGGCGCCCGCGCTCAAGACCTGAGATGAAACATCCCACCCCCGTTGCTTGCCCGCTGCGCGTGGCCGCATCCCCCCTTGTATGTTCCGTTCTGTGTTTTTTGAAGAGTGAATCTTGTCGGTTGGTGCGCCAAACCTGCATCCCCCTGGAGCCCAGAGTTCGTCCTTGAGCACTTGGTCAACGCACCGACCCTTTTCATCCAACC